>CAZHDW010000001.1:0-179372 GCA_964531265.1 uncultured Ruminococcus sp.
TTTTCTAGAATTTCTGGATAAAGGCAGTGACAGGTTATGACTCCTGCATTTCTATTACAAACGTTACACTGCCATATTCGCAATTTCAAAATCTTTATATAGTATTCTTCTATAATTTGTATTTATTTTGCAAAAATCAAATTTGGTTTTAATCAACGTTAAGGACATACCACACACTTAATTTGGCAACAAAAATTTCCTTTATAATTGTATCTTACTGAGCAAATATAAATCATGGCAGGTAATCCGAAGGCTACCTGCCATTTAAAATACTCTGTGTTAAATTGATATTACTCAAACTTGAGTATTCAGCTCGTCCATTCGAACGGCAACTGCGGCTCTGAAGGTATCCATTGTGTACGGAAGTCCAACGCCGCGCCAGAGATATTCCGGGTCTCCGTGGTTTGAAGCCACACCTAGTGCACAGCCCTCGCTGTGAGAGATTATCACGCCGTCCTCGAGCGGGTTGAGATTATACTCGATGCATAGCCGGGCGAACAGGGTAATTGCTCTGTTATATGTATCGTCAACATACTGCTTGGCTTCTTCCGGAGAGTCGAGCGTGAATTCGTTTGCGCCGGTATAGGTGATGGTATCCGGCTCGCACATTTCAACGCCTATATGGGTCTCGTTTGAAGAGCCGCCTGAGTGCCAGCCGACGGTGTCCCAGGGCAGTATCTGATAGACCGTGCCGTCGGACTGTATGAACGCGTGCGGACATATTGCACTGCCGTAGGGGTATTGCACGTTGTAATTTCTTGCAAATATCCTTGCGCTCGGCTGAGAGGCACCGACGGAGTGGAGCATAAGCCCTTTTACGGTCAGCGCTTCGTTTTCGATATAGCACGCGTTATTTTCGGCAAATTGCTCGATAATAACGATAGAGTCCGGGTCGGAATGCAGAGTGATTCTGTCCATCGCACTGCCGGTATACTCCTTGTCGTCGTCATGTGCTTCGCATGAAGTCATTTCGCATGAAGTCATAAAGGCGATGAGAACAACCGCTAACGATATAATACATATATAAGATGCCGAAATTCTCCGGCTGCTTGACCGGGAGAAACGGGCGTTGATGTGTTTCATGAGGTTTCCTCCTAACTGAGAATAACTGTTATTACTATAATGCTTAAGCCGCAAAAAATCAAGCAAAACAGGCAAAAAGCTCTTGTTATTTTTTCATGGTTTTCATAATAGCGGCGACCTCCAGTCGGAAGCTGTCCATTGAGTAGTCCAATCCGAGTCCGTCCCAAAGGTGCTCGGGATCGTGGTGTGCGGAGGCCATTCCGCGCGCATTGCCCTCGGAATGGGAGATGATTACTCCGGACTCAAGCGGATCCAGCTCATAGCGTATACACAGTGCGGCGCACAGCCTTGCCGCGGCCTCATAGGTGTTCCTTGTGTATTCGACAGCGGATTCATCCTCGGCATAGAGCTGAGTGTCATCTATGTAGACTATGGAGGATGACTCGCACATCTCAAGCCCGATATGGGATGAATTTGCAGAACCGCCCGCGTGCCAGCCCTTCATATCCCACGGAAGAAGCTGATATACTGTGCCGTCCGATTGTATAAAGGCATGCGGACAGACCTCGCTGCCGTTTGGATTAAAGGTATTGAAGCTGCTTGCATAGGCCTTGGCGCTTGGCTGTGCCGAGCCCACCGAGTGAAGCATTATGCCGCTGATCCTTATTTTATCCCCGGTGATATAACAATCGTTTTCCATCGCGTATTGCTCTATCAGATTTAAATCCTTTGTGTTGTCGATCCAGTTTTCCACCGCGTATGAGCTCTCTCCGGGCTGCGATTTATCGATAAAACCGCAGCGGCGTACTACTGCGATAAGCGCCAGAATAAGCATTAGCAGCACGGCCGCAAGCAGAACTTGCAGAGCCTTGCGGCGTGAAATAAAGACCGATGTTGATTTACTGTGCCGCATTTTAAGCACTCCCTCCAAAAGACTTTACAGGAATTATATGCCCCCGAAAATATAAAAACAACGAGCATGGGCCATTTGTAAGGAAGCTTTCGAAAAATGTAAAAAAGCAGAAAGAAATGTAAGAAAGGCGAAAGAAAATCCCTCTGCTGACAAGGCAAAGGGATTTGTTTTACATATATCAGTCATCAAGCTCGGGAGCGTAGACATCGTTGAAGCGCTCTATGCGCAGCATCGTGAAGCCGTAGGACGGCAGCTTGAAATCTGCGGGGCCATCCGTATTGTTGGTATAGGGCGCGCCGAAAATAAACTGTGCCCTGCGGTAATCTATTGAGGGTATCACGGCATTGTTTTCGCTTCTGTTAACAGCGATAAACAGAGCCTTTTCGCCGAGCGGAGTCTCAATATAGCGCTCAAAGGCGAGTATATCGTCATGGCTGTAGATGTTTCTCAGCTTGCCGTCACGCAGGATATCGATATTTTCACGCCTTAAAAGCGATATATAGCGGTACCACGCGATGAGGTTCTCGTCCTCCTTGCCCCAGGGATAGCAGGCGCGGTTGAATGGATCGCGGCAGCCCTCCATGCCGGCCTCGTCACCGTAGTATATGCACGGCACACCCGGCAGCATGAATTGCAGCAGGGATGCCAGACGCAGCTTCTTCAGCGCCATATCGCGCCTGTCATGGGAAAGGCGCTGACGGCTCTGCCATTCGCGGTCATGCTCCTCCGAGGCCTCGCCGCCGAGCAGCGTGAGCACGCGTTCGGTATCGTGCGTGCCGATATGGTTCATTAATATGCGCAGAACCTGCGGAGGATAATGCTCAACGATGGATTCTATCCTGTCCATCATCAGTGACGCGTGCTCGCCCGTCAGAAAACCTATTACAGCTTCACTGAAGGGGTAATTCATCACGCTGTCGAGCTGGCTGCCGAGCAGATATCTGCGGCGAACTCCGTAGGCCGTCTTGTTCGATGCGTCCTCCCAGACCTCTCCGAGAATGAGAGCATCCTTCGAGAAGTCCTTTGCGGAACGGTTCAGATTGTCCAGAAATTCATCCGGAAGCTCGTCTGCGACATCGAGCCGCCAGCCGGATGCACCGGCGGAAAGCCAGTGGCGGATTATTCCGTTTGCGCCGTTTATATACTCATTGTAGCCGGGCTCATCTTCGCGGACATTGGGCAGTGTCACAAAATCCCACCAGCATTCGTAATCATTCGGCCAGCTTCTGAATGAATACCAGTCGTAAAACGGCGAACTCTGCGAATTATATGCACCGCAGGTGGGATATCTTCCCTCGCGGTTGAAGTATATACTGTCGCTTCCCGTGTGGCTGAATACACCGTCTATCAGTATGTGTATGCCGCGCTCACGGGCGGCACTGCACAGCGAACGAAAATCAGCCTCTGTGCCGAGCATGGGGTCGATCTTCTCGTAGTTTGCCGTATCATATCGGTGGTTTGAGTGGGATTCGAATATGGGATTCAAATAGATACATGTGACTCCGAGCGATACAAGATAGTCGAGCTTTTGCTCTATGCCCTTGAGGTCGCCGCCGAAGAAGTCATTGTTCAGAATTTTTCCGTCGGCATTCGGTCTCCATTCAGGCTGCTCATTCCAGTCGGAGTGGATAACGCGGTCACTCGGCACATTCTCCTTGGGTGTTCCGGAATTGTAGAAGCGATCCGGGAATATCTGATATATCACGCCGCCGCTGAGCCAGTCGGGGGTGGTGAATTCCTCGGAATATACCGTGAGCTGCCAGTCACTGCCGCCACCTGTACGTGCCATGCCACCTATGTCCTCTTTCATCACGGATCTTCCGCGAGCCGTGCGCAGCTCAAAATGATAGAAGTACAGCCCAGGAGTCTCCGGCGTAAAGTGACACTCCCACCATTCGTGGTCGGAATTATTCATGCCGCACCAGAACATGTCAAGGCAGGTGGTCTTGCCGCCATCCTCGTGCATGAGAAGATATGCGGCGGAGCACCGCAGGTTGCGCGGCACGGATATTTTAAAATGTACTCGGGTGTTCTCGGCTACAGCGCCCGTGGGACTGCGGTAGACGGGATCTCGTGAATTGAAAAAGGGCATGAGTGACGAACTCCTTGAGCATATAGTATCGCAAAAAGATACCGGAACGTGTTCCGGTATCTTCTGTGGTTATTGATTATTTAAGCGGCTCTGCCAGCCAGATTGTATTTGCGTAATCGCGGATAGCGCGGTCTGCTGCGAAGATGCCTGCCTTTGCGGTATTGACAAGGGACATGGAATTCCACTTTGCCTGATCCTTGTAGAGCTCCTCCGCACGTCTCTGTGCGTCACTGTAGGAGTTGAAATCCGCGAGAGCCATGTACTGGTCAACATTGAGCAGTGCATTATGGAGATTCGGGAAATTCTTGGCATCAAAGCCGTGTCCGAGTGCGTCGATAGCTCTGCGGATGACGGAGTTGTTCTCATAGTGGTTGCGCGGTCTGTAGCCGGAGGCACGCAGACTGTTGACCTCGGGTGTGGTCATGCCGAAGAGAAGGATGTTATCGTCGCCGACAGCCTCGTGAATCTCGACATTTGCGCCGTCCAGTGTGCCGAGTGTTATAGCGCCGTTTATCATGAACTTCATGTTGGAGGTACCGGAGGCCTCAGTACCGGCAAGAGATATCTGCTCGCTGATCTCAGCGGCCGGAGTGAGGAGCTCAGCCCAGGATACGCAGTAGTTCTCGACAAATACGACCTTCAGCTTGTCGTTGACACGGGGATCATTGTTGATGGTATTTGCAAGGCAGACGATGAACTGCATGATTTCCTTTGCAAAGTAGTAGCCCGGAGCAGCCTTGGCACCGAAGAAGAAGGTGTGCGGAGTGTACTCGGCGTGCGGGTTGTCGAGCAGCCACTGATATACGGAGAGTATGTGCAGTGCGTTCATGTGCTGGCGCTTGTACTCATGCAGGCGCTTTACCTGAACGTCAAATATGCTGTTGGGGTCAACCGTCTGGCCCTGTGTACGCTTGATATAGTCGGCAAGGCGCTGTTTGTTGTGCAGCTTGATCTCACCGAGCCTTTTGAGCACGGAGCTGTCATCCTTGAACGCCATGAGCTTTTCAAGCTGAGCTGCATCGTGGATGTAGCCGTCACCGGTAAGCTCTGTGATGAGTCCGGCAAGCTCGGGGTTGGACTGGTTCAGCCAGCGGCGATGAGCAATACCGTTTGTGACATTTTTGAACTTGTTCGGCATCTCTGTATAGAAATCATGGAATACGTTGTCCTTGAGTATCTCACTGTGGAGAGCGGAAACGCCGTTTGTGCTGTGGCCTGCGAGAACGGCAAGGTTTGCCATCTTGACATAGCCGTCGCAGAGCGGTGCCATGCGCCAGATTTTGCTTTCGTCAACGCCTTTTGCTCGCATATCGTTCCAGAAGCGGCGGTTGATTTCCTCGACTATCTGGTAGATACGGGGCAGACGTGTCTTGAACAGCTCTACGCTCCAGCACTCAAGAGCCTCGCTCATAACGGTGTGGTTTGTGTATGCGATGGTGCGTGTTACGATATCCCATGCATCGTCCCATTCATAGCCGCACTCGTCGAGCATTATGCGCATAAGCTCCGGAATTGCAAGAACCGGGTGTGTATCGTTAAGATGTATAGCTGCAAGCTTCGGCAGATCGCTGAGTGAGCTGTGTGTATAGAGGTGACGGCGAACGATATCCTGAACGGAAGCGGAAACCAGGAAGTACTGCTGAGCCAGACGCAGGCTCTTGCCCTCATAGTGGTTATCCTCGGGGTAGAGCACCTTTGTTATCGTCTCTGCCATTGCGTTCTGCTCGATAGCGCGGATGTAATTGCCGCTGTTAAAGAGCTTCATGTCAAATTCATTTGCGGCTGCACGCCATATGCGCAGGACGGAAATTCCCTTGCCGTCCATACCGGAGACATACAGGTCGTACGGTATTGCCATGATGGAGGTGTAATCCTTGTGCTGTACGGAATGGTAATGGTCATGCCACTGCTCTTCGATATGTCCGTCGAAGTGCACCTCGATAGCGCTTTCGTCAACCTGCTGCATCCATACCTCGCCGCCCGGCAGCCAGAAATCCGGCAGCTCGGTCTGCCAGCCCTCAACGAGCTTCTGGCGGAAAATGCCGTATTCATAGCGCAGGGAATAGCCCATTGCCGGATAGCCCTGTGTTGCAAGGCCATCGAGGAAGCAGGCTGCAAGACGACCGAGGCCGCCGTTGCCGAGGCCTGCGTCCGGCTCCTGCTCATAGAGACTGCTGAGACGGATGCCCATATCCTTAAGTGCCTTGCGGAAGTTCTCCTCAAGGCCGAGGTTGAAGAGGTTATTCTTCAGTGAACGGCCGAGCAGGAACTCCATGCAGAGGTAGTATATCTGCTTGGTTTCGGTTTTTTCGGCATTCTGAACAAATTCATTTCTGCCGCGCATCATGAGGTCGCGCACGATGAGTGCGGAAGCCTTATAATACTCGTCATTTGTTGCGTTTTCAGGGGAAACGCCGTAGATGTTGGAGAGCTTATCTTTAATTGCGGCCTTTATCTGGTCTACGCTCATGCTGTAATTCATAATGTCCTCCTTGATGTTACATGCTTGAAACATTGAATATTTGTGAAATGTGTACAAAATAATACAAATAAATTACCGATACTAAAAGGTTTACAGACATTATATACTAAAATTGCGGGAAATGCAATGACAAGTAAAACAAAAATAAGAGCCTGTGTTTGTATGCTTTTTACAGAAAGCACGGCAAGTAGAAAAAAATAGGTAGCTTTGTACGAAATTTCACATGTATCTCTGGCGAAAATCACCAATGGAGCTACGATGAATATTATAAGAAAAAAATAGCGATTTAACAAGTCCTTTTTCTTGAAAAACTGCTTTTTGGCAGTGTTTTCGGGAAATTTCTGCAAGTATTCCGAAAATTTTCGCTTCTTCTCTTTCTTTTTTATCGTGAATACAATATAATATATAAAGAGAAAAAGGGTTTATTCACCGTGATACGGAAAAGCACGGTCGCCAAAGGGCGGTGCCGTGGGAAGAAAGGAATTCGGGAAATGGAAAAATCAAGATTCAGATTCAATATCTGCGGTGTCGAGATATCGGTATCGGGCGATGTGGATGAGAATGCTACAAGGCTGATAGCGGAGGATGTGCGATCCAGAATGCAGCAGATACTCAACACAGCGTATGCGGCCTCCGTGGAGAAGGCGGCGGTGCTCACGGCCCTGAATCTGCGCGAGGAGCTTGAGGGACAGAGGGCAGAGCTCGAGGCACTGCGTTCACGTACAGCGGAGCTTGAGGAAGAGCTCAGCTGTGCCCGTCAGGCAGCACCGGCCGTTTCTGAGAATTATACCGTGCAGGAGCACGCTGTGGGCGAAAGAACGCCTCTTAAAAATCCGCTGAGACCGGACTTCGGCGACGAGACCGGCCTTGTAAGCTTTTTTGCTAAGGAAGATAATAATGAGTAATATTGCTATAAATAAAGAAAACAGGATAGAGGTGCTTGCCCCGGCAGGAAACCCGGCGGCGCTCAAAGCGGCGGTGTTTTCGGGTGCGGATGCCGTTTATATGGGCGGTTCTCTTTTTTCTGCGAGAGCCAATGCCGTGAACTTTTCCAATGAGGAAATGGCGGAGGCCGTGAAATTCGCGAGAGAGCGCAATGTAAAGGTATACGTTACGGTGAATACGCTTCTGAAGGACGATGAGCTTTCGGAAGCTCTTGATTTTTGCGAGTTTCTCTGTTCTTTACCGGTGGACGGAATACTTGTGCAGGACATGGGTCTTTTCATGCTTTTACGTGAGGCATGTCCCGATATGCCGGTGCATGCATCCACTCAGATGAGTCTGCACACGCCGGCCGGAGCCAGGCTGCTTGAAGGGCTTGGCTCCACACGTGCGGTGCTTGCACGTGAAATGTCCCTTGAGGAGATACGGGAGGTGTCCGCCGACACCGATATAGAGCTTGAGGCCTTTGTTCACGGGGCACTCTGCATGTCACTTTCGGGACAGTGCTATTTCAGTGCGATGCTCGGCGGAAGAAGCGGCAACAGAGGGCGCTGTGCGCAGACCTGCCGTCTGCCGTTTACGGCGCCGGGTGGCACGGGGCACGACCTCAGCCTTAAGGATATGTCCTTTATAGATAGTATAGATAAGCTGAGCAGGGCAGGAATATGCTCTGCCAAAATAGAGGGAAGAATGAAGCGTCCGGAGTATGTCGCTGCGGCTTCGGCGGCATGCAGACATGCGGCGGATGGCGAGCAGGCACCGAAGGAGCTGTTGGATGACCTCGGCGCGGTGTTCTCAAGATCCGGCTTTACGGATGGTTATCTGTCCGCTCAGCGCGGACGGGATATGTTTGGTATACGCACCAAGGAGGACGTTGAGGTGGCCTCGTCAACGGTGTTTGCAAATCTTCATTCACTGTATAAAAATGAAATGCAGCGTGTGCCGATAGCTTTCTCTGCGCGTATATTTGAGGGCGGACACCCGGAGCTCACCGTATCGGACGGTAACTTCACATTAACCGTTACGGATGATGAGCATGTATGCGAGGCTGCAATCAGGCTGCCCGTGGATACCGAGCGCTGGAAGACGCAGCTCAGAAAGACCGGCGGTACACCGTATCTCTGCGAGAGCGTAGAGCTTGAGACGGACGAAAAAACGGCCGTTCCGGCATCGGTGCTGAACGGTTTGCGCAGACGTGCCATTGAGGTTCTCGGAGAGAAACGACGCGAGGGAAGACCTGTGGCGTTCAATCGACCTGAGCTTAAAAGGGATGGGCACGATTACGAACGGCTGAAGCTTCGCGGCTTCTTCACCTCCGCCGCCCAGGTGCCGCAGAATGCGGTGCTTCTGGAGCAGGTGGTGCTGCCTCTCGACACGCCGTTAGCCGAGCTTGATGCTCTGCGCGAAAAGGGACTCAGCATATGCCTTTCTCTGCCGAGAGCTATGTGGGGAATAGAAAAAGCTGTCACCGCGCTCATGAGTGAGCGTGCCGCAGCCGGCTATGAGCATTTTTATGTAGGAAATCTTGCCGGTGTGGAGCTCTGCCGTGAGCTTTCCGTGCATGCACACGGCGGCTTCTCACTGAACATTTTCAACACTCAGAGCCTCAATGCGTTCGAAAGCCTCGGTCTGCTCGATACCGAGCTGTCCTTTGAGCTGACAAAGGAGGAAATACAGGGCATCGGCGGTAAGCTTCCCCGTGGAATACTTGTCTACGGCCATCAGCCCCTCATGCTTACAAGAAATTGCCCACTGGCAAATTCCCCCAAGGGCTGTCTAAACTGTAAACAGGCTGTGTGCATACGTGACAGAAAGGGGATAGATTTCCCGGTTACATGCACCGGATTCAACGGTGAACGCGTGTATTCCGAGATTTTGAACAGCGTTCCGCTGGTTCTTTCCGATTGGCTGGAGGATATTGCGGCTGATTTCGGCGTAATGCGTTTTTCTGTGGAAAAGAATGTTGAAATCGAAGAGCTGATAAATGCGTTTGTAAATCGCGAAAAACCGCATGAAAGCTATACTCGTGGGCTTTTCACACGCGGTGTGCTGTAAGTGTGGAAAACTCGGTGGAAAGTGTTAAAAGTTAGTTTTCCACACCGAATAAAAAAGCAAAAAAACCGCAGAGTCATGCCGAATTTTGTTTTCCACAGCGCTGTGAAAAAAGTTTTCAACAGTAAGTGAAAGAAGCTGCGAAAAACTTTGCGGAGAAATATCGTACAGTAAGGGAGAAGGAAAAATGGAACAGAATATGGTGCTGCGCCTTATGCGCGTAAGAGAAAATGCGATAATACCGAAGCAGGCAACGGTCGGAAGTGCCGGCTATGACCTGTGTGCATGCATTGATGAGCCCTATACCCTCATGCCGGGTGAAAGATACGTTTTTCCCACGGGCCTTGCAGCGGAGATACCTGCCGGAACAGCCGGCTTCATCTTCACAAGAAGCGGACTCGGTGTGAAAAAGGGCGTGCATGTTACAAACGGTGTCGGCGTGGTGGACAGTGACTACCGCGGCGAGATACATGTTGGCCTGCATAACCTGAGTGCCGAGGCCTATACAGTGCAGCCCGGAGAGCGCGTTGCACAGATGATAATTATGCCGTATTTTGCACCGATAATCGAGGAAGTAGAGTCTCTTTCGGAGACGGACAGGGGCGAGGGCGGCTTCGGAAGCACCGGCAAGTGATATGCATTTGGTTGCTTAGACAAAAAGCGGCAGCTTTTTTTGGGAAGATATGATAAAATTCAAGCTGCACCACTTTTTGTTTTTGACTATTGTATTTTTGTGTGATATTATATTATACGAGGTATTATTATGGGTTCAGCTATTGTTGTCACGTCCGGAAAGGGCGGCGTCGGAAAATCTACGGTTTCGCTTGGGCTGGCTTCGCGGTTTGCTGCCGGGGGCGAGCGTGTGCTGCTGGTGGATTGCGATGCAGGGCTCAGAAGTCTGGACAGGATGACCGGAACGGAGGAGGCTCTGGTTTTTGATATATCCGATGTGGTGGCGGGAAGATGTGCTCCGTCACAGGCGATATATCCATGTGAGCTTTCACCGGGTGTATCACTGCTTCCGGCACCTGCAAACGGAGAAGAGCTTGTTCCGGCGCATGTGATGAAGCGACTGATACCTATGCTGAAGAAATATTTTGACCGTGTGATACTGGATTCTCCGGCCGGAGTGGGCAGGGGGTTCAGAGCTGCGGCAGCCGCTGCTGACAGCGCAGTCATAGTCTGCAATTCGGAACCGGTATGCATAAGGGATGCATCCATAGTTCGTGGTCTTTTGGACGAGCTCGGTGTTTCCGAAAGGCGGCTTGTGATAAATCGGTTCAATGAAGAGTATTTCAGAAGTGTGGCGGACGGTGCGGATTTTTTGCATGACCTCGATGACGTGATAGATGCCTCGGGTGTGCAGCTTGCCGGCATAGTGCCGGAGGACAGAAAGCTGTCGGCTGCATTCAGCTGCGGAAGGCTTCCGGGCGATGATTCGCCGGGCCTCATGGCGCTTTCACGTATAGCCTCAAGGCTTAGCGGCGTACATGTTCCGCTTGTATTGTGAGATGTTTTTTGAATGATCCCACGTTCGGTCAAATCAAAATTCTTTGTTGGGAGGAAATTTAAATGAATATTGCTATCACTGCACATGATGCAAAAAAGGAATTGATGGTACAGTTCTGCATAGCCTATTGCGGAATTCTGAGCAGGCACAATCTTTGCGCAACCGGCACCACGGGCAAGCTGGTTTCCGATGCTACGGGCTTGAGTGTTCAGCGCTTTTTGAGCGGCTCTCAGGGCGGCGAGCAGCAGATAGCTGCACGTATTGCATTTAATGAGATCGACCTTCTGCTCTTCTTCCGTGATTCCTTGCAGACCAGCGCAATGGATTCGAGTGATAAGAATCTTCTGCGCCTGTGCGATATGCACAATATCCCCGTTGCCACAAATATCGCTACGGCTGAGGTGCTCATCCACGGCCTTGAGCGCGGCGACCTCGATTGGCGCGAGATAGTAAAGATGTGATTGACAGCCGCGCAAAAATGCGGTAGAGTTTATATAGAGAATATACCGGCGATGATCGGAATTAGTAACCGTAGACATCACTCACAGAGAGCGCAGCCACGGCTGAAAGCTGCGCGTGAAAATACGGCGAAGGACACCCGTGAGCTGCACGAAAGTGCGTGTGCTCAGCGTTAATGGGTTTAAGGAGAACGGGAGAAGTCTGCCCGTTTCTTGAAAAAGGGTGGCACCACGAACAAGTTTCGTCCCTTATCCGATATCGGATAAGGGACTTTTTTATTTTTTACGAGATCATTTTGATTTAAGAGAGGAAAATATTATGGAACTCATCACAAAAGCCCCGAAGGGTACAAGGGATATAATCCCCGGAGAATCCGAAAAATGGACCATGGTAGAGAACATAATGGCAAATGAAGCCGAGCTGAACGGATTTGCAGAGATCCGCACACCAGTTTTTGAGCATACAGAGCTCTTCCTGCGCTCGGTGGGTGACACCACGGACGTTGTCGAGAAGCAGATGTATACCTTCGAGGATAAGGGCGGCCGCTCGGTCACTCTGCGTCCGGAGGGAACAGCGGGCGCTGTTCGTGCAATGCTGGAAAACGGTATGCCGAATAACGGCTATCCGGTAAAGCTCTACTACAAAACCTCATGCTACCGCTATGAAAAGCCCCAGGCAGGACGTCTCCGCGAGCTGCACCAGTTCGGCGTTGAGATGTTCGGTGCAGGTGAACCTGCTGCGGATGCTCAGGTAATCATGCTTGCCATGTCCGTCTTTGAGCGCCTCGGCCTCGGAAACGATGTGCAGCTTGCGATAAATTCCATCGGCTGCCCCACCTGCCGTGCTGAATATCACAAGGCGCTGAAGACCTATTTCTCCTCACGCCGTGAAGAGCTTTGCGAGACCTGCAATTCACGTCTTGAGAGAAACCCTATGCGTATTCTGGACTGCAAGAGCCCGGTCTGCGGCGCTATCGCTGCCGAGGCACCGAAGATCACTGACTTCCTGTGTGAGGATTGCAGCGCGCATTTTGAAAAGGTAAAGAGTCTGCTCAGCGAGGTAGGCATCGAATACACGGTTGATCCGGGTCTTGTACGCGGACTCGACTATTACACACGCACCGTCTTTGAGTTCCCGTCAAAGCGCTTCGGCTTTGCACTGGGCGGCGGCGGACGCTACGACGGTCTCGTTGAGGAGATCGGCGGAAAGCCCACACCGGCGCTTGGCTTTGGCCTTGGCTTTGACCGTATCATGATGGCCCTGAATGAGGCCGGAGTGGAGTTCCCAAAGGACGATAAGTGCGAGGTATATGTGGCTTCCATGGGCGATAATGCTCAGGTAAAGGCATTTAAGCTCGTAAATGAGCTTCACCGCTGCGGCATTGCGGCGGACTGTGACCTCTGCGCACGCGGACTTAAGGCACAGCTTAAGTATGCCGATAAGATCGGCGCACGCTACACTGTCGTTATCGGCGACAATGAGCTTGAGGTCGGCAAGGCAGAGCTGAAGAACATGAAGACCGGTGAAAAGAAGGAGATATCCATCGGCGAGGATTTTATCGATGCATATCTCACAGAAACAACCGCACAGGATGACCTTTCATTCTGATGTGTCGATTTAGCTGACGAATAAATAAGCATGTAAACTAACAGGAAAGAGGAAATATACTATGATACAGTCCAGAACACATACCTGCGGCGAGCTCCGTCTTGCCAATGTGGGCGAAACAGTAACTATCGTAGGCTGGATGGAGAATATCCGTGAGGTCGGAAGCAATTTTGCATTTGTAGTTCTCCGTGACTTCTACGGCACAACACAGGTGGTCATCGAAACAGAAGAAATGATGAACATCGTAAAGCCCCTCAATAAGGAATCCACAATCTCCGTAACGGGTGTTGTACGCGAGCGTACAAGCAAGAACCCGAAGCAGGCAACAGGTGATATCGAGATCGCTCCCACAGCCATCAGCGTGCTCGGACGCTGCCGCTATAATGAGCTGCCGTTCGAGATCAACCGTTCACGTGAGGCGGATGAGACACAGCGTCTCAAGTACCGCTATCTCGATCTGCGTAATCCCGAGGTAAAGAACAATATCATTTTGCGCTGCAATGTTGTTTCCGCACTGCGTCAGGCCATGACCGAGCACGGCTTCCTCGAGATAACAACTCCGATACTCACAGCATCCTCTCCCGAGGGCGCACGTGACTATCTCGTTCCCGCAAGAAAGCACCCGGGCAAGTTCTATGCTCTGCCCCAGGCTCCGCAGCAGTTTAAGCAGCTCCTCATGACAGCCGGCTTTGACCGTTACTTCCAGATAGCTCCGTGCTTCCGCGATGAGGACGCACGCGGCGACCGTTCACCCGGTGAGTTCTACCAGATGGATATGGAAATGGCCTTCGCAACACAGGAGGATGTCTTTGCTGTGCTTGAGGATGTGCTTCCGCCGATCTTTGCAAAGTACGGCACATATGATATCGCTTCCTCAGCTCCCTTTAAGAGAATTCCGTACCGTCAGGCAATGGAGGAGTACGGCTCCGATAAGCCCGACCTGCGCATTGACCTCAAGGTCAGCGATGTTACCGAGCTGCTCAACGGCATAGGCTTCGCTCCGTTTGAAAACAGCGTTATCAAGGCTGTTCCGGTGTCAAACTGCAAGCTGGCAAGAAAGGCAGTCGATAAGCTCTGTGCCGATGTTGAGGTGCAGGCAGGCCACAAGCCGTATTGGTTCAAGATGGATGAGACCGGTGCCGTTTCCGGCGGTATCGCAAAGTTTATAAATGCCGATCCGGCAGTCGCACAGGCTGTCACAGAGAAGCTCGGACTTGAGAAGAACACACTGGTATTCCTCTCTGCCGGCAAGCTTGATGAGGCACAGAAGACCGCAGGCGTAATGCGCAAGCTGCTCGGTAATGCCTGCGAAGGACATATGGATAAGGAACGCTATGAGTTCTGCTGGATAGTCGATTTCCCGATGTATGAGATGGGTGAGGAATCCGGCGAGCTTGAGTTCTGCCACAACCCGTTCTCCATGCCGTCCGGCGGTATGGAAACACTGCTCAAGGCTGAGCGTGGCGAGATCGATCCGCTGGATATCATGGCAGATCAGTACGACCTCGTCTGCAACGGCGTTGAGCTCTCCTCCGGTGCTGTCCGTAACCATGACCCGGAGATCATGATTAAGGCATTTGAAATGGTTCGTCTCGGTGAGGACGACGTTAAGGCCAAGTTCCCGGCCATGTACAATGCATTCTGCTATGGTGCACCGCCGCACGCGGGTATTGCTCCCGGTGTTGACCGTATGGTCATGCTGCTCGCAGGTGAGGAATCCATACGCGAGATCATTGCTTTCCCGATGAACAAGAGTGCACAGGATATCATGATGGATGCCCCGTCCACCGTTTCCCAGGCTCAGCTTGACGAGCTGCATATTGCACTTGTCGAGACGGAATGAGCTATTCACCGACAATAAAGAGCTATACCGGAGAGCGTTTCTCGGATGTTGATTTTACCGATGCGGCGCTCTCCGGCTGCACCTTTGTCAACTGCGATTTCAGGGGGACGGTTTTCTCGGGTGCACTGTTTGAAAAATGTCGATTTTCGGCATGCCGCTTTGATTTTGCACAGCTAAACGATACCTTTTTTCGCGATACCGCGATAGAGAACTGTACATTTTCGGCGGCAAGCCTTTTTGTTGCGGAATTAAGGGACTGTCGCTGCACGGGCTGCACCTTTGCCGGGGCCGAGCTTTCCGGCTGGACGGTGAGGGGCGGTATGCTCGACTATTGCTCGCTTGATGAGGCCAAGCTTAAGAAGCAGAATTTTTCTGGAGTCAGTCTGCGCGGAGTGAATTTCAGCGATGCCGACCTTGAAAAGGCCGACCTCTCGGGCTGTGACCTGACGGAGACTGTTTTTCGCAATACAAAGCTTAAGGGTGCGGATATGCGCCGCGCCAAATGGAACAGAACCGATATACGCTATGCCCTGATGCAGGACACTGCCATAGATATAGATGCGGCAGTATATATTGCCGGCGTGCTCGGTGCGGTTCTTAAATGATATTTCTTTTCAAAGTACTTGACAGCAATTATGTCAACAGAATTATGTATAGTACATATTGAGACTGTAATTAAACTGTAACACAATATGTTGTGTGTTCGATTGACAGCGCCGAACGAACGCGGTATAATATGTTCCGGTCGGCGTTGTGTCTTGTTTTGATGTGGGATGCGGCTTCCGGGCCGCAAAAGTGCGGGAAAGGATAATCAGAGATGATTCAATATATAATTAAGCGCAACGGAGAACGTGAGAGCTTCGATGCGGAGAAGATTAAAAATGCCATATTCAGAGCGAATATTCGCATTGCCACGGAGCGTATCGGCGATGACGAAATGAATGCGCTCGTGAATAAGGTGGTATCTGCCTTTGACGGTTGTGAGGAGATTCCGACCGTTGAGCAGATACAGGATGTTGTGGAGGAAAAGCTCATCGATGCGGATTTTGCCAAAACAGCAAAGGCATATATTTTGTACCGTGAGGAGCATCGCAGAATACGCGAAATGGACGATGAGCTGATAAGCATCTATCAGGATCTTACCTTCAAGACCGCTCGCGATGCCGACATAAAGCGTGAAAACGCCAATATAAATGCGGACTCTGCCATGGGTACCATGCTCAAATACGGCTCCGAGGGCGCAAAGAGCTTCTACGATAAATTTGTTATCCCGAAGGAGATCGCCGAGGCACACGCGAACGGCGATATACACATACATGATAAGGATTTCTACACGCTGACCGAAACCTGCTGCCAGATAGACCTCATAAAGCTTTTTGACGGCGGCTTCTCCACGGGACACGGCTATCTGCGTGAGCCGAAGGATATACGTAGCTACGCCGCGCTCGCCTGCATAGCTATTCAGGCGAACCAGAATGAAATGCACGGCGGCCAGAGCGTACCGAATTTCGACTATGCAATGGCGCTCGGTGTCAAGAAGTCCTTCCGCAAGGCATATTTCAACTCAATGATTCAGTTCATCGAGGTTAAGGAGGCAGTGGCACACGATGAGGCCGAGTCTCTTGTAAATGAGCTCAGGGCGGCTGTCGGTGACGACGTGACAATGGACTCCTGCAAGGCATATGCTAAGAAGGCAGAGGGCTTCCTTACAGAAAAAAATATATCAGCTGACGATGCAGAGGCTGCTGCCGAATATGCTGAAAAGGCCGCACTTCGCGATACGGACAAGGCCACATATCAGGCTATGGAGGCACTTGTACATAATCTCAATACGATGAATTCCCGTGCGGGCGCACAGGTGCCGTTCAGCTCTCTGAACTACGGCACGGATACCTCTGCCGAGGGCAGAATGGCCATACGCAATCTCCTGCTCTGCACGGAGGCCGGACTTGGCGATGGCGAAACACCCATATTCCCTGTGCAGATATTCAAGGTCAAGGAGGGCGTCAACTACAATGAGGGCGACCCGAACTACGACCTCTTCAAGCTGGCCATGCGCTGCTCCGCAAAGAGACTCTTCCCGAATTTCAGCTTCCTCGATGCACCCTTCAATCTGCAATACTACAAAAAGGGTGACTATAACAGCGAGGTGGCCTATATGGGCTGCCGTACCCGTGTTATGGGCAATACCTATGACCCGAGCAGGGAGGTCACCTGTGGCAGAGGAAACCTGAGCTTTACCTCTATAAATCTCCCGAGACTCGGCATAGAGGCTCACGGTGATATAGATAAGTTCTATGAGCTGCTGGATGACAGAATGAAGCTTGCCGAGGAGCAGCTCATGCACAGATTCAAGATCCAGTGCGGCAGAAGAGCATATAACTACCCGTTCCTCATGGGACAGGGCGTTTGGATAGATTCCGAAAACCTGAATCCGCAGGATTCCGTCGCGGAGGTATTGAAGCACGGCACACTGAGTATCGGCTTTATCGGACTTGCGGAAACGCTTAAGGCGTTGACAGGCAAGCACCACGGCGAAAGCGAGGAGAGCTGGAAGCTCGGCTATGAGATAATTTCTCATATGCGCGAGGTGCTCGACAAAAAGGCGGAGTCCACCGGGCTCAACTGGAGTCTGCTGGCCACACCTGCCGAGGGACTTTCCGGCAGATTCCTCAGAATCGACCGCGAAAAGTACGGCGTTATCGAGGGTGTTACCGACAGGGAATACTACACAAACTCCTTCCATGTGCCGGTATATTACGGTATCAGCGCATACAAGAAGATAATGAAGGAGGCGCCGTTCCACGAGCTCACCAATGCCGGACACATCAGCTATGTTGAGCTTGATGGCGATACCTGCAAGAACATCGATGCCTTTGAAAGTGTTATACGCTGCATGAAGGAGGCCGGAATAGGCTATGGCTCGGTGAACCACCCGGTTGACCGTGACCCCGTATGCGGCTTCAACGGAATAATCGACGATGTCTGCCCGCGCTGCGGAAGACATGCCGGAGAGGGCGTACCGCTCGAAAGGCTGATAGAGCTTAAGAAGAGATATCACGATGTTCCGGACTATTCACATCTGATTCATTGATAGGAGGGCTATTATGTCACAGAATAACAATGTTGAAAAGAAAACAGTGCTTGTCGGCGAGGGACGCGATTTTGAAAGAATCCGCCGCATAACCGGATATCTGGTAGGTACGACTGACCGTTGGAATAACGCGAAGCGTGCCGAAGAGAGGGACAGAGTAAAGCACAGCCTCTAATAATATTAATATTTTGCGTATTGCTTTTCAGTCCTCCTGCGGTCAATTGCGGGAGGACTGTTTTTTGTTTGTGTCTTGTCGGCGCGGCGACGCGGCTTTTGAGTATTCTGTAAAATACAGCAGGGGGAAATATGTAGTAAAATCAGCGAAAAATGAGTTGTTTTCAAGCAGAAACCGTGCTATAATTACTTGGCATAATGAAAAAGTATTTTTATCACGAAATAAATCGAAAATTGTGGGAGGTGGAGCATAGAATAATGAGCAAAATCTTAATCATAACAAATCATTCTTATATGTTCTACCGTTTTCGTCTTGAACTGATACAGGAGCTTATGAAGGAGCATGAGGTCGTTCTGAGTATGCCATTTGTAGGGCATGAGGAGGACTTTCAGGCTCTGGGGATAAGATGCATAAATACTGTCATGGACAGAAGGGGCACGCGCATCAAATCAGAGCTGGATCTCTTTTGCAGCTATTACAGGATGATAAAGGATGAGCACCCGGATCTCGTCGTAACGTACTCCATAAAGCCGAATATATACGCCGGAATGGTGTGCAGAATGCTTGGAATACGCTATTGCGTCAATGTTCAGGGCCTCGGTACGGCATTCCAGGAGGAGCGTATGGCGCGTTTTGTTACCGTTCTGTACAAGGTTGCCCTAAGAAAGGCCGGAACAGTATTTTTCGAGAACCGCGGCAATGCGCAGGAGTTTTTGAAGCGCAGGATAATTCCGGAGAAAAAGCAGGTGGTGCTTGCCGGTGCCGGCATCAATCTGGACAGATACATGCTCAGCCCGTATCCGGATAACGATATTACGCATTTTCTGTATCTCGGAAGAATAATGCGTGAAAAGGGCGTAGATGAGCTGTTTGAGGCCGCAGAAAGGCTTCATACCGAGGATAAGAGTTTTGTGATCGATCTGGTTGGTTTCTTCGAGGATGAGTATGGCGAGCGCGTAAAAGAGCTTGAGAGCCGCGGAATCGTGAAGTTTCATGGCTTCCAGCAGGAGCCGAGACCGTTCTATGCCGATGCCGACTGTGTGGTGCTGCCCAGCTACCATGAGGGAATGAGCAATGTGCTCCTGGAGGCTGCCTCCATGGGCAGACCGATAATAACCAGCAGGATCTATGGCTGTATGGAGGCCGTTGTCGAGGGTGAAAGCGGCTACCTTTGCACGGTCAAGGATGCGGATAGTCTGTACGACGCGATGAAGACGTTTTTGGCGCTTCCGCGTGAAGAGCGCGAGGCAATGGGTAAGCGCAGCAGAGAGCATGCTGAAAAGACATTTGAGAAGGGCAAGGTTGTGACTGAAACCATTCAGGTATTGAATTTGCAGGGATAATATTGCGGCAGGGTCGGATAGGTGTTTCGGCTCTGCTTTTTATATTTTAGATAAGCAGCCGCGCCCAAAAATATCAAGTAGGGCTCCGTATAAATTGACACGATTTATTGAGAATGATATACTTATAATGGATAATAGGCGTTTTATGCCATTGCGATGTTTAGGGCAAGAAAAAAGGGATTGAACAGAAAGATGATTAAATTTTACCGGTGGGTAAAGAAACGAATTCAAAATGGGCGTGCGCGTGAAATATTGCAGGAGAGCCGTTGGATAGCCGAGTATATTCTCAGGTACCGTGGCTCCGTGCTGATACATGTTCTGCTCGGCATGATCTCAATAATAATGACGCTTGGCAGCAGCATCGCAAGCAAGTTCCTGATAGATGCAGTCATCGGCTATAACAGCGGCACGATAGGTGCGGCTGCCGCCGCGATGATCGGTATGCGCCTTGGCAGCATAGCCATGCGCGCCGCGTCTTCAAGGATCAGCGCGGTGCTTAATATCCGCATACAGAACGAGGTGCGCGAAGATATATACGGACGTATACTCAAAACAGATTGGCAGTCGCTTGATAAATTCAAAAGCGGCGATCTGCTCAGCCGCATCGGCAGCGATGCCGATGCTGTCTCCGGCGGCATAACGGGCTTTGTCCCGTCGCTTGTTTCGAATATAGTTCAGCTTATCGGCTCGTTTTGCATAATGCTCTACTATGACCCGATAATGGCGTTGCTGGCGCTTGTCGGTGTGCCGCTAACGGCCGGATGCTCTGTTTTCCTTGTGCGCAGAATGCGCAGGCATAACAGGGAAATGAAGGAGGCCTACTCCGATGTCCTCTCATATCAGCAGGACAGCTTTCAGAATATAACCTCCATAAAGGCCTTTGGCGCGGTGAAGGACTTCATCGGCGGAATGTCCCGTGAACAGGACAAATACCGCGAAAAGTATCTTGATTACAGCAAATTTTCCGTATGGGCATCCGCGCTTATGAGCTTGCTCAGTCTGCTTGCGTATGCACTGTGCTTCGGCTGGGGCGTTTACAGACTGTGGATGGGCGGAATAAGCTATGGCGACATGACGATGTTCATGCAGCTTTCCTCCCTGCTCGGCTCCGCCTTTTCCGCTGTGATAGGTCTTGTGCCGAGTTGGATATCCGTAACGACCTCCGCAGGGCGCATAATGGCTGTGGTGGAGCTGCCGGAGGAGCGCGCGGAGGACATACCGGAGCTTGCCGACGAGCAGGAGCTTACTCTGGAGCTCAGGAATATCAGCTTTAATTATGACGGCGGCGCTCCGCTGCTGAGTGGGATAAATATGACGGTTGAGCCGGGCGAGCTTATAGCCCTGACGGGGCCTTCGGGAGAGGGCAAGACCACGCTGCTCAGAATACTTCTCGGGCTTGTTGAGCCGAGCGGCGGCAGTGCTGAGCTGACAGGAAAAAAGGGAAAATACGCCGTGGGCGCTTCGACCAGAGCGGCGTTCAGCTATGTTCCGCAGGGCAGTCAGCTGTTTTCGGGCACTGTGGCTGAGAATCTGCGTATAAGCGCACCGAATGCGACTGATGAAGAGCTCATGGCGGCTCTTAAGGCCGCATGCGCTTATGACTTTGTCATGGCCCTGCCGAACGGCCTTGAGCATGTGATCGGCGGACGCGATAAACACCTCAGCGAGGGTCAGGCACAGCGTATCACAATAGCGAGAGCGCTGCTTAAGAAAGCTCCAATACTTCTTCTGGATGAGGCCACCTCGGCGCTCGATACCGAAACGGAAAAAGAGCTTTTGAAAGGACTTATGGGCAGCAAAATGATAAAGAGCTGCATACTTGTCACGCACAGACCTGCCGGTAAGGCACTGTGCAGCAGGAGCTACCATATGTCTAACGGCAGTCTTCGGGAGGTTGAATAATGGAGCGTAATGTCCATGTAGTTGACCCGGAGGTGCTCATAGAGGAATACCGTGCTCTGCTGAATGAAGATGGCGTGCAGTCACTGCCGCTTGTTGTCAGCGGCAGCAGCATGAGTCCGTTTTTGGTGCATGGCCGGGATACTGTGTATCTCTCAAAAACGCCCGAGCACATCGGGGTAGGGGATATTTTGCTGTATCGCCGCGACAGCGGAATGTACGTCCTGCACAGGGTTGTGGGCATCAATGGCGATGAGCTTTCGCTGCTTGGGGATGCCCAGATACATATTGAAAACGGAATACGCAGAGATCAGGTCATCGCTGTGGCTTCGGCCGCTGTTCGAAAGGGAAGGCACATCGCCGCAGGTGACCCGTGCTGGGACTTTTTCGAGAAGCTCTGGCCGCGTATGGTGGGGCTTCGCAGTTTGCTTTTGAAAATATTGAGCGCGTTTTCGAAATTCAGGGCCTGAATACGAACGCGCAGCGAGTTTGGAGGAGCTATGATCGATATCCATGCACATATTTTACCAGATATAGATGATGGCTCAGCCGATATGAAGGCTTCACTGGAAATGGCTGCCATGGCCGTTGAAAGCGGAGTGCAGGTTCTTGCCGCTACACCGCACAGTGCGGTGCACAGCAGCAGGAAAAACCTGTGGGACGCTGACCTGAAAAGCCGAATTTTGCAGCTTAGAGCTGAGCTTGAAAGGGCGGAGATACCGCTGAAAATAGTTCCCGGCATGGAGATATACGGTACTGAGGAGGTACCGGAGCTGCTGAAACAGGGAAGACTTGTCGGGCTGAATCTGTCCCGCTATCCGCTTGTTGAATTTGCTTTTTACAATTATGCGGCGCAGGCCACCGACATACTTGAGGAGATAATAAAGAACGGGATGACACCGGTGGTGGCACATCCCGAAAGATATGATTATGTGAAGAACGATCCGAGCCTGCTGAATATCTGGGTGAAAATGGGCTGTTTGCTGCAGGTGAATAAGGGCAGCCTGCTCGGAAATTTCGGCAGGAGCGAATATTACCTTTCTATGGAATTGATAGAGCGCGGCTTCGCCTGTGCTGTTGCAAGCGATGCGCACTCTCCGGAAGTGAGAACAACGTGGATGGGGGATGTGAAACGCCTTATATCGGAGGAGTTTTCGGAGCAGACAGCGGTGAGACTGCTGTATACCAATCCACTCAGAATATTGAAAAACGAGTCCCTGCAAATGCAGGAGCCTTATTGGTTTAGATAATGGAGGTAACGGTGTGAAAAAGAGCAAAAATGTGTGGGTATTACTTGCTGTTTTACTTTGCACGGCGGCAACGGCGGCCTATGCCTTTGTATTTGTGCTGTGGGATGACAGAACTCCGCCGGTGATCACTATGGATGCCGAGGTGCTGGAGGTCTCCGTATCCGCGGATGACAATGTGCTGAAAAGCGGTGTCACAGCCAGGGATAATGCCGACGGCGATGTGACCGATTCAATACTGATAGAGGGCATAACGGGTCTTAATTCCAGTCGTGAGGCCACCATTACCTATGCGGCGTTTGACAGCTCCGGCAATGTTGCAAGGCGGTCGAGAACCGTAAAATATACGGATTACACCTCTCCGCTGTTTGGGCAGAAGGGCTCGCTGACGTTTTCCACAAGCGCATCCGCCAATATCCTGAACAGCATGACGGCGGTGGATGTTCTGGACGGCGATATAAGCGACAGGATAAAGGCAACGCTTGTCAGCGAAACGGGCGGCCTCGGCTACACCGGCCTGCACATGGTGGAATTCCGTGTTACAAACAGCATGGGCGATACTCAGTATATAACATTGCCGGTCGAGGTGTATGAAAACGGCGCATATAATGCTACGGTCGAGCTGACCGATTACCTGATATATCTGAAGCCGGGCGAGAAATTCGACCCGAAGGAATATCTGGACAGCATGTCGGTCGGCAGCAGCAATTACTCTCTTACAAGAAATACGGCAAATACACATGTATATGTCAACAGCCACGCCACCCCCTCGGATTCCGATGTTCGTGCAATATATGTCGATATCGATAGCTCCGTGGACACCTCGGTGCCGGGAGTTTATTCGGTGCTGTATAAGGCGAAGTACGAGGATATGTATACCGGCTGTGCACGCTTGAACGTTGTTGTGGAGGAATAAGCATGAGTGAAAATAATACTGGCTCTATAAACGAGCAGCAGCTCATCGGCCGAATCGTCCCGATGATACAGGACGTTCTCAAGCGCTGGCTGCTGATAGCTTCTGCGGCGCTCATTGCGGCCATGGGAGCATTTGTAATAACGGATATGAGATATCAGCCGGTGTACAGCACGACGGTCACCTTCGTGGCCTCCGCCGGCGGTACGAGCACGACGACGTATTCGAATCTGAATGCGGCGAATAACCTGGCCTCCGTGTTCACACAGGTACTGAACAGCTCGCTCTTGAAGCAGAAGGTACTTGAGGAGGTCGGTATCGATCATTTTGACGGTACTATTCAGGCACGTGCGATTTCCGAGACCAACCTGCTCACAATGACGGTGTCGGGCTCCGATCCGCGTACTGTGTTTCAGGTGTCAAAGGCAATAATCGAATACCACCACATAGTGAGTGACGAGATACTCGGTGCGAATATACTTGAGGTGCTGCAGCAGCCCCATGTTCCGACTGCTCCGATAAATCAAAGCAGCATGAAAAGGACTGTTTTTCGTGCTGCCGTTGCAGCCGCTGTTTTGGCTGTCGCAGCGCTTGCGGCCATGTCCTATATGTCGGATAAGGTACGCAGCCGTGCCGAAGCGGACAGCAAGCTGAGCTGTCGCGTGCTCGGAGAGCTGCAGCATGAGAGAAAGTACAAAACTCTCTCTGATATGCTTCACAGAAGAAAAAAGAGTATACTTATAAGCGACCCAATAACGAGCTTCTCATATGTGGAATCCATGGGTAAGATATCGACCCGTGTGGATAAGCGCAGGCACAGGGGCGAGCGCGTCATTCTCGTAACGAGTTTGCTTGAGAACGAGGGCAAGTCCACCGTAGCTGTAAATCTTGCACTATCCATGGTGAAGAAGGGCAAAAGAGTTCTGCTAATCGATTGCGACCTTAGAAAGCCAGCCTGCCACCTTATTCTGAATCAGTCGAATAAGGGCACGGGCGTAAACGAGCTGCTGTACGGACAGGCTTCGCTTGAGGAGTGTATGCTACGCCTGAGAAACGGCCTGTGCCTTATTCCCGGCAAAAAGAGCCTGCGCACGGCGAGCAACCTTATGAATACACCGGCAATGAGCGATATGCTGAAAAATGCCGCGGAGAAATTTGATCTTGTCATTGTGGATACTCCGCCGATGTCGCTTGCGCCGGATGCCGAGTGCATATGCGAGTTTGCCGATGCCGCTCTGATGGTCATTCGTCAGAATGAGGCGGATGCCGCTGAGCTTGAGGATGCAATCGGCGTTCTGGACAGGTCGAATGCACATCTTATCGGCTGCATTTTGAACAATGTCTATGGCAGCGGAGAGATGGCACCTGCCTTCAGCTACAGGGGCTACGGTAAATACGGCAGATACGGACAGTACAGCCGTTATGGTACAAGGGACAGCAGCGGAGAGGGGGATGCGTAATGGGCAATGAGCATGTTGATGCAAATGAAAATAAAATAGATATTTTTGAGCTTCTGTATGGTCTGGTCAAAAGTGCCAAGCACCTCCTGCTGTGCGGAATTGCCCTGGTGCTGGCCGGAGCTGTTGCCTTTGGTGTACCGGCCTACAGCCGCTATACCCCGATCTACAGCGCAAGTGCATCCTTTACGGTAAGAGTGACAAATCCGCTCTATGCAGAGCAGTATTACTATAATAATTCCGCCGCAGAGCAGCTTGCAAAGACCTTTCCGCATATCCTGACAAGCGGAATCCTCAGTGACAGGGTCAAGGCCTCGCTCGGTATAAGCTATGTGCCTCAGATAACGGCGGAGGCAATGGGCTCCACCAATATGATAACGCTTACGGTTTCCTCCGGCGATCCTCAGCTTGCATACGATGTGCTTAACTGCGTCATAGAAGAATATCCGTCGGTTGCGGAATTTGTTGTCGGCCCCACTGTGCTGACGCTGCTTGATGAGAGCGGCGTTCCAACAGCGCCTGTGAACAGCCCGGGCTATATGAGAAAAACAGTCACCGGTGCAATGCTCGGCGCGGTGCTTTGGCTCGGAATATCTCTGCTCTACTGGCTGACACATAAGACCGTGAATAATGAGGATGAGCTCGATAAGCTCGTCAATCTGCCCTGTCTCGGCAGGCTGCCCATAATGCGCGGCTTTGCCAAAAGGGATGACCGTTGCCCGATTTTGACGGACAGGGATGATAAATTTGGCTTCAATGAATCCGTCAGACTGCTCCGTGTCAGAGTGGAAAAGCTGCTTGATAAGGACAGCGGAAATGTCCTCATGGTAACAAGCACTATACCGAATGAGGGCAAGACCACTGTTTCGATAAATCTTGCAACGGCGCTGGCTCAAAAGGGAAAGCGCACACTGCTTGTGGACTGCGACCTCAGAAATCCGTCCATTTCGAGGATGTTCCGCGCCAAGGTCAGATATGGCCTTGCGGAGTTTTTGAGGGATGAGTGCAGTCTTAAGGATGTAGTGCACAGGCTGAATTCGGATAACCTCTATGTGGCTTTCGGCGGCAATGCGGAGAAAAATCCGGATAGCCTGCTGACGGACAAGAACATAGAATTCTTTATTGAGGCTGCAAGACAGACCTTTGATTATGTTATTCTCGATACACCGCCGTGTGCACTTTTGGCCGATGCCGCTGAAATAGGCAGCCTGTCGGACGGAATACTTCTTACGGTGCGTCAGGATTTTGCACGCCGCCAGCAGATACTCGAGAGTGTTCAGCTGCTTGATGACTGCGGCAAGCCGATTATCGGCTGTGTGTTGAACATGGCTTCGCAGAGAAGCGACGTCAGCAAGTATCTCAGCAGCTACAGCGGTTACGGCTACGGTGGCTATGGTTACGGCTATGGCTACGGAAGCGATTCCGGCAGCGAGGAATAATGCTTAACGCTTGGAGGTGAACGGCATAGATAAGCTTTACGGTGTCTTCCTGAAAATATTGAAGACCGCTCTTGAGGGAAGGGCTTTTTCTGCGGGTGAAGCACTTTTACCGGAGGAATGGCAGAGAATATTTTCGCTGGCAGAGCAGCATAATGTTCTGCCCCTTGTGTATCAGGCGGTTTACGGGCTTAAAAATATGCCGATTCCCACTGTGGCTGTGAAGAGCCGCGTTCGTCAGCTTGTGATGCTTCAAACCGTCAAGACGGATGAGCTGATGCAGCTTTACAGACGCCTTGACGCAGAGGGAGTCGCACCCTTGATAGTAAAGGGCTTTGTGTGCAGAAACCTTTACCCGGAGCCGGATCTCAGACTGTCAACGGACGAGGACATGCTGGTCGCTCCGGAGAATCTGAAAAAATGCATCGAAATAATGAAGGAGTTCGGCATGTACACCGAGCTCAGTGATAACGAAATCGACACAGCGTACGAGATACCGTTCTACAGAAACGGCGGTATGCTGTATATCGAGCTCCACAAAAGCCTTTTTCCGCCCGGGGATGAAATATGCGGAGAATGGAACAGCTTCTTTAAAGGAGTTTTCGACAGGGCGGAAAAGGCTTTTGGGGTTTATACACTGTCTCCGACGGATCACGTTCTGTACCTTATTTGCCACGCCTTTAAGCATTTTGTCTACAGCGGCTTTGGCATAAGACAGGTATGCGACTTGGTGCTGTTGCTGAATGCCTGCGGAGCGAGTGTGGATTGGCAGAGAGTATTTGAAAAATGCCGGAGCATAAATGCCGAGATTTTTGCAGCCGCCCTGCTGCGGATGGGTATTGAATATCTCGGTCTTGATGCCGAAAAAGCCTGTGTACCGGGTGCCTTTTTGAATATCGATATCGACTGCACGGAGCTTCTGGAGGATATAATTTCCGGCGGAATTTACGGAAGCTCCAGTGACAGCAGGCTGCACAGCAGCAATATGACTCTTGAGGCTGTCAGTGCGGATAAGCGTGGCAGAGTCGGCAGAGCGTCGATAAAGAGCAGCCTTTTCCCGCCGGTGGACAGCCTTAAAGGGCGATATACCTATCTTAAGTCCCGTCCGTATCTGCTGCCCGCGGCGTGGGCAGAGCGCTTTTGGCACTATGCCAAAACTATGCACCGCACGAATAGGACTCCGTCCGAGACGATAAAGGTCGGTGCAAAGCGAATAGAGCTGATGAAGAAATACGGTATCATCGGACGATAAGGGTCGTGCCCTCTCAGTCGCCTGCGGCGACAGCTCTCCCAAAGGGAGAGCCGAGGATAAGGTCGCGCCTTCTAAGAGGAAGAGTCGAGTAAATATGTTAAGTAGTGGAGCGTATCGGTATCGGTACGCTCCACAAACTTTTTGTGGGTTTTGAAAATACATCTTGATTTTATTCCGAAAACATGCAAGAATGTTCTTAAGCAAATAAAGCTATTTGCGCGGTAGTTATTTTGAACAAGTCAGTCGAAAGGAAGAGAGACATGAGTAGTGCTAAATGGATTTGGTTTCCGGGCGATTTCGAGATATACCACAGCAATCTTCTGCACGAGAGGCGCGAAGAGCGCGGTGTTGACAGAATGGGCTTCTGGACACAGCCGTCCCACTGGGTGAGAGTGGATTTTAAAAAGAAATATTCCTCGGATAAGCCGATCAAAATAAATGTCCACACAACGGGAAAGGGCAGTGTGTATGCTGAGGGCGGCCCGTACCCGACAAACCGGGATATAACGATACCTGCGGGCAGCGGCGAGATACTTGTAAGAATATCCGATGTGGCGAAGCTGCCGTGTATCTATGTTACCGGTGACATGGTATCGGATGAAACATGGATAGTCAGCAACGGCAATGTGAATTTCAGTCAGGCCGCATGCACACCCGAGTTCACCGACCTTGACAAAACTCCCCATGTTTTTCCGTTCTGCTACAGCCCGCTTGAGTATATCTCAAAGGAGGAGCTTAACGGCGGCTGGCTGTATGATTTCGGCAAGGAAACCTTCGGCCCCGTCACCTTTAAATGTAAGGATGAAAATGAGGAGTTTACCGTCTACTACGGCGAATCCATAGAGGAGACACAGGATCCCGAATGGTGCTGCATCCACGAGACGCTTAGCGGCAGCAGGGAATATGAAATGCGTTCGCGTGCATTCCGCTGGATATTCGTAAAGGGCAGTGAGAAGCACTCGATATCCGCACAGTATGAGTACCTGCCGCTTGAGGACAGAGCCAATTTCGAATGTGATGATCCGCTTGTAAAAAAGATATGGGACACTTGTGCCTATACCTTCCACCTAAACAGCAGAGAGTTCTTCCTTGATGGCATAAAGAGGGATCGCTGGGTGTGGTCGGGAGACTCCTACCAGTCCTATCTCATCAATAATTATCTGTATTTTGATAAGGAGATAACAAAGCGTACGCTGATAGCTCTTCTCGGAAAGCCGCCGTATGAGCAGCACATAAATACTATAAATGACTATACCATGTATGCCCTGATAGCGCTGTATGAGTACTATTTCGCATCCGGTGACATTGAATTTGTAAAACAGATGTTCCCGAGAGCAAAGGGTCTGTATGATTTCACTGTGGGTCGCGTGAATGATGCCGGGCTTGTTGTCGAAAGACCGGGCGACTGGATATTTGTCGACTGGACTCCTATGGACAAGGAGGGCCCTGTCTGTGCCGAGCAGATACTGCTGTGGAGAGCGTCACAGGTAATGGGAAAAATGGCCGAGCTGTGCGGTCTGGACAGCGAAGAGTACCGTGTGCGCGAGAATGCTCTGTACAGCACGATACAAGAAAAATTCTGGGATGCCGAAAAGCATGCGTTCATTGATACCTTTGAGTCCGGAAAGCGCAATGTGACAAGACATGCGAATATCTTTGCGATACTCTATGATTTTGCGACGAAGGAGCAGAAGGAGGACATCGTCGAGCATGTGCTGCTGAATGACGAGATCACTCAGATCACTACGCCGTATTTCAAGTTCTTCGAGCTCATGGCGCTTTGCGAGATGAAACATATTGACGCCGCACAGAATATGCTTGTGTCCTACTGGGGCGAGATGCTGAAGCTGGGCGCAACATCGATCTGGGAGGAATACTTCCCGGGAGAGGGCAGCCCCGAGTGTTATGCGATGTACGGCGATAAATTCGGACGTTCACTGTGCCATGCATGGGGAAGCGGCCCGATATACTTCCTCGGACGCTATTGCCTTGGTGTATATGCAACCTCGCCTGCATACAAAACCTTTGCGGTTGAGCCTCAGCCGGGCATTTATAATAGCTTTAAGGGTACGGTTCCTCTGCCGGTTGGAGAGGTTTATGTGTGCTATGAAAACGGTGTGCTGCGCGTCGATACCGAACAGAGCGGCGGCGAGGTTATCTGGAATGGCGAAAGATATGCACTTGAGCCGGGTAAGACACTGGTGCTCGGAGAATGAGGTGTCGGTATGAAGCTGAAAATTTCCGGCATAGTGAATGATTCAATAGTCGACGGCAGGGGCATAAGAATGACGGTGTTCGTTCAGGGCTGTCCGCACCACTGCCCGGGCTGCCATAATCCGCAGACACATGATTTTGACAGCGGAGAATGGGATGACACGGACAGAATCTTTGAGAGCTTCTGCGAGAATCCGCTTTTGAGGGGAATTACCTTCTCCGGCGGAGAGCCCTTCTGTCAGCCAAAGCCCTTGAAGGAGCTTGCCGACCGTGTGCACGGCTTTAAAAAGGATGTCACGATATATACGGGCTGGACATATGAGCAGCTTTGCGATATGCATGACCCGGATGTGGATGCGCTTCTTGATGTGTGCGATGTTCTGGTGGATGGCCCGTTTATTGAGGAGCTGAAGGACCTTGAGCTGCTGTTCAGAGGAAGCTCCAACCAGAGGCTGATAGATATGAAGCGTACGCGCGAAAGCGGAAGGGTAACACTGCTCGAGCTTGATTGGTAATTTTGTGCGAAAAAATGCCAAAAAGCCCCTGTACGTATTATTTATTTCGCAGATTTAAAATTTAAATAGAAATTTATGCATCGAATTCACAAATTGGCAATTGATTCCCCGAAACATTTGTGGTAAAATAAGACCAGATTCGGTTATTTACGATCAATTGCCTTTTAGGCGGAAGGAGAATACTACAATGACCACAAACAAGACAATACTCTCTTGGATTGACGAGATGAAGTCTCTGGTCAATCCGGATCAGGTCGTTTGGATCGACGGTTCTGAAGAGCAGCTTGAGGCTCTCAGAAAGGAAGCATGCGAATCCGGCGAAATGATAAAGCTGAACGAGGAGCTTCTCCCGGGCTGCTACTATCACAGAACTGCTCCGAACGATGTTGCACGTGTTGAGGACAGAACCCTCATCTGCTCCAGAAAAGAAGAGGATGCAGGTCCGACAAACCATTGGAAAGAGCCGCAGGAAGCATACAAGATGCTGTATGATATCGCACGTGGTTCTTACAAGGGCCGTACAATGTATGTTATCCCGTACTCCATGGGCCCGATCGGCTCTCCGCTTGCTAAGGCAGGCATCGAGCTGACAGACTCCATCTATGTTGTTCTCAACATGGCTATCATGACTCGCGTCAGCTCCAAAGTTCTGGAAGTTCTCGGCGACAGCAATGACTGGGTTCGCGGTCTGCACTGCAAGTGCGACGTTGATCCGGAGAAGCGCTGGATCTGCCAGTTCCCGGAAGACAATACGATCATTTCCGTTAACTCCGCATACGGCGGAAACGTTCTCCTCGGCAAGAAGTGCTTCGCTCTGCGTATCGCTTCCTATCAGGCAAAGAACGAGGGCTGGATGGCTGAGCATATGCTCATCCTCGGCGTTGAGAATCCGCAGGGCGAGGTCAAGTACGTCTGTGCAGCATTCCCGTCTGCTTGCGGTAAGACCAACCTGGCTATGATGATTCCGCCGGAAGGCTACAAGGCTAAGGGCTACAAGGTTTGGACAGTTGGCGATGATATCGCTTGGATGCGTAAGGGCGAGGATGGCAGACTGTATGCTATCAACCCGGAGAACGGCTTCTTCGGTGTTGCTCCCGGCACAAACATGAAGTCCAACCCGAATGCACTTATCTCCACAAAGAAGGGCACCATCTTCACAAACGTTGCTCGTAACCTCGATGACAACACTGTTTGGTGGGAGAGCCTCGACAAGAACCCGCCGGTCAATGCAGAAGAGTGGAAGGGCGCTCAGGTAAACGGTCCTGAGTTTATCGCTGAGGGCAACAAGCTTGCTCATCCGAACAGCCGCTTCACAGCTCCGACAGCAAACTGCCCGTGCCTCTCCAGCGAGTTTGAGAATCCGCAGGGTGTTCCGGTTTCCGCTATCATCTTCGGCGGCCGCCGTCCGGATACTGTTCCGCTGGTATATCAGTCTCGTTCCTGGAACAACGGTGTCTTCATCGGTTCCATCACAGGCTCTGAGACAACTGCTGCAGCAGCAGGTGCAGTTGGTGTTGTTCGTCGTGACCCGATGGCTATGCTGCCGTTCTGCGGTTACCACATGGGCGACTACTTCAAGCACTGGATCGAAATGGGCGAGATGCTCGGTGACAAGGCTCCGAAGATCTTCAACGTCAACTGGTTCCGTGTTGACGAGGAAGGCCACTTCATTTGGCCGGGCTTCGGTGACAACCTCCGCGTTCTCGAGTGGATCCTTAAGCGCTGCGACAACGAAGTTGACGCTGACGAGACTGCAATCGGCTATGTTCCGAAGGCAGAGGACATCAACCTCGAGGGTCTGAATGACTTCTCCGTTGAGACACTCAAGAGCATTCTTGCTGTTGACAACGCTAAGTGGGCTAAGGAAGCTGCCGGCGTTGAAGAGTTCTACACCAAGTTCGGCGACAAGCTGCCGGCTGAGCTGCGTGCAGAGCTTGAGGGCCTTAAGGCTCGTACACAGGCTTGATTTGATATCGGCTTGATATAACAGACATATTGCCACTCTCGTGAAATGTCACGGGAGTGGCTTTTTGTTTTGAAAAATTGACTTCTTGATGTTTATTTATTGACATTTATGAATTAAAGATTATAATAGTTGGTGGTTGAATATGGTGGGGTGAGGTCATTTTTTTGAAATTGACTATCGGCACGAGACTTGAGTAAATAGCCAAAAATGCCGATTTACCCCGATTTGCAGGCTGTTACAATTGAATTATGTTTCATGTCGTGTTGACGGTTACCGTACGATTTTTTGATATCAGGTAATCGGCTTAGAAGGAAAGGGGTGAAAGGCCCCATACGAACGGTGCTGTAAGCGCAAGAACCGCTCCAAAGCATTTTTGCTGGCCGAAAGGTCGCCACTGGGATACCGGGAAGGTAGGAGAGGGCTCGTTTGAGCGTAAGTCAGAAGAATTGCACGGTGTGAATATTGAGGTGTGCCGGGACGAGCTCCCCGGGCATGCTTAGTTGTCGTGCGGAAAATTCAGCAGACGACCGGTACACCGCAAAAAAGCTTATGATATTGTCATTTTGTGACGATCACAATACCCCCGGCTTATTTGTGGCAAATACGCGACCCCGTTTTATCGGGACACGTATTCTTGTTCTGCTGAACAAGGGAATCCGGTGCAAAACCGGAACACGGCGCATCGTGGATGCGCTGTGCTGTAAGCACAAAGCATGCTCCATTTCTGCGAAAGCAGGTCATTGAGGAAACTTGAGAAGGCGTGGAGGCAAGCGTTGACATCCGTCTGAATGTGTAAGTCAGAAGACCTACAAACTGTGCGATTGCGCAGCTTAAGCTATAATACCGCCCAAATTCTTTGAGGCAGGTGCAGAAAGCCGGCTAACTCCTTTTTACGCCATATGGCGATGCTATAGATAATATAATTCTATGGGAGGTTTTTTCTTATGAAAAAACGAATGCTTGCCCTGCTCCTTGCAATGCTCATGGTGCTCGGCATGCTTCCGGCTCAGGCTTTTGCACTTGAAGCCGACCTCGGACAGGCACGTGTTATTGTAGAAAACACTACATACACAAGCTCGGATGCGGCCTGGTCCGGAACGCTGATCGACAAGCTTGTGGATATCGAGAGCGATTCATCCATGATGTCCCTTGTCGCAGATGCAATCACTTCATCCGGGTATACCGCGGAGGGCGTTGACAGCGGCTATATTTCCTCGATCAACGGCCTCAGCGAATTTGACGGCGGCGGTATGTCGGGCTGGATGGGAACACTGAACGACTGGTTCATAAATGAGGGCTTTGCAGATTTCACCGTTGCAAACGGAAAGATAGCTGATGGTGACGTTCTGCGCGTTATGTACTCCTGCGATTGGGGCGCTGACCTTGGCGGCTCCTTCATCACAATGTCCGATACAACGCTCAGAGCACTGTCCCTGAGTGTCGGCACACTGGATTTTGCTTCCGACAAGACAGATTATACAGTTACTCTTCCGGGCGGTATAAAGAATGTTAAGGTAAATGCGACTGCTTCGAACAAGCAGAATCAGGTTTATCTCTTTGTCGGCAGCACGGAGTATCGCCGTACGGCGGCTGTTCCAGTGACTGACGGCACGGTTCTGACCGTTCGCTGCGGAAGCGCAAGCTCAGGCACGGCATATAACATTACATTCAATGTCGAAAAGAGCTATGACATAACACTGCCGACGGACGAGGCTTATACCGTAAAGCCTGTAAGCGGCTCCGTATCTCCGGTAAATAAGGGCGGCAGCTACAGCTTTACTGTTGAAGTAAACGAGAAGTACGACGGCTCCGCCATGGTGGTAAAGGCCAACGGCACTAAGCTCAGCGCTGTTGACGGCGTATACACCATAAAGAATATCACAGCGGATCAGACCATCGCTGTTGAGGGCGTGGTAAAGAAGGCTGAGCCCTATATTCTGTATGAATCCCCCTCTGATAAATACGTTTCCAAGATAGCTCTTGATGGCGCTAAGGTAATACGTATGAAGCAGACCGGCAATTTGCAGTACACCGTATATCTCGATAAGAAAACTGCTAAGAATGCCGATATCGATATTCAGGTAACTGTCGGATCCTACGCTGATGAGATCAGAAAGCTGACCGGTAACGGCATAACAAAGCTTGAAAACGGCAGATCAACGGTCACTGTTTACGCAGAGAGAAGCTCCAACTACAAGAAGACCTTTATCTATGATCTTGTTGTGGGTGACGGAGTCACAGAATACAATCCGACCTACAATGTCACACTGCCCACAGTAGCCGGTTGCACGGTAAAGGCTGTGAATTCCTACCTGCCGGTGGATAAGGGCGAGGATTACCGCTTCTCCGTGACACTGGATGTCTACCATGAAAAGGGCGAGGACTTTGCTGTTAAGGCCAACGGCAAGGTGCTTACAGAGGTCGAAGGCGTATATACCATAGAGAATGTCACTGCGGATCAGGTCGTTACCGTTGAGGGCGTAAACGAGAAGGAGAATGTTTTCACGATCATCGCTCCGAAGGGTTCTACGGTGTCTGCGGGCAGATTCCACACATATTACAAGTATGATTATCGCGAGGTAAAGCGCGTTGAAGAGCTTGAGGACGACAAAATAGCCGTGACCATCGACCTTTCGGCAGGCAATGTTAATTTCTATCGTGTTCAGCATCCGGACGGAGTTACCTACTGGAATTTCGCGGATTGCAAGATAGGCAATCAGTTCGAGGTTACCGAGGCAGATCTCCATATCAATGACGATACCTTTACCTCCGATTCCGTATATCGCTTCACAAAGAATGTGTACGACCTTGCGGATATTTTCGTAAATGCAAACGAGGAGGGTTGCATCAGCATTGCTGAGGATGCTACCTATGAGCTGAATGTGTTCCGTAACTGGATGGCGATAGAAAACGGTGTTTCAAACGCAAAGGTCGCACTTCCGGATATGCACTACAGTGTAATAGACCTTAACGGCAATGCAAGCGATGTTGTAACGGTTACTCCGGACGGCAACAACAGCAGCGTTGCGACCGTCACACCAAACCATTCCGGTACAGCGGTCATCCTTGTTACATATGATGCCATGACACATATGCAGGGACGCGACAACCTCACTCAGTTCTCAGCTATCTGGCCGGAGAGCACGGGCGTCATCGTCGTTCAGGTTGGCGAGGACGGCTCCTCAATTGAGACAAACATGCTCATGAATGTGGGCGAGAATACTACAAGCGTCGATAAGCTTGCAGGAGATAAGCTCGACGCCGAGCATGATATCATCTTCTACACCGATAACAGTGGTGCAAGCTACAGCTTTAAGCCGGAGGACGGCTGCACAGTCAAGGTGGCACGCTCCACGGTCGGCAGAAGTATGACTTTTACGGGCCTTACGGATAGTGGTGTTTCCGTTGCCGAGGACGGCACTGTAACAGTTTCCGGCCTCACTACCGGCCGTCACATCATTCAGGTGACAAAGGACGGCAAGTCTGCCTATCAGGTCATTACGACCAGAAAGGTAAGCTATACACTTCTTGACAGCGAGGGCAAGGAGCTCAGCGCCGATTACGTTCCGAAGCCCGGTGATAAGATCACCATTCAGTACAGTGGCCTTGTCATGCCGGCAGAAAAGCAGTCCGGCGTATACAACTTCAATGCCATGCTCTGCTATTATGGCGAGGACGGAACACGATTCCCGGCAACAAAGGGCGGTGGATTCGGTTCATATACCTTCAGTGGTAGCTCAGCGGCTCAGAAGATAACCATTACCATTCCCGAGGACTGGACTGGTGAGACCTACACACTTTCCGGCGGTGCAATACAGCTTGGCGGCTACGGCAGTCCGGTTGGTGCACATCGCTCCACAACATATGCTAACGGCAAGCCGGTAAGCTTCAATGCAAAAAGCGTTAAATCTGTTCTCAGCCGGCTTCCGGATATCACTATCGGCTACTCTGCGGATCAGAGAGCTGCCGATGCGGTAATAGACCTCATTGACGCTATCGGAGAGGTAACTCTCGACAGCGGAGACGATATCAAGGCTGCCCGCGAGGCATTCGACGAGCTGACAGAGGCTCAGAAGGCTCTTGTCACCAACAAGAGTGATCTTGAGGCTGCCGAGCAGAAGCTCGAGAAGCTCAAATACGAGAACACAAAGAACCCGATAAAGCTCTATGTAACTATTTCCGATAAGGGCAATGTGGTCATGGTACAGGAAGAGCTGACCGTGACCGATACAAACGACAACGGCAGATTCGACGTTGACGATGCACTTGTCGCAGCACATGAGGCCGGTTATACCGGCGGTGCCGCAAGCGGCTATGCTTCATCCGACGGCAGCTTTGGCCTTTCCATCGATAAGCTCTGGGGCGACGAAAGCGGACTGTTCGGCTACTGGCTGAACGACGCTATGTGCAGCTCTCTTGAGGATGAGGTAAAGAACGGCGATTACCTCGCTGTATTTGTCTACATGAAGAGTGACTACAGCGATAAGTATGCAAAGTTCGACAGCAGGGAGTACACATCAGAGGGCGAGCTGACAGTAACGCTCACACAGGCCGGCTTTGATATGACTACCTACAGCGTAGTCTTCACCGAGCTTTCCACAGCGGATATCACCGTCAGGAAGCTTGACAGCAAGACACGCGCCGCAGTGGATTACACAGTTAAAAATAATGGCGACGGAACCTACACCATAATCTTTACAGAGAGCGGCGAATATGTTATTATCGCATCGGAGAGCGATCTTCCGATCATTCCGGCGGTTAGCCGCGCAAAGGTTACGGTGAAGAAGTCCGATACCGATTTCGACAAGATCTACAAGACCACCGGAGATTACATCGAGAGCAAGGGCACACCGAGTGTTGGTGCAATCGGCGGCGAATGGATGGTCATCGGTCTTGAGCGCAGTGGTCGTGAAACTCCGAACAGCGATGATTACTTCGCAAAGGTCGTTGAGCATGTAAAGAGCAGCATCAACGATAAGGAACAGCTCCATAAGTCCAAGTCCACAGAGAACTCCAGACTCATTCTGGCTCTCACAGCTATGGGCTATGATGTAACCGATGTTGACGGTCACGATCTGCTCAAGGGCCTTACAGACCTCAGCTATCTCAATAAGCAGGGCATAAACGGGCCTATCTGGGCGCTTATCGCATTCGATTCCCACGACTATGATATTCCCGATGGAAATGTAACAAGAGAACTGCTCATCAATGAGATACTCAATGCTCAGCTCGGTGACAACGGCTGGACGGTTACAGGTGATGCAGCGGATGCCGATATGACAGCAATGGCTATCCAGGCGCTTGCACCGTACTATGGTACGGACAGCAAGGTCAAGGAGGCTGTTGATAAGGCACTTAAAAAACTTTCCGATATGCAGCTTGCTGACGGCAGCTTCGGCTCTGTTGACGGCGCATGCGCTGAATCCTGTGCTCAGGTCGTAACGGCGCTCACATCTCTCGGAATCGACCCGACAACGGATGCACGCTTTGTTAAGAACGGCAAGTCCGTACTCGATGCACTTTGCAGCTTCTATATCACGGACGGCGGCTTTGCTCATCTTGCGGGTGGGGAGCTGAACGGTATGGCAACGGAGCAGGGTTACTATGCTCTGGCCTCCTATTTCCGCCTGAAGAACGGCCTTACAAGCCTCTATGATATGACTGATGTCACCATAGCAAAGGATGATGGCGAGAGCTCCAAGCCGGATGACGGTGAGGCTTCTAATCCGAGCGACGGCGAAAGCTCCAAGCCGGATGATGGTGAGGTTTCTAAGCCGAACGATGGTGAGAGCTCCAAGCCGGATGATGGTGAGGTTTCTAAGCCGAACGATGGCGAGAGTTCCAAGCCGAATGGTGGAGAGACTTCCAAACCGAACGGCAACAACCCCACAACAGGGGACGACAACAACACAGCACTCTACGCTGTGATTTTCATCACTGCTGTGTTTGCTGCGGGTGTTATGCTCGTTATCGACCGTAAGCACAGAAATGACGGAAGACATGCACGATAAATAAACACTTAAGCTAGGGATGCTCGGCTGCCTCAGGGCAGCCGACACCCTGCTTCATTTTGATTTTTGAGAGATTATGAGAAATTTGTGGTTTAAACTCTTGGCTGCGTTTTTTTGCTGTGTTGCGATTTTTTCAGCCTACAAAATTTTTATCGGAGTGAAGGGTTATAGGGAAGCTGAAAGGACGTATGAGGAGATACGACAGTATGTCTACATGGACACGTCCGAAAAGCGGACGGAGGTCTCTGCTGCGGAGAGCATAATTGAGGAAGATAGCATCGATCTGCCCAAGATCGATTTTGCCGCGCTTTCAGAGCTCAGCGAGGATGTTAAGGCGTGGATATATATTGAGGGGACAGAGATCAATTATCCGATAGCACAGAGCGAGGATAATAATTACTACCTGAGAAGATTGCTTGACGGAACATATAACACCGCCGGCACGCTGTTTCTCGATTACCGCAACGGAGAGGACTTCTCCGATATGCACAACGTGGTGTACGGCCACAATATGGATGACGGCAGTATGTTCCACACGATTTTGAAATATAAGGAGCAGGCGTTTTATGATGAGCATCCCACCGCCTACCTTATGACTCCCGAGAAAAGCTACGAGATAGAGTTTTTCTCCGGATATGTGGCGGCTGCAAGTGACGATGCATGGAAAATGGACTTTGCGGATGAGCGGTCCTTTGAAGACTGGATAAACGCTGCCGAATCGAAGTCGTACTTTGAGTCCGGTATACATCCCGGCTCAAATGATAGACTTATAACGCTTTCGACCTGTAGCTATGATTTTAATGATGCAAGATTCGTGCTGCTCGGAGTTCTTCGCGAAACAGAAGAAGCCGACAGTGGAAAATAATATGGACGGCTTTGGCCGGGGGAGGAAATATGAGTAAGAAAAGGGCAGCCAATATAATAATGGCGGCAGTTATCCTTGTAATAATGCTTGTGGGAATACTCATTGCAGGCAATATCCGCGGCTGGTTCGACGGTGACAGCGAAAATGCTGCATGTTTGGCAGAGGTTCGCGGTATAGTGACTATGGAGCGTGACGGTGTAGCATACCATGCGAAAAGCGGAGAGCTTTTGCGAAATGGCGATAAATTGACCTGCGATACCGGCGCTTCGGCGGCGGTGTCGGTCGGAGAGGACAGAATCTCCCTTAACGGTGGCGTGAATATAGAAATCATCAATGCCGATATTGAAGAGATATCCGTAAAACTGCTTGACGGCGAGGCATTCGTTCTTTCAAAGAACGGGATGAAACTGATGCTCGGCGATAATGAGCTTTCTGTCGGGAATGCGGTTGTTGGGCTGAGCGTAAGAAGCGGCGCTCAGAGTGCCGCCGTGTACTGTGGTACTGTGAACGGCGCCGGGAGCGGCAATGTTATCGAATGGATATACGGCGCTGAGGGCGAAATCCGTACACTGGTGATAAATGAGCTGAATGAATTCGGCATCGAACAGCTCCGCGCTGCAAGCGAGTCCTTTGAGCTGTGCTTCACTGATGAAGAGCTTGATGCACTTGAAGAAGCACGCAATAGGGAGGCAGCGGTGACTGTTGACGGGGAAGGTGAGGAAAGCACTGCGGAGACGGAGAGCTCTGTTAGCGAAGAGCCGACCTCATCCGCTCCGAGTGAAAGCGAGCAGGGCGTATCAAATACCACGGATAGCTCTTCGGCTGTTTCTTCGGAGGTGGAATCAGAGGTGCCCGAGGCTACAGCCGCCCCAACAAGCACTCCCGAGCCCACTGCGACACCTGAGCCGAAGCTTACCTGCACAGTTACAATCAGATGTGACTCGATACTCAATAACTGGGATTCCCTCGACCCTGCCAAGGCCGGATATGTGCCGAGCGGTGGCTGGATACTCTATCAGGCAACGGTGGAGTTTACCGAGGGCGAGACAGTGTTCGACGTGCTGCAAAGGGCGTGCTCGACCTACGGCATACAGCTTGAATACAGTTGGACGCCGATGTACAACAGCTATTATGTTGAGGGTATCAATCATCTGTACGAATTTGACTGCGGCAGCGAGTCCGGCTGGATGTATAAGGTGAACGGCTGGTTCCCGAATTACGGCTGTTCAAGCTATACCTTAAAGGGAAATGCGAACATTGTGTGGTGCTATACCTGTAAGGGTCTTGGTGCCGATGTTGGAGCATAAGGCATGGAAAATGATGCTTTTTCAAATTGTCATCCGATAGTTAATCTCATATTTTTCTGCGGTGCGATCTGCACGGGGCTTGTTATACAGCACCCGGCATATCTTGCCGCAGGCGTTGTTTGTGCAGCGATATATTATCTGTTGCTCAGCGGACGTAAGGGCATCGGCCTGTTGCTGTCGGTGATTCCCTTTGCCGCAGTATTGATGCTGATAAATCCGTTGTTCAATCATTACGGTGAGAGAGTGCTGTTTTGCGTGCTGAATGCCCCGTATACGCTTGAGGCTCTTTGCTACGGAGCCGCAATTGCGGCGGTATTCATGCTGACAGTGCTGTGGTTTGCGTGCAGCAGCATTGTGCTGACGGGGGACAGGTGGATAAGCCTGTTCGGCAGTATCATACCGTCACTGTCCCTTCTGCTCGTAATGGTGCTCAGAATGGTGCCGAATCTGTCGCTTAAGGCAAAGCAGATATCCGGCGCGAGAAGATGCATAGGAAGGGGCACTGAGCAGTCGGGTGCGCTCAGTGAGAGATTTGATTCCGGTATGACGGTTATGAGTACACTTACCTCGTGGGCACTTGACGGCGGTATTGTGACAGGTGATTCTATGCGTGCCAGGGGCTACGGTGTGGGCAAAAGAACGAGCTTCAAAATATATCGCTTCAGCGTTCGTGATGCGGCTCTGCTGCTCATGATGACCCTGTTGTTGTTAATTGTTATAACTATGGCCGTTTTGGGCGGAGCATCGGCAGAATACACCCCAAGGCTGTATATTCAGCCGCTTTCTGGTATGAGCCTTGCAGCCTGTATATCGTACTGCACATTTTTGTTAATACCGATTATTTTACATATTTGGGAGGCCGTAAAATGGCGCATTTCGAGATCAAAAATCTAACCTTTTCCTATCCGGCCTCAAAGGGCGTGAAATCGCTTGATGACGTGTCGCTAAGCGTCAGCAGGGGCGAATACATCGTTCTGTGCGGACGCTCCGGCAGCGGAAAAACGACCCTGCTGCGTCACCTGAAGCCGGTGCTTACTCCGCACGGCAGACGCAGCGGCGAGATACTTTTCTGCGGCGATGATATCAATTCCGCCGATGAGAGGGCCCTTGCAGGAAAAATAGGCTATGTCATGCAGAACCCGGATGACCAAATAGTAACGGATAAGGTTTGGCACGAGCTGGCCTTCGGCCTTGAGAGTATGGGCTGCGACCAGAGCACGATGCGTTCCCGTGTAGCGGAAATGGCGTGCTATTTTGGCATTCAGGACTGGTTTCACAGGGATGTTTCGACACTTTCCGGCGGACAGAAGCAGCTTTTGAATCTGGCATCCATAATGGCCATGCAGCCCGAGGTGCTGCTGCTCGATGAGCCGACCAGTCAGCTTGACCCGATAGCCGCTGCGGATTTTTTGAATACCGTCAGAAAAATAAATGTCGAGCTTGGCACTACTGTGATAGTGACCGAGCACAGGCTGGAGGATATACTCCCCTATGCGGACAGGGCGATAGTTATGGACGGCGGCAGGATAATTGCCGACGGCGAGCCAAAGCAGGTGGGTGCGCTTTTGTATGAGCAGAAAAACGATATGTTTTCCGCAATGCCGGCGCCGATGAGGGTGTTTTACGGTGTCGGCGAATCCGGGGATTCTCCTCTGACCGTAAGGGACGGCAGGAGCTGGCTGAGCGAAAGGTTCAGCGAACCGCCGAAAATTTCTCATACGCCGAATGATGCGAATGATGCCGCCACAGAGGAAACAGCTCTTGAACTTCACGAGCTTTGGTTCAGATATGATAAAAACTGTAGGGATATCCTTCGCGGACTCAGTGCGCAGGTAAAAAAAGGCGAGCTGTTTGCCATAGTCGGCGGAAACGGCGCGGGAAAATCCACAGCGCTTAAGGCGATATGTGGAATTCTCAGGGCTTATCGCGGTAAGGTGAAGGTTTTCGGAAAGCCCGTCGAAAAATACAGGACAGCGGAGCTTTTCAAGGGCTGCCTTTCCATGTTGCCACAGGACCCGAAAAGTCTGTTTGTTAAAAAGACTGTGCGTGAGGAGCTGGAGGAGATGACGAACGACAGCCGACTCATAGCGGAAACGGCGGAGCTCTGCCGTATCTCCGAGCTGCTTGAAAGGCATCCGTATGACCTTTCCGGAGGTGAACAGCAGAGAGCGGCGCTTGCAAAGGTGCTGTTGACCCAGCCGCGCCTCCTGTTACTCGATGAGCCGACAAAGGGCATCGACAGCTTCTTTAAGGAAAGCTTTGCAGAGATATTGGATGACCTGAAAAAGCGCGGCATGACGATAGTTATGGTGTCGCACGATGTGGAATTCTGTGCTGAGCACGCGGACAGAGTATCTATGTTTTTTGACGGACAGATACTCACCACGGATACGCCGAGGCATTTTTTCGGCGGAAACAGCTTTTATACCACTGCGGCAAGCAGAATGAGCAGACATATATTTACAAATGCTGTCACGGCTAAGGATGTGATCTCCCTCTATGAGCAGAACAAATAAAATAACGAAAATTAAGAAATCCAATATAGCGATGATACTGGTCTTCCTGGTGGCGATACCGCTCACGCTGCTGCTTGGAAGCAGGCTCTCCGGAAGAAGCTACTATATCACGGGAACGATGATAATCATCGAACTGATGCTCCCGTTCTTCATGGCATATGAGGGGCGAAAGCCGCAGGCGAGAGAGCTGGTCGTTGTGGCGGTGCTGTGTGCACTTGCAATAGTTGGCCGTGTGGCAATACCGATACCGAATTTTAAAGCGACCTTTGCGATAATCATGCTGTCCGGCATCGCCTTTGGCCCGGAAACCGGCTTCATGGTTGGTGCTGTTACGGCGCTTGCCAGTAACTTTTTCTACGGTCAGGGTGCGTATACGCCCTGGCAGATGATGGGCTACGGTGCAGGAGGAATGCTTGCAGGCTTCGTTTTTCAGAAGGGACATATCAGCAAAAAGCCGATCAATCTGGCGGCTTTCGGCTTTTTGGCCGTGGTTCTCTGGATTGGGCCGTTACTCGACTGCTCCAATGTGTTTTTGAGCTTTTCGGAGATCACATGGAGTGCCTTTGCAGCCTCGTTTGCTTCCGGCTTTCCGGTGAATGTGATGCAGGCGATATGCACCGTGCTCATAATGCTGCTGTTTGGCAGGCCACTGCTCGATAAGCTTGACAGAGTGAAGCTTAAATATGGCATGACGGAGGACGAAGATGGGGTTTGAGAGCTGTCATCCGGCGGTATCGTTCATCTATTTCGCTTCTGTGCTGTTCTGCACCGTGAGCTTTGACAGACCGATATTCCTTGCGATATCCTTTGTAAGCGCTTTTGCCTACAGTATAAAGCGAAATGGGGTAAGAGCGCTGATATTCAACATCCTGCTGCTGCCGTGTGTTTTGATTTTTGCGCTGTATTACAGCTCGTATACGCATTTTGGCGTGACCGTGCTGAGGCAGAACTTTATTGGCAATAACATGACACTCGAGTCGCTGCTGTATGGTTTGGTTCTCGGCTGCACGGTGAGCAGCGTGCTCATGTGGTTTTCATGCATTCATTCGATGTTTACAACGGATAAGGTCGTATATCTCTTCGGCAGGGTCAGCCCTCGCCTGTCACTGTTTCTCAGTATTCTTATCAGGATGCTGCCGCGTCTTAAGGCAGAGGCCGGGCGGATTAATGCCGCACAGAGGGGAATCGGATGCGGAACGGATCAGGGAAGCGTTTTTCACAGGCTGAAAAATGCCGTGAGGATATTTTCCATGCTGATAACATGGATGATAGATTCGTTTGCACATGCTTCGGATTCGATGCAATGCCGCGGAAGTGCATTGCGCGGCAGGACGGCATTTTCGATATATCGGTTTGATAATCGCGACAGAGCGTATGTCATAGCGATGTTCTGCTGTATCACATTGACTCTTATGGCGATGCTGCTCGGCCAGACACACATGATTTATGACCCGAAGCTGATAGTGACACCGTTGACGGGGGTATCTGTTGTGTTATGCATCGGATATTTTCTGATGTGCATGATGCCGATGATGCTCGATATATTCACAGAATACAGGTTTTTCCGTGCACGGAAGGCCATATAGAAAAGACCTCAAGCTACCTTGAAAGCAGCTTGAGGTCTTTTTGTGATGAGAATATCTTATGGTTTAGTTAAACTCAAATTGATTGGCTCAGCGAACCTTCCAGCGGTCGTTGTATGTGCCGGAAAGATCAGCGATCTTACCCTCGTCCTCTTTTTCCTCCTTGACGTGGGAGGTTGCGCGGCGCTCGTTGAGCAGGCTGAGGAACAGCTCCTTGTCCACCGGGATCTCCTGCGGCTTACCTGTCCAGTCGGAAAGGTGGATGGCATTGGAGATTGACAGACCGTTGATTCCCTCATAGCCCGGTGCCAGTAGCGGCTCACCATTGAGGATGTGGTTTGTGAAGTTCTGGAGGATGCCGTTATGACCGAGCTCTACGGTATCTACCTCGATCTCTTCCTTTGTCATAGGCGGCTGTGCGAAGCCCTCCTCGCAGGAGAAGCAGAATTCGCGCTCCGGAACCTCAAGCTTCCAGTGTGTCAGCTTGCCGTCCTCCCAGACGAGCTTGCCCTTATCACCGGTGATCTCAAGACGGTTGGTACCCGGAACCTCACCTGTTGTTGTGATGAATACGCCTGTAGCGCCGTTCGGATACTCTGCAAATGCAGTTACCTCGTCCTCTACCTCGATGTTGTGCCAATGGCCGTACTTGCAATGAGCGGTGATCTTGTTCGGCATACCGAAGATCCACTGCCACAGGTCAAGGTTATGCGGGCACTGATTGATAAGCACGCCGCCGCCCTCGCCGGCCCAGGTTGCACGCCATGTGCCGCTGTCGTAATATGCCTGTGTACGGTACCAGTTTGTGATGATCCATACGCAGCGCTTAAGCTCGCCGAGCTCACCGCTCTGGACGATCTCACGCATCTTCTGGAACTTCGGGTTTGTGCGCTGGTTGTACATGATGCCGAAAGCCTTGCCGGACTTCTTTGCAGCCTCGTTCATCTCTTCTACCTGCTTTGTATATACGCCGGCAGGCTTCTCTGTGAGAACGTTCATTCCGTGCTCAAAGCCGTAAACAGCGATAACGGGATGCAGATAGTGCGGAGTTGCAATGAGGATGGTGTCGACCAGACCGCTCTGGATCATTTCCTTATAATCCTCAAATACCGGGATGCCGGGAAGGTTCTCCTCAGCCCAGTTGCGCTTTGACTGTGCGATATCGCATATCGCAGCCAGCTCCATGCCGTTGATGTTTCCTGCAAAGAGGCTCTTTGCGTGTGCGGAACCCATGTTACCGACACCGATGATGCCCATTTTTACAGTGTTGCTCATGATTTTCTCCTCCTTAAGAGATTGTTGAAAGTGTGTTTTTCAGTGCGTTTACAGCCGCATCAAATGCAGCCTGATTGCTTTCATAGGTATACTTGTGCGTGAGCTCCTCACTCTGCAGGGAGTTGAGTCCGCTGAAAACGGCAAGGTGGGGCTCAAGCGTTAAGATGTAATCTCTATCGTGCTTTGAAAGAGCGGTGAGGATATCGGCAACAGAGCCGTCACCCTCGCCGGCCGGAACAACAGCACCGTCCTTGAGGAATGCATCCTTGATGTGCATATAGTCGATCATGCCGCCGAGAGCCGCAAAGTTCTCGCTCGGGATATCATGGCACTGGATGTAGTTTGCCGGGTCGAATACACAGCGCAGCTCGGGTATTGCAGCGTGAAGCTTCTGAACACGTGCGAGTTTGTCACCGTAAATGCCCTTTTCGTTCTCGTGGCAGCAGTGAACACCGTTTTCCTCGGCATAATCAACCATTGCCTTAACGCGGCTGACGACCTCATCAAAGTATTTCTCGGGGTCCTCATCCTTCGGCATGAAGAAGCTGAACATGCGGATACGTGCAGTGGCGAGCTTCTTTGCGATTTCCACAGCACGCTTGAATTTCTCAAAATGCGGTGCAAAATCATCGTTGATGCCGATTTTTCCTATCGGAGAGCCGATAGCGGAAACGCCTATGCTGAATTTATCGAGCTTTTCCTTTGCTGTGTCGAGCTCCTCATCGGTGAGATCGAGGATGTTCTTTCCGTCGACGCCGCGAAGCTCTATAAGCGGTATTCCGTGCTTATTAAGTGTATCAAGCTGTTCGGTGAAATCGGCGGAGGCCTCATCTGCGAAAGCTGAAAGAATGAATTTAGCCATAACAGTTTCCTTTCAATATCAGAAGCGGCAGCCTGCGCCGAGAAGATTCTTTGCGCTGAGTGCAAGCTCATCAAACGGATCCTTGCCGTAGCAGTTATCCTGCTCGATCATTGCGTACTCTATGCCGGTCTCCTTGCAAGCCTCGATGATAGCCTCAAAGTCGAGTGTACCGTCCATAACTGCGGCAAAGCGCTGCTCATGGAACTTCATTCTCATGTCCTTGAAATGGATAACATCAATACGTCCTGCAAGGTCGATGATCTGGCGGGCGGGATTTCTGCCGCCGAACTGTGTCCAGTAAACGTCAAGGATGAAGCCCCACTTTTCGGGATCGGTCTCCTCTGCCATCCAGTCTATGATGCACTTTCCGTCATGTTTTTCGTACTCAAAGCCATGATTGTGATAGTGCAGCTTCATGCCGGCATCGTGCAGCTTGTCCGCTGCGACTGAATAATCCTTAAGGAATCTGCGAACACTGTCCATGGAGTCCCTGTACTGCTCGGGCATCATGCCTATGCCGACATGCTTGCAGCCGAGTATCTTGTGTGCCTCAATGACCTTATCGGTCTTTTCGAGGATGAGCTGCGGATTTGTATGTGTAACGATAACGGAAAGCTCGTTCTCATCGCATATTTCACGGATGATGTGCGGATCGATATTTCCGAAGCCGGATACCTGCAAGGTCTTGAAGCCGATGTCATGCAGCTTCTTTGCCGTAACGCGAAGATCAGTCTCGTTCTGTGCGAAATCTCGGACTGTAAAGCCCTGTGCGCCGATTATCATGGAAGATTCCTCCTTGAAATATTGGTTTGTTCAGTTGAAATTATCAAACACCGGAGTATGCGGAGAAGCCGCCGTCGACCGGGATAGTGATACCTGTGATAAAGCCGGAGGCCTCGTTGTCGATGAGGAAGCGAAGCGTTCCGAGAAGCTCCTCGGGCTCGCCGAAGCGTCCCATCGGAGTCTGGGAGAGTATCTTATGAGTACGCGGAGTCGGTGTGCCGTCCTCGTTGAAGAGCAGGCTGCGGTTCTGATTTGTTGCAAAGAAGCCGGGAGCCATGGCGTTAACGCGGATGTTGCAATTTGCAAAGTGAACGGCCAGCCACTGTGTGAAATTGCTTACGGCTGCCTTTGCACCGCTGTATGCAGGTATCTTTGTGAGGGGGGTATATGCGTTCATGGAGGAAATATTCACGATGTTTCCGCCGTTATCGAGCATATCCTGTGCAAAAACCTGTGTTGTGAGAAGTGTGCCGAGAAAATTGAGGTTGAAAACGAAGGAGACGCCGTCCTTTTCAAGGTCGAAGAAGGAGCGTACATTCTCGTCAAGCATATCGGCTTTGTTGAAGTATTCGTTGGTTGTTGTGCCCTTCGGGTTGTTTCCACCGGCGCCGTTTACGAGAACCTCGCACTTGCCGAAGGCTGCTGTAACCGCATCGTGAGCTGCATTAAGGCTGTCCTTGTCGAGAACATTTGCCTGAACCGCAATGGCGGAGCCGCCGTTTGCGCGTATCTCTGCGGCTACTGCCTCGGCTGCCTCAAGGTTAAGGTCGAGCAGAGCGACATTGTGGCCGTCCTGTGCAAGTGCACGTGCGAATGCGCTGCAAAGAACACCGCCCGCACCTGTAATAACAATATTCATAATGATTTCCTCCAGTATTTATTCGAACAGCTTGCGGCTGTTTTCCACGCAAACTCTGTCAAGTATCTTCAGTGCGGAGGTCTCAAGCATGATGGAGCCCTCATCCAGGCGCTCGGCAAGCCAATTGCAGAGCACGCGGCGGAAGTAGTCGTGACGTGCATAGGAGAGGAAGCTGCGGCTGTCCGTGAGCATTCCGGTGAATTCGGCAATGGAGCCGGTCTCGGCGAAGCGATCCATCTGCTCCTCCATTCCGCGCTTATGGTCAAGGTACCACCATGCGGCACCGAGGTTCACGCCGCGGAAGCTGCCGGCTGTTGTGGCGAGAGGCAGGTACATGGAGGGCTCGAGTGTATAGAGTAGTGTGCGCGGAAGTCCGTCGTTGCTGTTCATTGCGTCAAGGAGCCTTGCCACATCTATCTCGGGGATGCGGTCGCCCACGCAGTCGCCGCCGACATCCGGGCCGACCTGCTTAAAGAGCTTGCTGTTGGCATTTCTGCGAACATTCAGGTGGAGCTGCATTGTGACGTTATGAGCCTTGTATTCCGCAGCGAGGTATACGTACATCTCGAAGAGGAAATTGCAGAGCTCGGCCTTTGTCACCTTTTCACCGGAGAGTGCCTTTTTAAAGGTCTCGTCCGCATCAAGTGAGTCATCCCTGCAAGGGAAATCCTCTATGCCGATATCGCTGACGCGGCAGCCGTTTTCACAGAAGAAGGAAAGACGCTCGGTAAGTGCCTTCTTGAGGTCTGCTATGGAGCTGATCGGATATCCGCATACAGCGGAAAGGCGTGAGATATAATCCTTATAATCCGCACGAACGATGTTGAGTGCGGCATCTGTACGGAAGGACGGTACAACGCGCACCGGAAAAGCGCTGTCCTCGCGGATCAGTTTATGGTATTCAAGGGAATCGGCCGGGTCATCCGTTGTAGCGACAAGCTCGACCCTGCTGTCCAGCATGAGCTTTCTCGGGGACATGCCGGTTTCTGCAATGTATGCGTTTGCACGGTCAAAGATCTCGTCCGCGTTTTCCGCAGTGAGGGCATCGTCTATTCCGAAATACATGGAGAGCTCCATGTGCGACCAGACATACAGCGGATTTCCTGCCGCTGTCTCGAGGCAGGCGGCATATGCACGGAATTTTTCACGCGGAGAAGCATTTCCGGTGATGAGCTCCTCCGGAACGCCGCAGGCGCGCATAAGACGCCATTTGTAATGGTCACCGCCAAGCCATATCTGGGATATATCGGAGAAAACCTCGTCTTCGAGTATCTCCTTCGGCTGAAGGTGACAGTGGTAATCGACAATGGGAAGGGTTCGAACGTGCTCGTAGAGACGAGCAACCGTGCTGCCCTTCAGAAACAAATCTTCTCGCATGAAATAATAACTCCTTTCGGACATATATACTGCTTACTAAAATATAGTATAACACGTTTTCTTGCAAAATAAATGGTATATTCTTCCGGATGCATTGCAAATATGTTCATTTTGTGATACACTTTTCACAAGCAAACGCAGGCAGGGGGCGAACGGAAATGGAAGATAATGCTGAACGGGGAAGGACTAATGCCACGCAGATCATAATTATGGATGATTTTGAGGCAAACCATAACCGCGACCCGTATTTCAAAACTATCGAATTCCATGCGCATGACTTTTTAGAGCTGTATCTTTTTTTGGATGGCAGCGTAACATATTATATTGAGGATCAGGTGTATGATCTCTGCCCGGGTGATCTTTTGGTGATACCGCCCGGGAAAATGCACAGACCGGTCATAGCTAACGAAAATGCAGCATATGAACGTATGGTGCTGTGGGTGAATCTTGAGTATATTTCAAGGCTTGACAGCAGCGGCTATCTCTCCAAGGAGCTTGGCTCGGTCGGCGGCAATGGCTACTGTGTGCCGCTGAGAGGGGATAAGCTCTCGTATATGTCCACTCTGTTCCAAAATATAGTGACTATGCAGGCGGAAAATGCCGATGAGCAGTTTACACAGAGTGCGATAAGGATCTATCTGTGGTCGATGCTCAAGGAATACAGTATGGTGGAATCCAGAGAGAGCGGCGAGCCGGAGGTTATACCACAGGTAATACGGTATATAACAGAGCACTATAACGAGGCGATAACGCTCGATGACATAGCGGCGCGCTTCTTTATCAGCAAATCCTATCTCAGCAGACATTTTAAGGCATATACAAATGCTACGGTGTACGCATATATCATGGCTCTTAGAATAACACATGCAAGGCGCATGATACGTGACGGTGTGCCTGCGGTGGAGGCAGGGCATAACTGCGGCTTCTCGGACTATTCTACCTTTTATAAGGCTTTTAAGGCGCAAACGGGAATGTCACCGCATCAGTTTAAGGCCATGGCCTGATACTTTCGGAATCCTTAAGAAAATTTGAAAAATTCGCCAAAGACTTTACTTTTGTAAATTACGGTAGTATACTCATGTTAACAGCTTAGCTGACCTTGTATGTGTCAGGGTGAATTGAAAGGTAGGTAATAATCAATGGCATTTTGTCAGAAATGTGGTAATCAGATAGCGGACGGTATTGCTTTTTGCCCCGTATGCGGAGCAGCCGCACCGGCACGGCAGTCAGCACCCCAGCAGCCGGTTCAGCCTCAGCAGCCGGTTCAGCCCCAGCAGCCGGTTCAGCCCCAGCAGGTATATACACCGCCGCAGTATCAGCAGCCGTATCCGCCGATGCAGTACGCTGATCCGTCCGATCACACTGCCGAATACGATGAAAAAGATATCTCCGATAATAAGGTTGTTGCAATGGCAGCTTACATACTCGGTATCGTAGGTATAATCATTGCTCTTATCGCAGCACCGGAGTCAAAGTATGCAAGCTTCCATGCTCGTCAGGCTTTGAAGCTCGAGATAGTCACTCAGCTCCTCGTTCTGGTTTCCCTCGTTCTCTGCTTCACCTTTATCGTTCCGATCCTTGGTGCGATAGCAGCCGCCGTGCTCTATGTAGTTCGCGTCATCCTGTTCTTCCAGGTATGCAAGGGCAAGGCAAAGGATGCTCCGATAGTCGGTAAGATCGGTTTCCTGAAGTAATATTTAAAACAGCAAAACAGCATCAGCTATGGGGCAAATGCTTGTAAAACAATCGTGGAGCGTATCGATATCGATACGCTCCACTTCTTTTATTCGCATATGTACTTTGGATCCAGGAGGGAGTTAAAGCGAGATGGCAAAGCCCTCGCAGTCAACGCTCTGTTATTTCTCCGGATAATCGAGCACTATGACTCCGCTTACTTCATTGTTGACAACAAATGTGTCGCTGTGAAGAGCTGTGTAGTTGCTGCACAGTGCGAGAAAATCCTCTATCGGCGCCAGCACCGGGAAGCCGAAGCGCTCTGTGCGGTAATGCATGGGTACGGTGATGCGCGGTTCGATGATATCGACCATGCTCTTTGCGGCAGCGGCGTCTATCGTATAGAAGCCGCCGACGGGTATCAGCAGGACATCTACGCCGTGCAGAGCCGATGCCTGCTCATCGGTTAGTTCGCAGCCTATGTCTCCGAGATGTGCAATGCGAACATCATCGACGGAGATGATGTGTATGGTGTTTTTGCCGCGCTTTTCACCCTGTACATCGTCATGATACGTGCTGAGCTCGGTGACGGTGAACGGCACGTCATGGCTTCCGGTGAGCTTTACAGCCTCGGTATAGCCGTGGTCATAGTGGCCGTGGCTGCACAGCACAATATCCGCAGTTTCATCTATGTCTCCAAAGCCGGGAACACTGCCGGGCTGGAAGGGGTCAAGCGCCAGACTGTGCTCTCCTGCGGTGATCATAAATGCCGAATGTCCGAGCCAACGAACGGTTACGGGATAACTCATTGTGCATCTTCCTTTGCGTTTTTTCTGTATTATAGCACAAAAAAATGTGTATTTACAGCCCTTTTCGACAGGATGTAAAATATTTCCGCAAAATTAATTATGCAGAAAACTTATGTAATTTTCTTGCTTTTTTTGCTGTATAGGTTATAATGAAGAGTGAAAAATATCGCCGATTCGAAGAAAAGGAATGATGAATTTGCCTGATTTTGAACCGTTGTTTGAAATGAAACCCAATTTGTATAAGGAAACCTGCCCTGTGCTGTTGCAGAGCGGTGCTTTGTTCTGCGTTGTGCCGGAATCGGAGGATGCAGAGCCGCGTACTTTTGCAAGGCTGGTGTTCAGAAATATAGATGACAGACCCATAACCGCAATGTACATTGATGTGCATGTTTTTGATAAAGCCAATAATGAGATAGAGGCGATACGTGACCGCCGATATCTTGTGCCGGTAATGGGACGTGACGAAACCTTCGGCAGTGACGATGAGATAGATATCAGTATGGCTGCAAACAGCTTCTCCGTGGCAATAAAGCGCGTTGAGTTTGAGGGCGAGGATGTCTGGGACGGCAGTGCTTCCTTCCTTTTTGAAGGTCTGCCCGAGAGAAAGACGCTTGAAAACTCATTTGAGGAAATATCTCTTGCGGAGCAGTTCGGCAGGGATTACAGTGAATCCATGGCGAAAAACGGGAGCTTTAAGGCCGTATATGCTCCCGAGGAATATAAGGACCTGTGGCTGTGCACCTGCGGCGAGGTAAATCACCGTGAGGAAGAATGCTGCGTGAAGTGCGGAGCCGGCTTTGAGGTGCAGAAGGAGCTCTTTGAGGACGCAGAGAAGCTTTCGGAAAACCTTGAGGCTTACATAAAGGCCGAGGAGGAGAAGGCTGAGCAGGCTCGTCTTGAGGCCGAGAGAAAGGCTGAGGAGGAGCGCAAGGCTGCCGAGGAGGCCGCACGCAGAGCGGAGGAGGAAAGACTTGCCGCTGAGGAAAGAGCAAGGATAAAGAAGAGAAACAGAAAGATATTCCTTGCGGTATCCATACCGACTGCGATAGCCCTTGTGATTTTTATCATCGTTCTCATACAGTACCTCATACCGCTCGGACAGTACAGGGATGCCGAGGCTATGCTTGCCGATGCGAAATACGATGAGGCCATAGCCGCCTTTGCCGAGCTGGAGGACTTCAAGGACAGTCAGGAGAGAATACCGCAGGCTCAGTACGATAAGGGTTGCTATCTCATTGAAAACGAGAAGTATGATGAGGCCATAGCCGTGCTCGAATCCATCCCGGAGGTCGAGGACAGCGAGGAAAAAATAAAAGAGGCGAAGTTCAAAAAGGCTGTCAATACAATGGATTCCGAGGCGTATGCAGAGGCTCTTGAGCAGCTTGAGGCACTCGGAGATTATGACGGCTGTGCCGAAAAAATCGAGCTTTGCCACTATAATCTCGGCCTGCGTGCCGTCAGCGAGGATGATATCGAATCCGCTGCCGCTGATTATGAGATGGTAAACGATGAGCATAAGCTCGACCTGCAGAACGCTTTCTGCGACAAGGGCGTGGAATTCTATTCCGCCGGGGATGAAGCCCGTGCTCTGGAGTACTTTGCACTTGTGACCGACGAGTCGGTGCTTTCGAGAATAAATGCCGTATATTATGAGCAGGGCGTACAGCTTGTGCTTGCACAGGATTACGATACTGCGCTTGAGGTATTCACGAAGCTCGGCGAATATGAGGACAGTGTCGAATGGGTGCAGGAGGTGCATTACCTCAAGGGTCTGTCAGCGACAAATGCCGGCGACCTTGCAACGGCTCTCTCCGAATATGAGCTGACAGGTATGGATTACAAGGATACCAAGACAAAGTTCCGTGATGTATCATATGCTTACGGTGTGCAGCTTCTCAATAAGGGTCAGGTTGTCGATTCCTATGAGGTGCTCTATCCGATACGTACGTATTTCCCGGCCTATGAGCTTCTGGTCACGAATTCTCAGTATTACAGATATGTATATGACGTGAATATCGGGCCGAATCCCGACCACGAAAAGGTAATTTTTGAATAATAAAACAGGGTGCAGCTTTTCAGACTGCACCCTGTTTTCGTTTTACTTTTTGTAACGAGAAAGCAGCATGGCGGCGTGCTCTCTTTGCAGCTCTGCCGCAAGTGAATACAGCGGCCAGCCGAGATTATTCTGCGTGACGACAGCCTTCAGCGCTGTCGGCTGAATCCCGGCCGTGCGATAGGCCGAAAGAAATACGTCAAGAGCATTTTCGCCCATGCCGTCGAATATGAGGATGTCGGGCAGCTTGAAGCCCTCCGGTATCTTGGATATCTGCTTTGAGGCTCCAAGTGTGCCGCAAAGAGCACCGACTGTTTTGCCGGAATCCGCCTGAGTGAGCGATTTTTGACTGAATTTCAGTGCGCGGCACAGCTCCGATATCTGCTTTGCCTTGGCTTTATCTTCAATGTGAAATAATACGGTGGGCATTCAAATGCTCCTTTCTACAGCAGTTCAAAATGCTTTCTATAGCTTATCAGTACACCCTCACGGCGAAGCTTGCCTATCTCCGTTGACAGACCGCTTCTGTCCACCTCAAGGTAATCCGCAAGCTCCTGGCGGTCAAATGGAATATCAAAGCTGCGGCTGCCGCATTTTTTAGATTGCAGCATGAGGTATTCGAGTAGCTTTTCACGTGTGGATCGCTTGGAGGTGACGCCGAGCTTTTGATGAAACTGTATGTTTTTTGCGGCAAGACCCTTCATAAGGTTGAAGATGAGCTGCTGGTGAAATCCGCAATTATTCTCACAGGTATGCAGAATATGGCTGCAATCCACGAGCATTACCTCGCTCGGCTCCGATGCCACGACGGATACGGGAACGGCCTCGGTCTCCGCACAGGCGAAGGATTCGGCAAAAAGCTCTCCCGGGCCGGAATCGGAAACTATGCTGCGATTGCCAAAATAATCTATCTGTATAGTTTGCACCGCACCCGATAGAACGATACCTATCTGCTTTGCCGGATTGCCCTCGGAGAGAATGGTGCTCCTTTTGTCGAAGAATTCCGTTCTCGCACCGAGACAATCAAGCATTCTCGAGAGATCGTCATCGGCTATCATGCGAAAAAGCTCACAGCGGTGCAGTATGTGAATATGCTTTGTGGTCTGCATACGGGAGCTCCTTTCCAATTTTCTGCTTTACGTTGAAAATTCAACATATTTTGCAGGAAAATTATACTATAATAAATTCGAAAAATCAAGCTGCGGTACGGCCGATAGCTTGACGATAAATATTGAACTTGAAATGATCCTGTGATAAAATCACATGGAAATCAATTACGAGGTGAAAGGTATGTTGATAACAAAGGATATCCGTTACGTTGGAGTTGACGATCATAAGGTTGACCTTTTTGAGGGTCAATACACCGTACCGAACGGTATGGCGTACAATTCCTATGTCATTATGGACGAGCACATCGCCGTTATGGATACGGTGGATGCCGCATTCACTCATGAATGGCTGGATAATCTTCAAAATGAGTTGAACGGCAGAAGGCCGGACTACCTTGTCATTCAGCATATGGAGCCCGACCATTCCGCGAATATCATGAACTTCAAGAGAGTCTACCCGGAGGCTGTGATAGTGTCCTCTCAGAAGGCTTTCCAGATGATGAAAAACTTTTTCGGAACCGATTTTGCCGATGAGCGCATAGTTGTGGGTGAGGGCGACACTCTGTCCCTCGGCAAGCATACTCTCAGCTTTGTTGCAGCGCCCATGGTGCACTGGCCGGAGGTCATTGTGACCTATGACAGCACGGATAAGGTGCTCTTCTCTGCGGACGGCTTCGGAAAATTCGGTGCACTGGATATCGATGAGCCCTGGGCGGATGAGGCCAGACGCTATTACATCGGCATTGTAGGAAAGTACGGCGTCCAAGTACAGAACCTGCTCAAAAAAGCCGCCGGACTTGATATTCAGACTATCTGCCCACTGCACGGCCCGGTGCTCAAGGAGAATCTCGGCTATTACCTCAACCTTTATAATATCTGGTCGGGCTATCAGCCCGAGGAAGAGGGCATTGTGGTGGCATATACATCCGTTTACGGAAACACTAAAAGGGCGGTTTTGCAGTTTGCCGATAAGCTCAGAGAAAAGGGCTGCCCGAATGTTGCCGTGTACGACCTTGCACGCTGCGATATGGCAGAGGCTGTTCAGGCGGCGTTCCGCTTCAGCAAGCTCGTTCTCGCCACAACTACCTATAATGCGGATATTTTCCCGTTCATGCGCGAGTATATAGATCACCTTACAGAGCGCGGCTTCTCAAACAGAACAGTGGCTTTCATTGAAAACGGAAGCTGGGCACCTCTTGCGGCAAAGATCATGAAGGGTAAGTTTGAAAAGAGCCGCAACCTGACCTACACCGATACCACGGTGAAGATTCTTTCCGCACTCAACGAGGAGAGCTCCGCACAGCTTGAGGCGCTTTCCGAGGAGCTCTGCAGGGAGTACCTTGCACAGCAGGATGCAACAGCCAACAAGAACGACCTGACCGCTCTTTTCAATATCGGCTATGGCCTGTATGTTGTGACTTCAAATGACGGAAGACGTGACAACGGACTCATCGTGAACACTGTCACTCAGGTAACAAATACTCCGAACCGCATAGCGGTTACCATCAACAAGGAAAACTATTCCCACCATGTCATCAAGCAGACGGGAAGGATGAATATCAACTGCCTGACTCAGGATGCTCCGTTCTCGGTATTTGAAAAATTCGGCTTTGCAAGCGGACGCAATGTGGACAAATTTGCCGATGCCGAGCCGATGCGCTCCGATAACGGACTGGCCTTCCTGCCGCGCTATATAAACTCCTTCATGTCCCTCAAGGTTGAGCAGTATGTTGACCTTGATACTCATGGAATGTTCATCTGCTCCGTCACCGAGGCCAGAGTACTCTCCGACAGAGAAACAATGACCTACACCTATTACCAGGACAATGTGAAGCCGAAGCCCCAGACCGACGGCGTAAAGGGATATGTCTGCAAGGTGTGCGGATATATTTACGAGGGCGATGTGCTGCCCGATGACTTCATCTGCCCACTGTGCAAGCATGGCGCTGCGGATTTCGAAAAGATAGAGTAAAAGCTCAAGGCTTTGTGCCGTGCTTGACTCTGATTTTGAGAGACTAGATCATAATACAGAACAAAATAAGAGGAGCGTATCGATATCGATACGCTCCTCAAGCTTTTTACGGACACCCGACCGAGGCTTTGGTTAGCCGAGCAGGGTGAGTATCATATTGATAATGCCGAGATCCCAGAGGATGTAGAAAACTATTCCGGCGGCGGCAAGCATACACAGTATGCCAACGGTAAGGGAACGCTTATCGGAGCCGCGCTTCTTCGGAGCGTGGTATACGGCACGGCGGGTGCCGCGTCTTGCTCCTCTGGGCTCTTCATACGAATAAAGATCCTCGTACGGATCGGGCTCTACGGTCGTTTTTGCTTTTGAACGTGTATTTTTGGCAGGGCTGCGTGTAGCCTTGGGTGCAGTGCTGCCGGAACGATAATGCTTTCCGGTTGCCATGGTAATCTTCCTTTCCAAGTAGAAAAAATCAAATAAAAAGGCCGCTCAGACGATCCGAGCGGCCATGTAAGACTGTTGAATCTGCGCTAATTATACAGAATCGGAGGAAGAATGTCAATTCCTGTGAAAAATCAGCGTGAAAGCGGCAGATAACCGACCTTGCGCATTACCTTGCTGAGTGTGCGGCGAGCGATTGCCTCTGCGCGCGGAGCAGCCTCGGTGTAGCACTTTTCGAGGTATGCCTTATCCTTCATCAGCTCGTTATAGCGCTCCTGGATGGGTGCAAGCTCCTGAACGACGCTTTCGCCGACCGCTGTCTTGAAATCTCCGTAGCCGCGGCCGTCGAATTCGCGCTCTATCTCCTCATAGGTTTTGCCGGTGATGCAGCTGTAAATGCCCATGAGATTGTTTATGCCGGCCTTGCCCTCGCCGTAGCGTACACATGCCTCACTGTCCGTGATAGCACGCTTGAACTTCTTCATTATCTCGTTAGGAGTATCGAGCATGGTGATGAAGCTTGCTGTGTTCTCATCGGATTTGCTCATCTTCTTTGTGGGATCCTGCAGGGACATGATTCTTGCGCCGGTCTTCGGGATAAGACCCTCCGGAACGGTGAAGGTGGGTGAATAGAGACCGTTGAAGCGCTCTGCAATATCTCTTGCCAGCTCGAGGTGCTGCTTCTGGTCAGCGCCGATCGGAACATAATCGGCATTGTAGAGCAGGATATCGGCTGCCATGAGGCAGGGGTAGGTGAAGAGACCTGCGTTGATGTTGTCAGCGTGTTTTGCGGACTTATCCTTGAACTGGGTCATGCGGGAAAGCTCGCCGAACTGTGTGTAGCAGTTGAGCACCCATGCAAGCTGTGCGTGCTGGGGCACCTGGCTCTGGATAAAGAAAACGCTCTTTTCCGGGTCAATGCCGAGAGCGAGCATCATAGCGTATGCCGAGAGAGTGTTTTTGCGGAATGCAGCCGGGTCCTGGCGCACAGTAATCGCGTGGAGGTCGGCAAGTGCATAGACGCACTCATAGTCATCCTGAAGTGCAACAAAATTCTTGAGGGCACCGAGGTAATTGCCGAGGGTGAATACGCCGGTTGGCTGTATCATGCTGAGAACTCTTTTTTTCTGTACGGGTGTGTTTTCCATTTTTATTTCAACCTTTCGTAAACTCAGATCATTTCGCGGATAGCTTCACCAAGCAGCTCTATGCCGCGTGTAAGCTGTTCGTCGGTGGGAGTTGAGAAATTGATGCGGAAGGCATCGCATGATACGTTTTCGTCGGTCAGGAAGGCAGTTCCGGGAACAACGCATACCTTCTTTTCAAGGGCCTTCTGAACAAAGGCCTGCATGTCCACGTTTTTCGGCAAATGGCACCATGCGAAGAGACCGCCGTTGAAATCATCCCATGTGATGTGCGGAGCAAGGTTCTTCTCCATGAGGTCGAGCAGCAGCGCTCTCTTTTTGGTGTAAATGCTGCGGAGCTTTTCGAGGTGAGCGTCGAAATCGTATTCCGTCATGAAGCGGTAGCAAAGCACCTGTGACCAGATATTTGTGTGAACATCCTGGCCCTGCTTGCAGACGGTCATCTTCTGGAGAATCGGCTTCGGGCCGATTGCATAGGCAACACGCATACCGGGGGAGATCACCTTTGAGAAGGAGCCGGCATACATTACGATACCGTCCTCATCGAAGGACTTTATTGACGGGAGAGCCTCGCCCTCATAGCGGAGATCGCCGTAGGGGTTATCCTCAAGTATCATCACACCGTACTGCTTTGCAAGCTCATACATACGGTGACGCTTTTCAAGGCTCATCGTAATGCCGGACGGATTCTGGAAGTTCGGAATGGTGTAGATGAATTTGACATTCTTTTCGGTCTTGAGAGCCTCCTCAAGAGCCTCCATGTTCATGCCGTCACTGTCCATGGGTATTCCGATCAGCTTGCTCTGGTAGGAACGGAAATCATTGAGGGAGCCGATGAAGCTCGGAGCCTCACAGATTACGGATTCGCCCTCGTTCAGAATGGACTTTGTAAAGAGATCCATTACCTGCTGTGCGCCCGTCGTGATAATTACATCGTCGAAGTCACGGCCGACATTGTGCTTTTCATACATGTACTTCTTGATATGCTGTCTGAGAGGTGTGTAGCCCTCTGTCTGGCTGTACTGAAGTGCAAGGATCGGCTCATCCTGCATGAGCTTTGCGGAAATATCGGCAAGCTCCTTTGCCGGGAATGCATCCGGTGACGGATTTCCGGCAGAAAGAGAGATATATGTGGGGTCTGCTGCATATTTGAAGATCTCACGTATAGCCGACGGCTTGAGGTTGAGAACTCTGTCTGAAAATTTGTATTCCATAATACATCTGCCTTTCATAAAATGAAAAATAAAAAACCTCTTGCTCCCCGAAAATAAGGGACAAGAGGTAAGAATCCTGCGGTACCACCCAAATTGGCGCAAAGCGCCCACTCGAAAGCCTTAACGCGGCGAACGTCGGGCGATTATCCCACCCACCCTCATGGATCCATTCGCCGTGGCTTGCGCACATCCCTCACACCGCCGGGACGCTCTCTGGGCCGCTTGACATCGGTTACTAATTCCAATCTACGGTTTATTTATTACCGATATTCTATGCTCTTTTCGCTGTTTTGTCAAGAGAGAAGAATTTCTTGTCTCCATAATCACGCCTTTTGACGGTGTTTTAGCTTCTGCACGACATTAACGTGGCTCTTGTCTCAAAAGAGAATAAAAAACTGCCTGCGCGTTTCGCGGTTAACCGCAGAGGGACATAAGTATAATTAGCGTACGGTTCGCATATAATGTGGGCCGAAATTAAGGACAGGCAGTGCCTGCTGAAAGGAACGTGGATACATAATGTGCGCGGAGGAAAACGGTTTTGCACGTGTAAAGGACAGAATGGCAATGGCTTTGCAAACAGTATATGTGCGAAAGGCGATAATGCTGCTGATAAGCGCAGTTACCGGCTTTTTATCGGCAAGGGGGCTGGTTTTCGGCAAGTATGCGCCCTTTGCGATATCGGCGGCAGCGGCATTTCCGGCAAAAAGCATGTGGGCAGTGATATTCGGCGGAGCGCTTGGGCATATGTTTCCATCGCCGGTGGAGGTGCCTGCAAGATATGTTGCAGGGCTTATGGCGGTGGGCGCCATACGTTGGACATTATCGGAATTAAAAGCGGTTCGGGACCACCCATTTTTTGCCCCGACCGTAGCTTTTTTACCCCTGATCGCTACAGGAGCGGTGCTTGTGCTCGTTAACGGCTCACTTTCGAACACGGCGGCCATGTATGTGGCGGAGGCATTCCTCGCGGCCGGAAGCGCATATTTTCTGAGGAGAGCGGTTCAGCTTTTGATATCGGGCAGGGAGGAGATAATGTTCGACAGCGGAGATGTTGCGGCGCTGATAGTGTCCCTCGGCATGGTGCTGCTGTCGTTTTCCTCAGTTACGGTTTCGGGGGTATCCGTAGGGCGCGTGCTGATAGTTCTGACAATAATGCTGTGCGCAAGGACGGGAGGGCTTGCGGCAGGAGCTGTTGCAGGCATAGCGGCCGGTGCGGTGCAGGGGCTTTCAACAGCCGGGCTGTCTTATCTGTCGGGGGCGTACGGCCTCGGAGGGCTCATGGCGGGCGCGTTCTCTCCGCTCGGAAAAACAGCGGTGGCGGCAGCCTTTATTATCGCGAACGGAATTGCATCCCTACAGGTGAACGGCTCCTATCAGGTGCTGCACGGTGCGATAGAAGTGGCAGTGGCATCGATAATTTACATGTTCATACCGCAGAACAGGAGGCTTATCGAGCTGTTTGCGGTGAAAAATGACCGCCTGCCTGGGGATTCTCTGAGAAAGAACGTCATAATGCGGTTGAGATATGCATCCGAGGCGATGCTCGGAGCATCGGAATCGGTTGACAGGATATCAAAGGCCTTACAGGAGAGCGCGGCGGATGACCTGCCCGGTGTGTATGGCAGGGCGGTGGAAAGGGTGTGCACGAATTGCAGTCAGAGTGCGGTATGCTGGCGAAAAAACAGGGATGAGACCGGAAAGAGCTTTTCGCGGCTTACATATCCACTGAGGGAGCACGGCAGAGTTGAGAGAAGCGATTTTGACATACCTTTTCTTTCAAAATGCGGACGTGCGGCGGAGATACGCGATGCCGTCAATAACGAATATAAGGAGCTTTTGGTAAAGGAGGGGGCGAGAATGAGAGCCGAGCAGGTGAGGGCGGTTGTTGAGGAGCATTTTCGTTCCACCTCACAGATGCTCGGTGATATGGCGGAGGAGTTTGAGCAGTATCATAATTTCGATGAGCAGAGTGCGGAGCTTGCGAGAGAGGTATTGCGACGCCATGAGATAACACCGCTCGAGGTCTGCTGCAGAATCGACAAATTCGGCCGAATGTCCGTTGAAGCGAATGTCATAAAACCCTGCGGTGTGCATGTCAATAAGGGCCAGCTTACAAGGGCTATGTCCGCTGCCTGCGGAAGAACCTTTGCGCAGCCGGGGATAACCTCGTACGGCGAGAGGATGAGGCTGCTGTGGAGTCAGCGACCGGTATATTCGGTGGAACGCGGCTTTTCGCAGCATTCAAACGGCGGTGCGGCGATGTGCGGAGACTGTGCGGCAGCCTTTGAGGACGGCAGCGGAAGGTATTTCTCTGTGCTCAGTGACGGCATGGGTACCGGAAGCCGTGCCGCAGTGGACGGAACCATGACGGCTTCGATGGCACGCTCCATGCTGAAGGCCGGTATCGGCTTTGAAAGCACACTTCGCATGATAAATTCCGCTATGCTCGCAAAGGGTGAGGATGAATCGCTTGCAACGCTCGATGTTGTCAGCATAGATATGTTCACGGGGGAAGTTCAATTGAGAAAGGCTGGAGCCGCAGGCACTGTGCTCAAGCGTCGCCGCCGCACGGAGTATCTGGAGGCCAAGAGCGTCCCAGTTGGTATAATGCCGGAGGTTAATTTTGCCAGAAGCGAAAAAACGGTGGATTCCGGAGACATGATAGTAATGATATCCGACGGTGTTATTGCCTCGGGCACGGAATGGCTGATTGACCTTGTCGGAAATACCCTTGAGGATGATCCACAGAGGCTTGCCGAGCAGATAGTGGACAGGGCCGTGAAGGACAGAGCGGACGGGCACGGGGACGATGTGAGCGCCGTTGTTTTGATGATAAAGTAATAGCTTTATTTTTCGCTTAGTATTGCGTAGACCTCTGTTATGTGGTATGATTGAACAAGATTATGATAAAATAATCCGAAAATTAATATAAAAATTCCAAAAACGGAGGGGTTTACAATGAATAAGCGTGCAAGCGGCGTGCTGATGCATGTCTCTTCGCTGCCGGGAGATTTCGGCATAGGCTGCTTTGGCAAGGAGGCAAGAGCCTTTATAGATAAGCTGAGTGATGCCGGGTGCAGCTACTGGCAGGTGCTGCCATTTACACCGACGGATGAGTATAATTCGCCGTATGCCAGTATTTCCGCCTTTGCGGGAAACCGCAATTTTATCGACCTTGAGCAGCTCTTCGAGGATGGTCTGCTGACCGAGGACGAGCTTCGCAGTCAGATGTACGCTAACCCGTATTCCGCGGCTTTTGATTTTTTGGAGCTTCGACGTATCCCCGTGCTGTACAGGGCTTTTACCCGTGCAGACGAGGCACTGCTTGACAGGGTGCGTGCCTTTGCCGAGGAAAACAGCCACTGGTTGCCCGATTATGCGCTGTATATCATACTTAAAGAAGCTAATCTCGGTATGGAGTGGTACGACTGGGAGGACGAGGGGCTTCGCCTGCATACCGAATCCGCAGTAAGCGCGGCCATGGAGGAGCACGCCGAGACGGTGCTGTTCATGGAATTCATGCAGTATATTTTCTTTGAGCAGTGGAAAAAGCTGAAGGCCTATGCGAACAGCCGAGGTATCGAGATAATAGGTGATCTGCCGATATATGTAGCGCTGAACAGCGCCGATGTGTGGGCGAACAGGAGTCAGTTTGACCTGGATGAGGACGGAAAACCGAAGAATGTTGCCGGAGTGCCGCCGGATTATTTCAGTGAACTCGGCCAGAAATGGGGAAATCCGCTCTATAACTGGCAGGCGATGAAGGCTGACGGCTATCGTTGGTGGATGGACAGACTGCGTGCCAGCTTTGAACTGTTTGATGCGGTGAGAATAGATCATTTCCGCGCATTTTCGGCGTACTGGGCAGTGCCTGCCGAGGCTGAGACTGCCAAGGAGGGCAAATGGATTGAAGGCCCCAAAATGGACTTTTTCGACACGCTGAACAGGAATTTCGAGAATCCGAAGATCATTGCGGAGGATCTCGGCATAGTGGATGACGGAGTTATCGAGCTTCTGGAGCAGACCGGTCTGCCCGGAATGAGAGTGATGCAGTTCGGATTTATCGAGAACGCCGACAATATGCACCTGCCGCATAATTATCCGAAAAACTCGGTGGCATATACCGGTACGCATGATAACAATACGCTGCTGGGCTGGCTTTGGGAGGCGTTGCCGAATGAGCGTGAGCATGCACTGGAATACTGCGGTTTCCCTGGTGGGGACTGGGCCGTCGGTGGCAGTGCAAGCGAATCCTGCCGATGCATGATCCGTGCGCTGTGGCAGAGTGCGGCAAACACGGTCATAGTGCCGATACAGGATCTCTGCGGCTTCGGAAAGGATACTAAGATGAATGTTCCCGGAGTTCCGAACGGCAACTGGGCGTTCAGAGTGACACGTGATCAGCTTAAGGGCATCGATTTCGAATGGCTGGAAAAGCTGAACCGCGTGTACTGGAGAACCAATACGGAGAAATAAAAGAAGAGACGCGGTTCGTGAGGGCGAAACCTTGCTCGCTCGGAGAGAACCAAGGCGAGACGGAAAAGCCCTCTCAGTCACCTGAGGTGACAGCTCGCTTTACAAGGGAGCCTTGATAACACAAAATCCGACCTATGATGATAATCATGGGTCGGATTTACTGCTTTATTCTGAAAACGGAATATTGAAGAGGCGGCAGGCGTTTTCATGTCCTGCACGAAGTACCTCCTGAACGGTTATACCGCGGATCTCGGCGATCTTTGCGGCACTGTAGGCTATCATACTGCTATCGCAGCGCTTACCTCTGAACGGAACCGGGGTAAGGTACGGCGCATCGGTCTCGGTGAGAAGTCTGTCGAGGGGGATGTCTCTTACTACATCCACGCTGTGACGGGCATTTTTAAAGGTTACCACGCCGCCCATGCCGATATATAGCCCGAGAGAAACCGCCTCGCGAGCTATCTCGACACTGCCGGAAAAGCAGTGTATAACGCCCTTGGGACGATACTTGCGGAGTATCTCCATGGTGTCTCCGTGCGCGTCACGGTCATGTATCGCAACGGGGATGTCATACTTTGCGGCAAGCCGGAGCTGTGCCTCGAAGACCTCCTTCTGTCGTTCGCGTGGGCAGGCATCCTCCCAGTAATAGTCCAGTCCGATCTCGCCTATGGCGACGATCTTCGGGTGGGACAGAAGCTTTTCCACGTCCTGAAGCCAGCTTTCCGGCAGGTCTGCAGCACACTCAGGATGAATTCCCACGGCGCCGTAGAAGTAGTCGTACTTGTCGCAGAGCTCCACGGTCTTTTCGAGACTTTCGTAATCTGCCGATATATTTATTATGCCGCATACTCCCTTTTGCGGAAGTATGGTGCCGAGCAGCTCTTCTCTGTCGGGATTGAACTGCTCGGAATCATAATGTGCGTGTGAATCAAATATCATAAAGACTTCCTTATCAGTGGATCATTGAGCCGGGGGCGATACCGTCAACGAAGATGACGCGTACATCGTCCTCTCCGGCATCGGCTGCAAGAATCATGCCCTGGCTCTCAACTCCGCAGAGAACAGCTGGCTTGAGGTTTGCCACGATTACAACGCTGCGGCCGATGAGGTCTTCCGGCTTGTACCATTTCGCTATGCCGGAGGCTACAGTGCGCGGTGTATCCGTGCCGTCATTGAGTGTGAGCTTGAGAAGTTTCTTGGCGCGCTTTATCGGCTCGCAGGCTGTTACCTTTGCAACGCGAAGCTCTACCTTGGAGAAATCCTCAATGCCGATCTGTGCCAGACCGACGATCTCTTTCTTCTCAGCCTCGGGCTCTTCCTTGGGTGCATACTTTGCCTGAACTGCGGCGATTTTCTCTTCCATTTCCTTTGCATCGATTCTTGCAAAGAGGATCTCCGGCTTTTCGGTTACCTTGCCGCCGTTCGGATAGAGGCCGAAGGAAGCGAGGGTGTCAAACTCGCGTACGGAGGTGTTGAGCTGTGCGCAGATCTTCTCCGCTGTGTCGGGCATGAACGGCAGGAGGAGGGAAGCGCCGATGCAGATGCTTTCAACAAGATTATAGAGAACTGTGGAAAGACGGTCTGCCTTTGTCTCGTCCTTTGCAAGTGCCCACGGCATGGTTTCATCGATATATTTATTGCAGCGCTTGAAGAGGGAGAATATCTCTGTGATTGCATCGGCCACACGGAGCTGCTCCATCTTGCTCTCGACAACTGCCTTTGTGTTGAGGACTACGGACTTGAGCTCATCGTCGATCGGCTCGGAAACGCCCTTGTCCGCGACGATACCGCCGAAGTACTTGTTGCTCATGGAAATCGTACGGTTAACAAGGTTACCGAGAACGTTCGCGAGGTCTGCGTTTGTGCGCTCTATCATGAGATCCCATGTGATGGTGCCGTCGGACTCGAACGGCATCTCGTGCAGAACGAAGTAACGGACTGCATCCACACCGAAGAGCTCTACAAGGTCATCTGCATAAATAACATTGCCCTTGGATTTACTCATCTTGCCGCCGTTCATGAGCAGCCACGGATGACCGAATATCTGCTTGGGCAGGGGAAGATCGAGAGCCATGAGGAAGATGGGCCAGTAGATCGTGTGGAAGCGGATGATATCCTTACCGATGAGGTGAAGGTCTGCCGGCCAGTCGCGCTTGAATTGCTCGGTGCTGTTGCCGTCGCAGTCGTAGCCGATACCGGTGATATAGTTTGTAAGTGCGTCGAGCCATACATAGACAACATGGCGGTCATCAAAATCGACCGGAATGCCCCACTTGAAGGAGGTTCTGGAAACGCAGAGATCCTGCAGACCGGGCAGCAGGAAGTTGTTCATCATCTCATTCTTGCGCTGTACCGGCTGAATGAACTCGGGGTGGGTGTTGATATGCTCGATGAGGCGGTCGGCATATTTGCTCATTTTGAAGAAGTAAGCCTCCTCCTTGGCCGGCTGAACGGGTCTGCCGCAATCCGGGCACTTGCCGTCAACAAGCTGGCTCTCGGTGAAGAAGGACTCACAGGGTGTGCAGTACATGCCCTCGTAGTGACCCTTGTAGATATCGCCCTGCTCATAGAGCTTCTTGAATATCTTCTGTACCTGCTTCTCATGATAGTCGTCAGTGGTACGGATGAACTTATCGTAGGAGGTGTTCATTACGTCCCAGTTTGCCTTGACTACGCCTGCTATCTTATCGACATACTCCTTCGGAGAAATGCCGGCCTCCTTAGCCTTTTCTTCTATCTTCTGACCGTGCTCATCCGTGCCGGTCTGGAAGAAAACATCATAGCCCTGCTGACGCTTGAAGCGTGCGATGCTGTCAGCCAGAACAATCTCATAGGTGTTGCCTATATGCGGACGGCTGGAGGTATAGGCTATTGCTGTTGTGATATAATACTTGGGTTTGTTCATTGTTATCCATCCTTTAATGCTGATGCGTTTTGCATGATTTGATTAGGAAAAAAGTACGGCGACTAAGCCCGAAAGAAGCATCATCCCCGCAAGAAGAACAGCGGTTATGCGCACAAAGAGTTTTTTTGCCTTTTCTTTTTGCATGGAATTATCCCTCCTTTATGTTCAAGCATGAATTACATTTAATTCTACCATTCTTTTCAGACTATGTAAAGCGCTGAATTGACTTTATTTTGTGCGTGCGGTACAATATTCCACAGTATTATCGGGAGTTGATGATGATGGAAAAGGAAATGCGGGTAGCTGCGATAAATGATATATCCGGTGCCGGAAAATGCGCTCTTACAATAGCCCTGCCGGTACTATCGGCGCTGGGGTGCGAGGTCTCTGTGCTGCCGACCGCCGTGCTCTCCACGCACACGGGAGGCTTTACCTCTCCGGTGTATGTGGATATGACGGATGAGATGAGCGAAATTGCAAAGCACTGGAAAAGGGAGGGCGCCGTATTTGAGGCGATGTACTCCGGCTTTCTCGGAAGCGAAAGGCAGATAGACATAGTGCGCGAGATATTCCGGATGAACCGTGAGGTGAACCCGGAGGTAAGGATTCTGGTCGATCCCGTTATGGGCGACCACGGAAAGCTTTACAAGACCTATACCGATGAAATGGCGGACGGAATGATACGCCTTTGCAGGGAGGCGGATATAATTGTGCCGAATATGACGGAGGCCTACCGAATACTCGGCGAAGAATACCGTGATGGCCCGTATACTGCCGCGGAAATAGAGAGAATACTCGAAAAGCTCAGTGCTCTCGGCCCGGATACGGTGATACTGACGGGTGTATGGTTTGACAGTGACAAAATAGGCGCCGCGTGCTTTGACAGGGAGCGCCGCGAGGCAAAATACATTTTGAACGAGCGCGTGCCGGGAGCCTTTCACGGGACGGGTGACCTTTTTGCGTCGATACTGCTCGGTGTCCTGATGCGCGGAGGCCGCGTTGAGGATGCCTGTGCCTGTGCCGCACGGGGGGTGGCCGAATGTATAAAGCAGACGGTTGAGGACGGCAGAGAGGACACCAGATGGGGTGTGAAATTCGAAAAATGCTTGCCTTTTTTGATGAAAGACGTGTTTGCTCTTGCAAAATGACCAAATTTGATATATGATTAAACCTAAAGATTTCACACGTTGATGTGATAATTTACGAGCTGCCGCGCCCATGCCTGCTGGCGGCGTACCGGAAGGGTTGAATATATCATGTTTTTTCAGAAGGATATTGAGACCATGAAGCGCAGTGACCTTGAAGCCTTACAGCTCGAGCGTCTTCGCAGAATGGTCGACTACTGCATAAATAATGTGCAGTTTTATAATGAGCGCCTTACCAAGGTCGGAATAACCTCCGGCGATAAGATAAAGACGCTTTCCGACATACAATACATACCGTTTACAACTAAGGATGATATTCGCGATCATTATCCGTTTGGTATGCTTGCGCGTCCGATGAAGGACATAGTGCGCATTCATGCTTCAAGCGGTACTACCGGCAAACCGACAGTTGGCGTGTACACTCAGAACGACCTTGACAATTGGTCGGATAATGTTGCGCGCCTGTGCATGGCTGCCGGTGTGACAAGTGAGGATATCATCCAAATTTCTTTTGGCTACGGTTTGTTTACGGGTGCTCTGGGACTGCACTACGGCCTTGAAAAGCTCGGTGCGACTGTCATACCGGCTTCCTCCGGAAACAGCGAGAAGCAGCTCATGATGCTGAGGGATTTCGGAGTTACGGGCCTTGTTGCAACACCGTCCTATGCGATATATCTGAGCGAGCTTGTACGCGAGGGCGAATATCCGCTGTCCGATTATAAGCTGAAGCACGGTATACTCGGCAGTGAGGGCTGCACGCAGGAGATGCGCGACAGGATAGAGCATAATTTCGGAATAACCGTAACGGATAACTACGGAATGACGGAGCTGGGTGGCCCGGGCGTTTCCGGTGAATGCGAGATGAGAAACGGTCTGCATTTTGTTGAGGATGCGTTCCTGCCGGAAATCATCGACCCGAATACCCTTGAGAGAAAGCCGGCGGGAGAATCCGGCGAGCTGGTGGTAACGACTCTGCTGAGAGAGGGCTTCCCGGTACTTAGATACAGAACCAAGGATATCACAAGACTGAATTATGAAAAGTGCGAATGCGGCAGAACTCACGTGCGCATGGATAAGGTAATGGGCAGAACCGATGATATGCTCATCATCAAGGGCGTTAACGTGTTCCCATCCCAGATAGAGAGCGTGCTTGTTGGAACAAAGGGAATTTCCGATAAGATCGGCCCGCATTATCAGCTTATTATCCGCAGAAAGAACTATATGGATAATCTTGAGGTCAAGGTGGAGCTGATAGATGCATCTCTGCTTGATCGCTATCGTGAGCTTGAGGGCTTACAGCGCGATATACATGATAAGCTCAAGAGCGTGCTCGGCCTTGAAACCAAGGTAACACTGGCAGAGCCGAAGTCTCTTGAGAGATTCCAGGGCAAGGCAAAGAGAATCCTTGACCTGAGAGGAATGAGCGATTAACCGGGTCGATAAAAAGACCTTTTGAATGTATTAACGACAATAAGGCGGGCAGGGATGCCCTTTTAGGAAGGATGAGTTTTTTGAAAGAGCTTTTACAGGGAAATGAAGCGGTGGCACGCGGATTATATGAGGCCGGCGTGCGTGTGGTCTCGAGCTATCCGGGAACACCGAGCACGGAAATAACAGAGGCTGCTGCCAAATACGACGAGATATATTGCGAATGGGCACCGAATGAAAAGGTGGCGGCTGAGGTGGCCTCCGGCGCTGCTATTGGCGGTGCAAGAAGCTTCTGCGGTATGAAGCATGTCGGCCTGAATGTTGCGGCTGACCCGGTCTTTACCATGAGCTATATCGGCGTTAATGCCGGAATGGTGATCGGCGTGGCCGATGACCCGGGAATGCATTCCTCCCAGAATGAGCAGGATTCGAGAAATTACGCCATTGCTGCAAAGCTGCTCATGCTCGAGCCCTCCGATTCCGCGGAGTGCAAGGATATGACAAAGCTGGCATATGAGCTTTCGGAAAAATTCGATACACCGGTCATGCTGAGGCTTTCCACGAGAATAGCGCACTCAAGAAGCATTGTGGACACCGAGGAGCGCGTCGAGCTTGAGCTTAAGCCATATGAGAAAAACGCCGCAAAGAATGTTATGCTGCCGGCCTTTGCACGCCCGAAGCATGAAAAGGTAGAGGCAAGGCTTGCGGCTCAGCGCGAGTGGACAGAGACCTGTGAGCTCAACTATGTTGAGGATAACGGCTCAAAAACAGGCGTTATCGTTGCAGGCTCCGTCTATAAATACGCCAAGGAGACTCTCGGCGACACGGTAAATTACATGAAGCTCGGCGTTATCAATCCGCTGCCGGTGCAGAAGCTGATTGATTTTGCAAACGGACTCGATAAGGTATATGTCATCGAGGAGCTTGATGATATCATTGAAGCTCATTGCCGCAAGATAGGACTTTCCGTTATCGGTAAGGAAGTTTTCCCGCGTTGCGGTGAGTTTTCTCAGAAGCTTATAGCGGAGAAGCTTGGTATTGAACGCGGAGAAAGCATCGCTGTCGAAGAGAATATCCCTGTTCGTCCGCCGGTAATGTGCTGCGGATGTCCGCACAGAGGACTTTTCTACGCCTTGAAGCGTGAGGGCGTATATGTAAGCGGCGATATCGGCTGCTATACCCTTGGGGCATCCGCTCCGCTCGGTGCTATGGACACCTGCATCTGTATGGGTGCTTCGATATCCGCACTGCATGGCTATAATAAGGCACGCGGCGCCGAGGCAGAGAAAAAGGCAGTTGCCGTTATCGGTGATTCCACCTTTATGCATTCCGGCGTTACCAGCCTTATCGATATCGCATACAACCGCTCGAATTCCACCGTTATCATTCTGGATAACTCCATTACGGGTATGACGGGACATCAGCAGAACCCGACGACTGGCAAGACGATAAAGGGTGACCCCACAAGTGCGGTAGACCTTGAGGCTCTGTGCCGTGCAATCGGCATACAGGATGTTCAGGTCGTTGACCCCTACAACCTTAAGGAGACAAGAGCTGCTCTGAAGCAGGCTCTGGCCGCTGAATGTCCGAGCGTTATCATCAGCCGCCGCCCGTGTGCACTGCTGAAAAATGTCAAGCATAAGCCGGCCGTTTCCGTTGACACGGACAAGTGCATCGGCTGCAAGGCTTGCATGGGAATCGGCTGCCCGGCAATAAGCATTAAGGATGGCAAGGCCGTCATTGACGGAACACAGTGCGTTGGATGCGGCGTATGCACGGATCTCTGCGCTAAAAAGGCGATAGGCTGATGTGCTTGTGACAGCAAGTAAAGGGAATGGTGAAATATATGAAAAGTGTTATGATCGTAGGCGTCGGCGGACAGGGAACGCTGTTGGCCTCCCGCGTGCTGGGACGCGTTATGATGGACGCCGGCTATGATGTTAAGGTAAGTGAGGTTCACGGTATGAGCCAGCGTGGAGGAAGCGTTGTCACCTATGTTCGTTGGGGTGACAAGGTGGAATCCCCCGTTATAAACGAGGGCGAGGCGGATGTGGTTCTGGCATTTGAGCAGCTTGAGGCCGCAAGATTCCTGCCGTACCTCAAAAAGGGCGGTGTGGTGATCACAAATACTCAGAAGATTGACCCCATGCCGGTTATCACCGGCGCTGCTGTGTACCCGGATGAGCTGACAGAAAAAATCAAGGAAAAGGGTGTAAGACTTACGGCTATAGATGCGCTTGCAATGGCGCAGGAGGCCGGTTCTCAGAAGGCTGTAAACGTTGTTCTCATAGGCGCCATGGCTTCCTCACTTGATATTCCTGAAGAAAGCTGGCTCGATGCTATAGAAAAAACTGTGCCGGCGAAATTTTTAGAGATGAACAAGCGTGCTTTTGCGCTTGGCTATGGCTTTGAGAGATAAGCGAAGGGGGCTTTCCAATGAACTACTTTACACCGGAAATTGAATGTGCGGACAGAGAAACGCTGCGAGAGATACAGTCCGAGCGCCTCAGAAACATCGTTAAGAGCTGCTATGAGAATGTTCCTCTCTATAAGCGCCGCTTTGATGAGATCGGCTTGAAGCCCGAGGATATCAAGAGTATAGACGATATCGTTAAGCTGCCGTTCACCTATAAGACTGACCTGAGGGATACATATCCGTTCGGAATGCTCGCTGTGCCGCGTGAGGACATATACAGAGTACATGCCTCCTCCGGCACGACCGGCAAGCAGACCGTTGTGGCATATACAAAGAATGACGTTGATGTATGGGCTACCTGTGCGGCAAGAAGTATTGTTGCCTGCGGCGGCACACCGGCCGATTTTATACATGTTTCTTACGGCTACGGCCTGTTTACCGGCGGCCTCGGATTGCATTACGGCGCTGAAAAGCTCGGTGCCGCAACGGTGCCGGTATCCTCCGGTAATACCGCAAGACAGGTGCAGATATTGCAGGACTACGGCTCTGACATACTTTGCTGCACACCGTCATATGCAATGTACATCGGTGAGACCGTTCGTGAAAAGGGCATTGACCCGAAAACTCTCAAGCTGAGAGCCGGTATACTCGGTGCCGAGCCGTGGACGGAGGAGATGCGCCGCGAGATAGAGCGTCTGCTCGACATAAAGGCCTATGACATTTACGGACTCTCCGAGATCGCTGGCCCGGGTGTTGCCTGTGAATGCTCCGAGCAGAACGGAATGCACGTTAACGAGGATTATTTCTATCCGGAAATCATTGACCCGGCAACCGGTGAACAGCTGCCTGATGGAGAATTCGGCGAGCTGGTCTTTACCTGCATAGGTAAGGAGGCGCTGCCGCTGATACGCTACCGCACACGCGATATATGCACACTGACCCATGAAAAGTGTAAGTGCGGCAGAACTCTGGTGCGTATGGGCAAGCCGCGCGGCAGAACCGACGACATGCTGATAATTCGCGGCATCAATGTATTCCCGTCTCAGATTGAGAGCGTGCTGCTCGACCTTGGTATGGATCCGAACTATCAGATTATCGTTGACCGCCAGAATAACCTCGACACGATAGAAGTTCAGGTGGAGATGAACGAGGAGCTGTTCTCCGATACCGTACGTAACCTCGAAAAGGTGAAAAAGCGCATTGCTGGTGCTTTGCAGTCGACACTCAATATCGCCGCCAATATCACACTGCTTGAGCCGAAATCGATTCAGCGCAGTGAGGGTAAGGCAAAGCGCGTTATAGACAAGAGAAAAATATGATGATTCATAATCGATAAGGAGCGAAAGATCATGCAGATACAGCAGTTGTCCGTTTTTATTGAGAACAAGCCCGGCAGACTTGCCGAGATAACAAAGGTTTTGGCAGACTCCGATGTTGATATCCGTGCAATATCCGTCGCCGATACAAGTGATTTCGGTATTCTGAGAGTTATCGTTGACCGCCCGAAGGAGGCTGTTTTGGCCCTGCGTGAGCACGGCATGACGGTTTCTCTGACAAATGTGCTTGCAGTCGGAATATCCGATGAAAAGGGTGCATTTGCCGATGTTATCAAAATACTTGCAAATAACGGTATCGATGTCGAGTACATCTACGCATTTGTAAGCCGCGATAAGGGTAAGGCATATGTGATTATCCGTACGGATAAGACCGCACGTGCCGCGGAGGCTCTGACACAGAACGGCGTGGAGATACTTACCGCCGAGGCTCTCTACAACATGTAAATAGAAAAAAGCTACAGCTCTCAAGGCCATGGATGACTTTGGGAGCTGTTTTTTTGACATAACAGGACATATGCGGACACGAAATCAGGAGGTTTCCCTTTGACGGGAAACTTTTTGCTTTTCTCGGGGTATGTATGAGGGCGGTTAATTGACCCTCGAAAAAAATAATGGGAGGTGGACGAGCATGAACAGGGAAACGGCCAAGGAGGGCTTTCAGAGGCTGGCATTCGGAAGCATAAGGGATGCGGTGCGGCTTCTCTTTTGCGACGAGATCACGCCGCAGAAACTGAGAAACATGGATCTTTTCTGTGTTTCCGAAATATGCCGCTCCAAAAACGGCAATGTGGAGATCAAATTCTTCGACAGAATGGAGGCGCTGCGTATGCTGAGTGAGCTGGAAAATGCGGACAGCGGTGCGGAGGGCTTTCTGAGAGCGATTGAGGACGGCGCATCGGCACTTAAGAAAAGAGATGCCGAGTGAGAGCTGTTCCGTTTTCAGAAAAGCAGATGTGCGTTATGTGCTGGTGGAGCAGAGAGAGCCCCTACAGGGACAAAAGAGCGCTGATATGCGACGGCGCGGTGAGAAGTGGCAAAACTGTGTGCATGGGTCTGTCGTTTTTCCTGTGGGCGATGTCGGAATTCAATGAGACGAGCTTTGCGGTGTGCGGCAAAACGATACGTTCGGTGCGGCGAAATGTTATCGATGAGCTGCTGCCGGAGTTCTCGAAAATGGGCTTCGACATACGCATGAGGATATCCGAAAACATGCTTACGGTGCGCTACAGGGGCCGAAAAAACAGATTTTACCTTTTCGGCGGACGTGATGAATCGAGCGCTGCACTGATACAGGGCATGACGCTCGGCGGAATCCTGTTCGATGAGGTGGCGCTGATGCCCAGATCCTTTGTGGAGCAGGGCATGGCAAGATGCTCGCTTCCGAACGCACGGCTGTGGTTCAATTGCAACCCGGAGCATCCTCAGCACTGGTTCTACAGGGAGTGGATACAGAAGTCGGATATGCGAGAGGCATTGTACCTGCACTTTACGATGGAGGACAATCCGTCGCTGAGTGAGGGAGTGAAGGCGAGGTACAGGCGGATGTTTACAGGGGCCTTTTACAGCAGATTTATTGAGGGAAGGTGGACGGCGGCAGAGGGCTTGATATATCCTTTCATGCAGGATATGCTTTGCGGCACGCTTCCGGAGAGCTTTTCGCGATATGCGGTGTCGATAGATTACGGCACGGTGAACCCGACCTCAATGGGGCTGTGGGGCGAAAGCTCGGGCGTGTGGTATCGCGTGGATGAGTATTACTATGACGCCAGGAAGTGCGGCCGGAACAGGACGGATGAGGAGCATTTTGAGGGCTTTTTGAGGCTGACGGATGGGAGATGCCCGGGAATCATTGTATGTGACCCGTCGGCTGCAAGCTTCATAACTCTGCTGAGAAGCCGAGGGTACACGGTAACGCCGGCAAAAAACGATGTTCTGAACGGTATTCGCGAGACAGCCTCGGCACTGAAGAGCGGACGTATCAGGATAGCCGAATGCTGTGTGGACGCGGCGCGTGAATTTGCGCTGTACCGATGGTCGGATGGAGAGGCAAGGGATGTGCCGGTGAAGGAGAATGACCACGCCATGGACGATATACGGTACTTTGTTTCAACGGTGCTGACGCGCGGCGAGAGCATTGCCAGAGCGGTAAAGCGCAGGGAAATGATCGGGAAAGGAGGAGAATTTTGGGATTTCTGAAAAGAGACAGAAAGATTGCGGCAGCGGTACAGACTAAGGGTGCACTTCAGCCCGTACTGCCGCTGGCGGCCGGTGAGCGCGGCCTTTACAGGGCCCTCAGAGAGCATGTGCCGATAATCGATGCGGCGATCTACAAGCTGGTAAGGCTCGTGGGCGGATTTTATGCGGTTTGTCCCGAAAGGGCTGTCGAGGAGGGACTGAATGATTTTTTGAGGACGGTACCCGTAAGCGGAACGAATATCGGCATCGACAGTTTCATGTCCACATATTTTGAGCAGCTTCTGACCTACGGCAATGCGGTGGGAGAGATTGTCGCGACGGACGGAGAGATAAGGGCGCTTTATAACGCCTCACTTGATGATGTCGATATTCGCATGGTATCACCGCTTGAGGCCGGGGTATTCGTCATAGGGAAAAGTGGAACGGAGCCATGCAGATATCCAGAACTGATACTTCACTCGGCACTGAATCCGATACCCGGAACTGCAAGGGGGAAGTCGATATTAAGGGGCCTGCCGTTTGTAAGTGATGTTCTGCTGAAGATATATCGCACGGTCGGCATCAACTGGGAGCGCATGGGCAATGTGCGATTTTCGGTGACCTGCAAGAACGACGGCTATGTGAATTCCGGGGATCGTGCGGAGCAACTTGCGAAGGAGTGGAGCAGAGCAATGCACGGCCCGGGAGTAAGTGACTTTGTGGCGGTCGGTGATGTATCGATAAGGGCGATAGGTGCGGACGGTCAGCAGCTTGACAGCGAGATACCGGTTCGCCAGATGCTTGAGCAGATAGTGGCGAAGCTCGGCATACCGCCGTTCCTGCTGGGGCTTTCGTGGTCATCGACGGAGAGAATGTCTAGCCAGCAGGCGGATATGCTTACAAGTGAGCTGACGGCGTACAGACGAGTGCTTGAGCCGGTGATAGTGAAGATATGCCGAACCTGGCTCAGGCTGAACGGTTATGATGACAGCGTGAAGATTGAGTGGGATGAGATAACGATGCAGGACGAAATGGACCATGCAAACGCGATGTATCTCATGGCGAAAACGGAAGAGCTGAACAGAAGGGAGGTGAAGTAATGAACGGATATGTCTGTAAATCTGACAGGACAAATGAGCAGGATATGGAGAAAATAAACGCATATACAAGGCGAAAATACCTGCCGGACGAGGTCTACACCTTTTCCGTTATCCTCTGTGACAATGAGGTGGACAGGGATTTTGAGTGCTTTACGGTGGAGGCGCTCGGCAAGCTTTCAAAGCTGTTTGTCGGCAAGACGGGTATAACGGATCACGATCACTCGAGCCGTAATCAGTACGCGCGAATATATTCAACGGAGCTTATAGAGGTACCGGGAAAATTCACTCAGCGCGGTGAGGCGTACTGTCAGCTCAGCGCAAAGGCATACATACCGAAGAACCGGGAGACCGAGAGCTTTATTGAATCCATTGAGAGCGGCATTCGCAAGGAAGTGAGCGTCGGCTGTGCTGTAGGCAGCCGCAGGTGCTCGATATGCGGTGAGGAGAGGTGCACGCATGTGCGCGGAAGACGCTATGGCGGCGAGCTATGTGTGCATATCCTGGAGGAACCGACCGACGCGTATGAATTCTCCTTTGTTGCGGTTCCGGCGCAGAGAGCGGCCGGCGTGACAAAGAAATATACCATGCAGAATGAGCATATGGGAAAGGAAGATATCACAATGGAGAATGTAATGAAGGCGCTTGAAGCCGAAAACGAGTGCATAACCCTTTCGGGCGAAGCGCTTATCAGGCTGAAAAAAGAGATAGGCACTTTGAAGGAGAAGGCCGACTGGGGAGAGCGATACAGAGAGGCACTGTGTGTACAGATACTCAAAAACGGTGCGTTGGCTCAGCCGCAGCTTGGCAGGGGGCTTCTCGGTGAGATCGTGAAAAAGCTGTCCGTCAGCGAGCTTGAGGAGCTTTCCGAGGTGTTCTCGAAAATTGCAAAGCAGCATTTCCCGATAACTCCGCAGCTTGCTGTGGAAAACGGTGAGAAAAGAGCCTGCGATGACGGCGCATTTAAGATTTGAAAAAAGAGATTTTGAAAAAGAGATTCAGAAGGGATGATAAACATGGCATACGAAAATATTACACTTGAAAAAGGAATGTACGGGGTACCCGGAAAGAACTTTACACAGGTACTGGAAGAAATGGACGATTCGGCACAGTATACCGGCACACCGATGGCGGAGCTTGATGCGTATCAGCGTCAGCTCAAGAGATTCGGCATTAAGGTGAGCGGCCCGGGCTGTGACACTGTGGAGAAGTTTTTTGCCTCCTCCCAGAGCGCGGCGCTTTTCCCGGAATATGTCGCAAGAGCCGTAAAGCAGGGTATGGACAGGGTGAATCACCTGCCGGACATGGTGGCGGCTGTAACGGAAATCAACGGCCTTGACTACAGAACGATAAGCGCAGTGACGGACGCCGATGCGAATGAAGCTATTGAAGAGGGTGCTGAGCTTCCGGAGACAGTGATAAAGACAAGCAATACGCTTGTAAAGCTCAAAAAGCGCGGCAGACTGCTTGTAAGCTCCTATGAGGCACTGCGCTTCCATAAGCTTGACCTTTTCACGGTCACTCTGAGACGGATAGGCGCATATATCGCACAGATGCAGATGCAGGACGCTGTGGATGTACTGCTCAGCGGCAGTGATGCGGTGGAGCTGACAGCGCTTTCCGCGGCCCCGAAATACGATGATCTTGTCGCTGTGTGGGGTAAGCTTGCGCCGTACAGCTTCAACACAATAATCGCAGGCACACAGGCCATGCAGGATCTTCTCAGGATAGAGGAATTCAAGGATGCCCAGGCCGGACTCAATTTCCACGGTACGGGTAAGCTCATCACACCCCTTGGCGCAACACTGATTCATGTGCCCACAATGGCCGCAAAGAAGATCATCGGCCTTGATAAGGGCTGTGCTCTTGAAATGGTTCAGGCCGGCGGCATCGTGACGGATTATGACAAGCTGATCGACAGACAGCTTGAGCGTGCAGGCATCAGCGCGATTGCGGGCTTTGCAAAGCTCTATTCAGAGGCTGCAAGCGGCGTAAGCTATTGATATCACGACCGTGCCGCGTATCGCGGCACGGTCAATATCTCTGATTTTTAAGGGGGTAGGCCTATGGATATTAAGAAAGCAGTGGAACGGCTCAAGCTGATTACGGGCGACGAGCGTGAAGCCATGCTGCACACTATGTGCGAGGATGCCGCAAGGGACATTGAACTGCGGCTGAATTGTGAGGAGGACGAACGGGAGAGGTATGCGGAGCAACTATGTGCGGCGACGGCTGCCCTGGCGCTGTACCGACTTGTGATACTGGATGCGGCACAGGCGCCGGATTCTCTGACGGCCGGAAGCGTAAGAGCGGAATACAGATATAATCAGGCACAGGCGAAGCTCTATCTTGAGCAGTGCATGAGGGGAATATCAGCCATAGCTCGCGATGACTCGTTCTATTTCGGGAGTGTGAGAGCTTGAGAAGAATGTTAAGACTTTTTAGGAGAGCACAGCGCATAGTGGTGAAAAACAGCGGCGGAAGCTTTTCCTGTCGGGGCGTGATAGAAAGGCTGGAAAGCGGCGAAAACGCGGATGTGGCCGAAGCCGATAAATTCGGAATGCTTTCAAGACCGCTTTTCAGTTATTTCGGAGATGCGGAGAGGGTACCCGAAAGGGGAGCGGAGCTGTTGTGCGGCGGTGAAAAATACACGGTGCTGAGGGCGAATGTTGTTGGCGACGCTTTGGGTGCCGTATACACGGAGGCACTTTTGGAAAGGAGAACGACCGGAAATGACGGCGATTGATGTGAAAGCGGCGCTGGTAGATACGCTTTTAGAGGCTCTGCCGGGGGTGCAGGTGAGGGACGTATTCGCGCCCGGAATCAGCCGCAGGAGCACGGGGCCGGTGATCTGCGTTGAGATACTTTCCGAAGAGCTTGGGGGCTCTGTTGACAGGGCGGAGCTTGGCATAAGCATCTATGACGACCGCACGGAAAAGCTCGATGAGCTGGACGAGGCCGTTGTAGGGAAGCTGTATGCACTGCCCTGTGCCGTCAATTCGATAAAGCGCGGAGAAGTGAAGTACGACAGCGCCGTGGGGACTTTAAAATTGACTTGCAGGGTGAGTATATCGGTGTATGAGGATGGCACACGGCTGAGATTCGGCGATTTGAAGCTTGATGGGGCTATGGCTGAGCTTACAATGTCGCACGGCGGAAGAGTCAGCAGCGTAATCGGCATGAGTGGAAGAACGACCGTCAAATATCTTGGCGGAGGAAGAAGCCTGAGGTGCAGAATGACGCTTTCCGGAGATAATGCCGAGGAGAAATATCGTACACTCGATAAGCTGACAGGCACGACGGATACACTATTTAGCTTCGGTTGCGATCCATTTACGGCGGTGCTGACAAAGCTGGAGCTGACAGGGCCGATAACGCCGCAGAGGGTGAGTTTTTTGATCGAATTTGAGGAAAAGAATGATAGGGTGGCCGACGCATGAGAATATTCTTTTATATGCCTGACGGTGCGGTGAGGTCTCCGAAGGCCGAACCGACGGAGATAAAACTGAAAAGAAGCTGTGCATCGCCTGCGGATGAGCTGTATGTGAGCTTTGAAACTGACATCGGACTGTTCGCAGAGACACCAACCTTTGTGAGAGCCGAGCATGGGGGAAGAGTGGTCTTTGACGGCATAGTTGATGAGCATAAGGTGAAAAGACAGAGCGGTGTGCGGACGGAGAGCTTCTCGTGCAGGAGCAGAGCGGCCCTGCTTGAGGATAACGAGGCCATGCCCGGTGTGCTTCAAATGCCATCCTTGAGGCTCCTTGAAAGGCTTTACCTGAAACCGTTCGGACTTAAAGGTGACGGCGGAGATAATTCTCCACAGCGCGGACGTATGGTGGTTGAAACCAGGACGAGCTGTTGGGAGGTGCTGTGCAAGTTTTCAAAGAGATTTTTGGGCTGCACACCTCGCTGTATGCCGGACGGCACGGTGAGTTTTGCCATTGATAATGCGAAAAAGCTGACTTTGCCGGAGCCGCTGAGCCTGACTGTGACTGACAGGCAATCAAAGCTGATAAGCCATGTGATAATGCAGAGCGCCGCTTCGGGAGCATATAACACGGTGTATGAGAGCGGAAGCCGAATACCGCGCGTAAGGTATGTCTCATCGGCGTCGGGAATAACGCCGAAGGAGGTTTTTTCCGAGGGCTTGCAGGCTGCATTATCCGCGGAGGCGGTGCTTGACGGGTTTACGGATGCAGTGCCCGGCGACCTTGCCAGCCTTGAAAGCTTTGACGGACGCTGTGAGCGGATGCGGACAAGGTCGGTGAACTATACCTTTGAGAACGGAAGAATAGAGACAAGAATGCTCTTTGAGGCTGACAGATAGGGGAGAAAGCATGAGAAATAGCGAGAATGAGGCCGTGCTTTTCGGAGTGGTAACGAGCGGTGGAGCATCGGTGAATGTTGTGACGGATATCGAAAGGCGGCAGGCGGAGCTCTGTGTTCCATACGGAGTACAGATATGCGTTCCACAGGGCGAAAGGGTGATGCTGCTGCCCGAAAGTGACATATGCCTCGGTACTAAAAACAGAAGCGGCGGCCTTTTACCGGGAGAGTTGAGGCTGTATTCACTGGGCGGAGCGGAGATACTGCTCAAAAATGACGGTTCGGTGGTAATCAACGGCAGGGTGTTTGAAAAGGAGGGCGCAATCACTGAATGAGGGAGATAAAGCTTAAAAACGGCAGGGTGTGCCAAAATGCCCTCGGAATTCCGGAGACGGCCGTTGGTCTGGAGGCACTTTTACAGATAGCACATAACAGGATGAATATAGTAAAGCACAGCTTTGAGCATGACAGGGAGCTCGGGTGCAGAATCAAGAGCGAATGGCCTGTTTCCGGACGAGAAGCCCTGAACCTTGCGAGGGAGGCACTTTTGTCCTGTCCGGAGCTTGAAGCCGTGAATGTCGAGCTGCATGGGGATTCTGTGACCGTGCTGATCTCAACACCCCTCGGAGAGGGGAGCATAACTGTTTGTTTGGAGGATGTATAAATGGAAGTGGATGAAATATACAACAGAATGCTCACGGCGTATGAGCGTGAGGCCGGGTTTACGCCGGATGCGGCTTCGGATGTGGCTATAAAGCTGAGGACGGTTGCCGCTGAGATATATTCTGCACGGCTTATGGTGGATGAGCTTGCAGACGCGGCTTTTCCGCAGACGGCATTGGGTGAAGCACTTGATATGCATGCCGGAGAACGCGGCCTGTACAGGAAGCCCGCCGTATGCGCATCGGGAGAGCTGACCTTTTCGCGCGATACGGCACTCAGCTACGATGTGGGCATACCTGCAGGTACGGTGTGTGCGGCTTCGGTAGCTGCGGTGGAATATGAGACAACGGAGGATGCTGTCTTAAGGGCCGGAGAGCTTAGGGTCACTGTCGGGGCTCGTGCGGCTCTGGGCGGAAGCGGAGGAAATGCGGCAAAGGGAAGAGTGGACACTATAGTCACCATACCTGCCGGTATAGAGAGTGTGACGAACGAAAGGGCATTTGAGGGTGGTACGGAGGCTGAAAGCGACGATGCGCTGAGAAGAAGACTGCTGGAGTGCTACTGTATACTGCCAAACGGCTCAAACCGCGAGACCTACCGCCGTACGGCTTTGGAAACTCCCGGAGTTGCACATGCGAATGTTGTACCGAGAGCGGACGGCATAGGCACTGTGACGGTTTATGTTTACGGCGAATCCTCACCTGTTGCCGATGAAGTTCTCTCCGCTGTAAGAAAAAGGCTTGAGGCGCTTCGAGAGGTGAATGTGGATATCACCGTGCGCAATGCCGAGCCGATTACAAGGCGCGTATCAGCGTACATAAGCGTGAAGCCGGGCTGCACATTTGCGGAGGCACAGAGGGAGTGCACAGCGGCAATAAATGCCTGCTTTGAACGCTTTTCGATAGGTGAAAGCTTTGCTGTGGCGGCGTTTACGGCGGCTGTTATGGGAACGGGAACGGTGCAGAATTGCACCTGGACGGCAGGGACGACGGATCATACGGCCTCTGCCGGGGAGATCATTGTGCCGGGCGAAATAACGCTTTTGGAGATGTCGTAAGGAGGCTGTATGGCTGAAGCTGAAATGAGAATACGCGACGTGCTGACGAGAACCGGGCTTTACTGTGGGGAAGACCCTCTGTTTTCGGCAGAATGCGCTGCATACGGTGTCGGGCTTGAAATGCTGGTCGAGCGCATATCCGAATGTGGAAGAAATCTCTTTGTGCAGACTGCAGATGAGGCCACAATAGAGGGCTTTGAGAGGATATTCAGAATATTGCCGGCCGGCGGAAAGCTTGAGCAGCGCCGGGAAATGCTGCTTGAGCGCGGCTCAGTGATGTCCACGGACAGCACGCTTAATGCGCTGAGCAGACAGTTGACTGCGGCAGGAATAATCGGAAATATTGTTGAAGGCTACCAGGGCGGACTGTATGTGAACGTGCTCGGACTTATGGGGATATCGGAGGCGGTGGCAAGGCTGGAGGCAGATAGCTTTATGCCGGCGCATCTGCCGTACACCCTGGATTTTGGCAGGAACACCTGGGACAGCATAGACGGACGAAAAATGAGTTTTAATGCCATGGACAATGCTGCGGATACATGGGAGCAGCTTGATTTGATATAAGGGGGAGAATCAATGCCGGCAAGTAAAAAAACGGAAATACTGGGACTTTCACTCTGGGAGGGCACGGATAAGCCGCGCAGACTTGATTTTGTTGATGACAATAATGCACTGGAGAGTATGCTCGGCGGTCACATTACGGACGCTCAGTGCCATCTTAGCGAGGAGGAGAAAAAGAGAGTGGACTCTCCGATAGAGGTCAGAGCCTATACCGGAAACGGCACCGAGAGACGCTCGGTGGTTTTTGAGTTTTCGCCGCGCGCGGTGATCGTTTTTGCAAAGGGACATGGTGCATCGGAGTATAACGGCACATATACAAGGCATTATGCAGCCTTTGGTGATGCCGCTCATGCGAGCTGCGGACTTGAGATGAGCTCGATACAGGTGACGGTGCGGCAGGATCGGACAGAACCGGGTGCGAACGGAAGCTTTTCGGCACTTAACGAGAGTGGTGTCGATTATGTTATTCTGGCCATAAGATAAGAGAAAGCGGATATACCGATATCGGTATATCCGCTTTTGTGCTTTATTTGTTTTAGCCCTGTGTTTCGCCGAGATCCGCAAGCAGAACGACATCCACATCAAACTCTTCGCCGCCCGGGCCTGTATCGGACGGGCGCATGAGCGTTACCGTGACGGTGTCACCCGGCATGTATGCGAGAAGCGCATTGGAGAGTGCCTCAAGCGTCGGGGTCTCTTCGCCGTTTACGGCAATGATAATGTCGGACGGCTGAACCTCGGTGCCGGCAAAGCTGCTGTCCTCGTCGATCTCGGAGATGAGGAAGCCGGGCTTTACATTTGAAACATATGCCTGAAGCTCTGTGACTTCAGTGCCCTTGATGCCGAAACGTACACGTCCCTGAACATAGCCGCTTGAGAGAAGGTCATCGATTATCTGCTTTGCACCGGTTATCGGAATGGCGAAGCCCATACCCTCGTACTCGTCGGAGACGATCTTGGCAGAGTTGATGCCCACCACCTGACCGTGAAGATTGACGAGCGGGCCACCGGAATTGCCGGGATTTATCGCCGCATCAGTCTGGATATAGGTCATACCGTTTGAGCTGTAGGAGCCGACGGAGCGGTTGAGACCGGAGATGATGCCTCGGGTTATTGAGCCGGAGAACTGCTCTCCGCCCGGGTTACCTATGGCAATGACCCACTGCCCCATGCGAAGTGTATCGGAATTTGCAAATTCTGCCGGAGTATAGCCCTCACCGTCTATTTTCAGCACGGCAAGGTCGGTCGTCTTATCAAAGCCGACAACCACAGCCTCGTGCACGGTGCCGTCATTCATCTTTACCTCAACGTTTACACTGCGGCTGTTGAGAACAACGTGGCTGTTCGTGATGATATATCCGTCCTCGGTAGCTATGATGCCTGTGCCAGAGCCCGTACCGCTTGGTGATGAAACGAGCACAAGCACGGTGGACTGTATCACCTTGTCATATACCTCGGTGATATCGAGCTCTTCGGTATCGGGAACTTCGGAAAGAAGCAGGCCGTCCGTGTTGGGAACCACATCGATATCGGGACGGACGAATTCTTCTGCGGAGGATTCGGTATCATCCTCCTCGGGAACGGTGTCTTCCTCCACGCTGTCATTGTCGTCATCCCACGGAATGGAGAAGCCACCGTTTATCTGGGGTGTGCTCGGCTGAGTGATGCCGATGATATTTCTGACAAGATTGCTGACACCGTAGCCGGTGAAGCCTATCAGGGATATACCGAACAGCACGCACATGGTAATGAGCAGCACCTTAAGTCCGGTGGGCATTTTACGCTTTTGCGGCTGATTTACAAATGGGTACGGCGGATAGCCGTACGGTGCACCGGGAGCCACGGGCGGCACGGTGCTTTCGGGAATATCCTGTGCAACATCTTCGTTCGGGATGCTTTCGGCAGGCTCGGCCTCCGGTGTGGGCACAGCTTCACGCTCCGGCGTGTTTGTTACGACAGCCTCGCTTACAGTGTTTTCCTCAGCTGAATGCGCGGCTTCGGTGCTTTCAATGCCGCTGTCATCTGCAGCGGGCGTCTGTATCTCGATATCTGTATTGTTGTCATTCATGATTCGAATCATCCTTATGGTTAGATTTATCCTCATCCCTGCCGCCGTGTAAACGACGCTTCTTTGTGGGACGATCGGATATAACGGCCTCATCCACGGCCACATTGTAATTCAGCTTTATCTTTGCAGTTTCATACTGCTTCGGGATGAAGAATGAGAAAACCGTGCTCTGCTCCACTGCCGACGTTACAGAAATATCGCCGCCGTGCAGCTTTACTATGGTTTTTACAAGATAGAGGCCGAGGCCCATGCCGTTTTTATCCTGACTGCGGGATTTATCCGTCTTGTAAAACTTCTCGAAAATCATCGGCAGCTCATCTGCCGCAATGCCGTTGCCGCTGTTTTCTATGGAGACGACTATGCGGTCGATGCTGTCGGTCACGGAGAAGTGGATATATCCTCCGGAGTTTGTAAATTTCACGGCGTTTTCAACAAGGTTGTAGACCACCTGGTGCAGCAGATCCTTATCGCCGTAGACGTTGTGAACGGTGAGTGAATCAAGGCCGCGGATGTCTATCTGCTTGTCCTCTATGATCTTTTCAAATGTCAGGACGGTGGAGAGCACTGTCTCGGACATATCGAATTCCGTCGGGCGAAGCTGAAGCTTGCCGTTATCGATACGGGAAAGATTCAGCATGGTCTGAACAAGGCGCGAAAGGCGCTTTACCTCATCGGAGACTATGGTGAGGTAGTGCTGCTGACGGGACGGCGGAATGGTTCCGTCGAGTATGCCGTCTATAAAGCCGGCTATGGTCGTCATGGGCGTTTTCAGCTCATGGGATACGTTTGCGACAAAGCTGCGGTTTGTGGTCTCACTGTTTGAGAGAGAATCCGCCATGTTGTTGAGCGATGTGGCAAGCTGACCTATCTCATCCTGTGAGGTGACGGGCACACGTGTCGAAAAGTCGCCATCGCCGAAGCTCTTGGCGGCGGCTGACATCTGTCTGAGAGGCTTTACCAGCCTGTAGGCGAATGCACCGACAACACAGAAGGAGAGCAGGAAGGATGCGGCGGCGGCCAGAAGAAACATCTGGAACGCGGCAAACTGATACTCGGAAACGGTTCCGGCGCTTGTTGCTGCGAATACCGCACCTATGGATGTGTTCGGGTCGTTTGTAGAACGAAGCGGTACACCGACTATATAGTAATTGCTGCTGTAGATTCCGTTCTTGCGTCCGGAGCCGACATGGGAGCCTGCTGCGGCCTGCTCCGCTATCTCCTTCGGAACCTTTTTCGGCGGCTCGAAATTATCACCGGATATCGAGGTGCTGTTTGCATATGCACCGAAAATAACATTGCCCTCGAGATCGGTAACGAAGATATCGGCATCGATGTTCAGTGAAAAGGACTGAACGAACAGGGTCAGCAGCGGCGGTGCCTCCTCGCTGGAGATATTTACCGCAGAGGTTATTGAGGCCATTGATGTGGCGCTCTGCGTTAAAAGCTTTCGCTTGTCGTTTTTTGTATACTGTGAAAATGCGGTCATCATAACGCATCCGAGCACTACAAAGCTGGTGAATACGATGACCATGGTGATGCGCAGGTATTTTACAAAGAGTGATTTCTGCACGGAAAACTCATCCTTTCCGAATTTAAGATGATATCTGCCGAAACAGCTTATTCTTTGGATTCAAACTTATAGCCGACGCCCCATACTGTTTTGAGCGCCCATTTGTCGGAGACGCCCTCGAGCTTTTCGCGCAGGCGCTTTACATGCACATCGACTGTACGGGAATCGCCGTAATAGTCAAAGCCCCAGACCTCATCCAGAAGCTGGTCACGTGTGAAGACGCGGTTCGGATTTGATGCAAGGTGATATATGAGCTCCATTTCCTTTGGCGGAGTATCCACCGGAACACCGCGAACCTTGAGCTCGTAATTTGTGAGATTTATGCTGAGGTTTTCGTAGCTTACCTCCTGGATTTCGGGGGTGTCCTTCTTGCCGGTACGACGGAGAACGGCGTTTATTCTCGCGATGACCTCTTTTGTCTCAAAGGGCTTTACAACATAGTCGTCAGCACCGAGCTCGAGGCCGAGCACCTTGTCGAATACCTCGCCCTTTGCTGTCAGCATGATGATGGGACACTGGGACTTCTTTCTGATCTCTCTGCACACCTGCCAGCCGTCAAGCTCGGGCAGCATGATATCGAGCAGTATGAGATCCGGATTGACCGAGTCAAACATGTGTACGGCGGCCTTTCCGTCATTTGCTATAGCGGTCTCGAAGCCCTCTTTTTCAATGTAGAGTCTGAGCAGCTCGCAGATATTGGTATCGTCATCAACAATGAGTATTTTTCCTGTTGCCATAATGTCTACCTTCCTTTTTCCTATGGGCCTGAATTCGCCCTTTTTCTCTTCTACTGCGGCAGTATTAACGGCTATAAACAGAATACCGCCAGTTTGAAATAATTGTAACTGGTTATTGCGACAAATGCAAGAACAAAAGGTGAATATTCTGTGACGTTTAAGCGGATTCTACCCCGAAAATGAGAGTAACGGCGCACCGCAGGATAGCCATTACAGTGCGCCGTTCGTTATGCGAAATGCCACGTGGGGAGCCATTCGAGTGCGTCGGCGTATTCACGTGTTGTGAGAGTACCGGTGAGTACCGGATAGAAAATGACAAAGAGGATGATATGCAGAGCGAGGAAGATCGCTGCCGTGAGGTGAGCTGTACTTATGCTTGTCGCCCTTCCGCGTATATTAAAGGAGATGAGCCGACGCTGAAATACGGAGCGGCGGCAGAGCCTCTGCCATGCGTATATCATAGCGATAACAAGGAACGGCACTGCCGTAAAGTAATGGTAGATGAAGGTGCAGCGCGAAACGGGTATCCACGGTATCATGACTGACAGGAAGCCGATGGCGGAAACGATTGCGGGCATTTTGCGGTGCGACGCTGCACCGTAGATCGAATAGAGCACAGCCGGTACGGATATCCACCAGAACAGGGGACTGCCGAGCACGGAGATTGTCCTCAGTCCACTCATGCCGTCGGCGTTGTAATTGCCGTAGTACCAGACATTTCTGATGTCCAGCGGCCACTGGTACCATGCGGATTGGAAGGTGTGGGTGGCCTGCAAATTGGAGTGGTAATTGTACATATGTGTCTGGTAAGCGATGAATCTTCCAAAGACATCATAGCGATTATGGGGCAGTGTGGTAATGGGGAGGAATGCCGCAAAATAGATGGCAAAAGGTATGGCAATGAAGAACAGGCAACACCAGAGACAGAGCTTCAGGCATTTTTTGAGGTATTCGTCCTGCGTTCTTTCCTTTTCAGGCTGATTTACGGAGTGTATACCTCTGTAGCTCACGACGAGCTTTCCGAAGAACAGCACGGCAAGGCCGCAGGCGGCATAGGCAACAGTCCATTTTGAGGCGATGCCGAGGCCCATGAACAAGCCGCTCAGAAGCAGAGGGAGGAGCGCACGGCGCAGCTTGCAACGCAGAAGATCGGTCTGCAAAAACACCACCATGGCGTCGTACATCAACAGCATAAAGAACACGGCGTAGGTATCTATGGTAGCAATTCTCGTCTGTACATAGTGCATGAAATCAAATGCGAAGATGAAGCTGCCGGCAAAGCTTACGGCGGATGAGCCGAAGAGCCTCTTGAGCAGGTGGTACAGTATCGGAAGCATGAGCACACCGAAAAGCGTACCCATGAAGCGCCAGTCAAAGGGGTTCATGCCGAAGATGAGTATGCCAAGCGCTATTATGAGCTTTCCGAGTGTGGGGTGAGTGTTTTCATACGGCTCAAGGCCGAGGATGTACTCATATGCGGTGCGTGCATGGTATATTTCATCAAAATAGGTGGAATTCATGTAGCTCGGAAACAGCGGAACGGTGTCCTGCTCATCGATGAGCTGATCGCCGGTTACGGATATCTGAGTCAGCGCGACAAAGCCATTTCCCGTTATGCTTTTCAGTGCGAATTCGTTTACGGCAAGGTCGTCGCAGGTGGGCGTAATGCGTATGTAACGGCCGGTTTCCATGACGGGCACATTATTCCACGCATAAACGCTGCCCTCAGTGATCTCGGCGGCGGTCAGCCAGCTTTTGCCGTCGTCCGATACCTCCACACGCATGGATGTACCGGTGCGCTGACCCATACCGTTATCCGCAGCGGCGATACCCGGCAGATAGAATATCTCGCTGTAGTATTCATCCGTGGAGAATATGGCGCTTTCGCCCTGTGTGGGAGTCCATACGGTATTTGCGGTCTTTGTGTCGCCGAGATTCGTGAATGCCACAGCAGCGTATACGAGCGTGACCGATGCCATAAGAATAAGATCGAGTCTTGTTATTCTGCGGCCGATATCTGAGGTGTCGTGGCTTTCGGGAACTTCTGTATCGAAGCCAGTGAAGTCCGGCTTTATCTGCGGCACGTGCAGGGGCTTCATCCTGCCTTTTTTGGACAGGAAGGTGCTCCACGTAATATAGAGCATATAAAGGTACATTATGAGATGTGCCGCCGAAAGCAGGATTATCTGCGGTGCGGTCGGCTCAATATAGGCGTTGTTCAGATACAGCACATAGGCCACGTTCAAAAAGTGGAAGAAAGAGGTTCCGGCAAAGCAGAGCAGATATCTTTTTTCGCGTGTTGCGATATAGGTGAGCAGCATACAGAGCAGCACGGGGAAGAGGTAGCGCTCGTGCATTTTTGTGCACAGCATATATACCGTGAACATGAGCACGGTCGGGCAGGCAAATATCGCCTCATCCTTTTTTGAACCGAGCACGAGTATGCCTGCAAGTGCCGTGGCTATCGGTACGCCGAATTGCAGCAGTGCGCCGTGCTCCGGCAGTGACGCCCGGTTAAGGCCGAGCATTGCCCAAAGATTATATGCGTTTAGCGTGTAATATGCATATTGATCCATGGTACCGATATAGAGATCAATGAGCTTTAAATAATCAAAGTCCCGGATAAAGGGTGTGGCAAGCAGAAGAATGACCGCTATGCACAGAACCGGGCCGATAACAAGGTGTCTGAATTTGCGTTTTCTTATTACCCAGAAGATGAGCACGGGGGCAAAAATCAGCATCTGAGGCTTTGAAAGTATGCCCATGCCGTACATTACGGCGGCCGCCGGAATATGGTCATACCACAACAGAAGCAGCGTCAGCAGCAAAAGCAGCGCGCAGAAGCTGTCGGCCTGTCCCCACACGGCGGAATTCACTATGACCGCAGGGCAGAACAGATATGCACAGACGGTGAACAGTGAGGCGCTTTCGGAGAGCTTTTTCCTTGCGAGCACCCAGATTATTGCCGTGCAGCCGATATCGGAGAGTATCGGTATCAGCTTTATGAGCAATATGAAGGTCTGGCTGTAGTCGGGTATGAAGAAAAGGCGGCGAAAAAATTCCATCAGATAGAGCATATACAGATATCCCGGCGGATAATCTATGAAAAAGTCACTGTAATACATGCTGTTGAAGCCGACCTCATGCGTGTACATGGCCCATGCCTTGAAGCATGAGATATCCAAGCTGAAGCCGGTTGTGTTGTAGCCGAGTATCAGCCGCAGTATCAGTCCGAGGCTCAGTGCGGTGACAAAGGTGGCTATGGGCAAAGCGTTGGACGAAATAACCCCGCTGTGCCTGCCGGACGCGGCATCGGATATACAGAAGCTGCCGCACAGAATGAGCAGCAGGAATATTACTGAAATGATGAGCTGTATCGTCATGAATTTGATATCTCCCTTGAAAAATAAAGAAAAATAAATAAAAATAAATGCATTTTCAGTCTTGACCTGTCGACATTTATCATGTAATCTTGTAGTAAGAGTATACTTCGTTCAGTATACCATAAGGGAAAATGAGGGTCAACCGCAATTTCCAAACAATCTTAATCCAGAATAAGGATGGTAAAGATGATGAATTTTACAAAAATGCATGAAGATCCCGATATATTGCATGTCGGAACATGCCCCATCAGAAGCTATTACCTGCCGAAGGCACCCGAGGATGAGGGTGAATCCTCACGTGTGTGCCTGCTGAACGGAACATGGTCTTTCCGTTATTTTGATTCCTTCCTCGATGTTTTCCCGGATGGATACGACGCCGATATCTGCTTTGATGAGGACGATATGGACGAGATAGAGGTTCCGTCCTGCTGGCAGAATGCCGGATACGACCGCCACATGTACACAAATGTGCGCTATCCCATTCCGTTCGATCCGCCCTATGTGCCGGATGAGAATCCCTGCGGTCTGTATCTGCGCAGATTCACAATGACCGAGGAGGATCTCAAGAATAAGACCTACATTAACTTTGAGGGCGTCGATTCCTGCTTCTATCTGTGGATAAACGAAGAGTTCGCAGGCTACAGCCAGGTATCCCACTCCACAAGCGAGTTCGATATCTCCGATCTTCTCGTGGAGGGCGAAAACTCCATTGCCGTGCTCGTACTTAAGTGGTGCGACGGCACATATCTTGAGGATCAGGATAAGCTTCGTATGAGTGGTATTTTCCGCGATGTTTATCTCATCAGCCGTCCGAATGAGCATATCAGAGATTATTTTGTAAAGACAGAGCTCAATGATGATTTTTCACGTGCAGTGGTTCGCGCCGAGCTTGATTTTATCGGCGCACCGGAGGTCACGGCAGAGTTGTATGCACCGGACGGTGAGCTCGTCGGCACCTGCGAGGGCAATGCGCCGCAGTTCGTAGTAGATGCTCCGCTGCTGTGGAATGCAGAAGACCCGTATCAGTATAAGCTCGTTCTCCGCACACCGGAGGAGGTCATCGAGCAGATGGTCGGTATCTCCAAGATAGAGATAATCGACAGCGTGCTGCACTGGAACGGTGTTAAGATAAAGCTGCGCGGCGTTAACCGTCACGACAGCGACCCGGTCACAGGCTATACAATCAGCCGTGAGCAGGCTAAGCGCGACATGTTCCTCATGAAGCAGCACAACATCAACGCTATCCGCACCAGCCATTATCCGAACGCCCCGTGGTTCCTGCAGCTTGCCAGCGAATACGGCTTCTACGTCATCGCAGAGGCGGATATGGAATCGCACGGTGCATCCGCACAGAAGGGTGATTGGGGCTCCGACGAATATGCCGATATCGCGCTGAACCCGATTTTCACCAAGGCGATACTCGACCGTGCACAGCGCAGTGTTATTTCCGCTAAGAACAATGCCTGCGTGCTCATGTGGTCCTACGGCAATGAGAGCGGCTGGGGCCCGAGCTTTGAGGAGGTCGGCAAGTGGATACACAGCTATGATCCGTCCAGACTGACTCATTACGAGAACTATTATTTCAATGCAAGAGGTCATCAGAACGACCTTTCCGATCTTGACGTTATCAGCAGCATGTACCCGGCTCCGCAGTGGATAGAGGAGTACTTTGCGGATGAGAACAATAAGCTGCCCCTTGTGCTCTGCGAGTACATCCACGCAATGGGCAACGGCCCCGGAGACGCCGAGGCATACCAGCAGCTCATCATGAAGTATGACCGCTTTATGGGCGGCTTTGTCTGGGAGTGGTGCGACCATGCGGTATATGGCGGCACAACACCCGATAACCGTGATATCTTCCGCTACGGCGGCGATTTCGGCGAATATCCGCATGACGGCAACTTCTGCATGGACGGTCTTGTTTATCCGGATCGCACACCGCATACGGCTCTGCTTGAGTACAAGAATGTTATCAGACCCGTACGCGCCGAGCTTGTAAATGCCGAAAAGTCGGAAATACGCCTGACAAACTACCGCGATTTCACAAATACCGCCGATTACCTCATGATCTCCTGGGAGATCCAGCAGAATGGCGACACTGTGGCCTGCGGTGTTATAGATGATGTTGAGATAGCTCCGCACGAGAGCGGCGTCATCACGCTGAACAGCGAGATCCCGACCGAGGGCGACGTAACGGTGCTGCTCTGCTACAGCGCAAAGAAGGACGACAGCATCTTCTTCCCGAAGGGTCATGCTCTCGGACATGACCAGCTCATCGTTTCCCGTGCTGTCCGCGAGGAGGCTCCGCTCACTCAGGGCGAGCTCACCGTTGAAGAGGACAACAGAACCGTCACAGTCTGCGGCGAGAGCTTCAGATATGTATTCTCCAAGACACGCGGCGCATTTGACTCAATGGTAAAGGACAATGCTTCCGTTATGACACGTCCCATGGAATGGAACGTCTATCGTGCTCCGACGGATAACGATAAAAACGTAAATGCAGAGTGGGAGCAGGCAGGCTACGACAGAGTTACCACAAAGGTCTATTCCTGCACGACCTGTGTTGAGAACGGCATTGCGGTGATCAACGTTGAGTTCGGCCTCGCAGCTATCTATCGCCGTCCGTTCGTAACGCTTTCCTGCCGCTTTGAGATCGATGGTACAGGCAAGATCCGTGCGAATGTTGAGGGCAAGCGCGATATGGAGCGTCCGTTCCTGCCGAGATTCGGTGTGCGCATGTTCCTGCCCAAGGCATACGATACCGCTGAGTACTTCGGCTATGGCCCGTATGAATCCTACTGCGACAAGCATCATGCATCCTATCTCGGTCGCTTTGCACAGCGCACGGACGATCTGTTTGAGGATTACGTGAAGCCGCAGGAGAACGGAAGCCACTACGGCTGCGCATATGTCACCGTTACCGACGGTGCCGCTGCCGTCACAGTGGAGAGCCCGGAGGATATTTCCTTCAATCTCTCCCGTTACACTCAGGAGGAGCTCATGACAAAAGCACATAATTATGAGCTTGAGATGAGCCCGGATGTTGTCTTCTGCTTTGACTACAAGATGAGCGGCGTAGGCTCCAACAGCTGCGGCCCGAGACTGGCTGAGGATAAGCAGTTCAATGATGAGACCTTCAACTTCCGTTTTGATTTGACAGTGGAATAATTTGCTTTTATCCGCCGCACCGGAGCTTTTTCGGTGCGGCGGTTTTTCGCCATGAAGCCGTACAATTTTTTGCAAAATGTGCTCCGGTACTTGCAAAAAGTTGTACGGTTTCTTATAATGTAGATGTACGGACAGGTAGGTGCATTTTTGTGGGAATGTACCGTGTGGATGTTCATCAAAAAAAGCCAGGAAAGGATAAGGGTATCAGGCATGGCAGATTCGGACAGAAAAACGGCAAAATACCGCTTTTTGGTCGATACGATCAGGGAAAGGATAAAGAACGGAACCTATGCGCCGGGTGATAGGATGGAATCCGAAAACGAGCTTTCGGAGATATTCGGCTACAGCCGGCAGACGGTACGTCAGGCGCTCGGCGTTCTGGAGCAGGAAAACCTGATAGAGCGCAGGCGCGGCAGCGGCACCTATATTTCTCAGAGTACACGCAGGGTATGCCACGGAAACAATATAGCGGTTGTCACAACATATATCTCGGATTATATTTTTCCTACAATAATTCGCGGTATAGAGGAGACGCTGACTAACGCCGGATACTGCATTTCTCTGGGTGTTACAAATAATCGCGTTGAGGATGAGGGGCGCATACTGCGTTCATTGATAGAGCGCGGCGTTGACGGAGTTATCGTTGAAGGCACAAAAACGGCTTTCCCGAACCCGAATGTTGAGCTGTACCGTGAGCTTGAAAAAATGGGCGTGCCGGTGGTCTTTTTCAATGGCTATTATCGTGATCTTTCCGATACCGTGTATGTGGTAACGGATGACAGGCGTGCCGGCGAAGAAGCTGTGGAGCTGCTGATATCGAGGGGCTGCAAAAGGCTTGGCGGAGTTTTCAAATCCGATGATATGCAGGGCCATGGGCGCTATGCCGGCTTCTCGGAGGGACTCATGCACAGCGGCTACGAGCTTTCGGATGAGAATGTGGTATGGTACACGACGGCCGAAAAATCAAGGCTTTTCAGAGAGGATAACAGGGAGTACATGCTTGAGCGTCTGCATGGCTGCGACGGTATAGTGTGCTACAACGACCAGATAGCGTACGGAGTTATCGAGCTGCTGACAAAGCACGGCATAAGGGTGCCGGAGGATGTTTTGGTGCTCGGCTTTGATAATTCGAGCGTTTCGGATTATTCTCCGGTTAAGATAACCTCGTTCGAGCATCCCAAGGACGCAATGGGCAGAATAGTTGCCGAAAAGCTTATCGGCATGCTTGACGGCAATACGGCTGAAAAGCCGCTTGTAATGCCGATGTCGCTGCACGAGAAGCATTCGACAGAGAAAACAGATAAATAAATTTACGATATTAAGGAGACGATTAAAATGAAGATAGAAAAGCTTGCACCGTCATTTAAGGATTACCTCTGGGGCGGCACAAAGCTGCGCGATGTCTACGGAAAGAACTGCGATTACGACAAGGTTGCGGAGAGCTGGGAGCTTTCCACACACCCGGCTGGCAAGAGCGTTATTTGCGGCGGTGAGTTTGACGGTCTCGCTCTTGATGAGTACATAGAGAAGCTCGGCAGGGCTGTGCTCGGCACAAACTGTGAGCGCTTTGAGGAATTCCCGGTGCTTATTAAATTTATCGATGCCAAGCAGCCGCTTTCCGTGCAGGTGCATCCGAGCGACGAATATGCACTGCGCGTTGAGGGCGAGTACGGCAAGACGGAGATGTGGTATGTTATGGCGAGCGAGCCGGGCGCATCCCTCTATTTCGGCGTGAACCGTGAGCTTACAAAGGAAGAATTCAAGCAGCATATAGAGAACAACACTCTGACCGATGTGCTGTATAAGGCCGATGTCAAGCCGGGCGACGTGTTCTTTATCAAGTCCGGTACGATTCATGCGATAGGCGCAGGAATACTTATCTGCGAGATACAGCAGAATTCAAATACTACCTACAGAGTTTACGATTATGCACGCCGCGGAGCGGACGGAAAGCTTCGTGAGCTGCATGTTGAAAAGGCGATAGAGGTGTCTTCACTGGTTCCGAGCGATACTGCCGACAAGCAGAGTAAGCCCGAGAGCATTTGCGGCGGAACAAAGACCAAACTTGCTTCCTGCGAATATTTCACTACCGAGAAATATGAGATCGACGGTGAGACGGAGCTTAACGTTGATGACAGCTCATTTGTGTCCCTTGTCGTGACCGAAGGCTGCGGTACTGCTGTCTGCGAGGAAAATTCCGTTGAGTTTAAGGCGGCGGACAGTCTCTTTGCTCCGGCAGGACTCGGTAAGGTGAAGATCAGCGGCAAGTGCACTGTAATAAAGACAACGGTTTAAGGAGTGAGAACTATGAAGATGGAATTTGTTGATGAGAGTGAGCTTGATATCGAAGAAGAAATAGAGGACGGCGAGCACGGTAAGATTGTTCTGGTGGGCGAGCCGATGGGACTTTTCATCGCAGAGGAGCTCGGCGAGCTTGAGGATGTCGAGCACTTTTCGGCAGCCGTTGCCGGTGCGGAATACAATGTGGCTGTCGGACTTTCACGACTCGGCCACACCGCCATGTACTGCACACGCCTCGGAAACGACCCCATGGGCAGGAGAATACTCAAGAGTATGCAGAATAACGGAGTTTCCACAGACCTCGTGTCGGTTGTTGATAACGAGCTGACAGGCTTCATGATGAAGGGCAAAACAGAGGTGGGTGACCCGAAGATAGCTTATTTCAGAAAGAACAGTGCGGCTTCTGCGATATCCGTGCACGATATCGATAAGCTCGACCTCTACGGATGCGATTTTCTGCACGTTACCGGCGTTTTTCCGGCAATATCCAAATCTGCCTTTGACGCAGTGCGCAGACTGATCTCTCGTGCCAAGGCACTGGATATGTTCGTGTCCTTTGACCCGAATCTTCGTCCGCAGCTTTGGCCGAGCGAAAAGGAAATGATACGCAGCATGAATATGCTGGCTCAGGATGCTGACCTGATACTGCCGGGTATCGGTGAGGGAAAAATACTGACGGGTAAGGACAGCGCCGAGGAGATAGCAAAATTCTACCATGATATGGGTGTTGACAGCGTTGTTGTGAAGCTCGGTGCGGACGGCGCATATTGGTCATGTGCCGGTGAGAGCGGAACCGTCGGCGGTTTCCCCGTTGAAAAAATCATCGATACAGTTGGTGCCGGAGACGGCTTTGCAGCAGGTGTTCTCAGTGCTGTTGCAGAGGGCCTTTCCCTGCGTGAGGCCACCTTTAGGGGTACTGTTATCGGCTCGATACAGATATCCAATAAGGGCGACAATGAGGGGCTTCCCTCAAGGGAGAAGCTTGAAGAGATAATAAACGAAGGAATAGTAAGGGTTTAACGGAGGAGCATCATGGCAAAACCTGAAACAGCCATTTTTACCAACATGTGTATGGTAACGGATGGCAGGGGCAATGTATTGGTACAGGACAGAAATGATCCGGGCTGGCCGGGAATGGTATTCCCAGGTGGACATGTTGAACCGTATGAGTCGTTTTCGGAGTCCGTGATACGTGAGGTATGGGAGGAATCCGGAATACGCATAGAGGAGCCGAGGCTCTGCGGAGTAAAGCAATTTTACACCGAGAACGGCTGCCGCTATGTTGTAATGCTCTATAGGGCCGATAAATTTACGGGCGAGCTGAGATCCTCCGATGAGGGAGAGGTCATGTGGGTACCGCGCAGTGAGCTTTTTGAGCACAAGCTGGTCGACAACTTTGAGGATATGCTTGCCGTTTTTGAGGACGACGAAAAGTCCGAGTGCTTCTATCCGCATGGCGGAAGCGAGGTTAAGTTTTTCTGATAGCTCAGTTAATAAACAGCATGGGAGGAATACGATGACACCGCATAATATGGCCGAAAAGGGCGACATAGCAAGGACGGTTCTCATGCCGGGCGACCCGATGAGAGCGAGGTTCATTGCAGAAAGCTTCCTTAAAGACCCGAAATGCTTCAATACAGTGCGCGGTATGCTCGGCTATACCGGCAAATACAACGGCAAAGAGGTTTCCGTAATGGCAAGCGGAATGGGCATTCCGTCCATGGGCATATACAGCTATGAGCTGTATAATTTCTACGATGTTGAGCAGATAATTCGTATCGGCTCTGCCGGGAGCATAGCCGATAATGTCAAGCTGCGCGATATAGTTATAGGCATGGGCACGTGTACGGATTCCAACTATGCTGCCCAGTATCACCTGCCGGGTACCTTTGCGCCGATAGCGGATTTCGGACTTCTGGAAAAGGCGGTTGAAAACGCCAGGCGCATGAATGTCAGCTTCCATGTGGGAAATCTGCTTACGAGTGATGTCTTTTATGAGGAGCCGGACAACAGCTCCAGGCAATGGCGAAAGATGGGCGTTCTGGCCGTTGAAATGGAATCAGCCGGACTGTATATGAATGCTGCAAGATGCGGCAAAAAGGCACTTGCCATGATGACGGTATCGGATGACCTCATTACGGGCGAAAGGCTCTCTGCGGAGGAAAGGCAGACCTCCTTTACGCAGATGATGAGGGTAGCCCTTGAAATAGTGTAATAGGCTTTTTGCGGCTGATTGAGGTGTAAACAATGCTGATGATCGATCTGATACGAAAAAAGCGTGACGGCGGAGCCCTGACGGAGTCGGAGCTGGAATTTATAGTGCGAGGCTGCACGGACGGTTCGATACCGGATTACCAGACAGCGGCGTGGCTGATGGCGGTATTCTTTCGCGGAATGACGGCGGACGAGACCGCACGACTGACAATGCTGATGGCAAATTCGGGCGACACGGTCGATCTTTCAACACTTTCCGGAATAACTGTTGATAAGCATTCCACCGGCGGTGTCGGCGACAAGACCAGCCCAATAATTGTTTCGGCAGCGGCGGCCTGCGGTGTAAAAATAGCCAAAATGAGCGGACGCGGCCTCGGGCATACCGGTGGTACCGTTGATAAAATGGAGAGCATACCGGGCTTCAGAACGGCTGTATCCAAAGGAGAGCTGCTTGAGATAGTTGAAAATGTCGGCTGTGCGATGATAGGGCAGTCCGGCGAGCTGTGCCCGGCGGACAAAAAGCTGTATGCTCTAAGGGATGTTACCGGTACTGTGGAAAGTGTGCCGCTGATCGCTTCCAGCATTATGAGCAAAAAGATAGCTTCCGGCTGCGACCGAATTCTGCTCGATGTAAAATGCGGAAGCGGTGCTTTTATGAAAACACAGCAGGATGCCGAGCGCCTTGCCGAAGAAATGGTCAGGATAGGTACGAAGGTCGGCAGAAAGACCGTGGCGCTCATTACCGAGATGAACAGGCCGCTTGGCCGCGCTGTGGGAAATGCCCTCGAGCTTATTGAGGTGTGCGAAACGCTCAAGGGACGCGGCCCGGAGGATCTGACGGAGGAGTGCGTGGAGCTTGCGTCGAATATGATATATCTCGGCGAGCGAGCGGACTCTATGGAGACTGCAAGAAAAATGGCAGACACGGCCATTCACGGCGGTGCTGCCTTTGAAAAATTCTGTGAGATGGTCAGCGCTCAGGACGGAGACACCACCTATCTTGATGATACCGACAAATTCACGCTGTCCGCGGTAAAGCGGAATGTCCTTGCAGAGCGGAGCGGATATATAATCGCTGTGGACGCGGAGAGAATCGGCCGCGCATCCGTGCTTTTGGGTGCCGGTCGGGAGACTGCCGACGGAGTGATAGACCACGGCGCAGGTATTGTGCTTTGTAAAAATCTCGGCGATAGAGTGTGCGCCGGAGAAAAAATAGCCGAGGTGTATTCCTCGGATGAGAACAAGTGCATTACGGGCGGCAGAATGCTGCTCAATGCCTTTGAACTTGGAGAGACTGAGCCGGAGCGGCGTCCGCTGATACTTTCCAGAATAGAATAAAATAAAAAACGCGTACGGAGTCTTCCATACGCGTTTGATTTGGGATCAGGCCTTTACGGGCTCGTCGTACTCAACACCGAAGGTCTCAACTGTGACCTTTTCCATTGTCTGATCCATGAGCGGACGGTCAGACCAGTCGCGCTTTGTGGATACGATAGCCTGTGCAACATCGATGCCCTCAATTACCTTGCCGAAGGCTGCATACTGGCCGTCAAGGTGGGGAGCGTCAGCTACCATGATGAAGAACTGGCTGCCTGCGCTGTTGGGATGCATGCTTCTTGCCATGGAGAGAACGCCGGTTGTGTGCGTGAGGTCGTTCTTTACGCCGTTTCCGTAGAACTCACCCTTAATGCTGTAGCCGGGGCCGCCCATACCGGTTCCCTCGGGGTCACCGCCCTGGATCATAAAGCCCGGGATAACACGGTGGAAGATTGTGCCGTCATAGAAGCCCTTTTTGACAAGGGAGATGAAGTTGTTGACGGTGTTGGGAGCGACATCGGGATAGAGCTCAGCCTTGATAACGCCGCGGCCTGTTTCGATAGTAACGATAGGATTCTGCATTTTGTATGTCTCCTTTCAGATTTGCGTATTCAGCAATATTATAGTAAAGTATATCACATAGATCATGAAAAGGGAAGTGACTTTTGTTTTGAAGCTGATATCATGGAACGTTAACGGACTCCGCGCCTGCATGGGTAAGGGCTTTGCGGATTTTTTGAAAAATGAGGACCCGGATGTGATCTGCCTTCAGGAAACAAAGATGCAAAGGGAGCAGGCGAATTTTGAGCTTCCGGGGTATCATGAATACTGGAATTCCGCCGAGAGGAAGGGCTATTCTGGCACGGCGATTTTCTCAAAGACAGAGCCGATATCGGTGACCTATGGCATTGGCCTTGAAGCGGCGGACGCCGAGGGACGCGTTATCTGTGCGGAATATGAAAGCTTCTATCTGGTTACGGTATATACGCCGAACTCTCAGCGTGGGCTTGTGAGAATAGACTTCAGGATGGAATTTGAGGATGCCTTTCGTGCGTATCTCTCCGAGCTTAATAAGAAGAAGCCTGTTATAGTTTGCGGAGATATGAATGTTGCGCATAAGCCGATAGACCTTAAAAATCCAAAGACGAACGTGGGCAATGCCGGCTTCTCCTATGAGGAGCGTGGAAAGTTCACAGAGCTGCTTGCATCCGGCTTTAATGACAGCTTCCGTTTGTTCTATCCCGAAAAGGAGGGTGCGTACACCTGGTGGTCATACATGTTTAATTCGAGAGAGAAGAACACCGGATGGCGTATAGATTATTTCCTTGTGACGGATGAGCTTCGTGACAATGTCAGTGACAGTATTATTTTGAGCGAGGTTATGGGCAGCGACCATTGCCCGGTTGAGCTGCTGCTGGATATATGAACCGTGCCGAGAATGTCGGCCGATATGGGAGGGATGAGAATGCAGGAAGAGCTGATGCGCCGATTGAGGGTGATAACGCCCGAGGAGCAGAGTATTTTGAATGGCGGCGAGGTGGACAGGCACGCGTATACCGAAAAGGCGGTCTTTACCGTTGACAGCGAAAAGATGATAGAGCGTGGCCAGATGATAACCGTTCGTCCGCATACGCGCTTCGCTCCGTTTCCGAGGCATTCGCATAACTATATCGAGATATTGTACATGTGCTCCGGAAAAACAGTGCACAGAATAAACGGCGGAGAGCCGATAACGCTGAATACGGGCGAGCTGCTTTTTCTCGGAAGAGGCGCTTCACATGAGGTGGAGCGTGCCGGTATTGATGACATAGCGGTGAATTTCATCGTGCTTCCTCAGTTTTTCGATGCCGCACTGGAGCTTATCGGTGCGGATAATGTGCTTGGCAGATTCATTGCCGATTCAGTCAGCCACATGGACAGCCTTGACAGCATGCTGTTTCACGTTGCGGATGTTTTGCCGGTACAGAATCTTGTGGAAAATATGGTCTGGGCGTTGGTCTCGGATACCAATAACCGCAGAAGGATCACACAGAACACCATGGCATTGCTGTTTTTGGAGCTTCTCAACTGCACGGACAGATTGGATCATAATGAGGATGACAACGAGCACAGCACGCTTGTTATGACGGCCCTGAGGGAGATAGAGGAGAATTACCGCGTGGCGAGCCTTACCGAGCTTGCTGCGCGCTGCGGAGTCACCGTTTCGTACCTCAGCTCCGCTGTGCACAGCGCCACGGGCTCAACCTTTAAGGCTCTGCTTCAAAGAAAGAGAATGGAAAGAGCGTCGGCGCTGCTGAGCAGCACAAGAATACCTGTGGGGGATATAATAACCGCTGTCGGCTACGAAAACACGAGCTATTTCTATCGCACATTTTCAAAAATGTATGGAGTTACACCGAGAGAATACCGTGAAAAGCACGGGTATCGGTATTGATGATATGAATACCGCAAAAGGGCTGTAGGAGTCATACCCTACAGCCCTTTCGTTTGTTCGGATTTGATTTACTTTGTAAAGCGCAGGACGTTCCAGGAGGTCTTGCTGAGGCTTACGCGATAGATGTCGCCATCCTTTTCCATGCGGTCTGTGACGGTCTTCGGGACTACTGCATCGGCGGTTGCTGTGTTTACAGCCTTCATATCGTCGTTTTCAAGGACGATATGCTCCGCCGGATGATAGCCGCTGAAGGAGCGCAGATCGATATCGAGCACAATGTCGTCGGTAACACTGCGGTTAACTGCGAACACTGTGACTTCGTCCTTCTCCTCGTTCCAGACTGCGATGGACTCAATATCGGTTACATCGGTGAAGTCCATGGTGTCGTGCTTTGAGGAGGAGAGCACCGGCTGCAGGGCCGCGCCGCGGCCGTACTTTGAAGCGTGGAGCAGCGGATAGTAGATGGTCTGCTTCCATGCCGGGCCGTTTTCCTCGGTCATAATGGGTGCTATAACGTTGACAAGCTGTGCAAGGCAGGCCATCTTTACGCGGTCGGAGTGCTTCATAAGGGTTATGAGCATGAGGCCGACAAGCAGTGCATCCTCGAAGTCGTAATGATCCTCGAGCAGGTGAGGAGCTATCTGCCACGGACGATTCTTCATGGTGTCGCTGTCCGCCGCATCGGCATGGAACCAGACATTCCATTCGTCAAAGCTGAGGTTTATACTCTTCTTTGCACGCTTTTTTGCCTTTATGAAGTCGCAGGTAGAGATGACTGTCTTGATGAAATTGTCCATATCATCGCTCTGTGCGAGGAAGTTTGCCGTGTCGTTAAAGCGGTTGCCGTAGTAGGTGTGCAGTGAGATGTAGTCCACGCTGTCATATGCCCAGTCGAGAGCTGTGGCCTCCCACTGCGGGAAGGTCGGCATACCGGTATTGGAGCTTCCGCAGAGAACAAGCTCTATGGACGGGTCGATCTGGCGCATGGCCTTGGCGGTTTCGTTTGCGAGGTGGCCGTATTCATCGGCGGTCTTATGGCCTGTCTGCCACGGGCCGTCCATTTCATTGCCGAGACACCATACCTTGATGTTGTGCGGATCCTTAACACCGTGCTTTATGCGCATGTCACTGTACTTGGTGCCGGAGGGATGATTGCAGTATTCCAGCAGGTTGCAGGCGGCCTCAATGCCGCGTGTACCGAGGTTCACGGCCTGCATTATCTCTGTATCGGCCTTTTTAGCCCATGAAGCAAACTCGTTGATACCGATAAGGTTGGGCTCTGTGCTGCGCCATGCGAGCTCAAGACGCTTCGGACGCTCATCAACGGGGCCGACGCTGTCCTCCCAATAGAAATTGGAGACGAAGTTGCCGCCGGGGTAACGCACTATGGGTATCTGTAATTCGCGTACAAGGTTGATGACATCGCGTCTGAAGCCCTCTTCATCGGCGGTGCTGTGATCGGGCTGCCAGATGCCGCCGTAAACCGCACGGCCGAGGTGCTCGATAAATGAGCCGTAGATGCGCTTGTCGATCTCGGAAATTTTGAAATCCTTTTCAACTGTGAGCTTTGCAAACTTTTTCATATACATATTCCTTTCCGGAGTTTACCTAAGGTTGTACGTACATCTTACACTCATTTGACTGATATGTCAATAATAAAAACCGCCGTCCGTGGTGAGACGACGCAATGGTAAAAATTGTGAAAAATTGGCATCATGTTGTAATTGCTGGCAGACATATTGGCGTTTGTGACCTCAATTTGTTATATGTTACAAAAATAAGGACGTTTTTTTGTTAAAACAGCGTCCTTATCTTTTTGCGCAAGTTTTGATATACTATAGTCATTAAGAGCAGAGGAGGCGTTGTTAGTGAAAACTTATCTTGCAGTTGATATTGGTGCTTCAAGCGGAAGGCATATTTTGGGCTGGCTTGAGGAAGGAAAGCTGAAGCTCTCCGAAATATACCGCTTCAAAAACGGTGCGGTGCCGAGGGACGGTCACCGTTGCTGGGATGCCGATGGCCTTCGCGAAAATGTGATAAAAGGCATTGGCAAATGCATGGAAAAGGAAAAGATGGATAATCCCGTAAGCATGGCCATTGATACATGGGGCGTTGATTTTGTCCTGCTCGATTCCGAAATGAAGCGTATAGGTGAGGCGATCTCCTATCGTGACAGCAGAACCGAGGGTGTACCGGAGGAGCTTGAGGCCGTTGTACAGTTTGATGAGCTGTACGAGAGGACGGGTATCCAGAAGCAGACCTTCAATACCATATATCAGCTTGCGGCGCTCAAAAAGGAAGCACCGCAGGATATCGAAAACGCAAAGCACTTTTTGATGATACCAGATTATCTGGCATACTGCCTGACGGGTGTATGTGTAAATGAATACACGGAGGCCAGCACCTCCGCACTTGTAAATGCAAGGGAAAAGACATGGGATATTGAGCTTATCAAAAGGCTCGGCCTGCCCACGGAGATTTTCCACCCGCTTAAAATGGCCGGTGAGTCTCTCGGCGCTCTCGATAAGGACATTCGTGCCGAGGTCGGCTTTGACCTTCTTGTACGCTGTGCTCCGTCCCATGATACCGCCTCCGCATTCCTTGCCGTACCGGCAAAGGACGACAACGCGGTGTTCCTCTCAAGCGGTACATGGAGCCTGCTCGGTGTCGAGCTTGAAGAGCCTATCACAACACGTGAAAGCATGGAGCAGAACTTTACAAACGAGGGCGGCTATCAGTACCGCTACCGTTACCTCAGAAACATAATGGGTCTCTGGATGTTGCAGAGCATCAGACGTGAGCTTGGCGAGACCAGATTCGACTTCGGCACATTGTCGATGATCGCAAAGAGCGCGGACAGCTACCCGGGCAGAGTGGATGTTAACGATCAGCGCTTCCTGGCTCCGCAGAACATGCAGGAGGCAGTGCGCGTTGTTCTGGCCGAGAACGGATATAAGGATCCGACGGTTGCGCAGATACTTTCCTGCGTATATCACAGTCTGGCTCAGTCCTATGCCGATGCCATCCACGGCCTCGAGAAGATAACCGGTAAGAAATACACAAGCCTCAATATCGTAGGCGGTGGCAGTCAGGACGCATATCTGAACCAGCTTACGGCAAATACCACGGGTCTTACGGTGTATGCAGGGCCTACGGAGGGTACGGCTATTGGCAACCTTGCCGTGCAGATGATTGCCGACGGCACGCTCAGGGACGTTCAGCATGCACGCGATGTTATCCGTGAGAGCTTCCCGATACAGGTTTTTCAGCCGGAAGGATGATTTGAATGGCAGATTTGAGTTTTAACGAAATGCAGGCGCTTGCAAAGGAGCTGCAGGAGAAGTACAAAAGCATCTGGGAGCCTCAGATACCGGAAAACGGACGAAACCACCTTTTATGGATGATGATAGAGGCCGGCGAAGTGGCGGACATCATCAAGAAAAAGGGTGATGAGGCAATTATGAAGGACAATGATATCCGCAATGACTTTATAGAAGAGTTGTGCGACGTCATGATGTACTTTAACGACGTCATGCTGTGCTATGATATTTCTGTGGAGGATATGCGGGAGATATATCTGAAAAAGCACGAGCGCAATATGAAGCGCTGGTAAAACACATCTGAAAGGAAGCTTAGAATGAGTTACGCAGAAGCAAAAGCTAAATATGCGGCCATCGGCGTGGATGTCGATGCCGCTATCGAAAAATTGAAGACAGTTCCCGTCTCTCTGCACTGCTGGCAGGGCGACGACGTCAGGGGCTTTGATACCGACCCGAATGCTCCGCTGACCGGCGGCATTCAGACAACGGGTAATTATCCGGGACGTGCACGCACACCACAGGAGCTCATGGACGACATCGATCAGGTCATTGCACTGGTTCCCGGCAAGGTGAAGATGAATCTGCACGCAAGCTACGCTATTTTTGATGAGGAAAACCCCTGGGTTGACCGCGATCAGCTTGAGCCGAAGCACTTTAAGAAGTGGGTGGATTTCTGCAAGGAGCGCGGAATGGGCTGCGACTTCAACCCGACCTTCTTCTCCCATGCAAAGTGCGACCCCCTTACACTTTCCAGCCCGAACGAGGAGACACGTAAATTCTGGGTCGATCATGGCAAGGCATGTGTTCGCATTTCCCAGTATCTTGCAGATGAGCTTAATGAGCCGTGCGTAATGAATATCTGGGCCGGTGACGGCTACAAGGACATTCCGGCTGACCGCATAGGGCCGCGTATGCGCTATAAGCAGTCCTTCGATGAGATACTTTCCGAGCCGTTCGATAAGACAAAGGTTTATCCCTGCGCAGAATCCAAGGTTTTCGGTATCGGCGTTGAGAGCTACACAGTGGGCTCTGCCGAATGGTGCCTGAAGTATGCTTCCGGCCGTGATGATTGCATAACACTCATGGATAACGGTCACTATCACCCCACCGAGATGGTCTCTGATAAGATCGCATCCATACTTACATATGATGAGAAGATGGCTCTGCATATCACACGCAGTGTCCGTTGGGACTCCGACCATGTGGTTCGCTTTGACGATGAGACAAAGGAAATCTGCAAGGAGATAGTACGCTGCGGCATGGACCGTATCTTTATCGCCCTTGACTATTTCGATGCTTCTATAAACCGTGTTTCCGCATGGGTAACAGGCTTCCGTAATTTGCAGAAGGCACTTTTGTTCGCACTGCTTCAGCCGAATGCCGAGCTCAAGCGCCTCCAGGATGAGGACGACTGGACACGCCTCATGGTTCTCCAGGAGGAGCTTAAGACCATGCCGTTCGGTGAGATTTGGGAGGAGTACTGCCGTTCCTGCGGAAAGCCCGTTGACGGCGAGTGGTTCCCGGTTATCGAGAAATACGAGGCTGAGGTACAGTCTAAGCGCGTATAAGGAGTGCTTGATATGGAGCTTAAGGGTAAAAGAATAGGCTTTCTCGGTGACAGCATCACCGAGGGTCATGGCGTTGCGGAAAGTGAAAACATTTTCTGGAACAGAATACAGAGGGATACCGGTGCCGTTTGCTTTGGCTACGGCATAGGCGGAACACGCATCGCACCGCAGCATTCAAAGGATAATGCGGATTGGGAGCGCTGGTTTGCATCCCGTGTAGATGAGATGGAAGAAAATCTCGACGCTATAGTGGTGTTCGGCGGCACAAATGACTACGGTCACGGTGATGCTCCGCTCGGTACAATGGCGGACAGGGACGACAGCAGCTTTTACGGCGCATACCATGTGCTGCTGAACAAGCTTTTTGAGCGCTATCCCACGGCACATGTGGTTATTATGACTCCGCTGCACAGACTGGGAGAGGATAACTGCACTTACAACGAATTCGGTGTTCGCCGCCAGACAAACCTCGAGGGTTATGTCGATGCAATAATTGAAGTTGCGGCATATTACAGCGTACCCGTGCTTGATCTTTTCCGTGTGGGCGGCATAAATCCTGTGGTGCCCGTGCAGAAGGAACTCTATATGCCGGACGGACTTCATCCGAACGATGCCGGACATGAGCGCATAGCACAGCGTTTGACAGGCTTTTTAAGATCACTTTAAGGAGAAAATCAAAATGAAGGATATAATGACAGCTCCCTTTGTGGAGGAAATGCGCAAGACCACAGCTAACATGTATCGTCTTGGCTGGGATGAGCGTAACGGCGGAAATATCAGCTATATGCTGAATGCTTACGAGGTCGCTGAGTATCTTGACTTGCAGAAGGTCATCCGCCGCATACCGATAGGCTTTGAGGCAAAGCCCCTCATCGGCAAGATATTCATCGTTACCGGCACCGGCAAGTATTTCAAGAATGTTGAGGATGATCCCGAGACAAACCTCGGCATTATCAGAATCGCCGCCGACGGCTGCACAGCCGAGTTGCTTTGGGGTTACAAGGATGGCGGAAAGTTTACCTCCGAATTCCCGGCACACATGATGAGCCACATGGCAAGGCTCTCCGTTGACCCGGACAACCGAGTTGTCATGCACTGCCACCCGACAAATACTCTGGCAATGAACTATGTTCATGAGCTGGATGAGAAGAAGTTCACCCATACCCTGTGGGAGATGTGCACCGAGTGCATCGTTGTTTTCCCGGACGGCGTAGGTGTTCTTCCGTGGATGCTCTGCGGCACAAATTCCATCGGTGAGGCTACTGCCGAGAAGATGAAGGAGTTCCGTCTGGTCGTATGGGGAATGCATGGCATTTACGGCGCCGGCAAAACCATGGACGAGACCTTCGGACTTATAGAGACAGTTGAAAAGGCTGCACAGATATATATGCTTACAGCTCACCTGCCGCGCATCAATACCATTAAGGATTCCGAGATGGTCGAGCTTGCCGAGTTCTTCGGCGTTGATTACCGCAAGGATTTTCTCGATCTCTGAGAGACGGGAAATGACCGATAAATTCAAAGGAGAGAGTTAAAATGGCAAATCGTATTGTTTTGAACACAATTTCCTATCATGGCAAGGGCGCGATAGAAAACATCGTTCCCGAGCTGACAGCAAGAGGCTACAAAAAGGCTTTTGTCTGCACAGACCCGGACCTCGTTAAGTTCGGAGTAGTGGCTAAGGTTACAGATCTGCTCGATGCAGCAGGCTTTGCTTATGAGATCTTCAGCGATGTTAAGGCAAACCCGACCATCGAGAACGTACAGAACGGTGTTGCTGCTTTCAAGGCATCCGGTGCTGACTGCATCGTTACTATCGGCGGTGGCTCTGCAATGGACACTGCAAAGGCTATCGGTATCATCATCGAGAACCCGGAGTTCGCAGATGTTCGTTCCCTGGAGGGCGTTGCTCCGACCAAGAAGCATGCCGTATTTACAATTGCCGTTCCGACAACAGCAGGTACAGCAGCAGAGGTAACAATCAACTATGTTATCACTGACGTTGAGAAGAAGCGTAAGTTTGTCTGTGTTGATACAAACGACATTCCGGAGATCGCAGTTGTCGATCCCGACATGATGGCTTCCATGCCGAAGAGCCTCACAGCCGCTACAGGTATGGACGCTCTGACACATGCTATTGAGGGCTACATCACAAAGGGTGCATGCGCTATTTCCGACATGTTCCACCTCGAGGCTATCCGTCTGATCTCCGCAAACCTCCGCGGCGCCGTTGCAAACACCGATGAGGGACGTGAGGGCATGGCACTTGGCCAGTACATCGCAGGCATGGGCTTCTCCAATGTCGGTCTCGGTATCGTTCACTCCATGGCACACGGTCTTTCCGCTCTGTATGATACTCCGCACGGCGTAGCCTGCGCTATCATCCTTCCCACAGGCCTTGAGTACAATGCTTCCGTTTCCGGCGAGCGCTACCGTGCAGTCGGTAAGGCAATGGGCGTTGAGGGCATTGACGCTATGACCGCTGAAGAGGCTGCAAACGCAACTATCGCAGCAGTTAAGAAGCTGAGTGCAGATGTCGGCATCCCGGCAGACCTCAAGGGTATCCTTAAGGAAGAGGATGTACAGTTCCTTGCAGAGAGCGCATTTGCAGACGCTTGCTGCCCGGGCAACCCGCGTGATACCTCCGTTGAAGAGATCGCAGCTCTTTACAGAAGCCTCATGTAATCGAATTCACTCGATTTTAAATTTAAAGCATAAAAAGTCCGCCCCGGAGATATCTTATGTCTTCGGGGCGGATCAATTATTTAGTTTTTTCTTCTTTTATGTGCTTTTCTATCAGGTAGCGCGGACGCTGCTTAACCTCACCGTATATCTTGCCGATATAGCCTCCGACAACGCCGAGGCACAGCATTTGAAGTCCGCCGAGCAACCATATGGAGCACACTATCGCAGTCCAGCCGGCCACTGTTACACCGCATATATGCGAAATAAGCGCGTATAAAAGGCCGAAAACACTGAGAACCGAGATCAGTATACCGAGGTTCGATATGAGCTTCAGGGGCTTTACGCTGAATGAGGAGATGCCGTCGAGTGCAAAGGAGATCATTTTCTTGAGCGGATATTTAGATTCGCCCGCAAAGCGCTCTGCGCGGTCGTAGTAAACATAGTCACTGCGGAAGCCGATAAGCGGCACTATTCCGCGCAGGAAGAGATTTACCTCTCTGTATTCAGAAAGGCCCTCAAGAGTCCTGCGGCTCATCAATCTGTAGTCGGCATGATTGAAAACAACATCCACGCCGAGCAGCTTCATGAACTTATAGAAGCCCTCAGCGGTGGTGCGCTTGAAGAAAGTATCGGTATCGCGTTTGTTGCGAACACCGTAGACCACGTCGCAGCCCTCCGCGTATTTTTGAACAAAGGCATCGATGACGTCTATGTCATCCTGGAGGTCGGCATCCAGGCTTATCGCGCAGTCACAAAGCGGCATAGCGGTCATCAGGCCGGCCAGCAGCGCGTTTTGGTGTCCGCGGTTGTGTGCAAGCTTAACTCCGTCCACATACGGCACCGCGGCGCTGTACATTTCAATGAGCTGCCAAGTATCGTCGCGGCTGCCGTCATCGACAAAGAGTATACGGCTGTCGCGGTCGATCATATCCGCATGTATCATGTTGTAAAGCTTTTCTGTAAGTCGCTTAGTTGTCTCCGGCAATACCTCTTCCTCGTTGTAGCAGGGAATTACAAGGTACAGTACCGGTGCATTACGCTCTTCAATCATCTATGAAACCCTCCTGTTTTTCAAGCTGCTTATCCGTTCTGATGCGCGGTTTAAGCTTTATCAAGGTGTGTTCTTCAAAATGCGCTCCGTGCTTTGAGGCATAGTGGGAGAGAGGTCTGCGTACCATGTTGTGCCTTGCGCGCTCGGTCGCTCTTTTGGAGCGTTCGAAAACGCGCATAACAAAGCAATAGAACACAAGGAGAATGACGGATATAACGGTTATGGCTATACCGAGGTACAGCCCGGGAGTTCTGTAGACAAACTGTATGCGCACATTCTCGCCGGCCGGGACTCTCACGGCCATAAAGCCGACATTTACACGCTCCAACTCAACGGGGGAGCCATTCACATATGCGCTCCAGCCTGTTTCATAGGGAATGCTGAAAAATACGGGTGTGTCGTGCTCGGTGGTTATTGTGGCATCAAATCCGGAATTTGTGTAGTTGAAGCTCGAGCAGGTGAGCGTATTGCGCGCGGCACAATCCTCGGCATACTGCTCTCTTGTATAGCTGACCGTTGACATGTCGAGCGGAGCCAGCATATCGCCCCAAAGCTCGATCTGGTCATCACTGAGCAGCATAGCCTTGAGCAGCAGCAGCTCGCGTGAATCTTCATCGGTATTTTCGTACTGTTCCTCCGCGATATAGCTGTCGTAGGTGAAGCCGAGGGGGATGTAGTTCATGTTCTGATAGATGTCAAAGCCGTTTGCGTTTCCGTAATACTCCCAACCGGGCATGCTCGGGGCGGAAAAATCCTCGCCGGCAAAGTATTTGTCATCGTGATCGCTGTCAAAGAGGTATTTTACGCTTGTCAGCGCGCGCAGACCATAGTGTGACACCTCGGGGCGTGAAGCAACATCACGCTTAACACCGATGCTGTCGTAGAATTCCATGAGAGAGCCGGGAACAATGCTGTGAAAGGCCTGTATCGACTGCACCTGCCAGAACATGGCCGAGTTATCAAGGCTCTCGTAGAAATCATTGCGTACGCGGCTGTCGCGCAGGTCGTCTATCGTTACATCCTTGCCGCCGTTGAGTGCATAGGGAATTATGTGATCGTTCGGGTCGGAGGATTGCGCCTTGCCCAGTGCGATGAAGTATATTGAGGACAGTGTTATGACAAGGCTGAGGCATACTGCCGTTGCACGATAAAAGGCTTTGGAATTCTTAACATAGAAGGTTATGATAAATGCCACAAGCGCCAGACAGATTATGGATATCGCAAGGTAGCTCCACAGGCGTGTGGGATACTTTTCAAGGCCAAAGGTTGCGGAGACGATCTTGCCGTCCTCCTCGATGAGCGTAGGCGTAAGGCCGATTACAAGACCCACTGTAACGGTGATAGCGGTGGTCCATTTCAGTGCACGTTTCCAATCAACGCGACTATTCTCAAGGGACATCATTGTGGCTGCGGCCATCATCAGCGTCAGCATGTAGAACCAACGTGCATAATAGGAGGCGTTCATGAGCTGAAAGGCGGAGTTCAGGCCGGGTATCAGCGCCATGATGAACAGTATCCACAGCATACGCTTGAGCCAGTGCTTTCTCTGTATTTGCAGCCAGCCGATAACACCTGTCATGCTGAACATTGGCAGCCATGCGCCGAGTGATGACCATTTGGAGTTGGAATCCGGTGCGAAGTTCGGGCGCGCCGGGAGGTCGGGCAGGAAGAAAAAGCTCTGCAAAATATGTACATAGCGCTGATTGCTGCTGTAAAGCAGGGCGTTCCAACCGTTTATTGGGTTTGAAACACGGTAGTTCTGAGTGATGCAAAGTATGCTCGGTATCAGCAGCACACAGGACATGCTGAGTCCGACAACGGCTTCAAGTGCCAGCAGGAGAAAATCACGTACGGATATCTGCCAGCTTCCGGAAAGAAGCCGCACAAAGAAATATATAACGGTGAAGGTCACCATACCAACAAAGAAATAGTAGTTTGTGATGCAGCACAGGGCCACCATGACAGCGAAGACGCCGCGCTGACGCTTGTACATGTATTCGTCAAGTGACGCAAGCAACAACGGAAATACAATAATGGCCTCATGAAAGTGATTGAAGAATATATTGTAGATCGAAAAGCCGGAAAATGCATACAGCAGTGAGGCAATGAGCGCCGCGTTCTGATTTTTGGCATAGCGGTGCAGATAGACATATGCAGTCAGTGACGCACAGCCGAATTTCAATATGAAAAGCGGCCCCATCAGGTATTGCAGCCATTCCCCCGGGAAGGGTATCGTAAGCCAGAAAAACGGGCTGCCGAGCAGATAAAAGGAATATGAGCCGATGAAATTGACACCGAGGTCGGTCAGATGATTCCAGCCGATATTTCCGGAGCGCACCGCATCATGAGCGATACGATAGAAGGGTATCTGTTGAACGTTGAAATCTCCGTAGAATAGAAATCTTCCGCCATCTACAAGGATGAATGGCAGAAATATGACGGCGGCAAGGCACAGGCCGCTTAAAAATGCGTATATAAAATGTTTTTTTTCAGCGTTTGAGGTCAAACTGCTATGTGTTTTAGAGGAATTCAAGTCGCAGCCTCCGTTTCTGTTATTATATATTGGATTATATCACAACGAATGTGCGGATTAAAGGCAATTTTTGTTTTTTAAGGAATTTTTATTGAAAAGTTCATATGGGTAGGATAAAATAGAATGGAATGATATTTAGCGCGGCGTGTTTCAAAAACTGTGTGAAACACACGGATATGCGCACGAAATGAGAAGATTATGGTAATTGGTAATTTGAAACTTGACGGAGTTGCGGCTCTGGCGCCCATGGCCGGTGCGACGGATCGCTCTTTCAGAGAAATATGCTGTGCCTTCGGTGCGGCATACTGTGTAACGGAAATGGTGTCCACAAGGGCGCTGCAATATAATTATAAGAAGACACAGGAGCTCATCTCTCTCGGCGAGAGTGAGCACCCCATCGCGATACAGCTTTTCGGTGATGATCCGCTGATATTCGCTTCCGCGGCAAAGCGTGCGGCAGAGGCCGGCCCGGAGGTAATAGACATCAATATGGGCTGTCCCGTGCCGAAAATAGCCGGCAACAACTGCGGAAGCGCATTGATGAAGAATCCGCCGCGCTGCGGAGATATAGTACGTGCGGTGAAGGCCGCTGTGGATATCCCGGTGACAGTGAAAATACGCAAGGGCTGGGATGAGAACAGCGTGAATGCCGTTGAGGTAGCCAAATACTGCGAGGAGGCCGGTGCGGATGCGATATGTGTTCACGGCCGTACAAAGGCTCAGATGTATGAGGGCGAAGCGGATTGGGACATAATACGCAGGGTCAAGGAGAGCGTGAGTGTTCCGGTGCTCGGTAACGGAGACGTGAGGGATGTGCAGTCCGCAGTAAAAATGATGAATGATACGGGCTGCGACATGGTCATGATAGGCCGTGGTGCACTGGGAAATCCGTGGATATTCCGCGAGATAAACGGTTATTTCAGCACGGGTATGCGCATAATGCCGCCGCCGACAGTGTCCGAGAGGATAGTTGTCATCAAGCGCCACATGGATGCGCTCTGTGCGGCAAAGGGCGAGCTGCGCGGTATGCGTGAGGCCAGAAAGCACGTTGCATGGTATATGCATGGCCTCAGGGGTGCAGCGGAATTCCGCCGCATGGCAGGCGAGCTGTGCACGCTCGAGGATCTGGACAGACTGCTTGAGAAGGTATATATGGAAAACAGGGATGTTACGTTTGACCCCTGATAACTGAAAAGGAGAAGTTTAAATGAAGCTTCTGGCATTGGACGGAAACAGCATCGTCAACCGTGCATTCTACGGAATAAAGGTGCTTACAACAAAAAACGGTGAATTTACGAACGGAATAGTGGGCTTTCTCAATATCCTCGAAAGATTAAAGGAGGAGACAAAGCCCGATGCGGTAGCAATAGCCTTTGATTTGCGTGCACCCACCTTCAGACATAAGGCGTATGCGGGCTATAAGGCTCAGCGAAAGGGAATGCCGCCGGAGCTTGCCGCACAGATGCCGCTGCTAAAGGAGTTGCTCGGATATCTCGGCTACAGAATAGTGACCTGTGAGGGCTGGGAGGCCGACGATATACTCGGTACCTTTGCAAGGGCCTGTGAGGATAGCGGCAATACCTGCCTGATAGCTACCGGTGACAGGGACAGCCTGCAATTGGTATCGGAGAAGACCAGTGTACGTCTTGCCACGACTAAATTCGGCCAGTCCGCCGTAACGCTCTATGATATCGATGCCATCATGGAGACCTACGGTGTTCTTCCGCATCAGCTCATAGATATCAAGGCGATACAGGGTGACACCTCGGACAATATCCCCGGTGTTGCTGGTATCGGTGAAAAGGGCGCCGGAGAGCTTATCAGAAAATTCGGCTCGCTCCGATATATCTATGATAATCTGAATGAGCTCGACATAAAGCCGGGCATGAAGAACAAGCTGATAGCTTCAAGGGACAATGCGTTTTTAAGCTATGACCTCGGCACCATACGACGCAATGCGCCGATCAATACGAATATAGAGGATTACATCCCGACTGAGGGTGATCCTGCGGCGGCAGCAGCCCTCATGACGAGGCTTGAGCTCTTTAAGCTCATGGACAGGCTCAAATTGACGGCTCAGCCGACACTTACGGCGCCGTCTGTACAGGAGGGCGATACGGAGCTGCTTGCTGTACATGAGTATGAGGACGGCGCGGCGGTGCTCGCTCAGTGTGAGGATATGGGCAGTGCATACTTTGTACCCGTCTGGAGCGGTGCAAATATAGATAAGCTCTATATTTGCGGCGAATTTGAAAACGGCCGTGAGATAGCGGCGGTTCCCGCAGAGGAAGCCTTCATCAGAGCATTTTTATCGAACAGATCGATCAAGAAATATACTATCGGGATCAAGCAGCTTCACCGCGCGGCTCTGCGCCTTGGAGCAAAGCTTGAGGCTGTTGAAATGGATGTCGAGCTTGCGGCGTATCTGCTGAATCCATCAGGCTCGGATTACACAGTGCTGCGCCTTGCGGCGGAATACGGTGTTTCTGTCGGAGAATATGAGGATGAGGCAGCACGTGCTGCGGCTGCCATGCCGAAGCTCTGCGAGGTGTTGCAGCATCAGATAGATGAAAAGGGTCAGCATGAGCTTTTGAAGACGATAGAGCTTCCGTTGGCGCTCGTTCTCGGTGAGATGGAGGAGAGCGGCTTCCTCGTTGACCGCGAGGCTATAAAGGTGTATGGCGAACAGCTTGCCGAAATGACAGAGCAGCTCAGAGGCGAGATATACGCGGAGGTAGGGTATGAGTTTAATATCAACTCCCCGGCTCAGCTCGGCGATGCGCTCTTTGTGAAGCTCGGGCTTCCGCACGGAAAGAAGACAAAGACCGGCTATTCGACGAATGCGGATGTCCTTGAGGGCCTGAGAAACGCTCATCCGGTGGTCGATAAGGTTTTGCGCTACCGAACTGTTGCAAAGCTGAAATCCACCTATTGTGACGGCCTGTTGAAGGTTATTGCCGATGACGGAAGAATACATTCAAGCTTTAATCAGACGGAGACCAGAACGGGAAGAATTTCTTCCACGGAGCCGAATTTGCAGAATATTCCGGTGAGAACGGCGATAGGACGCGAATTCAGAAGATTTTTCATCGCGCCGCAAGGCTGTGACCTTGTGGATGCCGACTATTCACAGATCGAGCTGCGTGTTCTGGCACATGTTGCGAACGATGAGCAGATGATAGACGATTTCCGCTCCGGCCGCGATATACACACCTCCACGGCTGCAAGAGTTTTTGATATGCCGGAGGAGCTTGTGACTCCGCAGATGAGAAGCCGTGCAAAGGCCGTTAACTTCGGTATCGTTTACGGCATAGGTGCGTTCTCGCTTGCAAAGGATATCGGCGTCAGCCGCAAGGAGGCTGATGACTATATCAAGGATTATCTGCGCAATTACAGGGGCGTTGCGGAATATATGGAGCAGGTAGTCGAAAACGCGAAGAAGGACGGCTATGTTGAAACGCTGTTCGGGCGCAGAAGATATCTGCCGGAGCTGAAAAGCACGAATTTCAATATGCGTGCCTTCGGCGAACGCGTTGCAAGAAATATGCCCATACAGGGCGCGGCGGCGGATATCATCAAAATAGCGATGATACGCGTCAGAAACAGACTTAAGGAAGAAAAGCTCAGAGCAAGGCTCATTTTGCAGGTGCACGATGAGCTTATAGTCGAGTGCCCCAAGGAGGAAACGCTCCGGGTAAAGGAGATACTGCAAAGTGAAATGGCGGAGGCTGTTTCGCTGAGTGTGCCGATGATAGCGGATGCTGCAAGCGGCGAAAGTTGGTATCTGGCAAAGGGATAAGAATAGGGTGAAGTATAAAGATGTTATTTTGCTGTCCTGCGTGCAAGGCGGCGCTCGAAAGGCGTGAGCGCGCCCTTGTGTGCGAAAACGGACATAGCTATGATATTGCGCGGCAGGGCTATGTGCACCTGCTGCCGGTAAAGCAGATGCATGCAAAGGTGCCGGGGGACACAAAGCTCATGGTGGATTCACGCCGCAGCTTTCTGTCGCTCGGACATTATGATGTATTCAGGGATAAGCTGACAGAGCTTGCATCACGATATTTGCCGGAGAACGGCGTGCTGCTCGATGCCGGCTGCGGAGAGGGTTTCTATACCTCTTCGCTCTTTAGTGCTACTCAAAGTATGAATGCAGCAGTCAGCGGCATAGATATTTCCAAATTTGCGGTAAAGGCCGCAGCCGGAAAATATAAGGGCATTGATTTCGCGGTGGCGAGTCTTTTCCACATACCTGCTGCGGACAGCAGTGTGGATGTTCTGACGGATGTTTTTGCGCCCATCGTGCCCGAGGAATTTCTTCGCGTGCTGAAGCCCGGCGGAGTTATGATACTTGCCGTGCCCGGCGCACGTCATCTCTACGGCATGAAAGAGGTGCTCTATCGTGAGCCGTATGAGAACGAGGAGCACGATACGCAGTACGACGGCTTTGAATATATCGGCAGAGAATGTGTCAGGGATTTCATTAAGGTGGTTGGGCGCGAGAGCATAGAGGCGCTCTTTTCGATGACCCCGTATTATTGGAAGACAGATGTGGAGGGCGGCGAACGCCTGCGCGCCTTGGATGAGCTTGAAACCGAGATCAAATTCGATTTTTTGATATACAGAAAACAGGCATAACGGAAAGGAAACAATTGTGAAAATACTTTTTGTGTGTACAGGAAACACATGCAGAAGCCCCATGGCGGAGGGGATATTCAGAAAGGAAATACAGCAGAGGGGTTTTGAAAACATAATGTGCCAGAGCGCAGGCCTAACACCGGTTGAGGGTGCACCGGTCAGTGAAAACGCCGTGGATGTTTGCAGGGAGATCGGCGTTGATATCAGTGGACATACCGCAAGGCGCTTTACCGCGGAGGAAGTCAATATATGGGATGTGTATTTTACCATGTCAAAAACACATGCATATATACTTGCTCAGGCAGGTGTTCCGGCCGAAAGGATATATGTTCCGGGCTATATAGATGACCCATACGGCGGTGATCTCGACACATACAGAAAATGCCGGGATAAGATAATCGATGAGCTGACAGAGTTCTATCGCTATCTCGGATTTTAACAATCAGCTTAAAGGGAGTAATTTATGATAGTACCTATGAGGGTAGAGCATACGGCACGGCTGGCGGAGCTTGAGAGGATATGCTTTGCCGAGCCATGGAGCGTGGCGGCACTGAACGAGGAAACGGAGAACCCGACAGCGTATTTTGTAGTTGCTGTTGAGGGGGACGAGGTGCTCGGCTATGCCGGAATGCACAGGGTGCTCGGTGAGAGCTACATAGACAATATTGCGGTGTTTCCGCAGTATCGCGGCAAAGGTATCGGCAGAGAGCTTACCTCGGCGCTTATCGAGCGTGCAGGGGAGGATGACGGCGAGTTCATCACACTTGAGGTTAGAGTATCGAATGCGGCGGCGATAGGCCTGTATGAATCGCTCGGCTTTGAAAGAAGCGGCGTGCGCAGACGGTTCTACAGAAACCCGACCGAGGACGCGCTCATCATGACGCTCAGCTTTAATTAGCTTATTCGGCAGTTAACTGCCATAAACAGTAATTTATTCCATTCAGGAGGGTAATAAAATGCTTTACGGTAAAATCAAGGCACTTGTTCAATACGGTGTCGAAAGAGGTCTTGTTGATGCGGCGGACGCAATATATGTCAGAAACAGACTTCTTGAAGCCTTTCATGAGGACGACTATGCGGACGAGCCTGCCTTTGAAAGCGAAAATCTCAGCGAGCTTCTGGATGCTCTCTGTGACGAAGCCGTGGAACGCGGCATCATAGACGGCGGCATCACGGAGCGCGACCTCTTTGACACAAAGCTCATGGGCGAAATGACAAAGAGACCGTCCGAAATAGGCAGAGAATTCAAGAAGCTGTATGCCGACAGCCCGGAAAAGGCCACGGACTGGTTCTATAAGCTCTGCTGCGACTGTAATTATATTCGCACCGAGCGTGTAAAGAAAGACCTCAAGTGGGTCTATAACGACGAGCGTTTCGGCGATATAGACATCACCATAAACCTCTCGAAGCCCGAGAAGGATCCCAAGGCGATTGCTGCGGCAAAGAATGCCAAAGCCTCCGGTTACCCGGCCTGTATGCTGTGCAAGGAGAATATCGGTTACGCAGGAAGACTCAATTTCCCGGCAAGACAGAATCACAGAGCTGTTCCGATGACCATAAACAATGCGGATTGGTTCATGCAGTATTCGCCGTATGTGTATTATAACGAGCACTGCATCGTGTTCTGCGGTGAGCACGTTCCGATGAAGATAGACGAGAGCACCTTCAGAAAGCTCTTTGGTTTCGTAAAGCAGTTCCCCCACTATTTCCTCGGCTCCAATGCCGACCTTCCGATCGTCGGCGGCTCCATTTTGACGCATGACCACTATCAGGGCGGACATTATACCTTTGCAATGGCGAGAGCCGGCATTGAGGAGCATGTAAACATCGGTGGCTTCGAGGATGTTGAAGCCGGTATCCTCAACTGGCCGGTATCCGTTCTGCGCCTGAGAAGCCGCGATACGGAGAGATTGATAGAGCTTGCAACAAGAGTGCTTAACACATGGAGGGGCTACACGGACGAGGCGGCATTTGTCTTTGCCGAGACCGACGGCGAGCCGCACAACACTATCACGCCCATTGCACGCTGTGTTGACGGCGTATATGAGCTTGATCTGGCGCTCAGAAACAACATTACAACGGAGGAGTATCCGCTCGGTGTCTATCATCCGCATGATGAGCTCCACCACATAAAGAAGGAGAATATTGGCCTTATCGAGGTAATGGGTCTGGCAGTTCTCCCGTCCCGTCTTAAAAACGAGCTGAAAACGCTCGAGCAGGCCATTGTCAACGGCAGTGATATCCGTGCGGATGAAAGCATTGAGAAGCACGCTGACTGGGCAGAGGAGGTTATTGAGAGACATCCGGAGCTCAACGCGGACAATGCCGGGGATATACTCAGAGCAGAGGTTGGCGCTGTGTTTGTAAAGGTGCTCGAGGACGCCGGTGTGTATAAGTGCACATCGGAGGGCAGAGCGGCTTTCCGCAGATTTATCGAGTCCGTATGATGCCTTGACAAACGCAGGTCAATGGGTTTAATATAGCTTTGAAAAACAAGAAGTCAAAGGTAGGTTTTAAGTTATGAAGAAGCTTTTGCAGGAATTTAAAGCATTCATCTCTCGCGGAAACGTTCTCGACATGGCAGTCGGTGTCGTTGTGGCTTCATCGTTCACAGCGGTCGTCAATGCGGCGGTTTCCGGACTTGTCACACCGATCATCGGTTTGTTCATTCCGGATACGACCTTCGCCGAGTGGGCACCCGGCGGCTTTGCCATCGGCGCATTCATCAACGCGGTCATCACCTTCTTTATCACCTCTGCGGTTATCTTCATCGTTATGAAGGTTGTAAACGCAGCACGAGATGTGAGAAAGAAGCCGGAGGAGCCGGCAGCACCGACAACCAAAACATGCCCGTACTGTCTGTCCGACGATGTTAAGATCGGCGCTGTCAAGTGTCCGCATTGCGCATCTGAGCTTCCGAAGGAAGAATAAGCTGCGTATATTTTAAGTATTGAAAAGTTATTGACGAAATCTATTTCGGCGAAAGGCCGGGGAGGAATAACAATGAAGATTCAGTATCTCGGTACGGCGGCCGCAGAGGGCATACCTGCCCTGTTCTGTGACAGCGAGGTTTGCAGAAATGCAAGGAAGATTCGCGGCAAAGAGGTAAAAACAAGGAGTCAGGCGCTAATTGATGACAGCATTCTGGTGGATTTCCCTGCCGATACCTACATGCATGTGCTGAATAACGGCATAAGACTCGATAAGATACATACGCTTATCGTCACGCATTCGCACTCGGATCATTTCTATCCGCAGGATTTCTGGTGCAGAAGCCCGGGAATAGGCAATAATATTGAGGAAAAGCCGCTCGATGTTTATGTAACGGCTCCCGGCTATGCCGCAGCGGAAGAATTCATGGCTGACAACAATGTTCCTGCCGAAAGAGTTGCCCTGCACAGGATCGAAGCATTCTCTCCCTTTGAATCGGAGGGCTATCGCTTTATTCCTCTCAAGGCGGATCATGACCAGAAGACGGAGCCGGTATTCTACATTGTGGAGCACGGTCAAAAAACCATGCTCTATGCCCATGACACTGGCTATTTCCCGGACGAGGTATGGGAGTTCCTGGCAAAGTACAAGCGCAGCTTCGATTTTGTTTCACTGGACTGCACGGGTATGCTTTTGCCGAATTATCGCCACGGCCATATGGGACTTTCGGTATGCGGCGAGGTCTATGAAAGGTTGACGGAGATGGGGCTTTGCGATAAGGATACCAAGGCCTGCATCAATCATTTCAGTCACAACGGCCTTGCTACGCATGAGGAGCTAGTTGAGGAAGCCGAAAAGTACGGATTCCTGACCTCCTATGACGGCTGTGAGATAGAATTTTGATATTCAGCTTAATAACTTAACAATGCACAAAAAAATGGGGACGAGCCTTTAAAGGCTCGTCCCCACTTCTGTAGGTGATATTATTGATTACCAGCCAAGAGTCTTGAGGTATTCGCGGCTCATCTTAACTGCATCCAGCGGTGCACGCTCATAAGCCTGATCCTGCTCAACGACTACCCAGTTAGCACCTGCTGCTACGGAAGCCTCAAGTACCGGCGGGATGTCCTGCATGCCGTGACCGACCGGACGGAACTCGAACTTACCGGTTTCTTCGACCTTCTCGGTCTCGATGCCGATCAGCTCATACATGTTAGCCGGCTTGCCTTCCTTGTAGAAGTCCTTGAGGTGGACAACCGGTGCGCGGCCGGAGTACTTGTTGATGTAGTCTACGGGCTCCTCGCCTGCAACCTTTACCCAGCAGATATCAAGCTCTGTCTGGAGCAGGGAAGCCGGGATCTCATCATACATATAGTCGAGAGCGTACTGGCCGTTCTCCATCTTAACGAACTCGAAGTCATGGTTATGGTAGAGCAGAGTGATGCCAACCTTGTTGCATGCCTCACCGATCTTCTTGAAGGTCTCGATGTTCTCAAGGAACTTCGGTTGACCCGGACGATCCTCCTCTGTGAGGTACGGGATAGCGATGTACTTCATGCCGATCTCTTTGTACTGAGCAACTGTGCCTTCGATATCTGCTGCGAGCTCTACGAACGGAACATGAGCGGAAACCGGAACAAGACCTACTTCCTCAAGAATAGCCTTGACCTCAGCCGGCTTCATGCCATAAAGACCTGCCAGCTCAACGCCGTCATAGCCGATTTCCTTAAGCTTCTGCATTGTGCCCTTAAAATCACGTGCAGCGTCATCGCGGACGGAATAAACCTGAACCGCTACGGGTAAAGTTTTCATTGTGAACTCCTCCTGTATGTAAATTATAATCGCCTTATATAAGGTCATTCCTATTTTACCGTATTTTGAAGAAAAAATCAATCGTATGAGCCGCAATTCTTGTGATTTCCCACAAGTTTTTATTTGAAGTAATGAAAAATAATCGATAAATTATTTGTTGAACAGTGGGCGGATGAGTGATATACTTAACAAATGGCAGGTATTTGACTGCAAAAGTTGACTATTCAGACAACTTGGGTTATACTAAAATTTATGTAATGCGAAGCTGCGGGCGGTTGTCTGCAAGGCGTTAGGAGGCCTATTGATGAAGCGAAATCTACGTTTTTATTTTGCGCTGATGTTTGCGCGAGGCACTAAATTTGTGCTTAAGCTTATCGGCAGAAAGGGTACATCCATGCCCGGCTCATGGGCGATAATCCTCTGCCCGGATTTTATAGGACGTATGCCGAAGCCGAAGACCATAATCGGCATCACCGGAACGAACGGCAAGACCACCGTTTGCAACATGGTGGAGGATGTGCTGGAGGAAAACGGTATCTCCTACATGTGCAACCGTGCAGGAACCAATGTCAACACCGGTATTGCATCTGCACTTATCAATAACAGCCGCTTTTTCGGTAAGCCGAAGCATGATGTTGCTGTTTTTGAGCTTGATGAGCGCTCGTCCCCAAAAATTTATCCGTACATGCAGCCGGATATTCTGCTGTGCACCAATATTTTCCGCGATTCCTATAAGCGAAACGCTCATGCGGAGTTCATACTTGATATCCTGAACAAGGAAATACCGAAGAAAACAAAGCTCATCCTGAATGCCGATGATCCGCTCTGCTGCTCCATAGCTCCCGATAATGAGCGCGTATATTACGGTATAGATCATCTTGACACCGATAAGACCGAGTGTGATAACATAGTGAACGATATGCCCGTCTGCCCCGTGTGCAGCGGCCCGATCGTGCACGATGTCGTAAGATATCACCATATCGGCAGAGTTCACTGCGAAAACTGCGGCTACCGTTCACCCGATGCCGACTATCGCGCTATTGATGTCAATGTGGATGCCGGCAGAATGACGGTGGAGCATGACGGCAGCAGAAATAACTATAAGCTGGCAAGCACAAGCAATATCAATATCTACAATTCTCTTGCGGCAGTTGCTCTGCTCAAGGAATTCGGCCTGAGCGATGCTCAGATTCAGAAGTCCTTTGATAAAATGGAGATAACTGAATCGCGATATTCAGAGTCAATGATAGGCGGCAAGCGCGTTATACTGCACCTTGCAAAGGCCAAGAACCCCATTGCAAGCTCCCGTGTTTACGAGATAGTTAAGAATGCGCCGGGCAAAAAATCCGTAATCATATTCCCGTATGACTATTTTGATGATCGTCACTCGGTCGAGAATACAGCATGGTTCTATGATACCGACTATGAATTTTTGAACGATGACAGCATTGTACAGCTCATAATCGGCGGCAACAGACATCACGATACCTACGTGCGCGCACTGCTTGCAGGCGTACCCGCCGAGAAGATCATCCATATGCAGGATGAGACAAAGGCTGCGGATGTTATCTCCGATGAAGCCGATACGGTTTTTGTGCTGCACGATGTTTATACGATAAAGTCGGCCAATATTATCCGTCAGAAGCTTGAAGAGAAGGAGGCGGCAAAATAATGAAAATAGAAATTCTCTTTCCCGAATTCTGCAATCTGTTCGGAGACGCCTACAATATGGTGTATCTGCAAAAAACTCTGCCCGAGGCAGAGTTCATCCGCACCGCTATCGGCGAGCCGGTGAGATTCACCGAGGAAAAGATAGATATGGTGTACATGGGTCCGATGACCGAGCGTGTGCAGGAGCTTGTCATAAACAAGTTCAGACCCCTCAAGGATAAGATCGTAAAGGCGATAAACGACGGAACGGTTTTCCTCTTTACGGGAAACGCCCTCGAAATATTCGGAGATTACATTGAAAATGAGGACGGCAGCCGCATTGAAGCACTCGGCATATATCGTCTGTGGGCAAAGCGCGACATGATGCACCGCCACAACAGCGCGTTTGAGGGTACCTTTGAGGGCTTCACGGTCATGGGCTTTAAGACCCAGTTCACAATGGCATATACTCCCGATGATTCACTGGCGCTCTTTAAGAAGACACGCGGTGTCGGTCTGAATCAGAAGGCGGATTTTGAGGGAATAAGACTCAATAATTTTTTCGGTACCTACCTTGTAGGCCCGATACTTGTCGCAAATCCGCCGTTTACGAAATATCTGCTGGGTCTCATGGGTGCCGGAGATACGCCCCTTGCTTTTGAAAAGGAAACAACGGATGCCTATGACCAGAGAAAGCTTGATTTTGCGGAGAAGGTGCATTGATATGACAAGAGAAGAGATGTTTGAGCATATACTCGACAGCGTCCCGTATCGTATCGTTTTTGTGGATATGGATCATGTTATCAGATACATGAACCGCGAGGCGAGATATCATTACCACACCGTACGCGGCTATGATAACCTGATCGGCAAATCGATTTTCGAGTGCCACTCCGAAAAGTCAAAGGAAATGCTGATCGCCGCGGTGGAGAAGCTTAAGAACCACGGCAATGAGATATATCTCGGCGTAAGCGTTTATAACGAGCGCAAGTATATCAATCCGGTTCGAGATGAAAACGGCGTGATGATAGGCTATTTTGAGCGCTTTGAGAGAAATATGCAGAAATGATTTTCGGCAGGGTGTAAAAGCCCTGCCGTTAGCTTTATCGGTTTAAAATGTGATTTTATATTGACAAATACCGATACTGCTGTTATTATAAAAATAATCAAATAAGCCGTTTAGATAGAGGCGCGTTTTGACATGAGTAGCGTGAGTAATGCCGCGGCAGGCACACGTGAAGGGGTCTGACGCCGAAGCGCAGTGCTTTGCCGAAGAGCATTGTAGCTGGGTGCATGCAGAATATGTATGCAACTGTCTGCTTACCGAAGGGTGAGTATGTTGAGCTGTCAGGACGAATATGAAAGAAGCTTGCCGCTTTCTGCGTTCTGCAGAGAGCGGTTTTTTTGATGAATTCATATTCGTTAGGGGTAATAAAAATGGGTTCTGTAAGAACAAAGCGCATCATTGCCGCCGTAGCTATCGCGGTGATATGCGTTCTGATCGGCGTACTGTACTTTACAGCACAGACACCGCAGGCAGAGGCAATCGATTTTGATGCATGGGAATACATAGATTCCTACGACGTCAATGTTGATTCCGATGAAAATTTCGGTGAAAACCTGAACGCAGCACTTAATACGGTCAGGGGCGAGGTCAAGGTGTACGGCACATGGTTCGCGCTTTTGCCGCCGATCATCGCAATAGGTCTTGCGCTTTTAACAAAGGAGGTATATTCCTCCCTGTTCATCGGCATTCTGTCCGGTGCACTGCTCTATGCCGATTTCAATTTTTCCGGCACGATTGAGCATCTTTTCGTTGACGGCTTTATAGGTTCGCTGGCGGATTCCTACAACGTGGGTATACTGCTGTTCCTCGTTGTTCTCGGAACGATAACCGTTCTCATGAACCGCGCAGGCGGCTCTGCGGCATTCGGCCGCTGGGCTGCAAAGCACATAAAGTCCAGAGTCGGCGCTCAGCTTGCCACCGTTGCACTCGGTGTTATGATATTCATCGATGACTATTTCAACTGCCTTACAGTCGGCAGTGTCATGCGTCCGGTAACGGATAAATTCAAGATTTCACGCTCAAAGCTTGCATATCTTATCGATGCTACAGCAGCTCCCGTATGCATCATCGCCCCGGTTTCCTCATGGGCAGCGGCGGTTGCCGGCTTTGTTCCGGAGGGACAGAGTGGCTTTGCGCTTTTCATCCGCGCAATTCCGTTCAACTTCTACGCACTGCTCACAATTCTCACAATGGTTTTCATGGCTGTTCTTAAAATGGATTTCGGCCCGATGAGACAGCATGAGCTCAACGCACAGAACGGCGATCTGTTCTCCTCCGATGATGCCGAGATGTTCAAGGCAATGGAGAGCGAGGACCCGGACGAAAAGGGCAGTGTTTGGGATCTCGTTGCACCTGTGCTCGTGCTCATCGTTCTCTGTGTGCTCGGCCTTGTGTATTCCGGCGGCTTCTTTACACCCGGCACTGAGGGCTACAATGACTTTGTTACCGCCTTCTCTCAGGCGGATGCATCGGTCGGCCTTGTGTTCGGCTCCTTTGGCGGTCTGATTTTCGCCATTATCTATTTTATGTGCAGAGGCGTTCTCACCTTCAAGCAGTGCATGGAGTCCGTTCCCGAGGGCTTTAAGGCCATGGTTCCGGCTATCATGATTCTCACCTGCGCATGGACACTTAAGGGCATGACCGACAGCCTCGGCGCTAAGGTCTTTATCGCTGAATTTGTAAGAAATTATGCAGGCAGCTATATCGCATTCCTGCCCGCCATAGTATTTGCTATTGCAATTGGACTGGCATTCTCAACCGGAACCTCCTGGGGCACCTTCGGAATCCTCATTCCGATCGTTTTGGCCATCTTCGGTACGGGTGCACTCGATATGCCGATATGCGTTGTCTCCATTTCCGCTTGTATGGCAGGCGCTGTCTGCGGAGATCATTGCTCTCCGATATCCGACACCACGATAATGGCCTCGGCAGGCTCGCAGTCCAACCATATAAACCATGTTTCCACTCAGCTTCCGTATGCTCTTCTTGTGGCAGGTGTTTCGTTTGTAACCTACATCATCGCCGGATTTATTCCGAATGCATGGGTAACACTGCCGATAGGCATTGTGCTGATGTTCGCCACATTGCTGGTGGTTCGTTCGGTCACAGCCAAGAAAAAGGTATGATGTCCTGACGCAGGCAAGTATATATTCAAAAAAAGAACCGGCTCATGATTCGCTCATGGGCCGGTTTTGCTATTACCTTTCAGTTATCAATATTCAATGGACAGAACCGTAACGCTTGCGTCCGTGTCGGGACGATAGACGATGTTCTCTATCTCCTTGTCCGGATGAGGATTCGAAAATGCGGTCTTGTACCATGTTTTTCCGTCCTTCCTGAGGGGGACGGTGGAGTAGAATATCTCAGTGGAGGGATGACAGTCGAGATTTATATGGTCGAAGCTGTTTGCATCAAGCGCACATAGGGTGTTCTCGTTTGAAATATTCTTTCCGTACTTGACTTCCAAAAGTGCCTTCGTACCATCAGTGTAGGTGACCTCATAATTGCCCATATGGTACTTTTCGTCGTCAATATAGATGCCACACCAGAAGGCTGTGTGCTCGAAGAATAGATCGGTTGTGTGCGTCACTTCAATATGAGTGCCCTTTTTAACATTACCATGGCAGAGGTGGTATGCTTCGAGGGCGGTACGCTCCAGCACCTCGGCCTTGCGGTCATTGTCGTAATTCGTGCTCCAAAGTGCAAAGGCGCCGAAGATCAGGTTGGCGTACTGGCCGTTTCTCTGCATGTATTCCGGGTCGTTGCAGCCCCAGTTGGAGCATGAGCCGCCGGTGATGCCGAGATTGCGGCGTCTGCGCCATTCATCAACACAGTTGGCGGCCATATTGCCGTAGACAGCCTCATAGCCGTGGGTGTGGTAAACATGGTCGTACTGAATGCCGAAGATGTAGTACCAGTGCAGCATCAGAATATCCCTCGGCAGCATTGTCTGGCAATAGAAGGCCGGCGGATAGCAGTACGGCCTGCCGTTCGGCGCCAATCTGTCAGCGCCCGCGCCGCCGTAGGTGTGGCCGTCCTTTGTGACAACGGGCAGAAGCTTTTCGCCCCACATAGCAGTGCGTATGCCGCGCTCTGCAAGGAAATCATGTATCTTCCAAATGTCGTAGGCATAGACATCGTGTGCTTTCCTGTCCTTGCATCTTTCACAGAGACACATGGAGTAGAATTCATCATGTCCGATATTTATCAGCTTTGGCTGAAAAACATCGATGACCTACTCAAATATGTCGAAAACGATCTTGTAGGTGTCGGGATGGTACGGGCAGTAGGTGTCCGGGTATGGGTCCTCCTGTCGTTCGGCTATCTCCGGATGTGCCATGCAGATATAGTCGCAGTGCGAAAGCGTAGGCACCTCGGGGTAGACCTCGAGTCCGCGCTTGCGGCAGTAGGAGATAAGCTCGCGAACCTCATCCTGTGTGAGCACATCGCCCTCACCGTTATCGGTATGAATGGAGTTCTTTGCCCAGTCATAGCCATTCTGTATCTCGTCGCTACGCCCGGAGTAGCGGCGTGTGTCAGCGACAAATTCAAGCCACTTCTCGTTTATCTCCGGGTGGCGCTTGTACTCCATGGCACCGCCGACCTCAAGAGAAATATAGTTGTATTTGTAATAGACTATGGTGTCCACCATTTTTTTGAAATCATCAAATGCCGCACGACCGGGCAGATAAACACGGTAGCCACGGAAGTCGCAGTCCGGTGCATCCTCAAGGCGGCCCGAGAAAATACCTTCGTGATTGCTCATCTGTAAAAGAGTTTCTGCGGCGTAGATCTCCGCGCGCTCGCTCATACCGTAGAGCACAGCCTCGTTCTCCGAGATGACCAGTGCGTAGGCCTCCTCGCCCTGCACCACGGTACCTTCCGGCAGGCCGCACACAAAGCGCACAAGACCTATACTGCCGTCCTCGCGGCCCTGCTCGGCAATGAGTTTTTCAGTCAATTCTTTGGCGTAGCCCGTGCCTTCGACATGGGAATTTCGGTTTAGGAAGAGGGAGCTGCCCTTTTCCCAGTACTGCGGTTCAAAAAACATAGAAAATCCTCCCATCCTTGTTAGCCTCATGATATCAAATGACTATCATAAAATCAATTGTTCAGCAAAATATATTGTTTGGAAATTTATCTGATACATTGACTTTTTTCAGTGTCTGTGCTATGCTTTAAGCAAATCCACGCAGAAGGGAAGTATGTTTTATGAATGATACAATGGAGGGAAAAGTAAACTGAAATTTTCTGCGTAAAGTGAACCGGGTGTGAAATCAGGACGCTTTAGGCGTCCTTTTTTGCACCCTTTTTTACGTGGTACGAAAGAGAAAGGATGATGCGGCATGATGGATTTTTACGCTTACGTGACAGATAATACGACAAATAATGCTATGAAAAAAAGAGGTAATAGAATTGAATTTATTGACAAATTACGGGTATACAGCGGGTGAGGAGCATTCACCTTACACAGTGGCAAGAATAACGGCTGAGCACAGGGAGCGCTATGAACTGATCGGTGAGCAGGGAGCATTTTTCGGCAGACTTAAAAGCTCCGAGTATTACAGCGAAGCACAAAGGGTGTTTCCGACAGTGGGTGACTTCGTGCTTGTGGATATGAATTCCGGCGGCGACAGCAGGATAGTCGAAACACTGCCGAGGCGCTCGGTTTTTGAGCGTCCCGATCCTTCATACGGAAGAAAGCGTCCTCAGGCTGTGGCCGCGAATTTCGATTATGTTTTCATTGTTCTGGCGCTGAACAGGGATTTCAATGAGAAAAAGCTTGCGCGCTATCTGACGCTTTCGTGGCAGAGCGGCGCTGAGCCGGTGGTGGTGCTTACAAAGCTCGATCTGCACGAGGAGGGCTATGAGCATATGATATCCGCCGCAGAGGATGCAGCCTTCGGCGCTGCCGTGTGCGCGGTAAGCTCGGTCACCGGGGAGGGCATCAAGGAACTGCGCTCTATATTGCAGCCGGGTAAAACAGCAGCCCTGCTCGGGTCGTCCGGTGTGGGAAAATCCAGCCTTGTAAATGCATTGTCGGGAAAGGTGCTGATGAAGACCGGAGAGGTGCGTGAGGACGATGACCGCGGACGTCACACAACGACATACCGTCAGCTTCTGAGGCTACCCTCCGGTGCGATGCTTATCGACACGCCCGGCATGAGAGAGCTTGGCATGTGGGATGTGACGGAGGGGCTTTCCGATGCCTTTGAGGATATTTCGGAGCTTGCAGGATATTGCAGATTTAAGGATTGCAGGCACGAAAAAGAGCCGGACTGTGCCGTATTAAAGGCCATAGAGGATGGCGAGCTTTCGGAAAAACGTCTCATACAGTACAAAAAGCTGAAAAAGGAGGCGCGCTACAGCGAGGACTCGGCGGAGTATATCAAAAAACGTACGGAAATAAGGAAAAAGATAGCACGCGAAAACAGAAACGGAAGAAAATAAGCCATAAAAGAAGGGTCGATGCAATGCATCGACCCTTTGCTTATCAGCTTTCCTGCTGTTTTTGCTTGAGTATTGATTTCTTCCAGAAGCCACCGTAATAATAGATGATATCCGGTATGATGCCGAGTATCCAGCCGATCGGAGCGGCATACCAAATTCCGACATAGCTGCCGAGGATTATCGGCAATGCGATGGAAAGTCCGATCTTGCTGCCAAGCTCCACAAAGGAGGATACCATTGTAATGGTTATCTTGCCCATGCCCTTAAGGGTGCTGTTGTAGAGCCATATCCAGCCGAGGAACGGGAAGAACCATGCCTGTATGCGCACAAAGCTGAGGGAGGCCTCCACTACCTCGACCTCCTCGGCCTTAACATAGAGGCTGACAAGGAAGTTTGCGAAGATGAGTGAAAGAGCGGTAGCGATTGCCGCCAAAACACCGACCAGGATGAATATCTCGCGAACACCGCGCTTTATGCGCTCGATATCGCGTGCGCCGTAGTTCTGGCCGACATATACGGAGAAGCCGAATGCGAAGTTGCTGAACAGCATAGCGGCGAGATTCTGAACATTGCTGCCGACGGTGAATGCTGCGACAACGGATGAGCCGTAGCCGTTGATGACACTTGTTATGACCATCATACCGACCGAAAGCAGTGCGCTCTGCAAGGCCATCTGAGCACCCATTCCGAAAATGGTTGCGGTTTCTTTCATATCGGGCTTCATATCCGCTTTGCCAACTCGGAGTATGGGATACTTTTTGAACATGTAGATGATGCTGAGCGCAGCGGATATAGCCTGAGACACAAGAGTTGCGACAGCAACGCCGGCAACGCCCATGTTAAGGCCGATAACCGCCCAAAGGTCAAGTGCAACGTTCAAAACAGAGCAGATAATGAGGAAAATGAGAGGTGTGGTGCTGTCTCCCATTGCTCTCAAAATCGAGGATGCGGAGTTATAGGTGAAGGTGGCAAGGCTGAGTCCGCCGATGAGCTGAATGTACAGCACGGACTGGTCTATGATGTTTTCCGGTGTGCCGAGGAGCATCATCAGGGGTCTTGCCGCAAAAAGACTGACTAAGCCGAGAAGAATACCGACACCGACCGTAAGGTATATCGTGCTTACAACACTTGCACGAATCTTTTTCTCATTGCCGGAGCCTATGTACTGCGAAATGACAATGGACACCGCACTTGTGATGCTCGTTGCAAGCAGCAGGAGCAGGTGAGTGGTGGAGGTCGTTGCACCGATCGCTGCCAGAGCATCGGCACCGACATATCTGCCGAGCACGGCGGAGTCGACCATGGAATACAATGACTGGAACACGCTGCCTATCATCATAGGAACTGCAAAGCGCAACATCAGATTGATAGGGCTGCCCTTTGTCATGTCAAGAGCAGCGGATTTTTTGGACATATCAATTCCTCTTTTCCCCAATATAAAATTAAATCGATACCCACAATGGATATCGATTTAATCATATCACAAATTTTATGAAATTCAATATCTTTCAACATGAAATAATTATCGGTTTTATGCAATAATTTCAAGTGCTCAAGCTATGCTGTATTCGAACATCTCATAGTGCAGAACGGTACCTATGTCGATATCCTCCGGCAAAAGCGCACGCGCAACAAGTATTTCGTCCCGTGTCTCGTTATCCGTGCGGCGCAAAACGGCATAATCACCGTCAATTTTGGCTACAACATATTCATACGGTCCCATAGCTGCACCCCTTAAGCCTCGCGTACGAGAGTTGCCGCATGCTCACGGCTTCTTTCGTAATCGTACTTGTCGATGAGATATGGCTTTGTGAATCTCTCTGCGTTCGGATCGGCCTGCTCGATATCACGTGCCATCAGCAGCACACCGTCCTCCTCGGATACTCTGTTAAAGCCCATTTTTTCGTGGAAGGCCACTGCCGCGTCGTTCGGCAGAGTGATGTGAGCCGTAACGCGGCGATAGTTCTCATAATGCATCATGCTGAGCATAAGGCTGTAGAGCGATGTACCGACACCGCGGCGCAGATAATCCTCCGCAACATAGAGCTGTATGTCCGCCGTGAACATGTCGCCCTTTTCAACACCGTTTTCCGTCAGCAGACAGAAGCCTGCCGTTACACCGTCGACCTCGGTCATTATCCATCCGCGTCCGTAGGTGTATTTATCTATGCGCTGAATGAAATCGCTCAGCCTCGGTACCTCCTTGTCCGGTGTGAAGTGGGTGTTCTCGATATACGGTGTGTATATTTTGAGCATGGAGGGGGCGTCCCACTCGTTTATTCTTCTGACTGCTGTTTTCATATTGCAACTCCTTTGTGGTTTGGATTATTTGACTTCTTCATATCTCGGGATTGACGGTGAAGCGCCGGGTCTGCTGACCGTAATGGCGGAGGCTCCGGCTGCAAGCGCCAGGGAAGACTTGGGTGACATGCCGTCCAGTCTGCCGCGGAGGAAGTATCCCGTGAAGGTATCTCCGGCGGCGGTGGTATCCACTGCGTTTGCCTTTACTGCCGGGCAAAAAACACGGCTCTCGCTGTCGGAATACCATGCACCGACAACTCCGAGGGTCAGTACAACGGCCGCATCCGGATATTTTGCGGTCATTTCGGAAAGAATGCTTTCGGGGTCACTGTATCCAGTAAGCTCTTCGCCCTCTATTTCGTTCAGGAAAAAGCCAGATATCTTCTCAAGCGCGCATTTGCTTATGGCCTCATCCATCGGTGACGGGTTCAGCCAGATCTCCATGCCGATATCGTAGGCACGGTCTATTATATACGGGAGACAGCTTATCTCGTTTTGCAGAAGCAGAATATCCCCACGTGAAAAATGACCGAGCACCTCATCTGCGTACTGCTCGGTGACGGCTCTGTTTGATCCGCCGAACAGCAGGATAGCGTTCTGGGCATTCCTGTCGACCTGTATTATCGTGTGGCCGCTGCGACCGCTCAGCTTTTTGATAAGCTCGGTATTGACTCCATCCGACCTAAGTGTATCGAGAAGAAAATCCCCGTCCTCGCCGATCAAACCGGCATGATAAACCTGCAGGCCGGCCCTCGCAAGGGCTATCGACTGGTTAAGCCCCTTGCCGCCGGGGAAGATCTCCATTTTCGAGCTGGCGGTGGTTTCTCCACCGCGAACTATATGGTCTGTCGAATAAACATAGTCCACATTAAGCGAACCGAAATTCAGGATTTTTTTCATTGTGCATTACCTCACATCAGAAAGTCCGATTAAAGTAAGGATAACACGTATTCCGCACCACGTCAAGAAAAGCAGGACAAAAGAAGCGGCGGATTCTGCACATAATTTATAGAAATAAACAAGGGTTAAGGGATTCACAAAATGAAACAAAAGTGCTATAATATATTGTCTGGTATGATATCCCGGTTTTGATGAAAAATTCAGGGCGTATAGATAGAATATATAGTTTGGCTTGAAAAAGAAAGGGAATGGTATAATGGGTACAAGAGAAGACATTCGCAACGTTGCTATAATTGCGCACGTTGACCACGGCAAGACAACATTGGTCGATCAGCTCCTGCGCCAGAGCGGTATTTTCAGAAGCAACGAGGCAGTTGCTGAGCGTGTTATGGACTCCAACGATCTGGAGCGTGAGCGCGGAATAACCATTCTGTCTAAGAACACGGCAGTTATGTATAATGATATAAAGATCAATATCGTCGATACTCCGGGTCATGCCGATTTCGGAGGCGAGGTTGAGCGTATACTTATGATGGTCGACGGCGTTCTGCTGCTTGTTGATGCATTTGAAGGCTGCATGCCGCAGACAAGATTTGTTCTGAAGAAGGCTCTCGGCCTCGGTAAGAAGCCGGTCGTTGTCGTCAATAAGGTCGACCGTCCCGGTGCACGTCCGCTCGAGGTTGTCGATGAAGTGCTCGACCTGTTCATTGAGCTCGGTGCCGATGAGGATCAGCTCGAGTTCCCGGTCGTATATGCCTCCGGCCGTGACGGATATGCAATGCATACACCGGATGAAGAGGGCAAGGATATGAAGCCGCTCTTCGAGGCTATCGTAAATGAGGTTCCGGCACCGCAGGGCGACCTTGAGGGCCCCACACAGGTACTTTTCTCCAATGTTGACTATGATGAGTATGTCGGCAGAATAGGTATCGGTCGTGTTGAGCGCGGCACTGTCAGGGTTGGCCAGACAGTTACCGTCTGCAACAGCATTAATGATCAGAAGCGCAATGCACGTGTTACAAAGCTCTACCAGTTTGAAGGCCTTAAGCGCGTTGATGCAGAGAGCGCATCCCTTGGCGATATCGTCGCTGTTTCCGGTATGGCTGACCTCAATATCGGCGAAACCGCATGTGACCCCGAACATGTTGAGCCGATGCCGTTTGTAAAGATTGACGAGCCGACAGTTTCTATGCTGTTCATCGTAAACAACTCCCCGTTTGCAGGCAAGGAGGGCAAATATGTCACCTCCAGAAACCTCAGAGACCGCCTCTTCAAGGAGGTCGAGACAAACGTTGCAATGCGCGTTGAGGAGACCGACTCCGCTGATACCTTCAAGGTATCCGGACGCGGCGAGCTACATCTCTCCATACTTATCGAGCAGATGAGACGTCAGAATTACGAATTCCAGGTATCAAGACCGAATGTCATTTACAAAATGGTTGACGGTGTCAGAATGGAGCCGATGGAGCTGCTCATGATAGAGGTTCCGGACACCTATGTGGGCGCGGTCATGGAAAAGCTCGGCACAAGAAAAGCAGAGCTTCTAAACATGGGTACCAGAGAGAGCGGCACAACACACCTTGAGTTCAAGATCCCGGCTCGCGGAATCATGGGCTACAGATCCGAATTTTTGACAGATACCAACGGTAACGGTATCATGAACCATATCTTTGACGGCTACGAGCCGTACAAGGGCGACATCCAGCAGCGCAACACCGGCTCCATAGTCGTTCACGAGACCGGCGAGTCCACAGCCTACGGTCTGTTCTATGCACAGGACAGAGGCCGTCTGTTCATTGGCCCGGGCGTTCCCGTCTATGAGGGCATGATTGTCGGCAGCAACCCGAAGGGTGACGACCTTGTTATCAACGTATGTAAGAAGAAGCATGCCACAAACACACGTGCATCCGGCTCTGACGAGGCACTGAAGCTGACACCGCATACCGTGCTCAGCCTCGAGCAGTCCCTTGAGTTCATCGCCGATGACGAGCTTGTTGAGGTTACACCGAAGAGCATCCGTATGCGCAAAATGGTGCTCAGCAAGGAGCTGCGCATGAAGCAGGCCTCCAAGAACAAGAAATAATCAACAGTAAGAAATATGCCCGCGGTGCAGCCCCGATTTTGAAGAGCTGCACCGTCAATTATATGTGATCGAAATTAATGATGAATATTGTAATTCTGGATTTGGAATGGAACGGTGCGTATTCGCGGCGTATCCATGGTTATATTAATGAAATAATAGAGTTCGGCGCGGTCAAGCTGGACGAAAAACTGAATATAGCGGATCGTTTTTCATGCTTTGTCAAGCCACAGGTCGCAAAAAAGATAAGCTCTGTTATTACAGACCTTACAAGCATCACGAACGATCAGCTTGCAAATGCAATGAACTTTACCCAGGTGCTCAGCCGTTTTAAGGCATGGGCCGGTGATTGCATCATTTGCACATGGGGCACCTCCGATATATTGACGCTGATAGACAACTGTAAGTATTTCGGCGGAATGGACACCATACCGTTCCTTAAAAAATACGTCGACATGCAGGTGTATGCCGAGCATATGCTGAAGGTTGAGGGTAAGGAGCAGCTCGGCCTTTCAAAGGCGGCGGAGATGCTCTCAATAGACAGCGATGAGCTCGACCATCACCGTGCGCTTGATGACAGCGTTCTGACAGCCTTGGTGCTCAGAGGGCTGTACTCCCCCGAGAGCTTTGCGCCGTTTACGGAGGATTGCACCGACCCGGAGTTTTACCGCCGAATAACCTTTAAAACTACGTATATATGCGATATAGAAAGTCCGCTGATACCGAGACGTGAGCTCATATTCATGTGCGAAAAATGCGGCGCTAAGGCTGCTCGCACGGGAAAATGGTACTCAAAGAACAAGAGCCTGAGGTGTAATTTCAGGTGTGAAAAATGCGGCTATATGTTCTGTGGTCAGCTCCGTGTAAAGCAGAAATATGAGGGCACGACGATTACGCGTAAAACCATGCCCCTGCCCAAGATAGAAAAGCCCAGAAGGGCTGAGCCGGGAGTCGTCGGAGGAATGAAGCTCGATATCGAGAGCAACGGAGTGGGTCTGCTGAAATTCCCGGACTGGCGAGTACTACCCGTAAAGCATGCGTTTTCAACGAGGATAGGCGGCGTTAGCTGCAAGGAATTTGCCTCGATGAACCTCGGTTTTTCGAGAGGAGACTGTGATGATGACGTGGTTGAGAACTATCGCAGATTTTCCGAGGCTGTCTGCGTGCCGATGATGAAGCTGACGGCAGGTGCGCAGGATCACAACATAAATGTCGTGAGAGTATCCGGTGAGGCTGCCGGCACGGGTGTTTGGAGCACAAGAGAAAACGAGAGCATTGACGGCCTTATAACCGATGAGATCGGTCTGCCGCTGATGATATATTGCTCGGACTGCGTGCCGCTGTATTTCTATGACCCGAAGCACCACGCTATCGGACTCAGTCATGCAGGCTGGCGCGGTACGGTGGCAGGTATGGCGAAGGCCACTATCGAGAAGATGCAGGCGGAGTTCGGAAGCGATCCCGGCGAGCTGCTTGCGGCAATAGGCCCGTCAATCGGCCCGGAGAGCTTTGAGGTGGATCTGCCGTGTGCGGAGGAATTTATGGCACTGCCCGGATATGAGAGCTTCGTAAAGGATGACGGAAACGGAAAATTCCATGTTGACCTTTGGGAGTGCAACAGAAGCTTCATGCTGAGCTGCGGTATGAGACCCGAAAACATAACGGTCGGCGGTGTTTGCAGTGTTAAAGAAAGCGACCTTGTTTTCTCCCACAGAGTTACACGCGGAAAGCGCGGCTCAAATGCGGGCGTCCTTATGCTGGAGGCAGTAAAATGAATTGCACATTATGCCCCAGAAAATGCGGGGCGGATCGTGAGGCTTCCTTTGGCTTCTGCAAAAGCGGTAGAAAAATGAAGATAGCGAGGGCGAAGCTGCATTTTTGGGAGGAGCCGCCGATAAGCGGAAAACGCGGCAGCGGTACGATATTCTTTACAGGATGCTCGCTGCGCTGTGCCTTTTGTCAGAACAGCGTGATATCACAGGAGGATTCACACGGATGTGAGTTTTCCGTCGATGAATTTATCGACCTTATGAAGTCCCTGGAGGCTCAGGGCGCGCACAATATAAATCTTGTTACGCCCACTCATTTCGCAGACCTGATTGCGGAGGGACTGAAAAAGTACAAGCCCGATATACCTGTCGTCTGGAATTGCGGCGGATATGAGGATGTCGAGACGCTGAAAATGCTCGACGGACTCGTGAATATTTATCTTCCCGATTTTAAGTATGCCGATAACGAGCTTGCAGAAAGAGTCTCCGGAACGCCCGATTACAGGGAGATAGCATTAGCCGCCATAGGCGAGATGCTGCGTCAAACCGGTGAAAACAGGTATTCCGAAGACGGTATGCTCGAAAAAGGCATTATAATAAGACATTTGGTGCTTCCGGCACACACGAGAAATTCCATGGCTGTGCTGGATATAATACATGATGAGTTCCCGGGAGTTCCGGTGAGCCTGATGAGCCAATATACGCCGATGGGACGTGTGTTGACGGAGGAGCGGTTCCATGACCTGAACCGCAGGATAACCGTGCGTGAGCACCGAAAGGTGCAGGAGCATATGCTGGAGCTGGAGCTTCCGGGCTTTTTCCAGAAGCGCAGCGCGGCAGGGGAGCGTTATGTTCCCGATTTCACACAATTCGATTTTGTCAATCAAAAAAGGGGAGTGGATGCTTTGACAAATTCAACAGACCTGGTGCTCTATTCTGCCATGGAAAAAATTCTTCCGGCAGGAGAGCCGCTGAAAGCCCTGAGCGCGCTGAGAGGTGAGGAGATCGCTTTTCAGACGATACTTCCGGCTGGCAATTGGCATGTGGAGGTGCGTACGGATGCAGGAGTTGAGGTACAGGTGTACCGCGTGGGCAATGTGCCCTGCAAGCTGACTGCATATCCGGATCGTCATGACGACGACTACATCACCACGGAGCCGGCTGAGCTTCCGGATGTACTCTATCCGCTGAACGGAGAGCTTGAGACCGAGCAGGACACAACGCTGTGGGTCAGCCTTAAGGTGAAAAAGGACGCCGAGGGCGGAGTTTACCCGGTGGAGCTCAGCGCAAACGGAAAAAGCGCCGTGCTCATGCTGACTGTGTTTGCTGTGGAGCTTCCTGAGCAGAAGCTTCAGTATACACAGTGGTTCCATGTGGACTGCATAGCGGTGCTGCACAAGGTGGAAATCTATTCCGAGCCGCACTGGGCACTTATCGAAAAGTATATGAAAAATGCGGCAGGTCACGGTCAGACCATGATACTGACACCTGTTTTCACGCCGGCACTGGATACGGCAGTGGGAACCGAGCGTCCCTGTGTGCAGCTCGTTGAGATCGAGAAGAATGGCGATGGCTACAGCTTCGACTTTTCTAAGCTTCGCCGTTGGATAAGACTTGCACGCGAATGCGGCTTCAAGCAGTATGAGATATCTCATTTCTTCTCCCAGTGGGGTGCCGAGTTCACTCCGAATATCTATGTCACGGAGAAAGGAGAGCGTACGCTCAAGTTCGGTTGGCATGTTTCGGCTGTTTCCGATGAGTACAGAGAGCTTTTGAATGCACTCATTCCGCAGCTTCTCAAGGTATTTGACGAAGAGGGAGTGGCCAAGGAGAAGCTCATGTTCCATGTGTCCGATGAGCCGTCCGCCGATCAGCACATGAAGTATCTGGCAGCAAAGAGCGTTATCGAGCCGCTGCTCGAGGGCTATACCATGCGTGATGCTCTTTCCGGCTTCGATTACTACAAGACCGGCCTTGTAAAGGCTCCGATAGTGGCCTCCGACCATATTGTTCCGTTCATCGATGCGGATGTCCCCGGACTCTGGACATACACCTGCTGTGGACAGGCAGTGGATGTCGGCAATCGTTTCTTCGCAATGCCGAACAACAGAAACAGGATACTCGGCGTGCAGATGTGGAAATACGGCATAGAGGGCTTCCTGCACTGGGGCTATAACTTCTGGTTCTCACAGTACAGCAAGGCGGTTATCGATCCGTTTGTCAATACCGACGCAGGTGAGGCTTTTCCGGGCGGTGACGCATTTACCGTATATCCCGGCGAAAACGGGCCTCTCAGCTCAATAAGACAGAAGGTCTTTGCAATGGGCCTTCAGGATCAGCGTGCAATGCAGCTTCTTGAGAGCTATATCGGCTACGAGGAGGCACTCAAGTACCTCGGCGAGGGCAGCAATATGACCTTTGCAAGCTATCCGAGATACGCGGAGTACCTGACCAATGTTCGTAGGCAGATCAATGCAAAGCTGAATGAGCTGGCAAACGCATAAGCCGCTAAATCAAAAGAAATATTCAGTTTAAAGGAAACAGGCAGCCGTCATGACTGCCTGTTTTTGCATGTATTCTGTTGATTACGTATTACAGCAGGGTGATATTGTTTTTGGCACACATTTCTCGGGTCTTACTGTCCCATATCGATGCCTGTACCTCGCCGATGTGCACCTTGTTCAGGAGAAGCATACAAAGGCGGCTCTGGCCGATGCCGCCGCCTATTGTCAGAGGCAGCTTGTTTTCGAGCAGCATTTTGTGGAAGGGCAGGCTTGCGCGATGCTCACAGCCGGAGAGCGTGAGTTGCTTTTTGAGTGAAGCCGGGTCAACACGAATGCCCATACTGCTGATCTCGAGGGCGATTCCGAGCCCTTCGTGCCACATGAGAAGATCTCCGTTCAGATCCCAATCATCGTAGTCCGGTGCGCGTCCGTCGTGCGGAACGCCGCAGCTTAGCTTATTTCCTATCTGCTTTATGAATACCGTTTTGTGAAGGCGGGTTATCTCGTTTTCGCGCTGCTTCGCCGTGAGGTTAGGGTAGAGGTCATAGAGCTCCTGCGAGGTGATAAAAAATACATCGCGGCACAGCTCTGTCTCAAGTGAGGAAAACTGCCATTTCAGCTCGTCAAGTGTTCCGCATATGGCGCTTACTATGCGGCGTACGGTGTCCTCGAGATATTCGTCATTGCGCATCTCGGCGCTGATTACCTTTTCCCAATCCCACTGGTCAACGTAGATGGAGTGGATATTGTCAAGCTCCTCATCGCGACGTATGGCATTCATATCCGTGACAAGACCGTTTCCTACATAGAAGCCGTAGTCGTACAGGGCGAGACGCTTCCACTTTGCAAGGGAGTGCACAACCTGTGCATCCGCACCGACAGCCGGAATATCGAAGGTGACGGGACGCTCAACACCGTTGAGGTCGTCATTCAGGCCCGTTGCAGGGTCAAGAAAGAGCGGCGCCGTAACACGCTTAAGGTGCAGAGCGGAGCATATTTTAACAAGGAATACGTTTTTTATCAGACCTATGGCCTTCTGAGTTTCGTAAAGCCCAAGGCTAGGTGAGTAGTTTTCCGGTATCAACAGCATAAAGTCCTCCGTTCTGCCGAGTATCGGCTGCTAAATGATATATGATTATACAGTATTCGCGCAAATATCGCAAGTGAAAGAAATGTAAATTTCATCTTTTTTTAAACAATACTCTTGAATTGGCCAAAGTATTATAGTATAATCTTCGTTAATGACGGCTAAGGCGCAGTTTCTTGCAAGCCGAGCTGTCCAAGAGTTTATTAGCAAAGGAATGACAACCAACATGAAAATCAGCTTCTCAACACTGGCATGCCCGGACTTCTCATGGACGGACATCTACTCGATGGCAAAAGACCTTCATTTTGACGGCATCGAGGTACGCGGACTAGGCGGCGACATTTTTGCTGTAAAAGCAAAGCCCTTTAGTGACAGCCAGCTACCGCTAACAGTGAAGAAGCTAAAGGAGCTTGGGCTTACCATTCCGTGCCTGGCCTCCGGCTGTGCGCTCAAGGATAAGGCACAGCACAACCAGAGCATTGTAGAGATAACACAGTATATCGTTCTTGCCCAGAAGCTCGGTACGCCCTATGTTCGTGTGCTCGGCGATCTCATGCCGGAGGCACATGGCGAGGTGGATGATAACTATGTTGCGGATGTTCTGCATGTTCTCGGCGTTATTGCCGAGGGCTTCGGAGTTTCGCTGCTCGTTGAATCCAACGGTGTCTATGCAAATACAAAGCGTCTGCGCAGACTGTTGGATACTGTAAATTCCCCGGCGGTCGGTGCACTGTGGGATATGCATAATCCCTATAGATATATGGCGGAAACACCTGAGGAGACAGTTGAAAACCTCGGTGACTATATCAAATACGTTCACATCAAGGACAGCGCCGTGACAGAAAGTGGCGTATCCTATCGTATGCTCGGTGACGGCGATCTGCCTCTGGAGCACATGCTCGATGTTCTCAGAAGAAACGGCTTCGACGGATATGTTTCCCTTGAGCTCGGCAAGGATTGGAGCGGTGAGCAGCTCTTTGACGCAGGTGTTATCTTCCCGCGTTACGCAAACTACATGAGGGAATATATGGAGTCCCACGAGTCAGAGGCTCCGCTGCAGGTCAGCAAGGCCGGCACCGGATATTATCCGTGGCCGAAGGAGACCCTCATCGATTGTACCTTCCCGGATGTTCTCGACAAAATGGTGGAGAAATTCCCGGATCAGCAGGCATTTGTCTATACAGAGCTCGATTACACACGTACATATAAGGAATTCAGGGACGATGTCGATCAGTTCGCACGCTCACTCATCGCAATGGGCGTCAAGAAGGGCGATCATGTTGCTATATGGGCGACGAATGTGCCGCAGTGGTACATAACCTTCTGGGCTACCGTGAAGATCGGTGCGGTGCTCGTAACGGTCAACACCGCATATAAGATACATGAGGCGGAGTACCTCCTCAGACAGTCGGACACACATACTCTCGTTATGGTGGATGGCTATAAGGACAGCGACTATGTCGGCATTATTAAGGAGCTCTGCCCGGAGCTTGCAGATTCCAAGCCCGGCCAGCTCAAGTGCAAGAGGCTGCCCATGCTGCGCAATATCGTTACGACTGACAGCACACAGCCCGGCTGCTATTCATGGCAGGCTGCACTTGACCTTGCAGAGACGGTTCCGTACAGCGAGGTCGAGGCAAGACGCTCACGCATCAATAAGGATGACGTGTGCAATATGCAGTACACATCCGGTACTACCGGCTTCCCGAAGGGCGTTATGCTCACCCACTATAATGTTGTCAACAACGGTAAGGCCATTGGTGACTGCATGGATCTTTCCACAGCAGACCGCATGATGATCCAGGTGCCGATGTTCCATTGCTTCGGTATGGTGCTTGCCATGACCGCTTCAATGACGCACGGCACAACGATGAGCCCGATAACGGCATTTTCGCCGCGTAAGGGCCTTGCATGCATCAATAAGGAAAAGATAACAGCCTTCCACGGTGTTCCCACGATGTTTATCGCTATGCTGGAGCACCCGGATTTCGAAAAGACAGATTTCTCCCATATGCGTACCGGCATAATGGCAGGCTCTCCCTGCCCGGTAAAGGTCATGCAGGATGTGCTTGACAAGATGCATATGAACGAGATATGCATAACCTACGGTCAGACCGAGGCTTCCCCGGCCTGCACGATGAGCAAGACAACGGATTCCATTGAGACCCGTGTTGCGACGGTCGGCGGCCCGATATTCGGCGTTGAATGCAAGATAGTCGACCCCGAGACCAATGAGGAGCTTCCGGATAACGTTGACGGCGAGTTCGTAGCACGAGGCTACAATATCATGAAGGGCTATTACAAGATGCCCGAGGCCACAGCCGCTGCAATAGACAGCGACGGCTGGCTGCATACCGGTGACCTTGCACGCCGCACTCCGGACGGAAATTACAAGATAACCGGCCGTATCAAGGATATGATAATCCGCGGCGGCGAGAATATCTACCCCAAGGAAATCGAGGATTTCCTCTACACCAGCCCGAAGATCAAGGATGTTCAGGTTATCGGTGTGCCGGATGAGCAGTACGGCGAGGAAATCATGGCTTGTGTTGTCCTCAAGGAGAACGAGACTGCGACTGAGGAAGAAATCAAGGACTTTGTACGTACGCATATGGCAAAGCACAAGGTGCCGCGCTATGTCGATTTCGTTGACAGCTTCCCGATGAATGCCGCAGGAAAGATACTCAAATATAAGATGCGCGAGGATGCCGTGCAGAAGCTCAAGCTCCGCCAGAAGAATGCTTTCGAGGCAAGCAATGCGGCAGTTTCCGCAGATTTCGGTGTCAATTCCGCGGTATCTACCATACGCGACAAGTTCGGCTTCAGCCTGCCGGTTGAAATGCGTCCCGAATTCCGTACGGAGGTCAAGAGAAGCAGTCAGGCTCTCGGACGTCAGCTCAGCCCGGACGAACTCTACAAGCTCTTCGAGGAGGAGTACGTCACGGTGCGTGAGCCATATGACCTCAAGAAGTACAGGATATTCGAGGAGAACGAGCTCGGAGGCGAGGTTGCAGTTGAATTTGAGGGCACTATCCGCGTAGGCGGCGAGCAGAAGAAGATAGGCGGCAGAGGAAACGGCCCGATCGATGCATTCTTCAGTGCATTGGAATCCATGGGCATTACGGATTACAAATTCGTTTCCTACAGCGAGCACGCTATATCCGCCGGTGCCGACTCCAAGGCCGTGTCCTACATACATCTTGAAAAGAACGGCGAGGCGCTTTACGGCGTGGGTATTGATAACAATATCAGCCTTGCATCCATCAAGGGTATAGTCTCCGCGATAAACCGCGCAGAAAGAACAAAATAATAAATTCTGACAGGGGCGCTCTTCCGTGCCCCTGTCTCTATGTAATTTACGGAGGTATTCCATATGAAAACACCTATCACTTTTGCAATTGCCGGCTTTGGCAGCCGAGGCAGCACATATGCATCCATGCAGAAACTGTTCCCGGATAAGATGAAGGTAGTCGCTGTGGCGGATATCCGCCCGGAGCGCGTAAGAATTGCAAAGGAGCTCTACGATATCCCCGAGGATATGTGCTTTGCAAGCGCCGAGGAAATGCTTGAGCAGCCGAAGCTTGCCGATGTAATAGTTATCGGCACAATGGACAGACAGCATGTAGGCCACGCTATACCGGCTCTGGAAAAGGGCTATAATGTGCTTATGGAGAAGCCGATTTCTCCCGATCTCAAGGAGTGTCAGCACATTCTGGAGGTCGCCGAGCACAGCACAGGCAAGATAATAGTGTGCCATGTGCTTCGCTATACAAAGTTTTATAACACACTTAAGTCGATACTCGATTCCGGCAAGCTCGGCGATATCGTCACAGTATCCGCAAGTGAGGATGTTTGCTACTGGCACCAGTCCCATTCCTTTGTTCGCGGAAACTGGCGCAACAGCGATGAGACAAGCCCAATGATATTGCAGAAATGCTGCCACGATATGGATATCTACACATGGCTGCTCGGAAAGAAGTGCAAGTCCGTTTCATCCATAGGCGGCACAAGCTTCTTCAATCGTGAGCATGCACCGGAGGGTGCAACACCCTACTGCTTTGGTGGATGTAAGGCCAAGGAGGGATGTATCTACGACTGCGAGAAGATATATATCACAAACCCGAAAACCGGTGTGCAGAACAAGGGCTGCTGGATGCCCGAGGTTGTCTGCGGTACGGAGCCCACTGCGGAGCTTTTGTATGAAAAGCTCAAGGACGGTCAGTACGGCAGATGCGTATTCATGTGCGATAACAATGTTGTCGATCATCAGCAGGTCAATCTGCTGTTCGAGGACGGCGCAACGATGAATTTCACCATGTGCGCATTCACCGAGACGGGCAATCGCCACTTTAAGGCAATGGGTACAAAGGGTGATATTTCGGCGGATATGGCCTCGAATAAGATACGCGTGCGTGTATTCGGACAGCCGGAGGAGATAGTGGATGTCTCCTTGCTTCAGGAGGATTTCCAGGGACACGGCGGTGGAGACAGCGGCATTATCGCAGATTTTCTCGACATGCTCATCAACGAGACGGATGCCACAGCCAGAACTACCACACTTCCGAACTCCATGGAAAGCCATTTCCTCTGCCTTGCAATAGAGGAGTCCCGCATGAACGGCGGTAAGGTCGTCGAGATGGATGAATTCAGAAACAGAAAATAAGAGCCGATAAGCATAAAAAGTATACCGCCGATGGTCGCACTGCGAAAGTCGGCGGTTAATTGCTTTATCCTTGATTTTATATGATGGATACACAGGATGCTTGTTGCTTTTTTCAACATCTGGTTGTAAACTTAGTTCAAGCTGAATTTGGGGGAGACGAAAATGTATATCGGTATTGATATCGGCGGCACAAAATGCGCCGTCATACAGAGCGATGAAAGCATGAATATAACCGGAAAGATCAAAATGGATACCGGAAATGTTAATGATACGCTTGAAAGGATATTCAGTGCAGTTGAAAGCTTTGGAGACTGCGACGCAATCGGCGTTTCGTGCGGAGGGCCGCTTGATGAAGGGCGCGGAATCATCTGCTCGCCGCCGAATCTTCCCGGATGGGATGATATCCACATTACGGAAATGCTCCGTGAGAGATTCAAGGTTCCGGCATTTCTGCGCAATGATGCAAATGCATGTGCCTTGGCAGAGTGGCAGTTCGGCGCAGGCGTGGGCACGAGGAATATGGTCTTCCTGACCTTCGGCACGGGAATGGGTGCCGGCTTGATACTTAACGGTGCACTTTACGGCGGCACAAACGGCAACGCCGGCGAAGTCGGACATATGCGCATGGAGCGTTTTGGCCCGACGGGATATGGCAAAATGGGCTCGTTCGAGGGCTTCTGCAGCGGCGGCGGTATGGCTCAGCTCGGAAAAACGCTTGCTGAAAGATATTTGCAGACGGGCGGAAAGCTGCCGTACAAAACGGAGGAAATAACCGCAAAGCTGTTGGCGGAGCAGGCAAGAAACGGCGATAAGGTGGCACTGGAGGCTTTTCGTATCACGGGTGAAAAGCTTGGCGAGGCAGCGGCTGTCATGATAGATATGCTGAATCCGGAGGCAATAGTGATAGGCAGCATATTCGCGAGATGTGAGGATCTTTTGAGGGAGCATGCCGAAAGAGTGATAAGAGATGAAGCTTTGTCACAGAGTGCCGCGGTGTGCAGGTTTCTGCCGGCAAAGCTCGGTGAAAAGATCGGCGATATAGCAGCGCTTGCTGTGGCAGTGGAGGGACTCAGAAATGAAAAATTACATTGATATGACCATCAATACCCATCCGGCACTCGGTGTGTGCCGAGAGGATATACAGAGCGCAGTAGACGCGATACTTGAGATGCACAATAACGGCGGAAAGCTGCTGCTGTGCGGAAACGGCGGAAGTGCGGCGGATTGTGAGCATATTTCCGGCGAGCTGTTGAAGGGCTTCATGCTCAAAAGAAAGGCCGGGGGCGAGCTGCTTGATGCACTTTCAAAGGAGCTTGGCAAAGACGGCGCAGAGAAGCTTCAGCAGGGCGTGGCAGCGATACCACTGCCGTCCCTTGTGGGTGTTGGTTCTGCATTTTGCAATGATGTCGACCCCGCGCTGGTGTATGCTCAGCTCGTTTTGACGCTCGGCTCAGCAAATGACGTCCTGCTGTGCATTTCCACATCCGGTAACTCAAAAAATGTCGTTCAGGCCGCTAAGACCGCAAGAGCCCTGGGGATTTGTACGATAGCGCTGACCGGAGAAAGCGGCGGCGCGCTGAAATCACTGTGTGACATCGCTATATGCGTGCCCGAAACCGAAACCTACCGCGTGCAGGAGTATCATCTGCCCGTGTATCACGCAATATGCGCTCAGGTTGAAGAAGCCGTTTTCGGAGAATAACTTTTCAAAATCAGAAACAGACATAGCCGATACTCACGCCAATGCCTGTTTTTATCATTTTGAAAGCGAGTATACGTGTATCTTGCCATTGCGGTAAATCAAAGGTATAACTGCTGAATTCTGTTAATTTATCAGTTACAACTGATAAAAGTATAATTTACTCATTGAAAATCAGATGTAATTCGGGACTGGCATCCGCGCCAACGCCTCGCTACGGTGTTTATATGATATATTTTGCAAAATAAGACTTGAGAAACGATGGATAATCCGCTATAATTTATACTGTGGCTTTATGCCTATCGATTTTTAGGTTTGTCCGTGTCGTTGGGATTTAGTCCGCATGGCATGGAGGTTCGGACTTAATTGGATTTTCGAAAATGGCGTAAAGGCCAAAACGCGAAAACCCTTGCAAATAAAGGAAAAATCAAAGGAGAATGAGATAAAATGAAATTAGGTATCGTGGGTCTGCCGAATGTCGGCAAAAGCACTCTTTTTAATGCCATAACAAATGCAGGTGCACAGTCCGCTAACTATCCGTTCTGCACGATAGAGCCGAATGTCGGCGTTGTTGCTGTTCCGGATAAGCGTCTTGATAAGCTGGCTGAAATGTATGAGCCGGAGAAGTTTACACCAGCTACCATTGAGTTCGTCGATATTGCAGGTCTTGTTAAGGGCGCATCCAAGGGCGAGGGCCTCGGCAACAAGTTTCTCTCCAATATCCGCGAGGTTGATGCGGTCGTGCATGTTGTGCGTTGCTTTGAAAACGACGATATCATCCATGTTGAGGGCTCTATCGACCCGGCAAGAGATATCGAGACAATTGATCTTGAACTCATCCTGTCCGATATGGAGATACTCGACCGCCGTATCGATAAGACAAAGAAGATGATAAAGGCCGATAAGAAGTACCAGACCGAGCTTGAGTTCTTTGAGCGCGTCAAGGAGGCTCTTGATAATGGCAAGCCGGCAAGAAGCGTTTCCTGCACTGAAGAGGAGGCGGAGCTGCTTTCATCCGTAAGCCTGCTCACCAATAAGCCGATCATTTTTGCCGCGAACATGAGCGAGACCGACTTTGCAGACGGTATTGAGAATAACCCCGGTTACATGGCTGTTAAGAAGATAGCCGATGAGCAGCATGCGGCGGTGCTTCCGATATGTGCAGAGATAGAGGCTGAAATATCCGGTATGGATATGGAGGAAAAGGAGATATTCCTTGCGGATATGGGCCTTACAGAGTCCGGCCTTGACAGACTTATCAATGCCTGCTATTCACTGCTTGGCTTGATCTCCTATCTCACCGCAGGTAAGCCGGAGGTACGTGCATGGACTATAACCAAGGGCACAAAGGCTCCGCAGGCTGCAGGTAAGATCCACAGCGACTTCGAAAGAGGCTTTATCCGTGCCGAGGTCATTGCATTTGATGATCTTATGGAATGCGGCACAATGGCAGCAGCCAAGGAAAAGGGCCTTGTTCGCAGCGAGGGCAAGGAGTACGTGATGCAGGACGGCGATATCGTTCTGTTCAGATTCAACGTTTAATTTCAGAATATTATGAGAGTCCGTATGCAGTGAAGCATACGGACTCTTTTTCGTTAAGCTATATATCGTGCCCGTACCACCGGGGTCAGCTCGGAAAGCTTTTTGATGAGCTCCGGTGTAACATTGCCGGATACATCGAGGATGGTATATGCCCATTCTCCGCGCGATTTGGAGAGCATATTCTCAATGTTGATATTCTCCTCGCCACAGGTAGCGGCAAAGGCACTGATGGCGTTTGGAATATTCCTATGTGCAATACATATGCGCGGATATCCGTCACGCGGCATTTCGAGCTCCGGGAAATTCACGGAATTCACTATGCAGCCGTTTTCAAGATAGTTTTTGAGCTGCTGAGCGGCCATTACCGCACAATTATCCTCACTTTCCGGGGTCGAGGCACCAAGATGCGGCAGTGCCAGGACATTTTCCGCTTGCAGCATTGCGTCGGTCGGAAAATCGGTGGCGTATGCCGCTATATGTCCGATTTGAAGCTGTTGTAACAGTGCATCGGCATCGACAAGCTCGCCACGTGAGAAATTTAACAGCCTTGCGCCGGGCTTCATGGCGGAAAGCGCCCTGTTGTTGAGCATTCCGCGTGTGCTGCTGTTCAGAGGAACATGTATCGTGACATAATCGCAGCCGGAAAGCAGCTCATCGAGTTTATCCGCCTTTATTATGCTGCTGGAAAGATGCCATGCGGCGTCAACAGAAAGAAACGGGTCGTAGCCGTATACCTCCATGCCGAGCTTCTGAGCCGCATTTGCAACGAGGACACCGATCGCACCGAGGCCGATGACACCGAGTCTTTTGCCGAGAAGCTCCGGCCCTGCAAAGGCACTTTTTCCTTTTTCAACAAGCTTTGAGATATCACTGTCACTGCCTTTTAGGGTATTCACCCAATTGGCGGCGGGCATGAGTCGTCTTGATATCATCAGCATGGCGGCAATGACAAGCTCTTTAACGGCGTTTGCGTTTGCACCGGGAGTGTTAAAAACCACTATGCCACTTTCGGAGCAACTCTGCACCGGTATATTATTTACACCGGCACCGGCTCTTGCTATAGCAAGAAGTGTACCCGGAAGATCGGTTCCGTGCATGGATGCGGAACGAACAAGAATTCCGTCGGGTTTATCCATGCTGTCGGAGATAGTGTATTCGCTTCCGAAGATATCCGTACCCTTGGAGCTTATTTTATTTAAGCAGAGTATATTATGCATCAAAAATTCTCCCCTTCAAAAGCTTTCATGAATTCGACAAGACGTTCAACACCGGCAGTGGGCATTGCGTTATATATGGAGGCTCTCATGCCGCCTACGCTGCGATGTCCCTTGAGATTAACAAGTCCGTTTTCTGCCGCCTGCTTCACGAATTTAGCATCGAGCTCGGCACTTCCTGTGACAAAGGTGACGTTCATTATAGAGCGGCTGTTTTTTTTCGCACAGCCCTTGAAAAGCTGTGAGGAATCCAAAAAGTCATAAAGCAGCTTCGCCTTTGCAAGATTTATCCTTTCCTTTTCCTCAAGGCCGCCTATCTCGTTTTTGATCCATTCAAGAACAAGCTTGCACATGTAAATGGAATAGCAAGGAGGAGTATTGTACATGCTGTCGTTTTCGGCATGTGTTTTATACATGAACATGGTCGGTGTGCCGGGAAGAGTGTCGCCTATGAGGTCTTCACGTATGATGACTATGGTAAGACCTGCCGGAGCGACGTTTTTCTGAGCGCCAGCGTACAAAAGACCGAATTTTGATACATCGATAGGTCGGCTGAGTATGCAGGAGGATATATCCGCAACCAGCGGAACCTTTCCCGTGTCCGGCAGCTTATTAAATACGGTTCCGTATATGGTGTTATTCATGCATATGTGAAAATAATCGGCGTCGCTTCTGAATTCACTCGGGTCAAGCTCGGGGATATGGCTGAAATTATCGTCCTTGGAGGAGGCTACTATCTTGCAATCGCCGAATCTCGAAGCCTCCTTGCAGGCCTTTGTTGAGAATTGCCCTGAGAGTACATAGTCGGCCCGGTGATTCTTCGTCATGAGATTCATCGGTACCATGGCAAACTGGGATGAAGCACCACCCTGCAAAAAGAGCACCTTGTAATTATCCGGAATGCTCATCACCTCGCGTAGAAGCTGCTCAGCGCCCTTGATTATTTCATCGTAGACCTTAGATCGGTGTGACATTTCCATGACGGACTGTCCGCTTCCGTTATAGCTGAGCATTTCAGACGCTGCTTTACGGAGAACACTTTCCGGCAGCATCGATGGGCCGGCAGAGAAATTGTACACACGATTCATAATCAGATCTTCCTTTCATAGATGAATAGTATCAGCATATTACTGCTGAAATTTGATATATTATATACACGGTAAAGAGCAAAAGTCAAGAATTATTTTGTTCGTGTCCGGTGAACAGGTGTTTTGCAACTGAAAACAAAGGGCGTTCGATGTCAATCTGTTCGCTTATAAAAAACATATATAGCTTGAATGTTTTTTCTGCAAGGACGGAGCTTTCTGCGGAGTAAAAATGAGCAATTATTCGCTTATTCAAAATAACACAATTATTTTAAAATTGCGTTGATTTTATAGTTGTTATTGTGTATAATCAAGGTGTTATAGACGGTTAGAGTGCCGAATAGGCGTAGGCACACAGATCGAAAGGGTGGTTTAGGTTCATGAAGGTAAAGGATATTATTGAGATTCTCAAGGCCGATGTTCTTGTAGAGGGAAATCTCGAGGAAGAGGTAAAGACTGCCTGTGGCAGCGATATGATGAGCGATGTGCTGGCTTTTGTTAAGGATCAGTCCGTCCTGCTTACCGGACTTATGAATCCGCAGGTGGTGCGAACTGCCGAGATGATGGATATGCATTGTATTATCTTTGTAAGAGGCAAGCAGCCCGATGACATGGTGCTGGCCCTTGCCAAGCAGAAGGATATCACCATTCTTGCAACACCATACAGAATGTTCACTGCATGCGGACTTCTGTTCAAGAACGGACTTGAGGGAGGGTGCAACGTGACATGAGTATGCTGCAACTGCATTATTTAGTCCCCGGAGATGATTTTACACGCGCCGGTGAAGCCTCCGGCGATGTTAAGCACAAGCTGAAAAAGCTTGGATATAATTCGTCCGCGATCCGCAGAGTTTCGATAGCGATGTATGAGGGCGAAATCAATATGGTGATACACGCCGGCGGCGGAGAGGCCACAGTTGATGTTGACCCGGAGAAGGTGGAAATACTTCTTGTGGATCATGGCCCCGGTATTGCGGATGTAAGCAAGGCGATGCAGGAGGGCTGGTCAACAGCGCCGGATAATGTCCGTTCGCTCGGCTTCGGAGCAGGTATGGGCTTACCGAATATGAAAAAATATTCGGACGAAATGACCATTGATTCCACCGTGGGTGTGGGAACAACGCTGAAGATGGTCATCTATGCTCAAAGCCCGAAGGATTGATACGGCATTACAGAATTTGCAGAGGAGGCGTAAAAATGGGGAAGTTTTTCCATTCCGTAACGCTTGACGAGAGCAAATGTGTCGGCTGCACCAACTGCATAAAGCGCTGCCCTACCGAGGCGATACGTGTTCGAAACGGTAAGGCGGTAATAACAAGTGAGCGCTGTATAGACTGCGGCGAATGCATACGTGTTTGTCCGCAGCACGCGAAACGTGCAAAACACGACCATTTGTCAATGCTTGATAAATTTACATATAAGATAGCTCTTCCGGCGCCGTCGCTGTACGGACAGTTCAATAATCTGGATGACCAGGATTATGTCCTTACCGGCCTTAAAAAGCTGGGCTTTGATGATGTTGCTGAGGTATCCGGCGCGGCGGAGCTTGTAAGTGAGGCCACACGAAGGCTGATGGATGCCGGTAAGCTCAAGCGCCCGGTAATCAGCTCGGCGTGCCCTGCGATAGTCAGACTGATACGCGTAAGATTTCCGGATTTGTGCGACCATGTTCTGCCGCTGCTTTCTCCAATGGAGACTGCCGCGATAATTGCAAAGGAGCGTGCACAGCAGAAAACCGGTCTTCCCGAAGAGCAGATAGGCTGCTTCTTCATTACTCCGTGCCCAGCCAAGGTGACGGATATACGTATGCCGATAGGCACGGAGAAATCCAAGGTCGACGGAGCCATAGCTATCAGTGAGATATTCCCGAGCCTGTCAAACAAAATGGATAAGCTCAGAACGGATGAGCTTGAGCCGCTGTCCAATTCCGGTATCATCGGAGTAAGCTGGGCGACATCGGGCGGCGAGTCCTCCGCATTGCTCAAGGAAAGATACCTTGCCGCAGATGGTATAGAAAACGTCATAAGAGTGCTGGAGGAAATAGAGGATGAGCGTATAGGTGAGCTCGATTTTATAGAGCTCAATGCGTGCACCGGCGGATGCGTCGGCGGTGTTCTCTGTGTGGAAAATCCCTATGTGGCTGTTGCGAGATTGCAGCGCCTGCGCAGATATCTTCCTGTTTCACAGAATCATCTCGAAAAGGGCGATGCTGTTCCGTCCGAAATGAATTGGGATAGCACACTGGAGTTTTCCAATGTCCTGACGCTCTCGGACGATCTCAGCCGCGCCATGGAGATGATGAACGAGATAGATAAGGTGGAGAACTCACTTCCGGGGCTGGATTGCGGCGCCTGCGGAGCTCCCACCTGCAGGGCATTCGCAGAGGATGTTGTGCGCGGTAACAGCCAGAAGGCGGATTGCATATTCGTTCTTCGCAAGCAGATACAGCAGTTCGCAAATTCCATATCGAACCTTGATGGTGGACTTATGCCGAAGGATGCGGACTGACGGCACAGTGGAAATAATCAAAAACAGGTGAATCAAATGCAGATAAATATATTGGCCGAGGAGCTCGGCTGGAACAGACTTACGGAGTGTGACGGGTCTGACAGAGCTGCACGCGGATGCTATTGCGGAGACCTGCTCAGCTGGGTGATGGGCCGTGCAAAGGCGGACGATGTATGGCTGACGGTCATGGGCAATGTGAATACCATAGCGGTTGCCGCACTGACGGATGTTTCGGCAATCGTTCTTACGGAATCGGCAGTGCTCGATAAGGATGCGCTGGTGCGCGCCGAGCAGCAGGGCATAGCAGTGTATTCCACGGATATGCCGACATACGAGACCGCATTGGCGGTTTCGGCTCAGCTCGAAGGATAGAAAGTATTTAAAAATCAGGGGGTGGAAGACATGGAGAGCTATACCTACGACCTGCATATGCACTCATGTCTTTCGCCGTGTGGCGATGATGACATGACTCCGAACAATATGGTGAACATGGCTGCGTTGCTCGGCTGCCGCATACTTGCGGTAACGGATCATAATACCTGCAAAAACGCCCCGGCCGCCATGAAGGTCGGTGAGCAGGTTGGTGTTTTGGTGATACCGGGTATGGAGCTTTGTACATCCGAAGAGGCTCATGTGGTGTGCCTGTTTGAAAATGCAGAGTCCGCACTGGCCTTTGATGCATATGTTCAGGAGCATACCATGCATGTGCCGAACAGACCCGAGATATTCGGAGACCAGCTTATCATGGACGAGAACGACGAAATAATCGGAGTGCTTGACGAGCTCCTGATAACAGCCACCGATATAAGCGTGAACGATGTTCAGCGACTGGCGATGGAATATAACGGTGTGGCATTTCCGGCGCATGTGGATAAGGATGCTTACAGCGTTACGGCATCCCTCGGCGCAATACCGCCCGAGGCCGGCTTTTTTGCCGCGGAGCTGTCGTCACGCGCTGTTACCGAGGAGCAGCTGCTCCTGCATCCCGAGCTTAACGGAATGATCCTGCTGAGGGATTCGGATGCGCATTATCTCCACACAATGAGCGAGGACATGGCTCGGGTGGAATTGCCGGAGCTTTCGGTGCGCGCAGTGATCGATTTACTGAGGGGCACGGGCGAGGGTAAATTTACAAATTAACAGAAACTGACGGACATTACATGCTAATGTCCGTTTTTTCATGAGAAAATACAACAATTTTGATATTTCACCATTTTCAGAGAAGCTTTAACCGCAAGTATATTCAATGAGTTAGTGTGATGAAACGCATTAATAAAGAAATACATATCGATATTGCGTATCGATATAAAATATCGAATAAATTCGACCGAAAAATGTAAAAAAAACCGAACTATACTAAATCACTGTATGTTTTGGACATGCGAAAACATGAATTTTTGTGCTTTAATCCCAAAAATATGGTGATTTTTTTGACATCCAAAGCGTAAACTTTCGATTATAATTCTTATAGAGAATTATAATATACATCAATTTTGATATAATTCATGAAGATGTATAGCTGTGTGCAGTTGTACCGACTCCAAACATAATAATTTTATCAGGGAGGAAATAAAATGCAAAAGCGTATCAGTACAATACCGTTTACCGATACTCCCGAGCAGCATCAGAAGCTTCTGGACGTTATTGAGCAGCTGAAGGGCCAGAAGGGCGCAGTTATGCCCGCTCTGCAGCAGGCTCAGGATATCTATGGCTATCTGCCGATCGAGGTGCAGAAAGAGATCGCAAGAGGACTTGATGTTTCTCTGGAAGAGGTTTACGGCGTATCAACGTTCTACTCTCAGTTCTCACTTACACCGAAGGGAAAATACAATATCTCCATCTGCCTTGGCACCGCATGCTATGTTAAGGGTGCGGATAAGGTTCTAGACAGACTCGTTGCAAAGCTCGGCATCCAGCCGGAAGAGTGCACCGCTGACGGTATGTTCTCTCTTACAGCATGTCGTTGCATAGGCGCATGCGGCCTGGCTCCGGTTCTCACCGTTAACGAAGATGTTTACGGCCGTCTTGCTCCGGAGGATGTAGATACCATTCTGGCAAAGTATACAGCATAAGGCAATGCGTGAGCTTTCGTTAAATGTGATGGATATCGCGCAAAATTCCATTCGTGCGGGTGCAATGCTCACAACCATCAGTGTTGATGAGTCCGTACCGGAAGGAAAAATGATCATCACAATTACGGATAACGGCTGCGGTATGAGTGAAGAGCAGGTCAAAAGCGTGATAGACCCGTTTTTTACAACACGCACCACTCGCAAGGTAGGTCTTGGAGTTCCGCTTTTTAAAATGGAGGCGGAAATGACGGGCGGTAAGCTCGATATCAGCTCTGAGGTTGGTGTCGGCACAACGCTGTCCGCCGAATTCAATACCTCGCATGTCGATATGATACCGCTGGGAGATATCGGCGCCGTCATGCATTTGTTGATAACCTGCAACCCCGATATCGATTTTGAGTATATTCGCAGGCGTGTGAACGCCGCCGGCGAGGAAAAGCTTTTAAAGCTCGATACACGGGACATTCGGGAGCAGCTTGGGGATATCCCCTTCAGCCAGCCGGATGTTTCGGAATGGATAAGGGAATATATTGCAGAGATGGAAAGCGAACTTCAATTTTGATGCTTTCCTTACCGTATATGCGCGGCCCATGGGCCGAAAACAGAAATGCGCACTGCGCAGAAAGGAACAGGCTACTAACATGAAATCTTTAGCTGAACTTCAGGCAATCAGAGATAAAGCAAAGGCAGCAGTCACTCTCCGCGACAGCGCGGACGTAAACACCCGTGTTATGGTGGGTATGGCTACCTGCGGTATTGCTGCGGGCGCAAGACCCGTTCTCACAGCCATCGTTGATGAGGTCGCAAAGCGCGAGCTCGGTAATGTTATGGTAACACAGACAGGCTGCATCGGCATTTGCCAGTATGAGCCGGTCGTTGAGGTCGTCGATGCTGACGGCACAAAAACAACTTATGTAAAAATGACAGCTGAGAAGGCTCTGCGCGTTGTTAATGACCACCTGGTCAACGGCAATGTCGTTACAGAGTACACAATCGGCGCAAATCAGAAATAAGGAGGTAAAACTATGTTTCGTTCCAATGTTCTGGTCTGCGGCGGCACAGGCTGCACATCCTCTCACAGCGAAAAGATCATCGAAAAGCTGCATGAGGAGATAAACGCCAAGGGCCTTGAAAAGGAAGTAAACGTCGTAAGAACCGGCTGCTTCGGTCTCTGCGCACTCGGCCCGATCATGATCGTATATCCGGAAGGTGCTTTCTACAGCATGGTTACACCGGAGGATATCCCGGAGATCGTTGAAGAGCATCTGCTCAAGGGTCGTATCGTTAAGCGTCTTCTCTACAAGGAGACAGTTGTTGACGACAATACAACAAAGTCTCTGAACGAGACAACATTCTATGCAAAGCAGATGCGTATCGCTCTGCGTAACTGCGGTGTTATCAACCCGGAGATCATCGACGAGTACATCGCTGTTGATGGCTACCAGGCTATCGGTAAGATCCTCACAGAGAAGATCCCGCCGCAGCAGGTTATCCAGACAATGCTCGATTCCGGCCTTCGCGGCCGTGGCGGTGCAGGCTTCCCGACAGGTATGAAGTGGAAGTTCGCTGCTGCTAACGATGCTGACCAGAAGTATGTATGCTGCAACGCCGACGAGGGTGACCCGGGTGCATTTATGGACCGTTCCATCCTTGAGGGCGACCCGCACAGCGTTATCGAGGCTATGACCATTGCTGGTTATGCTATCGGTGCTTCCCAGGGTTACATCTACATTCGTGCAGAGTATCCGATCGCTGTTAAGCGTCTTCAGATTGCTATCGATCAGGCAAGAGAATACGGCCTGCTCGGTAAGAATATTTTCGATTCCGGCTTTGACTTTGACCTTGAGCTCCGTCTGGGCGCAGGTGCATTCGTTTGCGGCGAGGAAACCGCTCTGATGACTTCCATCGAGGGTAAGCGCGGCGAACCGAGATGCCGTCCTCCGTTCCCGGCAGTTAAGGGCCTCTTCCAGAAGCCGACTGTCCTCAACAACGTTGAGACATATGCAAACATCCCGCAGATATTCCTCAAGGGTGCAGATTGGTTCCGCAGCATCGGTACTGAGAAGAGCCACGGAACAAAGGTATTTGCTCTTGGCGGTAAGATCCATAACACAGGCCTCGTTGAGGTTCCGATGGGCACAACTCTGCGTGAGGTCGTTGAAGAAATCGGCGGCGGCATCCCGGGCGGCCATAAGTTTAAGGCTGCACAGACCGGTGGTCCTTCCGGCGGCTGTATCCCGGCTTCCCTCATCGATACTCCGATCGACTACGATAGCCTTATCGCTATCGGCTCCATGATGGGCTCCGGCGGATTGATCGTTATGGACGAGACAACCTGTATGGTTGACATCGCAAAGTTCTTCCTCGAGTTCACAGTTGATGAATCCTGCGGTAAGTGTACACCGTGCCGTATCGGTACAAAGAGACTGCTTGAGATACTCAACAAGATCACAAGCGGCAACGGTACACTTGAGGATATCGACAAGCTCGAAGAGCTCTGCTACTATATCAAGGAGAACTCTCTGTGTGGTCTCGGTCAGACTGCTCCGAACCCGGTTCTCTCCACACTTAAGTATTATCGCGATGAGTATATTGCACACGTTACAGAGCATCGTTGCCCGGCAGGCGCATGTAAGGCACTTACCAACTATGTTGTTGTTGAAGACAAGTGTAAGGGCTGCACACTCTGCGCACGTAACTGCCCGGTTGGCGCTATCACAGGCTCTGTAAAGCAGCCGCATGTTATCGACACTACAAAGTGCATCAAGTGCGGTGTCTGCATGGATAAGTGTAAGTTTAAGGCGATTGAAAAGAGATAAGGAAGGAGTGTGTAGACATGGATATGATAAATATTAAGATCAACGGCATGTCCTACCAGGTTGCTGCTGGCAGCACCATCCTTGAGGCTGCAAGAGAAGCCGGAATAGACATTCCTACTCTTTGCTACCTGAAGGATATCAACCAGATCGGCGCTTGCCGTATGTGCATGGTCGAGGTTAAGGGCGCAAAATCCCTTGTAGCGGCTTGCGTATATCCGGTTAACGAAGGCATGGAAGTCTTCACAAATACCCCGAAAGTAATCAAATCCAGAAAGATGACTCTGGAAATGTTGCTTTCCGTTCATGATAAGAAGTGCCTCAGCTGTAAGAGAAGCGGCAACTGCGAGTTCCAGAAGCTCTGTAACGAAATGGGTGTCGACACAGAAAACCGTTTCGATGGTGCTGTTCCCGCAGGCAGCAAGGACACAACCACAATGCATCTTGTTCGCGACAACTCCAAGTGCATCCTTTGCCGTCGCTGCGTAGCTGCTTGCCAGCAGCAGCATGTTGCTGTTATCGGTGCTAACAACCGTGGCTTCGATACAGAGATCGGCTGTGCATTTGAGCTCCCGCTCAACGAGGTTGCATGTGTATCCTGTGGCCAGTGCATCAATGCTTGTCCGACAGGCGCTCTCACAGAGAGAGATAACACTCAGGAAGTTCTCGACGCTATCAACGATCCGGAGAAGATCGTTGTTGTTCAGACAGCTCCGGCTGTCCGCGCAGCTCTCGGCGAAGAGTTCGGTATGCCCATTGGCACAAATGTTGAGGGCAAGATGGTTGCAGCTCTGCGCCGCCTTGGCTTTGACAAGGTATTTGACACCGACTTCGGTGCTGATATGACAATCATGGAGGAAGCTACAGAGTTTATCGACCGTGTTCAGAATGGCGGCAAGCTCCCGATCATCACCTCCTGCTCTCCCGGATGGGTCAAGTTCTGCGAGCACTACTATCCGTCTCTGACAGAGAACCTCTCCTCCTGCAAGTCTCCGCAGCAGATGACAGGCGCTCTCATCAAGACATGGTACGCAGAGAAGGAAGGCATCGATCCGAAGAACATCGTTTCCGTTTCCGTAATGCCCTGCGTTGCTAAGAAGTTCGAGATTAACCGTGACGACGAGTCCGCTGCAGGTGTTCCGGATGTTGATATCTCCATCACAACACGTGAGCTTGCTCGTATGATCAAGCTGGCTCAGCTCAACTTCGAGAGACTGCCCGATGAGGACTTTGATCCGGCTATGGGCGTTTCCACAGGTGCATCCACAATCTTCGGTGCAACCGGTGGTGTTCTTGAGGCTGCTCTGCGTACTGCTGCTGACGTTCTCGAGGGTACTGATCATGCAAATGTTGAGTACAAGGAGATCCGCGGTACTAAGGGCTTCAAGGAAGCTGTTTACAAGATCGCAGGTATGGACGTTAAGGTTGCTGTTGTCAGCGGTCTTGACAATGCTAACGAGCTTCTCAAGAAGATCGAGAGCGGCGAGGCAGATTACCACATCGTAGAAGTTATGTGCTGCCCGGGCGGCTGCGTAAACGGCGGCGGCCAGCCGATACAGTCTGCAACTGTACGTGCATACACAGACATCAAGGCTCTCCGTGCAAAGGCACTGTATGATGAGGACGAGGCTAAGACACTCCGTAAGAGCCATCTCAACCCCGTTGTCAATGAGTGCTATGAGTGGATGGGTGGCAAGCCGGGTTGCCATAAGGCACACGAGCTGCTCCATACAACATATGTAAAGCGCGACAGATTCTGATTCTGTTAAGCTTAAATGAAGATGCTCTGCGGTTTTCCGCAGAGCATTTTTGCGTCTGTAAATAAAGCTGAAAATGGCACAGACGGTTTATTGTCTGTGCCATTTAAAGTTATTATTTATGGTAGAGATTGTTGTTTTCGTAGGTCGGCTCACAGGTTATGCTCATGTTCAGTCTCTTAAAGACATTGTCATCAACATTTGAGAGAATGACTGTGGAATGTATGTCGCAGCCGTTCAAAGCATCAAGCTTCTCCATGGCGAGCATTGCATTCTTGTCGGTGGCAGCGCTTATTGCCAGCGCTACAAGCATCTCATCGGAGTGCAGACGCGGATTCTTGCTCTGCATGTAGCCGGTCTTCAAGGTCTGTATCGGCGTGATAACATCGGGGGAGATCAGCTTAACCTCATGCGGAATGCCTGCAAGAGCCTTCAAAGCGTTCAGGAGAACTGCCGAGGATGCACCGAACAGGTCTGATGTGCGTCCGGTAACGACTGTGCCGTCAGGAAGCTCAATTGCGGCAGCAGGCTTGCCGTTGCGCTCTGCACGCTCAAGTGCGGCGGGCACCACGGGCAGTGCGTCTGTTTCAAGATTCAAGGTGCGCATGAGCAGGTCGATCTTGTGAAGCTCAGCCTCGTCGGAAAGTCCCTGACGAACAAGGCACGCTGTTTTGAAATATCTGCGGATTATCTCGAGTTTAGAGGCCTCTCTGCAAGCCTCATCGTCTATAATTGAAAGTCCGGCCATGTTTACGCCCATATCGGTCGGGCTCTTGTAGGGACATTCACCGTATATTTTCTCAAATATCGTGCGAAGCAGGGGGAAGCTTTCAACATCACGGTTATAGTTTACAGTTGTCTCGCCGTATGCCTCAAGGTGGAACGGGTCGATCATATTAACGTCGTTAAGGTCGGCTGTGGCGGCTTCGTATGCAAGGTTGACGGGGTGCTTAAGGGGAAGATTCCAAATCGGGAAGGTTTCGAATTTAGCGTATCCGGCCTTTACACCGCGCTTGTGCTCATGATAGAGCTGTGAAAGGCAGGTGGCCATTTTTCCGCTGCCGCTGCCGGGGCCGGTAACAACGATAAGTGAGCGTGTGGTCTCAATGTAATCGCTCCTGCCGTAGCCCTCGTCACTGACTATCAGCTTGACGTCATATGGGTAGTTCGGGAGGCGATGCAGTCTGTACACCTTAATGCCAAGGGCTTTCATGCGCTTCTCAAAGCCTTCGGCAGAGGGCTGCTCTGCGTACTGAGTGAGAGCGACGCTGCCGACATACAGTCCGCATTCACGGAAAACATCGATAAGTCTTATAACCTCCATGTCGTAGGTGATGCCGAGGTCGGAGCGAAGTCGGTTATTTTCAATGTCATTTGCGTTGATAGCAATAACTATCTCGGCCTGATCCTTAAGCTCCATAAGCATACGAATCTTGTTATCCGGCTGAAAACCCGGAAGAACACGGGAGGCATGGTAATCATCAAAAAGCTTTCCGCCGAATTCCAGATACAGCTTTCCGCCGAACTGCTTGATACGCTCCTGAATATGTTCGGATTGCATACGAATGTACTTCTGACTGTCAAAACCAATTTTCTTCATACTTATGCCCCTTTCATAACCGCAGCTTTATATATTTTCAGATTGTGCTATAAAGCTCAACACGAGAAATATTATAGCACAGTATGCTCTCCGCTTTCAAGGCGTTTGGACAATTTTCGTCAGTTTTCAGCTGAGCATTTTTTTGACGTATTGAAATGTGAAGGATCGGGTGCTATACTTAGTGTATAAGATTTTTGTTTGAACTTTTGAAGGAGTTAAAATGGAAGTAAAAAATTGGAGCTATGAGGAATTTCCCGAATTCATCGATGTGCCGGAGGGCGTTGAGGTGATAGAAACAACGGGCGATGAGCAGGGTGTCAATTATTTTCATGACGTAGAGTATGCCGAGATAGACGGCCACAAGCTGCATCTTCAGATACTCATTCCGTCCTCGCGCAACAGCGGCTTTAAGCCGTTTGCCGATGAGCAGCCGATGTCGCTGCCGTGCTTTGTTTTCGTGCAGGGCTCAGGTTGGATGCCGCAGTACGTATACGCAAGTCTCGTACAGCTTGCAAAGCTTGCGTTAAAGGGCTATGTCTGCGCAATCGTTGAGTATCGTCATTCCGGCATAGCATCCTTCCCGGCTCAGGCGAAGGATGCACGCAATGCCGTTCGTTTTCTCAGAAAGAATGCCGGTCGCTTCGGCATAGATCCCAAAAGAATAATACTTTCCGGTGATTCCTCCGGCGGACATACTGCTATGTGGGGCGGTATTCTTGATGACGATGACAGCGCGGATAATATTTTCCCCGGTGTTTCCGCAAAGGTCAGCGGACTGGTGAATTACTATGGCTCAACGTCCCTCATTGCGCCGGATTCAAACCCATGCACGGTGAATCACTGTCTGCCGGACAGCCCCGAGGGACTCGTTATGGGTGGTAAAAACCTGCTTGAGAATCCGGAGCTTGCCCGTCAACTTTCCGTTGAGTGCAATATAGATAAGAATACCGAGCTGCCGCCCGTGTTGATGTTCCATGGAACCAAGGACCGCACAGTCAACTGCACCGGATCTGCCGTGCTCTATGAGCAGCTCAAGAAGACAGGCCATGAGGTGACCTTCTATCTTGTAAAGGGTGGGGATCACGGCGGCCCGGAATTCTGGACTGACCGCATCATCAATATTGTGGATGAATTCTGTCGCAAATGCTTTGAAGCATAATTATATTTGACTTTAAGGGCTGTTCCGTAACAGGGGAACGGCCCTTTTGCATATCATATCGAAAAATCAATGAATACTATCGACTTTATGGCATAGTCCATGATATAATATATAGTATTGTTAACGAAAGGAGCTGTCATCATGCCTGAGCTATCAAAAAAATTCCCCTGTAATATTGGCCTGCTTGCCCATGTAGATGCCGGAAAGACCACACTTTCAGAGGCAATGCTGTATGTTGGCGGTCAGCTCAGGAAGCTTGGCAGAGTCGATCATCAGAGTGCGTTCCTCGATACCGATTTGCAGGAGCGTGAACGCGGAATTACGATTTTTTCCAAACAGGCTGTTTTGCCGCTTGAAAATATCGACATAACCTTGCTTGATACCCCGGGGCATGTGGATTTTTCCAGTGAAATGGAGCGTACCCTACAGGTGCTTGACTATGCGGTGATAGTTATAAGCGGAACCGACGGTGTTCAGAGTCATACGCGTACGCTGTGGAAGCTGCTGGAGAGATACAATGTTCCGACCTTTATATTCATAAACAAAATGGATCTCAACGGCATGGGACGCGATGAGCTTATGTCATCTCTGAAACAGGAGCTCGACAGCGGATGTACTGATTTTGCGGACGAGGATGACGCATTTTACGAGAATATTGCCGTATGTGACGAGAAGATCATGGAGAGCTACTTCGAGACGGGTGTGGTGGACGCTGATGATATCCGTAAGGTAATAGCCAAAAGACGTGTCTTCCCGTGCTATTTCGGCTCGGCCCTCAAAACAGAAGGTGTACAGGAGCTGCTGTCCGGAATAGAGAAATATACTCTCCGAAAGGTGTACCCGGAGGAATTCGGCGCAAAGGTTTATAAAATAGCGCACGATCCCCAGGGAGCACGCTTGACATATATGAAGATAACCGGCGGCAGTCTGTCCGTAAAGGCGGTGCTTCGCGGCGGTGAGGGTGAAAACGCCTGGGAGGAAAAGGTCGACCAGGTGAGAATATATTCCGGCAGTAAGTACAAGCTGACGGAGGTAGTGAATGCCGGTGCGGTTTGCGCCGTTACCGGGCTGACAAATACCTATCCGGGACAGGGCATCGGTGCTGAGCCGGATACGCCTGCGCCAATGCTTGATAGCTTTCTTACATATCAGGTGCAGCTTCCGACGGGAGTTGAGCCGCATACTGCCGTGCAAAAGCTCAGAATTCTCGAGGAAGAGGATCCCTTGCTCCACGTGGTATGGAATGAACAGCTTAGGGAAATACACGTTCAGCTCATGGGCGAGGTGCAGCTTGAGGTTCTTCAAAGGGAGATAAATGACAGGTTTAAACTGGCTGTTACGTTCGGAGACGGCAGCATAGTTTACAGGGAAACGATAAAGGCTCCTGTCGAGGGAATGGGTCACTTTGAGCCGCTTCGCCATTATGCAGAGGTGCATCTGCTCATGGAGCCTGGTGAGCCCGGCAGCGGCATGAACTTCGGCACGTTGGTCAGCGAGGACGTTCTCGACAGAAACTGGCAGAGGCTCATACTTACTCATCTGGAGGAAAGGGATTTCCCCGGCGTGCTGACAGGCTCTCAGATAACCGATATGAAGATAACTCTCGTTGCAGGAAGAGCTCATCTCAAGCACACGGAGGGCGGCGATTTCAGACAGGCTACCTACCGTGCTGTGCGACAGGGACTTATGAAGGCTGAGAGCATCCTGCTTGAGCCGTGGTATGACTTCCGCCTCGAGGTGCCGATGGCACATGTCGGAAGGGCTATAGCTGATCTTCAGCGTATGTTGGCTGAGTTTACTCCGCCGCAAACGGTCGGTACAAGCTCTGTGATAACCGGCAGAGCACCTGTATCGGAAATGAGGGGATATCAGCTCGAGCTTGCCGCATATACTCGTGGTGAGGGCAGCATACTCTGTATGCCAAAGGGCTATTACCCGTGTCACAATGCGGAGCAGGTGATAGCGGCTATCGGATATGACGCCGAAAGGGACACCGAAAATACCGGTGATTCGGTTTTCTGCTCGCATGGTACGGGCGTTATAATCAAGTGGCATGAATCCGATGCGCATATGCATGTGTCAAGTGGATTGTCCTTTGAAAAGGAGGAGCTGAGCGAAGCTCCTACTGCGACAAACAGAAGGAGCGTCAGTGCTCCGCAGACCTTTGACAAGGAGCTGCAAATGATCTTTGAGCGCACATACGGGCCGATTAAGCAGCGTGATATGCGTCCGAAGGGTTCGATAAGCGGAAATGAACTCAACAGCAGGGAGCATGTGAACGTTCCCGACCCGAACACCGACCCGGAATATCTGCTGATAGACGGTTATAACATCCTGCATGCGTGGGATGACCTTAAGAAGATATCCGAAACGGATATCGATACCGCTCGTCAGATGCTCATGGACAGGATATGCCATTATCAGAGCGCGAACAAATGCATATGCATCCTTGTTTTTGATGCGTACCGTGTGCCGAGGGATGTGGAGGATGTCCTGCAATATCACAATATCTCCGTTGTCTTTACAAAGCAGGCGGAAACCGCCGATACCTACATAGAGCGTGCGACATATGAGATAGGCCGTAAGCATAGAGTAAGGGTGGCAACATCGGATATGGCCGAGCAGATGATCGTAATGGGGCATGGCGCAAGAAGAATGTCAGCCAATGAACTGAGAATGGAAGTGGACGCCGCCGTTGATCGCCTGCGCGACAAGCTGGATGAATGGAATGAAAGGGAAAAGGCCAAGTACAGAAACAAGCCTTTTTCAACCATCGCCGAAAAAAATGTTGATAAGAAGTGAAATCGATATTGACAGGTAGTAACTACCGCGTGTTATAATTTCCTTGAAAAGCACCGCTGTAAGGCGGAATCAATAACCGAAAGGAAGATACCCATGAAAGTAATGCTTGTTAACGGAAGCCCGAACGCAAAGGGTAATACTTTTACCGCTCTGAATGAGATGAAAACTGTTTTCGAACAGGAGGGCATTGAGGCGGAAATACTCCATGTAGGCAACAAGGATATCAGAGGCTGCATTGCATGTCGTAAGTGTAAGCAGACCGGCAAGTGCGTCTTCAACGATATCGTAAACGAGACAGCACATATGCTTGAGGAGTGTGACGGTATCGTTATCGGTTCCCCGGTATATTATGCATCCGCAAATGCAACGCTTATGGCATATGTAACGCGTCTGTTCTACAGCACACCGCATATCAATAAGCGCATGAAGGTCGGCGCAAGCGTATGTTCCGCACGTCGTGGCGGTCTATCCGCAACCTATGATGAGATGAACAAGTTCTTCGGTATTTCCGGTATGCCGATAGCTTCCGGCCAGTACTGGAACAGTGTTCACGGTGCAGCACCCGGTCAGGCTGCTGAGGACGTTGAGGGTATGCAGGGAATGCGCACGCTGGCTCGCAACATGAGCTTCCTGATGAAGAGTATCGCTCTCGGTAAGGAGCAGATAGGTCTGCCCGAGACAGAGCCGATTACCTTTATGAACTTCATAAGATAAAAAACAAGCCCTCGTATTCAATGATACGAGGGTCGTTTTATATCATGAATCAGCTTTCCATTTCTTACACTGCTCGATACGTGCTCCGGCAGGATGATCTCCGTGAACCGGGTCACAGGAATACAGTGTTAGCAGCTCACAGGGAATATCGGGACATTCTCCGCAATGCACAATGCCCTTGCTTTGGCAGCATATTGCCACAGGACATTCACCGTGGAACGGGTGACCATCGGTCTCTATGCAGCCCTTGCAGCCGTTTGTCTCCTTATAGGAACAGCCGGTGCAATGCAGGCCGCAGCTCGAATCGATTGGCTTATCAATGCTCATAAAAGCACCTCCTCAATTACAGTATAGCACCGGGAGTATGCTTTGTAAAGGACATATACGGACAAAAAACGCGGACAGAAAGCCTTCTGTCCGCGTCTGTGATATTAAGATTATCAGAGGATGATGCTTGTGCCCGTCATCTCTTCCGGCTGCGGGAGATCCATGATCTTCAGCATTGTGGGTGCGATATCAGCAAGAACGCCGCCCTCGCGGAGCTCGCACGGATAGCCAACAACACAGAACGGAACCGGATTTGTGGTGTGAGCCGTGAAAGGCTCACCGTCAGTGTCAACCATCTTATCGGCATTGCCGTGGTCGGCTGTGATAAGAAGCACGCCGCCCATCTCATCGATAGCTGCCGCAACCTTACCGACGCATGTGTCAACTGCCTCAACAGCAGCCTTAGCAGCGTCAAATACGCCTGTGTGACCAACCATATCGCAGTTAGCGAAGTTGAGGATGATCATGTCATACTTGCCGGACTTGACAGCGTCGACCATCTTGTCGGTTACCTCGTATGCGCTCATCTCCGGCTGCATGTCATAGGTAGCAACCTTCGGAGAGTTTACAAGGATGCGATCCTCGCCGTCATACTGCTTTTCAACACCGCCGTTGAAGAAGAATGTAACATGTGCATACTTCTCTGTTTCAGCGATTCTGAGCTGTGCCAGACCCTTGGAGGATACATACTCGCCCAGAGTGTTCTTGAGGCTCTGAGGCTTGAATGCGATGTCAACGTTCGGCATGGTAGCATCGTACTGAGTCATGCAGACGTAGTTCACCGGGAAGAAGCCGTTCTTGCGCTCAAAGCCGTTGAAATCCGGATCGACAAATGTACGTGTGATTTCACGTGCGCGGTCGGGACGGAAGTTGAAGAATACAATGGAGTCGCCTGCTGCGATCGGGTCACCGCCCTTTACTGTGCAGGGAACAACGAACTCGTCCGTTACACCGTCCTCATAGGACTTGGAAACAGCGCAAACCGGGCAATCGAACTCTTCACCCTCGCGGCAAACCATAGCGTCATATGCTTTAACAACGCGCTCCCAGCGGTTGTCACGGTCCATAGCATAGTAGCGGCCCATAACAGTAGCTACCTTGCCAACGCCGATCCTCTTCATCTCTTCCATAAGCTGGATGACGAAGTCCTTGCCGGATGAAGGCGGAACGTCGCGTCCGTCGAGGAGAGCATGAACGTTTACCTTTTCAATGCCCATCTTCTTAGCCATCTCGATGAGTGCATAGAGGTGGGTGTTGTGGCTGTGAACACCGCCATCGGAGAGAAGACCAATGAGATGCAGAGCTGTGCCGTTTTCCTTTGCGGCAGTCATAGCCTTTACAAGTGCTTCGTTCTGGAAGAAATCGCCGTCCTGAACAGCCTTTGTAATGCGGGTAAGCTCCTGATAAACGATGCGGCCTGCACCGATATTTGTGTGGCCAACCTCGCTGTTGCCCATCTGGCCGTCCGGCAGACCTACATCAAGGCCGGAAGCGCCGATCTGTGTGATCGGGTTTTCAGCGAAAAGCTTATCAAGGTTCGGCTTGTTGGCAGCAGCAATAGCGTTGCCTTCCGGAACGGAGAAGCCGTAACCGTCCATTATCATGAGAACAACTGGTTTTTTCATTTATAATTTCCTTTCGAATACGGATCAAAAGTCAATATGCTTTATTAGCCCTTTGTAGCAGCTTCAACGATAGCAGCGAAGTCAGCCGGCTTAAGGGAAGCGCCGCCGATGAGACCGCCGTCAACATCCGGCTGTGCCAGAAGCTCAGCAGCGTTAGCAGCGTTCATGGATCCGCCGTACTGAATTGTGATGCCCTCAGCAGCCTTCTCACCGTAGAGCTCCTTAATAACGTCACGGATAACAGCGCAAACCTCGTTTGCCTGCTCTGCGGTAGCTGTCTTGCCTGTACCGATAGCCCAAACCGGCTCATAAGCGATGATGATTCTCTTCAGCTCTTCCTCGCTTACGCCGCCGAGAGCGATCTTTGTCTGCATTGCGCACAGCTCTGCTGTGATGCCCTGCTCGCGCTGCTCAAGGTATTCGCCAACGCAAAGGATAACTGTGAGGCCTGCGTCGAGACCTGCTCTTGTTCTCTGCTGAACTGTAACGTCTGTATCACCGAAGTAGGTTCTTCTTTCGCTGTGACCTGTGATAACATACTCAACACCGCAAGCCTTGAGCATATCAGCGGAGATCTCGCCTGTGAAAGCACCGCTCTTTGCCCAGTGGCAGTTCTCAGCGCCGATCTTGATATTTGTGCCCTTAGCAGCCTCAACAGCAGCAGCAATATCTACATACGGAACGCAAGCAACTACGTCGCACTCTGCGTCCTTAACAAGGGGAGCAATACCGTTGAGCAGCTCAACAGCCTCAGCGGGAGTTTTGTTCATTTTCCAGTTACCGGCAATAACAGCCTTTCTTACAGCCTTATTCATCGTTTGTAACATCCTTTCGATTCAAATCAAATTTAAATAATACGGGAGCAGGGGAAATCCCCGGCTCCCGCAAAAAGTCTAATTATTTCTCGTTGAGGCAAGCAATGCCCGGGAGAACAAGACCCTCGAGGAATTCGAGAGAAGCGCCGCCGCCGGTGGAGATGTGAGTCATCTTATCAGCAAAGCCGAGCTTTTCGACTGCTGCTGCTGAGTCACCGCCGCCGATGATGGAGATTGCATTGCTGTTAGCAATTGCATTAGCAACAGCGATTGTGCCGTTAGCGAAGTTTGTCCACTCGGAAACACCCATCGGGCCATTCCAAACAACTGTGCCTGCATTAGCAACAGCCTCTGCGAAGAGCTCACGAGTCTTCGGGCCGATGTCCAGACCCATCCAGTCGTCCGGAATCTCGTTGGAGTTAACGACCTTCCACTCTGCATCTGCATCGTACTCGGTAGCAACAACGTTGTCAACCGGGATGAGGAACTTGATGCCCTTAGCTTCTGCCTTAGCCATCATTTCCTTAGCAAGCTCAACCTTGTCATCCTCGCACAGGGAGGTACCTACGGAGTAGCCCTTTGCCTTGAAGAAGGTGTAAGCCATGCCGCCGCCGATGATGAGTGTATCGACCTTGTCGATCAGGTTGTTGATAACACCGATCTTATCGGAAACTTTTGCGCCGCCGAGAATAGCAACGAACGGTCTCTTCGGATTCTCAAGAGCGCCGCCCATGACGGAGATCTCCTTCTGAATGAGGTAACCGCAAACAGCCGGCAGATAGTCAGCAACACCTGCTGTGGAAGCATGTGCTCTGTGAGCTGTACCGAATGCATCGTTTACATAGATATCAGCCATGGAAGCGAGTTCCTTAGCGAATGCTGGATCGTTCTTTGTCTCTTCAGCATAGAAGCGGATGTTTTCAATGATCATAACGTCGCCGTCGTTGAGAGCAGCAGCCTTAGCCTTTGCATCTTCACCGATAACGTCCTTAGCCATGATAACTTCCTTGCCGAGAAGCTTGGAGAGCTCTGCTGCAACCGGAGCCAGGGAGAACTTTGTGATATCGCCCTTAGCTGCCTCAAGAGCCTTAGCTGTAGCCTCTGCGCGCTCTGCCTCGGGCATAGCGTCGATCTTCTTCTTTTCTTTCTTGTCGAGCTTAACTACATCATTGAAGATGTTGTGCGGACGACCCATATGGGAGCAGAGGATAACCTTTGCGCCGTGATCGGAGAGGTACTTAACCGTCGGGAGAGCACCAACGATACGCTTTGTATCTGTGATAGCGCCATCCTTCATCGGAACGTTAAAATCGCAGCGAACGAGGACGCGCTTACCTGCTACGTCGATGTCTTCTACGGTTTTCTTGTTGAGGTAGTTCATTTTGTGACACTCCTTTAAGAAAATAAGTTTATAACTTTGATTTGCTGCTTTGCCCATACGGGCGTTACTCCGGAACACTCCAGATTAACAAATCTATTTTATACCAAACCAAGTCATTTTTCAAGACATAACGGATAAATTGACAATATTTTGCCATACTTTTTTCTGAAAACACTATCAATTGGCGGCATCCGACCAATCATAGCCGCGAAGTCTGCCTGCTCCGGAAAGCTCGGGATAGTCCCACTGGCGCAAAACCTCATATACGCCGATGGCGACGCTGTTTGATAGGTTCAGGCTGCGCGCCTCGGAGAGCATCGGTATGCGTACACAGCGGTCACGGTTTTTAAACAGCAGCTCCTCGGGCAGTCCTGCTGTCTCCTTACCGAAGAAAAGGTAGCAGTTGTCGGGATATTCAATGTCGGTGTGCTTATTGACGGATTTTGTGGAGAAGAAGAAAAATTCACCGCTGTTTTTCTGGAAAAACTCATCCAGTGAATCATAGTAGGTTATATCGAGAAGCGACCAATAATCAAGGCCAGCTCTTTTCAGCTTTTTATCGTCTATTTTGAAGCCCATCGGCCCCACAAGGTGGAGTCTGGCGCCGGTAGCGGCGCAGGTTCTCGCAACGTTACCGGTGTTCTGCGGTATCTCCGGTTCGACCATTACAATGTTGAGTATCATGTGGCGTAAGTCCTTTCACTTAAGAGTAAATCAAACAAAAAGGGGGAAAATAAAATGACGGCTATGATGTGCATTATCAAAGCTGCAATATGGATATGGAGGTTTGACAGCATGTATAAGCAGAGCATGAATATCGTTAAGGGCGTGGGTCTGGGTCTTGCGGCAGGAGCGGCTGTGGCGGCGGTATCTTCGAAGGTTATGAGCAGTAAGCGCTCGTCAAAGGCCAGAGCCAAGCAGGTGCGCCGCAATACTGCCAAGGCTGTTCACACGGTGGGACAGCTTATCGACGGTGTTGAAGGTATGCTGAAATAAGCTTTCAGCGGTCACAATGGCATCCGTATACGCCGTTGTGACCGAATACATATATTCCACATGGAGTTCTGCAATTTCCCTTTGCTGCCATGCAGCGAAGCGTCAGCTGGCCACCGGCCGGCTGCTCCCAGCAGCGTGTCAGAAGATTGCAGCAGTTGTCGCCGTTTTTTATTATTCCGCAGGCGGAGCAATTCGTGCAGTGCCGAATACATTCCATGGTGAGATAGCTGTCGGAAATATTGCCACCGGCATGGTAATCCCCGTTTGATATCAGTAAATGGGCGGCATAGATATCACGCAAAATCGCTGGGAAATGGCTTTCGGTGCCGTGATGCGGAGCCTTTACAGCAAAATATCCATCGTACAGCTTCGGTGAAAGCTCGGAAAGTATCTCCCCGGAAACGTCCCCCGTCATGAGTATATCGATGTCCGACACATTACCTCTTACATTGTGGAATACGAGAGAAAGGTCGTTCTGAGTCTCGGTATATGCCATACGCAGTGAGGTGTTTTCAAGTATCCCTTGTACAGCGGATATTTCGTGGAGGTGCTCCAATGCTCCTCGAGTGTCCTCAAGGGCGTTCCATTTTTCCGAAAGCACATCGAGCAGACGCTGCTTTTCACCGGGAGAAGTCTTGGAAGAGGTCGAAAAGCCCGTCTGACATTTTTGATATGCGAGAATGAAATCCTCCTTCAAACGCATAAAGCCTGCGGCCTCCGGGCATTTTGCCAGAAGCTCATTCAACGAGGTGACGGCATCGCACAGCAGCTCAGGATAGCTGAAGGATTCCTTGTTGGGGGAGAGCACGGAATACGTGACGTTGTCAAATATAAAAGTATCACCGGCGCCCAGCGTGAATATCTGCTGAGCGCCGACAGTTTCTTGCAATGCTTCAAATATGGATAGGCAAACCGTGTTTACCTGTGAAAAATCACTTTGAGGAACGGAAAAATGCCGCGCAAAAACAGCTATCTCGAGTATGGGAGCAGTCCCGTTTTCGGTCGGGATATACGGTATGTACACTCGGTCGAAGTAATTCGGATCATGATCGAGCTTTTTCAGAAAGCCGTTCATATGGTCACGGTGATAATGTGTCAGCAGGAAATGACGCTTTGAAGCGCCGATATATCTGTGGAATATCTCGGCAAAGCGTGTATCGATGTCCACGCTTCCGCTCCGGACATATTGGCTGACCGAGCCGCAATCGACCATCAGTATGCTATTATCGCGTCCCACAAGCACCGTGCAGTCGCCGTATTCAACATCCTGCAATTCAATTCGCTCCATCTTTGACCGTCCTGTGTACCTTTTTGTAGAGGATGCCGTTTTCATACTGGTCATCCTTCCATTCGCCGGAATATATGATGTCGCCGTCCTTGTCAAATTCAGTGCCGTGGCCGTTTCTCATACCATTCTCCCAGCCGCCGACGTACAGCAGCGTTCCGTCGCCGGAGAACATAGCTCCCTCGCCGGTTGGCTCGTTATCAACGTATTTGGAAACGAAAACGGTATCCTTCTCCGTATTTATCGAGACCCCGAAGCCCTGCTTTTTTCCGTCCACGATCTTACCTGCATAGAGCAGCTTTCCGCTCGGGTCAAAGAGGGAGGAGTAGCCGTTGGGCTTTCCGTTCTTCCACTGGGATACATTGAGAGAGTGATCGCTTTCCCGGAAGGAGACACCGAAACCGTCGCGAAGATCCTCCTTGAAGTCGCCGACATATGAGATAGCTCCGCTCTTATAATGATGTGCTCCGAAGCCGTCACGCAGGTCGTTTTTGTATTCGCCCTCATAAATCGTTATGCCGTCCGCATTTTCGGTTCGTCCCATGCCCTCGCGCTTGCCGTTTTCGGTGTGGCCGAGGTAATTCATCTTGCGCCCGGAGCGTATCAGCGTAATCTCGCTGCTATCTGTAGTGGGGACAGCCTCGTCTGTACTGTTGTCAGCGGTATCAACCGGCGCTTCTTCCGTCTTATCCGTAGATGCTGTCTGCGTCGGTTCCACTGCTTCGGCTTTTGGGGCAGTATCATGCTCGCTGAGTATGCGATTCAGCACATCCAACGCACGTGAAAGCTCATCATCGGTCAGGCCAAGATCCTCGCCGGAAACAACAGCCTCCACGGGAGCATCATTCGTCGGCTGCTCGTTCAATATCTCGGTAGGCTCATCGAGTGCTTTAAAATCATATGCGGCTTCAGCTTTTTCTTCCGCACGTTTCGATGTAAGGTCGCCGTCCTTTATCTCCCAGCCCATTGTCAGCATTACGGATGCATCCTTGTTGGATTCCATGAATTTGAGGCGCTTCTGTTGCTCGGCCTTAGGACAGTAGGCGAATTCGCCCGTATCCGTTGAGACAAGGAAAACGTCATCGCCGAAATGTGCATTCTGAAAGCTCTGCTCAGCAGTCTGGAATGCATAGGGCACGGGGAAGAGGTCGGTCTGTTTCGTTGTTCCGGTGGTGTGATTATAGTCGAAGCGCTGTATCACATCGCGTGTTGGATCGGGCTTGAAGCTGATCCTTGAGCGAAGCGGATCCTCCGGGGAGAAGTACTCTGAGCGCACCCAACGATGATCCTCATCGAGGAACACACGACAGCGCAGAATATCTCCCGGCTCGAAAAATGCTATACCATGCTGCTTTCGCTCCGTGAAAAGGCTCTCCAGCACATGACCGGCCGCCTGCTTCTTCCATTTTATACTGTGCTTTGTAAGCTTACCTGAAAGCTCGCCGGTCAGCCCGCTGTATATTCCGGTTTCGCGTACACGCACGGACTTGCCGCTCTCAAAAAAGCGGCGGCGGACTGTATATAACGAGCCGTGAAATGCGGCTAGCGTGTCGATTTCGGGATAGCATACGGAATATATCGCACGATTGATAAGGCTTACACTTATAGAATTCGTTTTATTCTCATTCATGCCGGATTCTCCTGCAAATAAATTTACTGTTTATCCTAACAGAATAATTGTAACATAGCAAATTGCCTTTTTCAACGCGATTCTTTGTGAAATTACCATAGCGGCGGAAATTACCGATAAAATCGCCGTATGCACGGAATATTGCTATAAAGTTAACACTTTATTTATACATTATAGTGTGGATGTGCTATAATTATAAAGTTGAATAAATGAGCACACGGGCGGTGGTCCCGCGAAATTACAGGAGGCTATATCATGAAATCAAAGTCACTTCATTTCTCCAAGGGTGGAGACGCACAGGTAATCGCATCAGAGATCGGCAGAGTTATGCAGTGTGTATGTGATCAGATTCCCCCGGCATATCCGTGCGAGGGTGAGAAGGTTGTATTTATCGGTGTACATATGAACGGCAAGCTGCCGCGCGAGGTTGAGCACTTCTGCAAGGATCTCAATCCGACCAGAACAAAGAGCGTTGCTTTCTATGTCATCAACAACAACGGCAACACAAACGGCCTTGATGATATCATTGCTGCTATGAAGGCTAACGGTGTTGAGACAGTCGGCAAGCCGCTGGGCATCGCTGTTAAGAGCAGCATCTTCAAGAAGGGCGTTCCGACAGATGCTGACATCAAGACAGCACTTGATTGGGCAAACAAGATCGTTGAGGCTTAAGCTTAGCGCAAATATACGAGCTGTTGAGGGCGGTATGCTTTTGCATACCGCTTTTTATCATTTCAGGTAAGCGAGGTGACGGAATGAAAAGAATATCCCACAGAGCAATTAAGCTGCTTTCGATCATAATAGCGGTACCAATCGTCCTGTTACTGCTGTATCATTGCCCGTTTAAGCGCCTTTTCGGAGTACCCTGCCCGGGCTGCGGTATGACCCGTGCATTGTTTGCCGGTGTGCTTTCATCCCCGAAGCTTGCCTTTTATTATCATCCGCTTGTGCCATTCCTGCTCCCCATATCGCTGTATGTAGGGCTGCGGCTTTTCGGCGGCATGAGGGTATCGCCGAGAAATGAAGCGATCTATATAGTGGTACTGTTCTTGTTTTTCTTGATAACATATATCGCAAGAATGCTTGCCGGTGACCCGGTGCTCTGCGGATAAAACAGAATAATGTATGAAAAAGGTGGTCGAGTGCATCAGCATTCACCACCTTTTTTTGCACAAAAAGACCCTGCATACCCGAAGGTATACAGAAACGTTTTACCGTTTTGCAAGAGTATAACAATAAAAACGGATCTGCCACCATAAAGCAGCAGATCCGAACATGTTATTTCGAATAACGGGACTGAATAAGGCTCACATATTCTTCTGCTAGCGTAGGATCCTCAAATCGGTCGGGAAGCAGAGAAACACAGTGGTATCCGCCCTCAAGACCTAAAAGCAGACGGGCATGGGCAAGGTAATCACTCACCTTCGGATCGGGAGTGTTTGTACCGATGTGATCCAAATTAAGGATTCTGTTGTGAGATGAATAACAGCAGACCTTGTAGTGCTCCATCGTAACCGATCTCCAAACCTCATTTTCATCAAACGAAACATCATTTATGCGAACGGTATCACAGTATCTTGAAACGAAAATATCGGGAATATGCGCCTCGACCTCAACGGTCTTATCAAACTTCTTAATAGAACCGTAAATCATTTTAAGCAGCTCTTTCATTTCTCTCTTGTTGCCATATGACATATCAAGCTTGAATTTTTTAAAGCCTAAATCGATATAATAGCCGAATATTTCATCGTAATAACTTTCGAGAAGTGGTGTCGGCTTAATGAACATCAGACTCTGTGAATCGTAATTCTCGGCATCTTGGTTCCAATTCTCTCCGATAAGCTCAGGGTGTTTTTTAGCGAGCTCGCAGTTGGGAGTGAAGGTGAAGGGAGCAAACCAAAGTCCCGGTACAAATCCTGCAGACGACATGTCCTTAACAAGCTGTCTCATATTGGGGAATTTTTCGGTATTGATCTGCCAATTGCCGTATACCTTTTCCTTTACGGGATAGCGAAGATCCCAGCCATCATCAATCGTCAGCTTACCTTTGGGAAGACCGAGCTTCTCTACCCTTTCCATATACTCATAAACATACTTCTGAGAAAGAGGTTTCTGACAGTCGGAAATTCCCATGCGGACAGCCGCATTTTTTTGATCGACCCACGTGCAGTATTCAAGCTTACTCCAAAACGTCTCAGGCGTGTAGACATCAAAGTCTTCGAGTATTTTTTCGTTGTAAAGCCTCCACTGCTCATAGGGATTTGTATGATCGGCAACCCAAATCGACTGACCTGCGGGACACCTTACAGTTAGCCTGCCGCAACCGTCATACGAATAGCTGCCACCATTATCGGTAAGGAAGCCGACAAAAAAGTCACCGGCAACTACAACAGGCGAGCCGGAGGTACTTGAAGCACGCATTGTAAAGGGATCGTGTTCAAAGGCGTTATATGTATAATATGCATTGGCGCCCCAGCGGTTGTAATAAGGAAGGTATAGGGGCGGAAGCACCTTAAATTCAAATGTCTCTTCTCTGTCGCATTTGCAAATCATGTCGGTCCTCCTTAAGTGAATTTTTTTCTATTATACATGTAACAATGGAAATATTCAATATCATAACAACCTGATTTTATGCCATTTTCCACTTCTGATTTCCTCATAAAACCGTGATTTTAGGTGCTGAAAGTCTGCTTTAAGAGTTCTTTTGTTCCATATATGAGTAGAAAAAGGCCTTGAAGAGGGATTAACCTCTCAAGATATGATTTTCTTTATGGGAGATAGATAACAGATTTTGCATTTCGGGAAGTGTCAACAAAATCAGAGTCTTATTGATATAAATTCGGTATTTGCAAGACTTTTTGCATAAAAAGACCCTGCATACCCGAAGGTATACAGGGTCGATTCTATGGTTTTACAAATTGGCTTTCTGCCAATTCAAAAATCAAATTAAGCGCGCGGATTGTTGATAGCAGCCTGAGCAGCAGCCAGACGAGCGATCGGCACGCGGAACGGAGAGCAGGAAACATAGTCAAGACCAATGTTGTGGCAGAACTCAACAGAAGTCGGGTCGCCGCCGTGCTCGCCGCAGATACCTACGTGGAGGTTCGGGTTGACCGGCTTGCCGAGAGTCATAGCCATCTGCATCAGCTTGCCAACACCTGTCTGGTCGAGCTTTGCAAACGGATCGTTCTCGAAGATCTTTGCATCATAGTAAGCATCGAGGAACTTGCCGGCGTCATCACGGGAGAAGCCGTATGTCATCTGGGTC
>CAZHDW010000002.1:0-163275 GCA_964531265.1 uncultured Ruminococcus sp.
GGAACCGATGAGCTTACCGTTGAGCTCCGGGATAACAAGGCCGATAGCCTTAGCAGCGCCTGTGGAGTTCGGAACGATGTTAGCAGCGCCAGCACGTGCACGGCGGAGATCGCCCTTTCTGTGCGGACCGTCAAGGATCATCTGATCGCCTGTGTAAGCATGGATTGTGCTCATGATGCCGCTCTGGATCGGAGCGTAGTCGTTCAGAGCCTTAGCCATCGGAGCCAGGCAGTTTGTTGTGCAGGAAGCAGCGGAGATGATTGTATCCTCAGCTGTCAGTGTGTTCTCGTTAACACTGTAAACGATTGTCGGGAGGTCGTTGCCTGCCGGAGCAGAAATAACAACCTTCTTAGCACCTGCATCGATGTGAGCCTGTGCCTTCTCCTTGGAGCAGTAGAAGCCTGTGCACTCGAGAACAACGTCAACGCCGATCTCGCCCCACGGGAGCTCTGCAGCCTTAGCCATAGCATAGATCTTAAGAGTCTTGCCGTCAACTGTGATTGTGCCAGCCTCGTCGTCAGCCTCTACAGTGTGGAGACCTTCGCCGATCTTACCGCAGTAACCACCCTGAGCGGTATCGTACTTGAGCAGGTGAGCGAGCATGGACGGCTTTGTCAGGTCGTTGATAGCAACGATCTCATAGCCTTCAGCACCGAACATCTGACGGAATGCCAGACGGCCGATACGACCAAAACCATTAATTGCAACTTTTACGGACATGATTATTTACCTCCTGATATTTAGATGCATAATCTGCTTTTACTATTTTATAGCATTCCGCAGAATATTACAAGTCCTTGTTAACAAAATCACAAACATTTTTGGGAAAATCAGTTATTTTTATTATTCGAAACCGGGATTTGCGCGGTTTTTCGTTCAGAACGCACAGGATTCTGAAATGACGGAGCAAAAAGTGCAGGGCTTCTGAGACATATCAGCAGCGCCGATGCATGTGCGGAAAGTGCCAGCATGACAAGCTGAACAACATACGGCATTTCCGCCGCATATCCTCTGCCAAACAGTATCAGCACGGTATTCGATATAACATAGGTGAACCAGAAGATCACCGCAGGCAGTCCGAAAATGAACAGATAGCGTGAATCCTTTCTGCCACCCATGCCGGTTATCAGCTTGCATTCGGACAGGAGGAACATGAGCATCAGAGCGCCGCCACCCACCGTGAAGAGATTCTCCTGTGTTGTGGCTGTTGCGGAATACGTCATAAAGGTCAATACCATGTAATAAAGACCCCATATAATGCCGATCATCCATACCGCCCCGAGATTTCCCGGGAGATGCCTGCCCCTTAGCAAGCAGACAGCCGTTATAAGCGCCGCGATTCCGAACAGCACGGAGAGCACAGCAAGCGGAACATGTGCCATGATATGCGTGGGCTCAATGCTGTAGGTCACACCGAACTGTAAATAATTGTATGCATCCATAAGTAGAGTAGCTCCGCTGTATAACAGAAAAAGCGACACAAAAAGAGCGGTTATGCCGGCGCCCCAGCTCCTGCTTCTCTGCATGATGCCGCATGTGCCCTTATCCATACCACACAACACGGCACACGCTATGCCCGATGCCATAACTATGCCGCAGTACAGTGCAGTGAACACGCCGCTGTCCGTGACAAAGCCCGTCTCGTAGTCAAAATAGAACAGCATCTGTATGCAACGAAGCACGGATGCCGCCGCAGTACCGATACCGGCGATAATAAAAGCTGTTTTGATCTTCATATTATTAATAAACCATATCTTCACGAGGAAGATGATCCTTTCAAGGTCATTTGCAGTGATTGCATTTTAAGTATACTAAATTGTATCACATTCCAAACGATAATGGAACACCGCAACAAAATAAAATTATAATAATCACTTGCGCTTTTTACATAAATATCTTTTCATATCTTTTGTTTTTGAGTATTGACATGACTATAACTATACATTATAATTAACCCGAAGGAAACAATTAAGCGCATAATTGTTCCCCACGGCATATTTTAAACACTTAACAATCTTAATAAAAAGGAGGATAATTATGGCGAAAGAAAACGAACAAGTCGGTCATTCTCTTCAAGTCCTTAATCAGACGATGCGCAAGTATATAGATATATTTACGCACAAGCTCGAAAATGATGAACTGCTCGGCACGTCACCGTGGGTACTTCACTTTATTGCCGAAAACAGCGATCATCCTGTTTATGTGCGCGATATCGAGAAGCATTTCAATTATACGCGTTCTTCTTCTTCTAAGATCATAGACATGCTTGCACGTAAAGGCTATGTGGAAAGATTTCCGGGCGAAACGGATGGCAGACTGCGCCGTCTCGTCCTTACTCCGAAGGCTGAAGCCATGCTGGACACAATACACAAGGATCATGAGCTTTTCGAGACGGAGCTTCTCAGTGGCTTTACTGCAAACGAAATCAGAACCGTTCAACTGTTTCTCGGCAGAATGAACATGAATTTGGACATCGCTATTGAGCGACAAAAAATGTAAAAGGAGGGTCTCTCTTGATTAAAAAACTCGCAAAGAGTATACGAGATCAGAAAATGAACTCCATCCTTGCCATGGTCACCATAACCGGTGAGGTCGTTATGGAAGTCATTATCCCGCTGATAATGGCCAATATGATCGACTTTGGTATTGACGAAGGCAATATGAACATGATTCTTAAGATGGGTGTTCTTTTGATATTCGCTGCTCTCGGACAGCTTTTCTTCGGTGTTATTTCCGGCCGCTTTGCAGCTATTGCTTCAACCGGATTTGCACGTAACCTGCGCCATGATATGTTCCATAAGGTGCAGAAATACTCTTTCTCCAACATCGACAAATTCTCAACAGCAAGTATCGTTACACGTCTTACAACCGACGTAACACACCTGCAGAACACATATCAGATGATAATCCGCATGGCTGTTCGCAGCCCGTTGATGTCCATCTTTGCACTCATCGCTTCCATGACCATCGACGTAAAGCTTTCTCTGATATTCCTCATCTTCATTCCGATACTCGTGGGCGGCCTTTACTTGATAATGACCAAGACCCACCCGATCTTCTCAAGAGTATTTAAGAAAACCGACCGTCTTAACAACGTTGTTCAGGAAAACCTACACGGTGTTCGTGTTGTTAAATCCTTCGTTCGTCAGGACTTTGAAGAGCAGAAATTCACTTCCGCTTCAAAGGACATCAGCGAGGACTTCATCAAGGCTGAACGCCAGCTTGCATGGAACAGCCCGCTCATGCAGCTATGCATGTACGGCACAACACTGCTCCTCTCCTGGTTCGGCGCACGCGCTATCGTAGCTTGCGGCGGCGATGCTGCACTCGGCCTGACCACCGGTGAGCTCCTCAGCCTTATTTCCTACGCATCCCAGATTCTCGGCAGCCTCATGGGTCTGTCCATGATCTTCGTCAACGTCACAATGTCCCGTGCAGCAGGCCAGCGTATCGTTGAGATTCTCGACGAGGTTCCTGATATCAGCACTCCGGCAAACGCAAAGACAGTTGTTGCTGACGGCAGCATCGATTTTGAGAACGTAGAATTCAGCTATCATCGTCATTCAGACAAGCCCGTTCTTGACAATGTGAACATTCACATTCCGTCCGGTGCAACAGTCGGTATTCTCGGCGGCACAGGCTCCTCCAAGTCCAGCCTTGTTCAGCTCATTCCGCGTCTGTATGACGTCAATAAGGGCAGCATAAAGGTTGGCGGCGTCGATGTTCGCGAGTACGATCTTGACGCTCTGCGTGACGAGGTCTCCATGGTTCTTCAGAAGAACGTTCTGTTCTCCGGCACTATCAAGGATAACCTGCGCTGGGGTAACGAAAACGCTACCGATGAAGAGATGATACATGCATGTAAGCTCGCTCAGGCCGATGACTTTATCTCTTCCTTCCCGGAAGGATATGATACATACATCGAACAGGGCGGCACCAACGTTTCCGGCGGTCAGAAGCAGCGTCTGTGCATAGCACGTGCACTGCTCAAAAAGCCGAAGATACTGATTCTGGACGACTCCACAAGTGCTGTTGATACGCGTACCGATGCTCTGATACGTGCAGCCTTTGCAAAGGAGATCCCGAACACAACAAAGATAATCATCGCACAGCGCATCGCGTCCGTACAAGAATCCGACATCATCATCGTTCTGGATGACGGTAAGGTAACAGCCTGCGGCACACATGATGAGCTACTTAAGACCAGCGATATCTATCGCGAGGTCTATGAATCTCAGACGAAAGGAGACGAATAAAGATGGCTGAACGTCCCAATTTACCGAAGAATGCTCCTCCCATGCCCAACGGCCCCCAGAAGGGCGGTAAGGATGGGAAGCAGACCACTGCTCAGGACCTGATGCGTGCAGGCCAGGGAAGACCGCACAGAGGCCCGGGCGGCCCGAAGCTTTCCCTTAAGGACAGCATGAAGATGATGGATAAGAAGACACTTCTGCGTCTTCTCTCCTACCTCAAGCCCTTCCGTCTGCATTTGCTCCTTGTGCTCGTATGCATCGGACTCAGCGCATTCGCAAGCGTGCAGTCCTCACTGTTCCTGCGTACACTCATTGATGACCATATTGCTCCGCTGCTGCTTGAAGCAGAGCCGGACTTCAGTGGCCTTTTCCTCGCCCTTGCAAAAATGGCAGTTATCTACATGGTAGGCGCTTTTGCGGCGATGTTCCAGAGCCGTATAATGGCCTCCGTGTCACAGAACACACTTAAAAACATCCGTGATGAGATGTTTGCACACATGCAGACACTTCCCATCAAGTACTTTGATACGCACACACACGGCGATATCATGAGCCATTACACCAACGATACCGATACACTCCGTATGATGATCGGCATGAGCCTGCCCCAGGTCGTATCCTCTATATTCACAGTTGTATCTGTATTCTTCTCCATGCTGGCTCTCAGCGTTTGGCTCACTATCTTCATCGTTGTATTCCTCTTTGTCCTCTTCAAGATAACCGGTGGCCTCACAGCTAAGAGCGGACACTATTTCGTTCGTCAGCAGAGCTCACTGGGCAGCGTAAACGGCTACATCGAAGAGATGATAAACGGCCAGAAGGTCGTCAAGGTCTTCTGCCACGAGGAGCAGACCAAGGACGAATTCGACCGCCGCAACGACGAGCTGTTTGAGAACGGCTCCGAGGCTAACAAGTTCGCAAACATCCTCGGCCCGGTCAACAACGCACTCGGATATTTCCTGTATGTTGCTATCGCAATACTCGGCGGCCTCATGGTTCTCACCGGTATACCGAACCTCACCATCACAGGCATGGGCGCACTCACACTGGGTGCCACAGCCTCCTTCCTACAGCTTTCAAGAAGCTTCGTCATGCCTATCAGCCAGGTAACACAACAGATTTCCTCCATCGTTATGGCTATGGCCGGTGCATCCCGTATTTTTGCACTGCTTGATGAGCCGAGCGAGACCGACGAGGGCTATGTAACTCTGGTGAACGCAGAGCACCGCAACGGTCAGCTCGTTGAGAGCGACAAGCGTACCGGCACATGGGCATGGAAGCATCCGCACAGCGACGGAACAACTACCTACACAGAGCTCAAGGGCGATATCTCCCTTAACGACGTGGACTTCGGCTATGTTCCGGATAAGATCGTTCTGCACGATATTTCCCTCTATGCTAAGCCCGGCCAGAAGATCGCCTTTGTCGGCGCTACGGGCGCAGGTAAGACGACCATCACAAACCTTATCAACCGCTTCTATGACATAGCCGACGGTAAGATCCGTTATGACGGCATCAATATCAACAAGATAAAGAAGCCGGATCTGCGTCGTTCACTCGGCGTTGTTCTTCAGGATGTTAACCTGTTCACAGGCACTGTTATGGAGAATATCCGCTACGGTAAGCTGGATGCCACAGATGAGGAGTGCATTGCCGCTGCAAAGCTTGCAAATGCTGATGGCTTCATCCGTATGCTCCCCGAGGGCTATAACACGGTTCTTGAGGGTGACGGCAGCGGACTTTCACAGGGCCAGCGCCAGTTGATCTCCATCGCACGTGCTGCGGTTGCCGATCCCCCGGTAATGATCCTCGATGAGGCTACCTCCTCTATCGATACCAGAACCGAATCCATTGTAGCAAGCGGCATGGATGCTTTGATGAAGGGCCGCACGGTATTCGTCATCGCTCACCGCCTCTCAACGGTTATGAACTCCGATGTTATCATGGTTCTCGACCACGGTAATATTATTGAGCGCGGCAGCCATGATGAGCTCATTGCACAGCGCGGCACCTATTACCGCCTGTACACCGGCGCATTCGAGCTGGAATAATTTAAAATCGTTACTATTAAGCTGCACGGTAAAATTTTACCGTGCAGCTGCTTTTATCTCTTGACATAGAGTGCACTCCATGTGTTAGCATAATATCAAAGCTATTGAAAGGCAGGTCACACCTATGCAAACAAGGATACTCGGCAATGGCGTTGAGGTCTCGGCAGTCGGCCTCGGCTGCATGGGACTCAGTCACGCATTCGGCACACCTCTCGGAAAAGATGATGCGGCCGACAAGGTTCGTCAGGCATATGAAATGGGATACACCTTCTTTGATACCGCAGAGTGCTACACCGGAACAAATCCCGACGGCACGACCGCTTATAACGAGGAAGCTGTCGGACTCGGTATTAAGAACTTCCGCGAAAAGATAGTTCTTGCGACAAAGTGCGGAGTTATCCATTCATATTCCGGGCTCACAATGGATTCCCGTCCGGAAACTATCCGCAAATCGGTCGAGGGCAGTCTCAGACGTCTCGGCACGGATTATATCGATCTCTACTACCAGCATCGTCTTGACCCGAAGGTAGAGCCGGAGGCCGTGGCTGAAACTATGGCAAAGCTCAAGGATGAGGGCAAAATACGCGCATGGGGTATCTCCTGCCCCACCGAGGAATATCTTCGCCGCGCCCACGCTGTTTTCCCCGTGACCGCTGTACAGAACATGTACAACATGATAGACAAGGCGACGGAGGAGCTTTTCCCGACCTTTGTTGAGCTTGGAATAACGCTTGTGGCATATACGCCGCTTGCAAAGGGCTTCCTTTCAGGAACATATGCAGAGCGCCCCACCTTTGACCACCCTGAGGATAATCGCTCCGGTCGCTTCCAGTTCTCCGAGGAGGGTTTCCAGTACTATCAGAGCGCTCTTGATCTCATCCGCGAAACAGCGGAGCGCAAAAACGCGACCATGGCACAGATATCCCTTGCATGGATGCTGAACAAAAAGCCCTGGATAGTCCCCATTCCCGGAACACGCACCCCGGCACGTATGCAGGAAAACCTCGACGCATCCGATATCGTACTCACCGCAAAGGAGCTTTCCGATATCGATGAGGCACTCGCAAGGCTTGCTCTGGTGGACAGCACGTCAAAGCGTATTTCATAAATTTCGAATTGATACGATAGATAACAAGACCGCCCGGACGAAAATGTTCGGGCGGTCTTTTCAGACGATAGACTTCTTCATATCTTTCTGTTATAATTTATTTGGAAAAGCACCGAAAAAAACGGAATTTGTAATGGAGGTATTCACATGAAAGGAATCAGGCTTGAGTTAGTCGGTATTGCAGCGATACTTTTGGGAATTACTTTGACAACAAACAATTTCTTCGGATATGTTCTCGGTATTCTTGGATTTGGAATTACTGTAGCCGGCTGTTTTCTAAAAGATAAGGACAGATAACTTCCGATTTGACAACGGAACGTGGGTGTATGAAAAAGCGCATGGCATCAAAACACAGAACCGCAAATGATTTATTCGGAAGGAGTTTGAGCGTATGAAAAAAATCATGTTTGGAAACAGCTTAATGCTATTGGGTATTGCGATAATGATACTTGCGGGATTAAAGCTGATATATGTAGGCGCAATGTGGGCTTCGTTTATTTTGATTGCCGTAGGATTTATTATGGCTTTAGTTGACTTCTTCAGCAATGACAGTAAGTCCTAATTCCTCTAACCGAATATTGAAAACCTGATCGTCCGCAAACACTTTTGATAAACCGTTCGCCACCTGCAAGTTTTAAATAGAAATCTCAGGTCGGAGGTAAAACAATATGTTAAAAAGAGTAAACCAAATACTGAACACAATTACCGGTGCTTTTATTGGTGTATTCATCGGACACGGAATATATATATTCTGGGACTTCAACAGTCACCCGGATTTATATGCTATGCAGTCAGCTCCGTGGTACACAAGCATTGTATTGTATGGAGTTATGATGGTAATTGTTGTGGCGATTGCCGTTGTCATCAAGCTGATAATCAAGAAGAAGATACGATAAATATAACAACTGAATACCGAAAAACTGACCGCCAACCGATCGCAATGTGCGAAAAGTTGACGGTCTTTTCTATCGCCTTAAAAGCAGAAATCATCGGCGTGGAAATTGCCACACCGATGATTGACTATTTTGTGAGCACCGGATCGATCTCCGGAGTCCTGTTTCGATTATTGTGCTTTATCTGCGTGCAGGGTCTTCGGTCTCGTTTATGGAGTCCTGTGTAAGGCCGCCGTCCGTTGACGAAGAAGTATCCTCTCTTCCGCTGCCGTTCACGATAATCGGTGCGTTCGGGTCGGGAGTCGGCGTGGGAGCTGTCTGCTGCTCATCCGTGATCGTTGCAAAGTCGGAAGAAATATACGCTTTGCCGCTGTTATAGGATATCTCATGCCAGCCTGCCTGACAGTTCGGTGTGAGCACCTCAAATCTCTCCCCGGCCTTTGCCGTGCCGAGTATCTCAGCGTTCGTATTCGGTTCGCTTCTGATGTTAAGGCTTCCCGAAAGATTTGATATTGTAGCCATCTTAACCGTTACGATCTCCGGCTGTGAAGTTTCCGCCACAGGTGCAGAGGACACAGGCTGAGAAGCCTCCGGCTTATCACTCTCTGCATCCTTATTTCCGCATGCGGAAAAGCTGAACGCAGTCACTGCCGCGAATGCCACCGCAGCTATCCTGATGCGCCAATTTGCCGCTGTTCTTATCTTAGTCATATTGCCTCCACCTTTCCAACCAAAGCATTATATAGCATTTGAATTTAAGCTAAGCTGTCATTATATTCATTTTAGCACAAGAAAGCGCATAAGCCAATACATTTTGTTTACTTTTTTCTTTCAATTCCCGATATTACGAAAAAAACCTGCGAATTCTTGATTATTGGCAGTAATTCATGTAAAATATTATTTGAATTTATTATTGTTACTATACTTAGGAGTGATAAATATGCTTAAGCCGGAACAGATAGCCTCCGTTAAGGGACGCGGCTTTCTCCTTAACCGCGGCACTGAATGCTTCTCGGGAAGACTTGTCGCGCCCGGTGCGGTATTCACTGCGGAGGATCTTCGCACGATTTCGGAAATCTCGCAGATGTACGGAAACGGAACGGTGGCCTTCACCTCCCGACTTTCCGCGGAAATAGTCGGCATCCCTTTCGACAGGATAGACGAGGCCTGTGAATACGCGCAGAGCCACGGCCTGAGCTTCGGCGGAACCGGCGCGAAGATTCGTCCCGTCACTGCATGTAAGGGAACGACCTGTGTCTATGGAAACTACGACACACAGGCGCTTGCAAGGGAGCTGCACGAAAAATATTACATAGGCTGGAGCAAGGTACAGCTCCCCCACAAATTTAAAATCGGTATCGGCGGCTGCCCGAACAGCTGCATGAAGCCCTCCCTCAACGATTTCGGTATCGAGGGACACAGGGCACCGATTTTCGCCCCGGATATCTGCCGCGGCTGCAAGATATGCGCTGTTGAGAAAGCCTGCCCGAGCAGAGCTGCGCATGTTGTGAACGGCAAGCTTAGCATCGACGAAAGCTGCCTGCAATGCGGAGTATGTACTGGAAAATGCCCCTTCAAGGCCGTCAGCCACAAAAGCGACACCGTCTACAGAATATATGTTGGCGGCACTTGGGGCAAAACCACTCGCATGGGTACACCGCTCTCACATTATGTTCCCCATGACGAGATACTTCCGATACTCGAAAAGACCATGCTCTGGTTCAAGGAAAACGCCTATCAGAAGGAGCGTCTCGGAAAGGCGATAGATCGCCTCGGAATCGAAAAATTCGAAGCGGATATCGTCGGCAATGATCTGCTCGAGCGCAAGGCGGAAATACTTGCGGCTCCGTTCAAGACACACGATGTATGATATGAGGCTTCGTGCAATAGCAGTCGTACTGCTCATTCTGCTACTTTCCGCATGCTCGGCGCCAAGCTCTGCCGATGCCCATGAGATATCATACGAACGCAGCATAACCGATTCCCTTGGCAATACAGCAGCCATTCCCGAAGATCCACGCATTGTTTCTCTGTATGGCTCATACGCTCAATGCTGGCTGCTTTCCGGCGGAGAGCTGGTCGGTGTTACCTCCGATGCCGTTGAGGAGCACGGTATCGAGACAGGCGAGGATATAGCTCTCGTTGGTACTGTCAAAGAGCCGAATATCGAGCTTGTAACCGCACTTTCCCCCGATTATGTAATACTTTCGGCCGATCTCACGCAGCACACCTCACTCGACAGCCTGCTGAACGAGCTGAATATCCCCCATGGATATTTCAGAATGGACACCTTTGAGGATTACAGTAGCATCATGCAATCCTTCTGTGACCTGAACGACAGCGCCGGTAAGCTTTTCGAGGAGAATGTTTCGTCCGTAAAAGCCAAAATAGACAGTATTGTATCGGAGGCCGAAAAAGCGCTTTCCGACAGTGCTCCGCATGTACTGCTGCTGCGTGCATATTCCACGGGCGTAAAGGCAAAAAGTGACGATAATCTTGCCGGTGTCATCCTGAATGAGCTCGGCGCACACAATATTGCGGACGATTCGCCGAGCCTTCTTGAGGATCTCAGCATTGAGGCCATCGCCGAAGCTGACCCGGATTTCATCTTTGTCACAACAATGGGAAACGCCGATTCCGCAAAAAGCTATATGTCCGATATGATAGAAAGCAACCCTATATGGTCTGAATTGACCGCCGTGAAAAACAGCAGGTATATTTTCCTGCCAAAAGAGCTTTTTCACTACAAGCCTTTGAACAGATGGGATGAAAGCTATGCTTACCTTGCAGACTGCCTGCTCGAAAAAAACTAAAAACAAACACCTTTGGCTGTTCCCGATCCTGCTTTTGGGAACGGCCCTTTCGTTCGTGCTCAGTCTGTTTATCGGCGCGGCAAGCATATCCGTTACGGACAGCATCAAGGCCATGCTGTTCGGCGATATATCCGATGTAAACTACAGGATACTCGTACATGTGCGTTTACCACGAGCTGTTGCCGCCGTGCTCTCCGGTGCCGCGCTTGCCGTATCCGGAGTTATTATACAGAATGTCCTTAACAACCCCCTTGCCGCACCGAATATCATCGGTGTAAACTCGGGTGCAGGCTTTGCACTGCTTCTGATCATCGCATTTTTCCCTGCGGCAACAGGTCTTCTGCCAATGGCATCCTTTCTCGGAGCACTTATCGCCTGCCTGCTGATATATGCCATAGCTGCAAGGGCTCACGCATCACGCACGACTATCACTCTGGCAGGTGTTGCAGTCAGCAGCATTTTCACTGCGTGCAGCAACGCCGTTAAGACCTTTTTCCCGGACACGATATATAACTCAAGTACATTTTTTGTCGGCGGATTTTCCGGCATCGCATGGCAGCAGCTCACTCCGGCATGGGTGATGATCCTCATTTCCCTGCTCGTTGCTATATTGCTGTCCGGCAGCATGGATATTCTGGCTCTCGGCGACGATACCGCAGCGACACTCGGCGCGGCAGTTCGCCCAATGAGACTGATACTTCTCATAACCGCCAGCCTGCTTGCCGGCAGCGCCGTCAGCTTTTCCGGTATGCTCAGTTTTGTCGGGCTGATAATACCGCATATATTGAGGAGATTTGTCGGCCAGCGGCACAGGCTGCTGATTCCCCTTTCGGCTATCGGCGGAGCATGGTTCGTGCTTCTATGCGACACACTGAGCCGTGTGCTTTTCGCGCCGTATGAGATACCGGTGGGTATCATCCTTTCGCTGCTCGGCGGGCCGTTTTTCATCTTCTTACTGCTTTCCGAAAAGAAAGGTGGGCGCCATGAATAACACAGCAATCGAAGCACGCGATCTCGTGCTTACCTATGACGAAGTTCCTGTGCTGAAGAAGCTGTCGATCGCCTTTGAAAAGGGCAGGCTTTATGCGGTAGTCGGCCCGAATGGATGTGGAAAGACCACCATGCTCAGGACGCTTTGCAGACTGCTCTCACCAAGCTCCGGCTCGATACTATTGGACGGCGTTACCGATATCAACAAAATCTCCCGAAAGGAGCTTGCTCGGAGGATTTCATTTCTTCCTCAACAGCGCCCGGTGCCGGACATAACCGTTGAAGAACTGATAAGGCTTGGCCGATACCCGTATTTAAGGGCTTCAGGTGCAGTCTCAAAGGACGACCGCAGTGTCGTCGAAACGGCCATGATGCTGACTGAAACCTTGGAGATGAGATACAGAAATCTCAAGAACCTCTCAGGCGGTGAAAGACAGCGCGCCTATATTGCAATGCTGCTGGCACAGGACACGGACATAGTGCTCTTGGATGAACCCACAACATACCTTGACCCAAAAAGCAAATATGAAGTAATGCAGCTTCTGCGCTCTGTCAGGGATGAGGGCAAAACCGTAATAGCCGTGCTTCACGATCTCCCCCTGGCGCTCTCCTGCTGTGATGAAGCAGTCCTTATCAGGAACGGACGCTGTGCAGCCGTCGGCACACCTGACGAATTATGCGAATCAGGCAGCTTTAAGGAGGTTTTTGGCATTGAAGTAAGGCATATATCGGACGGAGGCGCGGATTTTTTTGCCGAGCTTCCAATGCTTTGAGCGGACGCTTTGTTAGTTTCATCTAAAAACAAGCTCCGCCGTGCCGTCTTTTTCTTGTTGACAATTTCTCTGTCTGCGTGTACAATATAACCACAATCCAGTGTGCTCTTGTAACTGACGGGTACAAGATGGGTGACCATCGTGGAGCAAGAGCATTTTAAGCCGACCGTCTGGGCAGTGTTCTAAGCAGCACTGCCCTGTTTTTTTGCTGCTTTATGAGCACATTTCGCAGAAAAACATCAGCAAACTCAGAAAGGAATGGAATTACATGAACGCTTGGAGAAGCTTTACTTCCGGAAAATGGAAAGAGAAGATCGATGTTCGCGATTTTATCCAGAAAAACTACACTCCCTACACAGGTGACGAGAGCTTTTTGCAGCCCCCTACGGAGCGCACAAAGAAGCTGCTCGAAAAATACGAAGCACTCTGCCGTGCCGAGCACGAAAATAATGGTGTGCTCAAAATAGATACAGATAAAATCATCACTATAACCTCCTTTGGCCCGGGCTATATCGACAAGGAGAATGAGATAATCGTCGGCCTTCAGACCGATGAGCCGCTCAAGAGAGCCTGCAACCCCTTTGGCGGAATGCGCATGGTTCGCTCCTCCTGCGAGGCATACGGCTACAAGGTATCCGAAAACATCGAGAACGAATTTAAGTATCACAAGACCCACAACGACGGCGTTTTCTCCGCCTACACCGACGATGTACGTGCAGCAAGACATGCCGGAATAATCACCGGTCTACCGGACGCATACGGTCGCGGACGTATTATCGGCGACTACAGAAGAGTGGCTCTCTACGGTGTTGACCGTCTCATTCTTCAGAAGAAGAACGATAAGGCACGCATTGGCAGAAACCCCCTCGATGCCGAATCCATCAGACTTTCCGAGGAGGTCACAGACCAGATCTCCGCACTCAACGATATGGTAAAAATGGCCGCAATGTACGGCTATGACATAACAAGACCGGCTGAAAATGCACGTGAGGCTGTTCAGTGGCTCTACTTTGCATACCTTGCAGCTATCAAGGAGCAGAACGGCGCTGCCATGAGCCTTGGCCGTGTCTCCACCTTCCTCGATATCTACTTTGAGCGTGACATCAGAGAGGGTGTTCTCGACGAGAGCGGTGCTCAGGAGATCATGGACGATTTCGTTCTCAAGCTTCGCATGGCTCGTCATCTTCGCACACCCGAGTACAACGAGCTCTTTGCCGGAGACCCGATGTGGATAACAGAGGCTCTCGGCGGTATCGGCGAGGACGGTCGAACACTTGTAACTAAGAACTCCTACAGAATGCTGCACACCCTCTATAACCTCAATCCGTCTCCGGAGCCGAACCTTACCATCCTTTGGTCACGTCATCTCCCGGAAAACTGGAAGCGCTATGTTGCCAAGGTATCCTGCGACACCGACGCTATCCAGTATGAGAACGACCGCGTTATGAGACCGGTTTACGGTGATGACTACGCCATTGCCTGCTGCGTCTCCGCAATGCGTGTCGGCAAAGACATGCAGTTCTTCGGCGCAAGAGCAAACCTGGCAAAGCTCATACTGCTCGCAATAAACGGCGGTATGGACGAGGTAAAGAATGTACGTGTTGCTCCCGAAATGCCGATTTGGGCTGACGAATACCTTGAGTATGAGCCCCTCATGGAGAGAATCGATTTCTACCGCAACTGGCTTGCAAAGACCTATGTTGACGCAATGAACACAATCCACTACATGCACGACAAGTATGCCTATGAGAAATCTCAGATGGCTCTGCACGACACTAATGTCCGCCGCCTTATGGCATTCGGCATTGCAGGCATGAGCTGCATGGCAGACTCCCTCTCCGCCGTAAAATATGCAAAGGTTCGCTGCATCCGTGACCCCGAGACGGGCCTTGTAAAGGATTTTGAGACCATTGGCGAATTCCCCTGCTTCGGTAACGATGACGAGCGTGTTGACTCCATTGCGTGCGAACAGGTACGCAGATTCTACTCTGCTCTTAAGGAATACCCGCTCTACAGAGGCGCAGAACATACACTCTCCATTCTGACAATCACCTCAAACGTCATGTACGGCAAGAAGACGGGCAATACTCCCGACGGCAGAAAGCTCGGCGAGCCGCTGGCTCCCGGTGCAAACCCGATGAGCGGCCGTGATCGCTCCGGTGCTCTGGCAGAGCTGAACTCCGTTGCAAAGCTTTCCTACGACTACTGCCGCGACGGTATCTCCAACACCTTCTCCATTATTCCCGAGGCACTCGGAAAGACCGAGGAGGACAGAATTACAAACCTTGTTCAGCTTCTCACCGGCTACTTTATCCAGCATGCACACCACCTCAACGTAAATGTGCTCAACAGAGAGACTCTGATAGATGCCTATGAGAACCCGGATAAGTACCCAAACCTCACCATTCGTGTTTCCGGCTATGCGGTTAACTTCCACAGACTCTCCAAGGAGCAGCAGCGAGAGGTCATCTCCCGTACCTTCCATGAGGTAATATAATGAACGGACGGATAAGCTCTGTTCAGTCCCTCGGTGCCGTTGACGGCCCCGGGCTGAGATATGTAGTGTTCATGCAGGGCTGCCCCCTGAGATGCAAATACTGTCATAATCCCGAAACATGGCCGATGGACGGCGGCAGTGAAATGTCCGCCGAGGAACTCTGTTCTACGATAAGCCGATACACAACATATTTCGGTGAAACCGGCGGCGTTACGGTTTCCGGCGGTGAGCCTCTCATGCAGGCGGAGTTTATCGAGGAGCTTTTCATAATGCTTCATAAGCGCGGCATACACACCGCTCTCGATACCTCCGGTGCTGCTGAGCTCTCCCGTGCCGAGAGAGTACTGAAGCACACCGATCTTGTTCTGTGCGATTTAAAATTCCCGACCGAAGATGCATACAGGGAGAACTGCGGTGGCTCACTGCGACACACACTTAGCTTTATGGAGCTTGCGGAAAAAATGCAGGTGCCTATGTGGATAAGACATGTTGTGGCGCCGGGTCTTACAGATTCCGCCGACAGTATTCGTGCCGTAAAGGAGCTTTGCTCTGGATTTTCAAACATTGAGAAGATCGAGTGGCTGCCCTTTAAGAACATATGCAGCTCCAAATACGATAACCTCAAGATAGATTTTCCCATGGCCGGGCAGCCGGCGCTTTCACAGAAATTCGTAGAAGAGCTCGTTTCATCCGTATAATATCTCAATTTCAGCAGCGATACAGCTATAAACGGCCGTATCGCTGCTTTCTTGTGAGAAAATGGTTTGCCTGATTTTTTAGGATATATAATTAAATTTTTTATGAATTAATGTTAAAAGTATAGCAATCTTTTCGCAAAAATGGTATAATCTATTTGATTGGCTTTAACGAATACTGATTTTACGGAAAGGTCGTGAGAAAAGGTTGAGTCTTAGAAAAAATTTATCCGAAAAGTGGATGGAGGCACTGCGTGCCGTAATGCCAATTGTGTGCATCGTCATGCTGCTGTGCTTCACCATTGCTCCCATTTCCCCAAGTATCCTGCTCTGCTTCCTTATGGGCACGGTGCTCCTGCTGGTAGGTATGATGTTCTTCACCGCCGGCGCGGAGATAGCCATGACACCTATGGGTGAGCGTGTGGGTACGGCAATGACCAAAACGAAAAAGCTTGGCATTGTTGTTCTTCTTTCCTTTCTGCTCGGATTCATCATCACTGTGTCCGAACCGGATCTCCAGGTGCTTGCAGAACAGGTTCCGTCCGTACCGAATGTTATCCTGATACTATCGGTTGCCTTCGGCGTCGGCGTATTCCTTGTCGTTGCACTTCTACGTATGCTGTTCTCAATTGCTCTGCCAAAGCTGCTTGTGTGCTGCTATCTGGTGGTTTTTGCACTTTCGTTTTTTGTTCCGCGTGAATTCCTTGCGGTTGCCTTTGACTCCGGCGGTGTTACCACCGGCCCGATGACGGTTCCGTTCATCATGGCTCTCGGTGTCGGTATATCTGCGATACGTAGTGACCGTCATGCTGCGGACGACAGCTTCGGCCTCGTCGCTCTGGCCTCCGTCGGCCCGATACTTGCCGTCATGACACTGGGTCTCATATATAATCCGGATAAGGCCGAGTACATTCCCCCCACTATTCCGAAAATCAATGATTCCATCGATCTTTGGAATATGTTCGGAGAGGGTCTTCCGAAATACCTCGGAGAGATAGCCGTTTCGCTTCTCCCCATCGTGCTGTTCTTCCTTGCCGCACAGGTGATTGTACTGAAGCTTGACCGCCGCCAGCTTCTCAGAATGGGCGTCGGACTCCTTTATACATACGTGGGCCTTGTGCTCTTCCTCACCGGTGTTAATGTCGGCTTTATGCCGGCCGGTAACTATATCGGTCAGGTGCTTGCAGGCTATAAATATCCGTGGATAATCATTCCCGTTGCAATGGTAATGGGCTACTTTATAGTTCGTGCAGAGCCCGCTGTCTACGTCCTCAACAAGCAGGTTGAGGAGATAACCGACGGCGCTATCTCAGCAAAGGCCATGGGCCTCGGCCTCTCCATAGGTGTTGCTATTTCCCTCGGTCTGGCCATGCTCAGAGTGCTCACCGGCATATCCATTCTCTGGCTGCTCATTCCCGGATACGCCATCGCACTTGGCATATCCTTCTTCGTACCGAAGATTTACACTGCCATCGCATTTGACTCCGGCGGAGTTGCATCCGGCCCGATGACAGCTACCTTCCTGCTGCCCCTTGCACAGGGCGCATGCACCGCTCTCGGCGGAGATATCGTAACCGATGCCTTCGGCGTTGTTGCCATGGTCGCCATGACGCCACTTATAACCATTCAGGTTATGGGACTCGCCACTAAGCTCATGCAGCGTCGCAAGCCCGGCACAAAGCACGATGTCGATATGCTCGAGGCACTGGACAACGATACCATTATCGAGCTTTAAAGGAGTGTGGTTCAAGCTATGGGTAACTCATTATATTGGATGGTCACCATTACTGACCGCAATCAGACACGCAAATTTGTTTCTTTCTATGAGAATTACGGCGTTAAGGTAATGTTCAATGCCATAGGCCACGGCACTGCGGCCTCCGATGTTCTCAACTATTTCAGTCTTGAGGCCACGCAGAAGGAGATCATCTTCGCTGTTGTTACCGATACCGTTTGGGCGGATATCAAAAAGGGACTTCAGAGTATCATGCAGATAGATTTTCCCGGCATGGGCATCGCATTCGTTGTCCCCATGAGCAGCATAGGCGGAAAGCGCCAGCTCAACTTCCTTACAGGTGGACAGGAATTTACGAAAGGAGAGGAAACTGTTTTGAAATCTACAAAATATGAGCTTTTGGTGGTTATCGCCAACCAGGGCTATACCGAGCTTATCATGGACGCAGCCCGCCGCGCAAACGCAGGTGGCGGTACTGTGCTCCACGCAAAGGGTACCGGCATGGACGGTGCCGAGAAATTCCTCGGCGTTTCCCTTGCGGATGAAAAGGAAATTGTTCTCATCGTTGTTAAGCAGGAATTGAAAAACGATGTTATGAGCGCCATTATGAAGGATGCCGGTCTTGAGACCAAAGCTCGCTCCATCGTATTCTCCCTGCCCGTCACAAGCACAGCAGGTCTGCGCCTTGCCGAGCTGAAGAACTCCGACGAGGAGTAATCTGCTCCGATACATTTTGTGGGATATCCGTTACTTCGGATATCCCACTTTTGTTTGCTTAAAATTTAACATAAAAAAATTTCCGATCTTCGCTTGACAAATTTAAGAGAAAAGTGTATTATTCAATACATACCAAACAGATAGGCATTATATGCGATAGGTGGTTAAAGTATGCAGATCCATAACATCTATTTATTACGACACAATTTTCGAAACGGACGAATGTGATACTCCTTGTAGCCTAGGTCACTATTAAGCATCATAAAATATATACAGGGAGAATTTACCATGAATTATACATATGACAACAATTACAGGTTCGAGACCATTCAGCTTCATGCCGGACAGGAAACACCGGATGCCGTATCCGACGCACGCGCTGTGCCGATCTACCAGACGACCTCCTATGTTTTTAAGAACTCCGCTCATGCCGCCGCAAGATTCGGTCTTTCCGATTCCGGCAATATCTACGGCAGACTGACAAATACAACCGTTGATATCTTTGAGCAGCGCATTGCAGCGCTTGAGGGCGGAGTTGCCGCACTTGCAACAGCCTCCGGCGCGGCCGCGATATATTACACCTTTTTGAATCTCGCACAGAGCGGCGACAACATCGTATCTGCGAAGACAATTTACGGCGGCACCTATAACCTTCTCGCTCACACTCTCCCCCAGTACGGCGTGACGGCTAAATTTGTGGATCCCGATGAAGAGGATTCCTTTGAAAAGGCCATTGACGAGAACACAAAGGCTGTTTTCATCGAAACGATAGGCAACCCGAATGCCACACTCATTGATATTGAAAAAACGGCTGCTGTGGCACATGCACACAATATTCCGCTGGTCGTTGATTCCACCTTTGCAACCCCGTACCTCCTGCGTCCGTTTGAATACGGCGCCGATATCGTTGTACATTCCGCCACAAAGTTTATAGGCGGTCACGGCACCGCCATCGGCGGCGTTATCGTGGACAGCGGCAAATTCGATTGGGAAAAGAGCGGCAAATTCCCGCATCTCACCGAGCCGAATCCGAGCTATCACGGTGTCAGCTTCACAAAGGCCGCCGGCCCTGCCGCTTTCGTAACAAGCATACGCGCCATTCTTCTGCGTGATACCGGAGCTACTCTGGCGCCGCTTCATGCATTCCTGTTCCTCCAGGGACTCGAGACACTCTCCCTGAGAGTTGAGCGCCATGTTGAGAACGCTCTGAAGGTCGTTGATTTTCTTTCTAAGCATCCAAATGTCGAGAGTGTAAATCACCCCTCTCTTCCGGATCATCCGCATCACGAGCTCTACAAAAGGTATTTCCCGAATGGCGGAGCCTCAATATTCACCTTTAATATAAAGGGTGGTGCAGAGGAGGCAATGGCCTTTATAGATCGTCTCAAGGTCTTCTCTCTGCTTGCAAACGTGGCAGATGTAAAGTCCCTCGTAATACATCCGGCATCCACCACACATGCTCAGCTCACCGAGGAGGAGCAGATAGACCAGGGAATTTACCCAAACACTATCAGGCTCTCAATCGGCACGGAGCACATCGACGATATTCTCGCCGATCTTTCACAAGCGTTCAAGGAATAATCCCACAATATACACAGCAAAAGCGCCGCACACCGGGTAATACCGGTATGCGGCGCGCTGCTTTTTATACTTGTTATATTTTGATTTTCAGCCAATTGCCCTGCTTTATACGGATAAAGCCAAGCAGGAAGCGCATGAACTGGTCTCCTACAAGGCCGAGCCAAACGCCGAGAAGACCGAGGCCAACGGGATTGCACAGCACCCAGCTAAGGCCCGGACGGATGAGGGTAACGCTTATCAGGGAAGCAAATGCGGTGAATTTGGTATCTCCGGCACCTCTCAGGCAGCCAAAGAAAATAACCTGTGTTATCTGCATATAGATGACGAAGCAGAGTATGCGCATTATCATCTCGCCCATGTCGAGAATAGCCGCTTCGTCTGAGAAAAGGCTGAACAGGTTGCGTCCGAAGAAAAAGAACACCATGGACATAATGAATGCGAAGACGAGTCCGAGTCTCTGGCACATTGATGCATAGAGCTTTGCAAGGTCTCTTCTCTGCTGGCCGAGGCTCCTGCCGATAAGTGCCACCGAAGCGACCGACAGACCGTCACCGAGCGAGAACGAGAGGCTCATCATATTCATACCGACCTGATGTGCCGCATATGCCGTTGTGCCGAGATTAGCAACTGTAACAGCGAACAACAGGAAGCCTATTCTCATAAATATCTGCTCCACAAACGCACTTGAGCCGACATTAAGCAGAGATTTGATATCAAATTTGGAGGCAATGTAACCCTTGATACCGCGTATGTAAACGAAGGACTGCTTTGAAAACAGCGAAATTATGCTCATCGCACATCCGAAAACCGTACCGATAACCGTAGCTATTGCCGCACCGCGAATGCCAAGTGCCGGAAAGCCGAAATTGCCGCCTATGAGAAGATAGTTGAAGATGACATTCACAAGGTTGGAGACGATATTTGTGCGCATCGCAAGCTTAGTATTACCGGCGCCGCGCTGTGCTGCATTTATCGTCAGCATGATGGTTGTAAAGATGATACCGGCAATGATGATGCGGAAATAGCTCACTGCCGCTTTATGTGTGTCCTCAGCAGAGCCTGCAAAGCGGATGATCGGATCTGCAAAGATGATGGCCAGAGTGGAAATAATGACCGTCATGACAACAACAAATCCGAGGCACATTCTCAGAATACGCACCGCACTCTCTCGATTTTCCTCTCCCCTGCGTCTTGCAACAAGGGACGAAACCGCGGTGTTCATCGACATAAACAGGCACAGGCAGATGAATTTCGGCTGTGTCGTCAGGCCGACCGCCGCAATGGCATAGGAGCCAAGCGAGCTTACCATTATCGTATCGATAAAGCCGACAAGAGCTATCAGAAACGACTCGATAATGGACGGCCAGGCCATGCTGACTGTATCGCTGAGCAATGTTTTGGTTGGCGGTATCGGCCCGGCGACGGGCTCACTGCGTAAAACACGCTCGACATTGAATAACTTCAAGGGACTCACTCCGTTCTAAATAGTTGCGTTTGAAACAAATTCAGTATACCATAAGCCATGGTATATGTCAACTCAGAGCGATCAGGCAAGCTCCATAACGCCAAAATCCTGCGGTCTGTGATAATCCGGTGTGTCCGAGGTACTCGGATTCCAGAGTAAATAGTGCGGTGCTGCGGTCTTATCGCCGCATTTATAGCAGTTTGCGTGCAGCATTCTGCCGCCTTTCAGCTCGTAGCCGGGATAGAACTGCTGTATAAATGTAAGCGGTATCTTATAGAACAGCTCCCAGCCATCATCCAGCCTGTTAGCCTCAACGCCGAAAAGCTCCTTAATATCGTGAGGGATCAATCTTATGCTGTCGTGTCTGCCATGTCCGAAGCCCAGATGCACGCAGCCGTTCGGATTGAACTCGATATTGAAGTATCTGCCGTCTTCCGGCACCGGAGCAAAGAAAAACTCCATACAGCTATCCTCGCAGACGCGGCTCAGCAGCTCAGTGCCCTCGGCACGTATTTCTCTTTCCCATGCTCTCTGGTGGATATAGATTCCGCTCTCGTCATAGCAGAGCTGCTGCACCATCTTGATATCCGTCTCAGGCGTCCATGGTCTCTCGTCTACATTCAATACTGGGATGTCATCCCAGTTCGGTGCACCGTCAACTAAGGTAATTTTATAGTATTTCATGTTATTCTTCCTTTCAGAAACAATTACTGCCGTTTCTGTCATGATAACAAATAATCCCTGCGAAATCAACAGGAATTTGAAAAGCACCGATATAACAAAAGGCTCTGCCGCAATTAAGCAGCAGAGCCTTCAGCAATATGCTCAGATATCTGTTTGATTATTTGCCGAAGTGCGGGTTCGGATACTTTCTCATGTAGCCGAGAAGCTCATCGACAGTTGTAAATGCCAGACCTGTAACAGTGTCAGCAGCGCCATAGTAGATAGCGATACGGCCTGTGTCGGCATCTGTAAGAGTTGCGCACGGGAATGTAACGTTCGGAACGTCACCGGTAAGCTCGTAGTCCTTTTCCGGACCGAAGACATAGAAGCTGCCTCTTTCCTTAACGATCCACGGCTTATCGATATCGAGCAGCGCAACGCCGAAGCGGTATACGAAGCCATTGCAGGAATTGAGAACTCCGTGGTAGATCATCAGCCAGCCCTCATCTGTTTCGATGGGAGTCGGGCCGGGGCCTACCTTCTTGGAATCCCAGCCTGTGCTTGTGCCGGTACCGAATACAAAGCGATGCTTGCCCCAGAAGGTCATATCCGGGCTCTCGCTGTAGAAGATATCGCCAAAGGGTGTATGGCCTGTATCGGACGGACGGCTGAGCATTGCATAGTTGTCGCCGATCTTTCTCGGGAAGAGAACACCGTTACGGTTGTACGGCAGATATGCATTCTCAAGCTGATAGAAGGTCTTGAAGTCATATGTGTAGCCGACACCGATTGTCGGGCCATGGTAGCCGTTGCACCATGTTATGTAATACTTATCCTCGATAAGGCAGACACGGGGATCGTAGCGGTAGTCCTTGCGGATAACCTCCGGATCGCAGCCGGGTGCCGGCTCGAAAACGATGGGATCGTGGTTGATCTTCCAGTTAATGCCGTCCTCGGAGAAGCCTGCGAAGATATCCATCTGCAAACCGCGGTTATCGCAGCGGAAAACGCCTGCATATGCGCCCTCAAACGGAACGACTGCGGAGTTGAAAATACTGTTGGATGTCGGGATAAGGTCACGCGGAATGATCGGGTTCTGGTCATAACGCCAAACCGGCTTTGTGTAGCCCTGCGGCTTATCCTGCCAGGGCATATTCGGCAGTGCTTTGCCAATGATCTTTGCCATGTTAATTCCTCCTGAATTATTTTTGGGGGTTAAAGGCAGGAATAGTTATATATACCTGCACCATAAATATAATACCTAAATTCAAAAAAGTAAAGGACTATTTTCGGAAATATTGAATTTTCTAACATTTGGTATGCAAATAAATTCTTTTTTGCACTTTGGGGAGGGATAATATGCTCGTAAATATTCTGCAATACCTTTCTTCCGTTATCTTTTTCTTTCTGCATGTTCAGAATAACGGTTCGTTTCCAAAGGCACTCAGTGCCGAAGAGGAGCAAAAATGCCTTGCAGCGCTCAAAAACGGTGATCGTGAAGCCCGACAAAGACTTATAAAGCATAATCTACGCCTTGTGGTTCACATTGCCAAAAAGTATTATGCGGATGAAAACGAGCGCGATGACCTGATCTCAATCGGCACCATAGGACTGATAAAGGCCGTGGACAGCTTCCGACCCGATAAGGGCATACGCCTGTCAAGCTACGCCTCCAGATGCATTGAGAACGAAATTCTCATGCATTTTCGCACTGTAAAGAAGACGGCACAGGATATTTCACTGAATGAGCCGATAGACACCGACAGGGACGGAAACACCCTCACACTTCTTGACACTATCGCCTCGGACAGCGACATTATCGATGATATCGACCTTAGAATGAAGATAAAGCAGCTCAGAAGTGCGCTGGGCGCTGTACTTACAGAGCGAGAACGCGAGATAATCATCCTGCGCTACGGCTTATCCGGCAATCGTCCACTTGTACAGCGAGAGGTGGCAAAGAAGCTGCACATTTCACGCAGCTATATCTCCCGTATTGAAAAAAAGGCACTTGAAAAGCTAAGGGCGCGCTTCACCTGATGAAGTCTCCGAAGCATATTCATCAATGGCCTTAAGAAATGCTTTACCGTATTTTTCGGCCTTCTTATCACCCACACCGGATATCTTCATAAGCTGCTGCTCCGTGCGCGGCTTTTCGGCGCACATCTCGGTCAGGGTCGCATCCGTGAATACCACATAGGCCGGCACACCGGAGCGCAAGGCCAATTTTGAACGAAGCTGTTTCAGTCTTTGGAACAGCTCCATATCCGGTGCAGCAGCTGCTTTCTGCTTCTCCTGCGGTGCAACGGGAACTCTCAGTTCGAATTTCTTGCCGCCAAGGAGTATCGCCCTCGCCTCTGGCGTTATTTTCAATATGGAGCTGTCAGTCTGCTTCAAGTAGCCTTGCAGCAGCAGGGCATCCAGAACACGCCGAATATCCCAAACCGACATATCCCTCATCAGTCCGAAGGTCGATAGCTGCTCGTATCCGCTTTTTGCAACGCTCTCCGTCATTTCGCCGTGCAAAACCTCAGCTATCGTTTCCGCAGTGCAGCGCTGTCCGCACCTTACAACGCAGGAAAGTGCCTGCTGAGCCCAGACCGTGCCGTCGACAAGTGCCGAGCCCGCCGCACAGCCGGAGCAGTTGCCGCAATGATCCCCCGACTTTTCTCCGAAGTACCCCAGAATATGCTTTCTGAGACAGCCCGTTGACGTGCAGTAGTATGTCATCTGCTTAAGGCGTTCCAAATCGCGCTGAATGATCTCCTCCTGCGTATCGGGGTCAAGCTCCGGGTTAGGCTCACTGTTTTCTATCAGCCATCTGTTCGTCTGAACATCCTTTTTTCCGTACATCAAAATGCATTCTGCCAGACTGCCATCCCTTCCGGCTCTTCCTGCCTCCTGATAATAGCTTTCGAGGTTCTTCGGCATATTGTAATGTATAACAAAAGCAACATTTGATTTGTCTATACCCATACCGAATGCATTTGTGGCCACCATCACCGAGCACCTGTCATATATGAAGTCCTCCTGGTTTCTTCTGCGCTCCTCTTCGGAAAGTCCGGCATGGTAGCGTGTGGAATCTATCCCCTTGGTTTTGAGGAGCTCATCTACATCCTCCACCGCCTTTCTGGTGGAGCAGTATACTATTCCGCATTTACCTCGTCTTTCTTCGATCAGCCTTAACAGCTCTATTGGCTTACTGTTTGGCATGGTAACACCAAAGTAGAGATTCGGCCTGTCAAAGCCCGTTGTGACAAGTACGGGATTTTTCAATTCAAGCAGACTCGATATATCCTCCCTGACGGTCTTTGTGGCCGTCGCTGTAAAAGCGCCCACGACCGGCCTTAATTCAAGGGAATTCACAAAATCGGCTATTTTTCTGTACTCGGGTCTAAAATCCTGACCCCACTGCGAAACGCAATGAGCCTCATCGACAGCGACAAGTGAGACCCGTATATTTTCGCAGGCAGCTCGGAAGCTGTCCGTTGAAAGCCGCTCCGGCGCAACATAAACTATGCGGAACTCCCCTCTTTCCATAAGCTCAAGCGTCTGCATGTACTGCTGAGGCGTCATAGAGCTGTTCAAAAATGCCGCCGATACACCGTTTTGCTCCAGCGCCTCCACCTGATCCTTCATCAGGGATATCAACGGAGAGATAACTATTGTTATACCCGGCAAAAGCAGCGCCGGCACCTGATAGCATATTGACTTTCCGGCACCGGTCGGCATGACACAGAGAACATCACGGCCGCCTGAAAGCGCATCTACGATTTTCTCCTGACCGCTTCTGAACTCGGTATATCCGAAATATCGCCGAAGCACACTGAATTTATCTTCCATAAAACATCCTACCTCAAAAAATAACACCCACGCGAGCCTCGCCCGTGCGGGTGTATTTGTTCATCCTATATGCAGCACTGCACATGCTATCTGGAAATAGATGAGCAGTGAGAGTGCATCCACAATTGTTGTTATAAACGGGCTCGCCATGACCGCCGGGTCAAAGCCGATGCGCTTGGCCAGCACCGGAAGCGAGCAGCCTATCACCTTTGCCACCAGCACCGTGAACACCAGTGTGACGCAAACCACAAACGCCACCTCAAGAGAAACACGGTCAAGCAGCATGAGCTTTATAAAGTTCGCAGCGGCAAGTGTTATGCCGCAGAGCAGCGCAACTCGCGTTTCCTTCCAGATGATCTTCGGCACATCCCTGTAGCCGATCTCATCCAGTGACAAACCACGGATTATCGAAACAGATGCCTGACCGCCGGCATTTCCACCGGTATCCATAAGCATCGGTATAAATCCGGTCAGAACAACCGAAGCTGCAAGAGCATCCTCAAAGGAGGTTATGATGCTTCCGGTAAAGGTAGCGGATATCATGAGCAGGAGCAACCACGGGATTCGCTTTTTCCATGTCTCAAAAACGCCCGTCTTCATGTACGGTCTGTCGGACGGTGTAATAGCCGCCATGACCTCCATATCCTCCGTGGCCTCTTCCTGAAGAACGTCGATAGCGTCGTCGATGGTAACGATACCGACAAGCCTCAATTCATTATCGACCACCGGAACAGCAAGGAAATCGTACTTATTGAACAACGCCGCAACTTCCTCTTTGTCAGTCTGTGTTGTTACATAGATGAGGTTCGTCTCCATTATATCGCGGATGAGCGTATCCTTGGGTGCCAGGAGCATCTGCTTTACGGTCACGATACCCTTCAGCTTTCTGCGCGAATCCGTAACATAGCATGTATATATCGTCTCCTTGTCGACACCGGTGTTTCTGATGTGCTCAAAGGCCTCTTCCACCGTCATGCCACGCCTCAGGTCGACATATTCCATGGTCATCACAGAGCCTGCGCTGTCCTTGGGATAGTTCAAAATGAGGTTGATCGAGCGACGCGTATCCTCATCCAGATTCTTCAAAACTCTGCGAACAAGGTTTGCCGGCATTTCCTCAATCATATCGACCGCATCGTCCAGATACAGCTCGTTTATGACGTCGTGCAGCTCCTTATCACTGAATTTTTCGATCAAAACGGATTGCTCCTCCGGTTCCATATAAGCGAAGGAATCCGCCGCAAGCTCTTTCGGGAGCAATCTGAACACCAGAGGTATCTTATCATCCGGTATCTCCTCAAAAAGCTCAGCAACGTCAGCCGGGTTCATCTCCTTAAGATATGCGCCCAGCTTGGGAAACTCCTTTTCATCAAGAAGCTCCAATACTTTTCCAATCATTTCTTCCATAATAATTCGTCCGTCCCTTCTCCAGCAAGATAATGCAAGAATCGGCAAGCCGGACGATACGGTCAATTATGGATAAAGCAGCTAAAAATGGGCAAAGAAAACAGACCCATACGCTGCATCCATATTCGAGGAACCGCACCGCCACTACTGCCAGCGTCCATTTTCTTCACTCCTTAATAGCATTATTGGCAGCTAAACACTAACTACCACAATAAAATTACGCCTTTTTTTTCGAATTGTCAACCCCCCACTGCGTTTTTTTTCCTAAGAAAAAATAAATGGCACCGCACTGCTGCAATGCCATTTATAAGTGATTAAGCTTTTCTTATTGTGATACCCTTTATCACGGGCTGCTCATCCGCCGGTATCGTGCCGTTATCATCGGTGGGCTCTGCGTCCGCGCAGATCTTATCGACTATCTCCATGCCGCTGACTACATAACCGAAGGCTGCATAGCTGCCGTCAAGGAAAGAGGAGCTGTCCTCCTGCACGATAAAGAACTGACAGGATGCACTGTCGTTGTTTGAAGCATTTCTCGCCATGGATATCGCACCGCGAGTATGGGAGAGATTGTTCTCATAGCCGTTCTCGGCAAACTCACCCGTAATGTAACTGCCCGAGCCGCCTGTGCCGTCACCGTTCGGTGAACCACCCTGCATCATGAAGCCCTCAATGATGCGGTGGAAGGTAAGTCCGTCGTAGAAATTACGATCACAGAGGTCTATAAAGTTCTGTACCGTTATCGGTGCTTCCTTTTCGTTAAGCTGCACGGTTATCGTACCGTAATCCTCTATTTCGATATCGGCATAATAGCCGCCCGCATAGGGAACGCCGAAAATGCTGTAAAGAACTATTGCCGCCACACAGACAAAGGCCGCACATGCTGCACCGATGCCGAGCTTCTTGTGCTTGGAAGCTGTAACGGGCGCGGTTATCGGCGGCTTCTTCACCTTTTCACGTTGCGGCTTGCCGGAGCCGGTATTGATATAGGTGTGTATGCGCTCACGCTCGGGAAGCTCGATATCGGAAAGATATCCCGCGATTCTCTCACGCACCGCCGCGTACATCGGAACTGCTTCTTCCCTATCCTTCTGCATGGAATCCAGTGTTCGAGTCATTGTATTCCATGCCGCTTTAAGATCACTCTCGACCACAGCAGCCTTCAGCTTCATGCACTTTGCGATTTCTTCGTTTGAAAGTCCGGCATATGCTTTGAGAACATACTCAAAGCGGTGACGGTGACTGAGCTGTGATACGAGGTAGGCATAGCAACCGTCCTCGTCGTCATCGCGTATATCCGAAAAAGCAAGCTGTTCGGAGAGCATTCTTGAGCTCTTGATATCTTCAAAAGCCGCGGAATCGCCTCTCAGCAAAAGACGTCTGCACTGCTGTGTCGCAGCGACCGCCGCCTCCTTGTCGCTTTTTCCCTGCACAGAGGCCGTAATTTTTGAAATTGCCTTCTCTGCGAGTGCATCATCCTGGAGCAGCTGCTTACAAAGCAGCTCCACCGAAAACACCTTTTTATTCTCTGCCATAATAATGAACCTTTCCTCCGAGCAAAAGTCAGCACCGCATATCTGACCATGTGTTCAGCATTGTTTTTGTAATAGTATATAGAATTATACTGAAACGCAAGTGAAAAATCAAGCATTTTTTCACAAAAATTGTTTTTTAAGCACTTCAAGCCGGAATTTGCGCGCACACACAGCTCGATGAATATCCGATAAGAACAATTATCTGTACCACTCCTCGGGGATTTCTGTAAATTGCGTGAAAAAGGACTCATCCGCGTGGCTGTATATGCCGGATATGATGTCGCGTGTCATTTTCGCATCAACTATTCTGACCTCCGCATTGCCGAGCGTACCGAATTTTTGTGCTCCAAGCTCCACAAGCGGCTTCTCGAAATTTACATAGTACTGTGAAACATCATAGGTTCTTGAGCAGTGATGACTGCGGAACAAGCGCTTTAGCTGCTGCCCCTTGCTGTCCGTGATAGTGACCTCAAAGCTCTCTCCGAGCCTGTTCGGAAGCTCCACGTGCTCATCTATCGAGTGTATAAAGGTGTCCCTGTCGTGCTTTACGCCTATCAGCAGTATTTTCGCACCAACATCAGCCAGTCTGTCCCAGCAAAACCCCTTAGCACCCGGCGAGCCGGCATTCTCTTCGCCCTCGGCATAGACCTCCGCGTTACTTCCGTGTATCCACATGGAGTGCGTCGGGTGCAGTGTGCGGACACCGTCACTCCTCTTGGCGGCAATCCGCGGCAGTGTGCCGATGCACGGAACGGCAGTGCGAACGTCAAACACCGGATTGTCCTTTGTAACGCTGTCCCATGTATGCGTCGGAACAATGAACATGCCCTCTGACAGATATTCACAGAATGCGTCGATAACAGCATCAGCTCCGCCGTCAACTTCTCCGAGTGCCTTAAGCGAAATATGTATCAGCACCGTATCCGTCGGCTTAATACCCATTTGCGAAAGCTGATTCTTTAAATCATTCTTTGTAATCAATTTAAACATCCTCTACAGCTTATTTGCGGCGAATTACGTATTTTCCGGAGGTCACGGCGGCATATGCAGTGTGATTTTCAAGCTCATAACCTTTTTCGAGATAGAGTGCGGCCCTTATGGACTCCGGTATCTCGAGCGTCAGGATTATTTCATCCCCACTGCGCTCCCAACGAGAGCTGATTCTGCCCATGGATGACTCATAGTGACCCTCTGCAAAATCCAGCTTTGTGACAAACGACGGGCGAATATCAACTCTGGAAATGTCGTTTCCATGCGGATTGAAGCAAATACCCGCAAGACGCTTGATGAACCATGCACTTATATCGCCCCAGAAGTGATGATTTGCCGAGCTGACCGATTCAGGCAGGAAGTTCTCCCACAGGGTGGTTGCTCCGCGCTCTATCCAGTTGCCGTAGGACGGATAATCCGGACGGGTTATCAGCTTGAAGGCAAGGTCGCTGTAGCCGTATTTTGAAAGCACGTGGAAGAGCACGCGTCCGCCCAGAACGCCCACGTCGATATGATCATCCTGCTCATGCACCATTTCAAGCAGACGCTCAAAGGCTGCTTCTGCCTCTGCAGGTGTGAATATTCCATAGTAAATGCACATTGCCTGGCTCGTCTGACAATTTCCGGCGGCTGTCATAGTGCCGAAATCGATCAGATTGTCGCGAACAGCCTTCTTAAAGCCGTCAGAAATCGACTGTGCAAAGTCGCGTTGCACTGTCATGCCCACAGCGTTGAACATGAAGGCTATCTTATCGCAGATGTCCATGGACATTATGGAATCTGTCAGCTCGAGCGGTGCTTTGGGCGAAAGTCCACCGACATGGCACCAGTCACCGAGGCCGATGTGCATAAGTCCGTCCGCATCCGCACGTGTTGTCAGATAGTTTACATATGACATAAACGCCGCTGCCGATTCGCGTATCATGTTGGTCTCTCCGCGATACACATATACATAGTACGGCAGATATGCCAAAATGCTGTCCCATGCAGGGCCGTTACCCCAATCAAAGCCCCAGCCACTCGTCGGAACGATGCCCGGCAATGCTCCGCGGCTGTCCTGCGCCTTGCAGATATTCCTGAGCCATTCGCGGTAGCTCTTTTCCGGGTCAAAATTCAGGAGAAGCTGCTCCGAGGACAGCGCTGCGTCGGCAGTCCAGCCGTTCTTTTCACGCTGAGGACAATCCGTCGGGAAATAATGGAAGTTCGAAAGGTCGCTTCTGCGCGTCATCTCCTGAAGCTTATTTACTGTTTCATCGGAGCATACAAAGCCGCCGCGCGATTTGAGATCGGAGTGGAAAACCACGTATGTGAGAAGCTCCGGTGTTGCCTGCTCCTCTGTAATACCCACGACCTTAACATAACGGAAGCCGTGGTAGGTAAAGGTGGGCTGGTATTCCTCTTTTTCGCCGCCCTTACAAATATAGGTGTCCTTCTGTATCATGTGTCTGTCGCGCTCCCAAAGCTCGCGGTCAAACCAGATATTCTCAACTGCCGGTGTGCCGTCCGGCTTCAGCATATCCACATGCTGCATCTCTATTCGCTGACCCGGTGTACCGGATATGCTCAGCCTGCACACGCCTGCATTGCATTCGCCGAAATCGTATATCCAGCCGTCCCCCTCACGGGTTATTCCGACAGGCTTCAGCTCCTTCTCGGTCTTTATTGGCTGTGCCTCGCAAAGGCGTATCTCTCCCCTGTGCGCAAGCCCCGTATATGTCTTTCCGAGCAGCTTATCGAAAGTCTCGAGCGGGCTGCGTATCGGGCTGACCTCTATCACATTATTCCATTCGAAATCGTCAAAGCCCCTGTCGTTCCAGCCGCTTATCTCCTTTTCTGCATCATATATCTCGCCGAAACGATAATCGTCGAAGAGAATCGCGGATGGATGCGTCTTAAAGCTTGAATCGCTTTGCAGAATAAGCTCTCCGTCGTCAAGCTTTGTAAGGCTTATAGCCGCCATGGGAGCACTTCTGAACGGAGCCTTGTCGAAATTCCAGATATAGCCGCCGGGGTTATTCTGAAAGCCGTTTCCGAGAAGCAGTGCCACGACATTTTCACCTGCATCAAGCTCTACTGTGTACTCATCACAGTAGATATAATGATCCGGATTCGATATATACGGCGCCAAAAAGCCTTTTGTATACTTCTTTCCGTTTACAAACACCTCGTAGAAACCGCAGGCCGCTACCATCAGCTTTGCCGTGCATTTTTCACCGCAGCTAAAGCTCTTTCTGATATACGGTGCCGGAACCGGCTTCTCAAATGTTGTAAACTCTTCTGTTGCCTTAATAAAATCCATTGGATAATTCATAAGGAGCACCTCATCAAAATTGTTAACTACGTAATACCATATTCTCGCCCGATGGTCAAGTATTTTCGCTCGTATACGCCGATGAATTTTTTCCTTGCTTTTTGTTGACAGTTAATGTATCATTATGTTGAAATCTTTTTGATTCAGGAGGAGTCAAATATGAATATCGGCTATCAGCTTTCGAGCATCACTCCGTATCTTCAGACAAGGGATGAGCTCAGTAACGCATTCCGCAAAATATCCCGTCTCGGTTACAAATATGTTCAGCTCCAGGGAGCCTCCATGGACATTCCGGATGAATTTATCAGGGCAGAGCTTGATGAAAACGGGCTCACCTGTGTGGCGATACAGGTGGATTATCCCGACGGCTTCGGTGAATGTCCGCAGCGCCACATAGACAGGGCTATTGCCTGCGGCGCAAAATATCTGACCTTTGCGATAATACCGTGGGATATCAAAACGGTGGATGCTCTCGAAGAGTTCGCAGGCACCGTAAGGGAGATAAATAAGCTCGTAAACGACGCAGGGCTCATCTTCGCATTTCATCCCATCGGCCCGGATTTCAGACTTATGGAGGGCGAACCCGTGTATGAGCGCTTCATGAAGCTTATGCCGGACAGCATGCAGCTAACCTTCTGCGTACACAGTACCTTCGACTCTCCGGTAAGCTACAGCGAGGTGTTCGATAAATTCAGCGAACGAATGGATCTTGTACACTTCAAGGACAGTGTGCTGCTCCCGGATGGCAAGGCACAGCTGATGCCGCTTGGCGCAGGTCGAACGGATTGGCAACCAATAGCAGCCAAATGTGCAAAGGCCGGCGTAAAATGGGTATTTGCAGAGCAGGAAAACTGGCAGAAAGACGCATTTGAATGCGCCGAGGACAGCCTGAATTACCTTAAAAAGCTCGAATTTTAACATTAAATAAAGCAAAAGACAGCCGTCGCAGGTAATGCTCCTGCGGCGGCTGTCTGCTTACAGCTCAATATCGATCCATACCGGAAAATGATCCGATACCGGCATATAATAATCCGGTGCGGCTCGCTTAAAGCTCCTCACACTGTTCATGGCCTCACCACGAAGCAAAATGTGATCTATCGAGTCGGTGAAATCCCCCGAATACGGTGTTGTATCATATCTGTCGGGATAACAATAATGCATTCCCTGTGTTTCGTCCCTTTCATCTACCGCAATATCATGCGCGTGCACATATCCGCGTGAAAAGGCGGCACTAACCGCCTGAGAATCCACGACTGCATTGAAATCGCCCACGATTATCACCGGGCAGCCATGCTCCTCCTGCAAAACATCAAGTCTGTCCATGAGCATGTTCAACTGATATGCACGTGCTTCATCGGAATACGGCTGATAAACCTTGTTGTTCGGATCCGACGACATCCACCACAGATGCGTGGACGCAAAAATCAGCTTTTCACCGCTGTCCTTTGCCCTGAACACCGCAACGCAGAAGGACTTTGTAAGAAAATTATTGAAGCTTCCCGTAAGCCCCGGTATACTCTCCGGATATATCCGGAATTCCGATTCGATCAGCTCAAGCTTATCCGAGCGATAAATTATGGGCGTATCCTTTCCCCACACAAGTGTGTACGGAAGCTGAGCCTGTGAAAAATGCCTCATGAGCAGGTCGGCCATGTGGGGACTGCATTCCTGTATTCCTATGATATCCGGGTGATTTTCCTCATATACTCTGAAAAGCTGTGGAATTCTTTTTTCCGCGGAGCAATCCGCGCCCTGAGCCGCCCACAGTTCATTGTTTTCATCGCAACGCCAGATATTATTGCTCATTATCCTGTAATTTGCCATTTTCTCCCTCCACTCAGTCAATGCTAAGCTCCAGGCCGTCATAGGCGGCTATCACACCGTGCTCCCTCATGCTCTCTGCCAATTTCTCATGCGCGGTGTGCAGCGTGCGCGCCATATGCGATATGGCAAATTGTCCCACATACGGCGACAGCGTCTTCTTCATTTCAAGCACCATATTGAGGTTGTTGTGCTCGAATATTCTGTAGTCACCGTCGATAAACCCTATGGTCGCATCGAGCACGGCAAGCGTCGGTCTGTGCGCCATTATGCCCTGTACCTCATCGTACATGAGCCATGCGCCGTCCAGTCCGTAAAAGGCCGTGCTTTCGCCGTCCGAGACTATGAAGTGCACCGTGCCGTCGCAGGTGGAATGATTGCCGCTATACGCCCATACCGTATACCTGCCAATTGTCATCTCCTCACCCGCTGCCACATCGATCAGCTCTGCGCCGAAGCTTTCAAGCCACTTGACCGTTTCCTCGGAATAATGGTCACTATGCCTGTGAGTATTTATAATGTACTTTATCCTGTCGGGCGACCTGCCGAGCTCTTCAAGAGCCTCCCTAACCTGCGGGCCGGGATCGATAAGCAGGACATCATCGATAAGCGCCGAGGACAGTCTTCTGAATTCCGTCATGCCGGCTTCCTTTTTAAGCGGCCAATCCGCCGCTCCTGTGCCTAAAAACAATATTTTCATACAACATCACCCAAGGGCAGTATAGCACTCAAGGGTTGAAAATACAAGTAGGCCGTTATAGATATTTGTCAAAAAAGCGCCGCAGTCAATGAATGAAGTGACCCCAAAAAGTTAGACAAATATGATATAATACTTGTACTAAGAAATGGGGTGCAGTTCAACGACCGCAGCGCTCATATCAATTCTGTTTTCTGACTATCGTGTACTCGTCGCCCGAGCGATAATAGGGGCATGCATTGAAATCTCCGCGGATAAAGCGTGCTGTTTCATCCTCATCGAGATCCATGTCACACACGTAAAAGCCCAGCTCGTAATCGTACTCGTAATACATGCAGTCCTCACATTTAGAAATAGGCTTTTCCATCGTGCTCCACTCTTACAAAACGCTCTGCAGGAAATGGCGTGTACGCTCGTGCTTGGGATTTGCGAAAAGCTCCTCCGGCTTACCCTCTTCAAGTATCATACCGTCATACATGAAGATAACGCGGTCTGCGACCTCTCTTGCAAAGCCCATCTCATGAGTTACCACCAGCATTGTCATGCCTTCCTCTGCAAGCTCCTTCATAACATTGAGAACATCACCGACAAGCTCGGGGTCCAATGCACTGGTGGGCTCGTCGAACAGCATGATCTTCGGGTCCATTGCAAGTGCACGTGCAATTGCAACTCTCTGCTGCTGACCGCCGGAAAGCTTTGACGGATAGGAATCGAGCTTATCGCCGAGGCCGACCTGATTCAGAAGCTTTACAGCCTTTTCGCGAGCCTCCTTCTCCGGAACGCCCTTGACGTTCATCGGAGCCAGCATAACATTTTGAAGTGCTGTCTTATGTGGGAAGAGGTTGAAGCGCTGGAAAACCATGCCCATCTCGAGCAGTATGGCAGCGCGCTCCTTGCTGGTCATTTTCACCTGGTTGTGACCATTCACGCGGTCCTCCATAAGCACATCATCGATCCATATCTTACCGCTTGTGTTTTTCTCAAGGCGGTTAAGAGAACGCAGATAGGTCGATTTGCCCGCACCGGACGGGCCGATTATTACAACAACTTCACCGGGCTCAACGGTGAGACTGACATTTTTCAGAACTTCAACAGAACCGAAGGATTTGCACACGTTTTCAGTTTTTATAATCGACATAACATATCCTCCTTATTCGTATATGGAAAGCTTCTTTTCCAGACGGTTGAAAATGAATGTAAATACGCCTGTGATAATGAGGTAAATTATCATGGCCGGGATATATACCAGTGCGCTTGCCTTATTGGAAGCAATGATCTTTGTCTGGTAGGTAAGGTCTGTCAGAGCGATGATGGATACAAGGGAGGTATCCTTAAGCACCATGACGAACTCATTACAGATCGGCGGTATCATTCTGCGGTAGGACTGCGGAATGATAACCAGGCGCATTGCCTGTCCGTGTGTAAGGCCAAGTGCACGTGCTGCCTCCATCTGTCCCTTATCTATGGACTGGATAGCTGCACGGATTATCTCTGCAAGGTAAGCTGCAACATTAAGTGTGAAAGCGAGCCATGCAGCAAAGAATCTGCTCTGAATATTGAGTGCCGGAATGAGCTGCGGCAATGTATAGTAAATAAAGAAAAGCTGCATCAGAAGCGGAGTTCCGCGGAAGAAGAAGATATATGCGCCGCATATCTTGCTGATAACGGCATTACGGGAAATCTTGCCGAGGGCAAGAAAAACAGCTAAAACAAGTGCTGCCGCCACGGAGGTAACGGAGAGGGAGAGAGTAACGCCTGTGGCCTGGATCAGCGCCGGCAGCCAGCCTATAATTTGATTGATAGCATCCATCATATTATTAAAATCCTTTCATCATTTTCTGTAAATATCAATTCAGAGACCCCTGTCGAACGAGGTCTCTGAAAGCAATAAAGTGTTCCGTGAAGCTTACTTCTCAGACTTAGCTGTTACGATAACGAGCTGGTTGGAGAGGTACGGCTCAGTCATCTCATATGCCTCCTGACGCTCCGGATTAATGGAAACGCCGGAAATGACCATATCGTACTGATCCTTATCAAGTCCTGCAAAGATACCGTCCCAAGCGGTGTTTACGAACTCAACCTCAAGACCGAACAGTGCTGCGATCTCCTTAGCAACGTCAACGTCAAATCCGATAAACTCAAGGCCGGACTCATCGGTGTACTCAAGCGGAGCATATGTAGCCTCGAAGCCTACAAGGAGCTTGCCTTCCTTAACTGTCTTGATATTGGAAAGGTCGATAGTGGGCTCTTCCTCAACTGTGCGTACGCCCTCTGTATCGTTACCGCCGAAATGCTTAATTGCGATTTCTTCCATCTTGCCGTTGTAGTACAGTGTATCGATAGCAGCCTCTGTAGCCTCAAGAAGCTCTGTGTTGCCCTTCTTGATGCAGATGCCCATCGGCTCGCCCTCATCGCTTGTCCAAACCTTCTGGTAGGTGTCGCCCTCCTCGGCGAGGTAGTAACCGGCAACTACGCTGTCAACATAAACAGCATCGCAGCGACCGAACTTCAGGTCTTCAAAACACTGTGTGATCTGCTCATACGGGAGGATCTCAACTGTGGAGCCCTCATCCTGCATCTCAAGCAGGCTCTCATGAGCTGTTGTGGATACCTGAACGGAAACCTTAGCACCCTCAAAGTCCTCGGGGCTTGTAATTGTCTTGGTATCAACCTTTTCTCCGCATGCAGCACAGCCGAGTGCAAGTACACATGCCAGAGCAAATGCTATGATCTTCTTCATCTTCATAATACTTCTTTCCTTTCAGCGTATCGATTATATCGACCGCATTTAAGTTATTCTTTAAGACAAGCTCTATTATACTCACAAATCATTTTGGAATCAATTAGCGAATCCCACAAATTGTTGCATAAATATACATGTATACATGGCTATTTTTGTATTTCGCCAACTTTTCGCACAAAAAACGGCGCCTCATTTTGCAGTTAAAACGCCGTTTTTTCGCATATTTGTATATTTTTACCGAGAGGTATACTTTTTCCATGCAGGAATGCATACAGTACACAGCAGCGTGCCGAGAACCGCTGTCACTGTCCATATAAGCACGGTTATGTCCCAGCTCCCATCACCCATTATAAGCGGCACAAGATAGGTAGATGCCGCACTGCCCACATATGTACAGGCATTCAGCACACCGGATATCAGCGACACTCGGCCCGTGGACTTGAAATAATGGGGCAGCATATTGATAAGCAGCAGGTTGACGCCGTGCATACAGCCTGCAAGCACCGCCGTAAAAACTATCGAGGCTGCGGCGCTGCGTCCGTTTGCAAGCATCAGTGCCATGGAGGATACGGCTCCCACTCCGAACACGACCGCCGCGCATTTCAGAAGCAGTCGTATCTTATTTACATAGACATATTCCGTCACTCTGAGACATAGGATGCTGAACAGCGGCAGTGCTATACCGGTCAGGATGGATATGGCGCTTCCGAGAGAATAGGTCTCGGATATGTACGTCGGCATCCATGTTGTAACGCCGTCACGAAGCGAGCCCTGGAGGATGATAACAAGCATACAGCAGAGCATCATCGGAGAAAAGATCACACTGAGCGAGCCGGTACCTTTCTCGTTTTTGTCTTTTTTCCTGGCGCTGGCAGAGACCTCCGGGCAGAATTTCAGCCATATCGGTATCATTACAACAGCGCAGAGCGAGGCCAGGTGGAAAACCATCTTCCAGCTTGAAAGCGATATAATGACCGGCGACAGAAGATATATCAATATCGTTCCAGCGGCCGAGCCATAGGATATCGTAACACTTGCGTGCTTATATTCCTCCTCGGAGAACTCCGCGACCATTATTCTTACAAGCGGTGGCCACATAAACGCCTGAGAAAGGCCGTTGATACACCAGATACCCGCCATTACATAAGGATCTCCGAACAGCGGCAATATCATATTTATAGTTGCCGTAACACCGAGTCCACCGGCTATCAGATGCTTCGGAGAGAATCTGTCACCGAGCCAACCGCTAAGTATCTGTCCTGCTCCGTATGTGATGAAGCTTCCGGTAACAGCCATGGAAAGCTGAGTTTTGGAGAAGCCCGTCGCCGCAACCATTTCTACCAGCACCGCACCGTAATTTATACGCGTGATATAGCTGACCATGTATGTTGTCATAAGCAGCAAGCACAGTCTTTTACCACTTTTTGTCATTCAAATCCCTCATTTGCTCATAAGCTGAAAGCAGGCTTATTATAGTATTCGGCACTGCTAAAGTCAAGCCATGACATTTCAGATGTTTTTGATAAGCTCAAGTGCCTTTTCGTGCACACTTGCCGTTGCCGCAAGCACGGAGTCCGGCTTATCGAACGGCAGCTCCTCACCCCTGAAATTCGTCACGCGTCCGCCGGCCTCCGTTATTATCAGCGCAGAAGCCGCATAATCCCATGGAGAAAGCTGCGGCTCACAGAAAACATCGGCTTCACCGCAGGCAATTGAGCAGAGGTCTATCGCCGCAGAGCCGCCGCGCCTGATGTCTCCAAAGCTCATAAGCAGGCTGTAGGTCAGCTCAGTCACCTGTCTGCCGGTTCTGTCCTTTGTATACGGTGATGTTCCGAGCAGTGCAATGCCCGTTGCCGATTCACGTTCGGAAACATATACCCGGCGGCCATTGCAATACGCGCCCATACCGGAATAGGCACTGTAAAATCTATCCTCGTACGGATCGTATACCGCTCCGTACAGCGGCTTGCCCCCTTTTACAAGGCCGACAGAAATGCAGGACTCGCGTCTTCCGAGCATGAAATTCGTCGTTCCGTCTATCGGGTCGATTATAAATGTATAGCCCTCACTCAGCGGATTACTGCTCTCGCCATCCTCCTCTGCCAGGAAGGTGCAGCCGGGCAGGAGCTTCGGCAGCTCGCCTTGAAGGTATTTCTGCACCCTTACATCGTACTCCGTCACAAAATTCGCTGTGCCGGATTTGTGCTTTACACCAAGGCGCTTGCTGTCCGCCGAAAGCATTATCTCCGCGGCGTTTCGTATAACGTCTTCTATCGAATTCAGCGGAAGAAGTCCGTTTTCGGCGCAACCACCCTGTAGCTCACCGCGCAGCTTGATCGCCGCCTCGGGGAAATCCGTAAGTATATTTTTCCCTCTTTGAGAAATAAGTCTTGAAAGCTCTTCAATATTCCCTGCCGGTATCGGCTCATTGCAGCCGAAATCACTCCACTGCACTGTGTAGGACGATGCCGCATCGACACCGCTCAATATAATTCTGTCACCCATGCCGTAGAGCTTTGCCGTTCTCAGTAGCTCCTCAGCGTCATCCTCCTGCACGACTCTGCAAGCAAGCACGAGACCTGCCGTCGGCTTCACCGCTCTGAGCACGGTTTCAAGCCTGACAAGCTCTCTAACTTTATTCGTATCTTCACATGCAAGGTAGTACCCATTACTGTCACGCATCAGCTCTATCATTATAAAGTCACTACCGCAATCGGCCGCCCTCTCGATACGGGTAAGGCTCTCCTCCACATCGTCTCCCGCACGGCACATTACCGTAACAGCGGACATTCCGATATTGATGATCTGCCGCTGCGAATATCTCAACACGCTCATTTTGCTCTCCTTAATATGTAATACTATTTATTTTCAAGGAATTCACTGTAGAGGTCTATCTCCTCCGTCACATCATAGAGAAAGCTTCGGCACTCCTCGTCCCTCGCAAGGAGCTTTCCCACCTTTTTCACGGCCCTTATGAAGCGTCGGTCGAACTCAATATCATCGGCATGGGCGACCATCGGGCACAGCCTTGCCGCACGCTGATCAAGCTCCGCAAATATCCTGCCCTTTTCATCTATTGTAGGGAAAAACGGGAATATTCTGCACGAAAGCGGCCTCTCGTCTCTGTTGCAGCTTCCGCTGCATACGGCAAGTCTTCCGCCATTTTCCGATGTACGTATCCCAAGCGTACTCTCCTCATGCGGAAAAAGCCTCATTCCGGTATTCTCGTCACCCTTGCAGCAGGCTCCGCCGCACAGTTGGCCGCAATCCACCTTAAGCGGTGTCAGCTCGCCCAACACCTTAAATACCTTTTTGTACAAGCTTGCATAATCCCTCATAAGCCACTCCCTCCGAATTTATCAGACATAAATGCACTCCTCGATACCCGGCAGCAGTCGATATATCGAGCAATTCGCTTTGCTTTCAAAATACTTCTTTATCTCAAAGGTCTTTTTCCATCTGTCAACGGTGAAAGGAAAAACGCCGTAGCGCACGGTCGTATCTACAAAAACGCTTTTCGAGAATACAAAAGCCGTTTGCATCCGCCAATGAATCGCACAGGATTATCAGCCGGTCATAGTCGTCAAACTCAATCGACGTGAGAAAATTCTTCACAAACGCACACTGCTCATCCGTTATATCAAATTTACCTATCTCGGTGTCAACATCCTTTAACGGATATGAATGCGTAAGGCAGATGCGTGCCGCCTCATCCCAACCGTTTTCCATGCAGAAATCGTAGCCGTCCATTATGTGTCTTACGCCATGTACACCGGCTCTCCTGCCAATATCATGCAGCAGTCCCAATATATATGCTTTTTCCGCATCCATACTGCATTTTTCGGCAATGAGCATAGCGGCACGGGCAACATTTTCTGAGTGCTTTTCCCACGACCCGGGATTCATTTCTGCGGCTGTTTTTATCTCAAGCAAAGCTCGTTCTCTGTTCGGCAGCATAATTATCCTCCTGTTTCGGTAATATCCTCTGTTCAACTATAGCACCAAAAACACACCTTTGCAACAGAAAATAAAACGTGCGGCAAGAGAGTGATAAATAAACTTGGCAAAGAAATGGTAAAAAATTTTTTACAGGTATTGATTTTGTCGATATAACACGCTATAATCTGATTAATCAATCAATTTAAGCGTTCGCTTATCACGGATATGCGTTCGCTTATTCGTAAATGGAGGTCATTTCGTGGGAGGAATTAACCCCGATACACACGAGGCAAAAAAAATAGATATTATGGAAAAATGTTACGAATGCTACGCGGAGCACGGCTTCGGCAGCGTCGGAATAAAGGCTCTTGCAAACGCATGCGGCATTTCCTCCGGCAGCTTGTATTCGTATTTTGAGAATCTTGACGATCTCATTATTCAGTCCACAGAGTATTGCATGAGCAAGGTTGAAGATGACTTCATGACAAAGGCTCCGAAGAATGTGGAAGACCTGTGGACTTTCATTCAGGAGATACCGTACTGGACGGCTGAGAAGCACGGCAAGAAGTACCGCCTGATGTATCAGGTGTACACGCACCCGAAATACAGGGAGTACGGCCAGAAGTTCTTCGCAGGCGTGGATAGGCGCTATACCGAATACGCAAAGTATCTTGAGCCGAAGCTCGGTATTCCCTATCAGAAGCTGACACCGCTGATTTTTATTCTGATTCGAGCGTGTGTACACTACGCATTGTTTGAAGATGAATTTTATTTAAAATCACAAATAGATGTATTAAAAGAAAGTCTCGTGCTTTTTATTGAAAAGTATAGCCGTCTGAGAGCGGCAGAGAATAAGGAGGAAACATTATGAAAAAACGAGTACTTAGCCTAATAACAACGCTATGTTTATTATTTGCATTGTTGCCAACAACAGCATTTGCTGAAGAATGTGACCACGTACCAGGAGAAATCCTCTATGAGGAATAATACCGAGCGAGTAATATAAGCTTTACTTGCGTATTCCAAACAGCTCCATTAAAAAAGCTTTCACCTTAATGAGTGGTAGTAACACACCATCCATTCTCCTTAATTTCATCCCAAAAAGCTCATGGACACTGCAATCGGCAGTGTCCATGAGCTTTTTTATTACAGCTTATCAAAAACTCTCACAAAATCCACGATGAATTCTTCCAATACACCTCATATTCATCGATCAACCACTCCCTGTTGACATTTTTCTGAGGGTATTTTATTATAATTACTACGCAAATCATATAAGATTATTAAGTGTTTTGTTAGATTTCTTACTGTGGTGATTATATGAAAGCCTTTGATACCGAAAGCCTCGGTATATTTAATTCGGGTATATTCCGCCCAAACATCCGAATATCCGAAATAAGACGCACAACAATGTTTGAATTTGAGCTTCCCATTGAGCCCGGCGGCATTTCCTACATCGATGACAAAAGTGCGAAAATAGTGCCAAATTCCGTAATATGTGCAAAGCCCGGTCAGAACCGCCACACTAAATTTCCGCACAAGTGCTATTATATACACGTAAATATCTATGACAGTGAGACAGCAACTGCCGCTATGAGGCTGCCGGAATTCGTGTACATAAACGACAAGGAAAAGTATCTGCGCATATTCAAGAGCATTATAGAATACGGAAGCTCGGACTGCGAATACGACAGGTGTATGCTGTACAGCCAGCTTTTAAGGCTCATACACCTCCTGAGCCTTGAGGTCGGCCACGGTCAGAACGAAAGCAGCGGCCGTTTCTCAAGCAGCTATGTGAACACTGCGGCAAAATTCATCGATGAACATCTTTCGGAGGAGCTGACCCTGGAAAGGGTATCGGAGCAGGTATCGCTCAGCCCCATTTATTTTCACAATTGCTTCAAAGCTGCCACCGGAAGAACCCTGCACAGCTACATCGAGGATAAGCGCATTGAAAAATCGATATATCTGATGCTGACAACGGACATGACCCTCACCGACATAGCATATAGCTGCGGCTTCTCCTCCCAAAGCTATTACAGCTATGTATTCAAGAGAAAAAAGGGCACCACGCCGCGAAAATACATCCGCCGCCTTAACGAGAATTATACCGTTTGATTGGCTCTATCGATATAATTTTGCCGAATAATGTTTTCTTTTGAAGTCCGGTATGATATACTGTAAATAATCCAATATGAAAGGAAAATTCAATGGACAGAAAGTATTTTTTGCCCGTTTCTCGCGCCGATATGGAGGCACGCGGAATAGAGCAGTTAGATTTCGTATATATCAGCGGTGACGCCTATGTTGATCACCCGTCCTTCGGCACTGCAATTATCTCAAGAATTCTGGAGGCCAACGGCTTCACCGTGGGAATAATCGCACAGCCGGATTGGAAGGACCCGGAAAGCATCTCGATACTCGGTGAGCCGAAGCTCGGCTTCCTTGTCTCCGCCGGCAATATGGACTCCATGGTGAATCACTACTCCGTCACCAAGAAGCGCCGCAGAAAGGATTTCTATTCCCCCGGCGGCGAAATGGGAAAGCGCCCCGATTACGCGGCAGTTGTGTATTCTAATCTCATACGCCGCACATACAAGAAGACACCGATAATCCTCGGCGGAATAGAGGCCAGCCTGCGCAGATTGGCACATTATGATTACTGGAGCGACAAAATGAAGCGCTCCATACTCATGGATTCCGGTGCGGACATAATCTCCTACGGCATGGGCGAACGCTCCATTGTCGAGATCGCCGAGGCACTCCGTCAGGGAATTCCGGTGCGCGACATAACCTTTGTGCGCGGTACGGTGTATAAGGCCACAGAGCTCCCCGACGACCCCGACTGCATACATCTTCCGGCCTTTGACAAGGTAGCTACCAGCAAGGAGCTGTACGCAAAGAGCTTTTATCGTCAATATAAGAACACTGACCCCTTTACCGCAAAAAAGCTTGTTGAGCCCTACACGGCGGATAATCTGTTCATAGTTCAGAATCCTCCGCAGAAGCCGCTAACCACCGAGGAAATGGATGCTGTCTATGTTCTGCCCTATGCACGCGATTACCATCCAGACTATGAAGCCGCAGGCGGCATTCCGGCAATTGAGGAGGTCAAATTCAGCCTTATCAGCAACCGCGGCTGTTTCGGCGCATGCAGCTTCTGTGCGCTCACCTTCCACCAGGGCCGCATAATTCAGACGCGCAGCCATGAATCCCTAATAGATGAAGCGAAAATGATGACGCAGGACCCGGATTTCAAGGGCTACATCCACGATGTCGGCGGCCCTACGGCGAATTTCAGACAGCCTGCATGTAAAAAACAGCTCACTCACGGTGCCTGCGAAAACCGCCAGTGCCTCTTCCCCGAGCCGTGCCCGAACATGGAGATAGACCACAGCGACTATGTAGCTCTGCTTCGAAAGCTTCGCGCACTGCCGAAGGTAAAGAAGGTATTTGTCCGCTCCGGCATTCGCTTTGACTATTTGATAAACGACAAGGACGAGACCTTCTTCCGCGAGCTTGTTCAGCACCATGTAAGCGGCCAGCTCAAGGTCGCACCGGAGCATGTTTCCGACGGTGTTCTGAAAATGATGGGCAAGCCACAGAACAGCGTATACCGCAAATTCGTTCGCCGCTACAAGGAGCTGAACGAGGAAATGCATCTCGACCAGTACCTTGTGCCGTATCTCATGTCCTCTCACCCGGGCTCAACACTTCAGGATGCGATACGCCTTGCAGAATATCTGCGTGACCTCGGATATATGCCCGAGCAGGTTCAGGACTTCTACCCCACACCCTCTACCATATCCACGTGCATGTATTACACCGGTCTTGATCCGCGCACCATGAAGCCCGTATATGTTGCGAAGGATCCCCACGAAAAGGCAATGCAGCGCGCATTGATACAGTATCGTGACCCGAAGAATTATGAGCTCGTCACGGAGGCTCTTATAAAGGCCGGCCGTCGCGACCTTGTTGGAACCGGCCCGAAGTGCCTGTTGAGAGCACGCCACGGCGATACACGCTTTGTGCAGGGAAATTCCTCAAAGCCGCAGAATTCCGGCAAAGCAAAGAAATCAAATGCCGCTCCGGTAAGCCGCAGATGGGATGGCGGCAAAAGCGGTAAAAATCGCAAAAAGTAAAACATTAAGAAAAAAGCATTCACGAACGAATCAGCCTCGTCGTGAATGCTTTTTTCAGCAGCGCTTTCTGTAGCTCGATATGCTCTCGCCAACCACTCTCTTGAATGCCGTGCCAAAATAGCCGGCATCGCTGAAGCCACAGCGCTCGCATATCTCATTTCTCGTAAAATACCCGGTCTTTATCAATACCTTGGCATACTTTATACGCTCATTAAGTAAATAATCCCTCGGTGATATACCCGTCCTCTCCTTAAATCTCTTTCTAAGCTGGGACGGGCAGATATTCAGAGTTGTCGAAAGCGTGCCTATTGTAAAATCGGAGTTCTGAAAGCCTGCTTCTATCAACTCGATTGCCCTGTCTGCATAGTCCTTACCGTATTTCGGGCTGTTCTGTGCCTGCCTTTCAAGCTTCCAAAGCAGCTCGTACAGTCCGCTCTGCGCCTCAAGATAGTAACCCTCCCGCTTTTCCTGCCAGCAGTGAAGTATCTTTTCAAAGCAACTCTCGAGCTCGCCGAGTTCTGTATATTCAAAATTAACAAACTCGGTTATATCCGCATTCAGCACCTTAAAATGTATAACTATGATATCTTCATCAGTATAGGATGTCCTCAGATAGTCCGTATCAGGCGGCGTCAGGCATATCACATCGCCCGTCATACTTATGTTCTGCCTATCGCTCTTAAAACGCACCCTCGTGTTTTTTCTGAGTGACAGCGCGCAGAAGCTCCTGCCCTTTGTAAAATAGCTGCACTTCTGCTGTGAAAACACAAACGCATCCGTTATTTGAACTACCAAATTTTTGCCCAACATAGCACCATCCTCCTCTGTAAGCTATTATAAACACAAAAACGGCGAAAATCAAACTATTTGGCGCGATAATAGCATTGATTTACATCTAAAAACATCTATAATGATGATTACGAGGTGATATTCATGACCAGAAGACAGGCTGTTATGGCCAATTTTGAAAAATATGCCGATTACACAGAGGATCGCATAAGCAGAGGTATCGAGGAAAACAGAAAGGGCTTTGCATTCATTAATCTCAGAGATGAGAACGGATGCCCCATTGAAAATGCGGAAATAACCGCCGTACAGCAGAATCACGAATTCAAGTACGGCGCAAATATTTTCATGATAGACCAGATGGAGACTCCCGAGAAAAACGAGGCCTATAAGGAATACTTTAAGGATACCTTCAATATGGCCACACTCGGCTTTTACTGGAGCGACCTTGAGCCTGAAAGAGGCAAGCCGCGCTATGAGAAGGGCTCCCCGTTTATTTACCGCAGACCGCCCATCGATGACTGCATTGAATTCTGTGAGAAACACGGCATAGAGCCCAGAGAGCACGCTCTGGCATACGACCATTTCTTCCCGCAGTGGCTCAAAGGCAAGGACAATGCCACAGTCAAGGCGGAGTTTGAACGCCGCTGCCGTGAGATTTCTGAGCGCTATGCCGACAAGATACCTACAATCGAGGTTACAAACGAGATGTATTGGGGACGTGCGGACAGCGTGACTGACCTCTATATGACGGATGAATTTATTCCGTTCTGCTTTAATACCGCCGAAAAATATTTTCCGAAAAATCAGCTTGTAATAAATGATTTCTGCGGCGTTGCATGGTGTGAGGACTCCCCCACAGTGCCGAGCCGCGGAAGATATCCGCTGATGATAAAGGATCTGCTTCACCGAGGAGTCAGAATAGACTCCGTCGGCCTGCAATATCACATGTTCTTCCGACGCGACGATGAAGCTAAATTCACTCGCTGGTACTATGATCCTACATATCTCTATAAGGTAATGGATATGTACAAGGACATGGGCATGAACATGCAGGTGACCGAGGTCACCGTGCCGGCATATTCAAATGATCCGGCGGACGAAGAGCTTCAGGCGGATATCATCGAAAAGCTCTATTCAATATGGTTCTCGCATCCGAACATGGAGCAGATAATCTACTGGAATCTTGTGGATGGCTATGCAGCATTTGCTCCGCTCGGCGATATGACTGCCGGTGAAAACTACTATTACGGCGGCCTTGTGCGCCACGATATGACACCAAAGCCCGCACTCAAGAGAATTCAACATCTTTTCAAGGAGAAGTGGATAACTAACACAAGCTTCTCCGTTAAGGATGGATTCGGCTCCTTTAAGGGCTTCTACGGCAAATACAAGCTCAATATCAAGGTAGGCGACAAGGAATACGAAAGAGAGATCGACCTCAGCAAGAAGTCCTCGGTGGAGTTCGATATCACCCTGTAACTAAATATGTCTTATCCCCATCGGGACAAAGCGAAACCCCTCGGCCTCACGTTGCTGTGAAACCGAGGGGTCTTAATTCTATTGTGACTTATGCATTGTGGCCGTAGTCGAAGCCGACCTTCGAGAGCCATTCCTTCGCCATGAGCGTAGCGCCGATCTGGTTCGGATGCACACGATCCCATGCGATAAGAGATGAATGCTTATACGCGAAGAAGCGGTCATATGCCTCCTGGAAGTTGACAAACATGCAGTCATATTCCTCTGCAAGGCGTTCGCAGATATCAACATACTCTTGCATACGCGCACGCATGAAATCCGACTTATTCGGCTCCATATAGTACGGAGTTGCAATAATAACGCCCTTGGCCACCACCTTGGAAGCCTCAATCATCTTTCTGAGATTGCTCTCATAGTCCTCGGGAGAAACGGCATATTCCTGCATAGCAGGTGTATCGAACTGCCTCCAGACATCATTGATGCCAATGCAGATGGATACCCACTGGGGCTTGAGCTTAATAACATCACGATCAAATCTCTCCAGAAGATCCTTGGATGTATTGCCGCTGATACCCGAATTTGTAAAACGGATATTCAGCTCCGGGTACGTTGCGGCAACAAGGCTCTCGATAACACGTGGATAGCCATGGCCCATATTGTCAAACAAACCCTCGCCCACCGGCTGAGCACTGCCCATATCCGTAACCGAGTCGCCGGCGAAGATCACTCTGTCAAAATTTTCAAAAATCATTCCAATCACTTTCCTCGTACCAAACTTTCCTACATTATAGTCCACCTTTTTACGGATATCAAGATGAATTGATTATTATTTTTCACAAACCATTGAACCGTATAAAGAACAGTGTTATCATATTATTGAAATTAATATTAAGTAAGGGTGGGATCGATCATGTGGATCATTGCAGCAGTAATGTCAGCCGTATTTGCCGGACTGACCTCAATTCTTGCAAAATGCGGTATCAAAAAGACTGATTCAGACATAGCGACAGCCATCAGAACTATCGTAGTGCTTATCGGAGCATGGATAATGGTGTTCGTAGTCGGCTCGGCCGGCACGATCACCTCTATAGGGACAACCTCCCTCATTTTTCTGATACTTTCCGGCTTCGCGACAGGAGCCTCATGGATATGCTATTTTAAGGCATTGTCCCTCGGCGATATCAACAAGGTAGTGCCGATAGATAAGTCGAGCACGATCCTCTCGGTGCTGTTGGCTATTATATGCTTCGGCGAAACAGATAAGCTGGCTGCAAAGCTCATCGGTACACTGCTTCTCGCAATCGGTATTTTCCTCATGGTGGAGAAGAAGCAAACAGAGCAGAAAAAGGAAAGCCGAATCTGGATGCTGTATGCCGTGCTTTCGGCAGTGTTTGCGGCACTCACCTCTATTATGGCAAAGGTCGGCATCTCCGGCGTGGAGTCAAACCTCGGAACAGCTATTCGTACCGGTGTCGTACTTGTCATGGCATGGATCATAGTATTGTCGAAGGGCAAGCACAAGGAGCTTAAAACTCTTGATACGCACGAGCTTGTCTTCATCATTCTCTCCGGTATTGCGACCGGCGCGTCCTGGCTCTTCTACTACTATGCTATCCAGAACGGAACAGTCAGCGTGGTCGTACCCATCGATAAAATGAGCGTGCTTGTCACCGTTATATTCTCGTACATAGTTTTCAAAGAAAAGCTCTCAAAAAAGGCGCTCATCGGACTGTGCCTCATGCTTTTGGGAACACTTATCATGGCACTGTGAATAAATTTTCGCGCCGTGCCAATACTGCAATCACAAAATAACCGTCATTTACTGAGGGAACAACGGAAAAAGCCAACATCCCAAAAACGGCTGTTTTCCGTTGTCCTTTGCCCATTTTGCGGCATTTTTTTGAATTTTTCAGTTGACACGCAGGATGTTTGCTGATATAATATTAAAGCTGTATGATTCATTAGCTCAGTTGGCAGAGCACTTGACTTTTAATCAAGGTGTCCGGGGTTCGAATCCCCGATGGATCACCATGCGCTGGTGTAGCTCAGTTGGTAGAGCAGCTGATTTGTAATCAGCAGGTCAGGGGTTCGAGTCCGTTCACCAGCTCCATATGGAGGAGTTCCCGAGTGGCCAAAGGGGGCAGACTGTAAATCTGTTGCGTCTCGCTTCGGTGGTTCGAATCCACCCTCCTCCACCAGAAAAAGCCTTGATGCTTTTGCATCAAGGCTTTTTCTTTTAAGTGTGCCTTTCGGCACACTTTACTTAATGCAAGGCAAAGACTTGCACTTCAATGATTCTTCGCCCTCTCAGACATCGGCAGTGACAACTTTCACGGAGAGAGCCAAGAACTCGCAAATTATCTTATCCGACTATTGGCAGATCAATGGAGCCCACTATCTCGTAGCCCTTATCCGTCACCTTTGAGAACTCTATGCTCGATATGGTGGCGGTAATCGGCTCGAAGCTCTGCTCCATGCGTTCCATAATTTTCAGCAGGTCCGCTTCCGTATGATAGAACAGCGTCGTATGCGGATGCCAAAACTCTACTGCAGACCATTTATCGAGTTCGTCCGGCGCTGTGGACAGCAGACGTCGGTGAACCTCCGTCAGCTCAGGGGTCATCCTCGGGGACGCTACTATGCTCGGTGTCGGCGCAAGCTGTTCAAGACGATCATAATGCACCAGAAATTCGGTGCATCCGGCAAGCGCTTCCCTGCACTTATCGATAAATCCGGCCTCGTCCTCTCCGAGATAGGAAACCATGGTGATATGTCCATACCAGTATCTGGCAGGAATGCCGAATTCTTCTACGATCTTACAGAGCTGCCCCAATTTCTCACTCGACGAATCATCGAGCATCGCGATAACACACAGCATTGTATCCACCCCTAAATCCAAGTATAGTAGCCTCACTATACTCCGGTGCCATACTCCGGTGCCGCATATTTGTCAAGTGTGCGCCTAAAAGCATCTGAGAAGACCCTTGATTTTGCGATTTCGTGTGCTATACTTATGTGACCGGCTTAATGCCTGTAGCATACTATAAAGACATCAATAAGGAGGTAGATATCATGAGATCGATGCGTACATCGGCAAAAGCCCTGATAATAAGGGATGGGAAAATGGCCGCTATCAAGATCAGCTCCGGCGGCGAGGAATGGTACATAATGCCCGGCGGCGGTCAGGAGACCGAAGAGACCCTCGAGGAGGCTGTAAGGCGCGAGGTAGCAGAAGAGCTCGGCATCAATATTCAATGCGGCGAGCTGCTTTTCGTCGTTGAGGGCGTTCACGGAGAGGATTTTCATCGCGTGGATCTTGTATTCTCCTGCGAATATCTTTCCGATATCGAATCTCCCGAGCTACACGGCGATACAAATCAGGTGGGCATAGAATGGCTCGACATAGCAGCTCTCAATCATCAGCCTATCTATCCATCAAAGCTTCGCAGGCAGATAATGAATGTCTTCGAGGGCAAGCCGCACAAGGTATATCTCGGCAATGAAGAGGTCGGTGACCCGGAGTGCACCGATTGACAGAATAAGCTCTTAAACGTGAAGGAGGACGTTCCACAGCGGATCGTCCTCCTTTTATACATTATTTTATAAATTTCTCACCGTCGTAAACGAACACACCTATGCCCTCGCCCGTCTTATTTCCGGCAAGCAACCACTGTTTAAAGCAACGCTGCATCGTGGTATTCTCCGGCAATTTCTCGTTCGGCTTTTCAAAGTCCGCGCCGAACACTCTCCATTTGTCGCCGAATTCCTCGGACTCCTCCACTCTTACGATCTTAAAGTCATTGAGGAAATCGACCATATTGAGATGTGCCGGCAGTATTTCTCTGTTTTTCGGATACAGAAGCCATGATTCGCACATAAATACCATGGGCTTGCCGCCAAGCTCATGCTTATAAAATTCATACGCCTTTTTATACGAATCTATTCGCACATCCTTCGGGAACGGGCCGCAGGACGGTATGTGCAGGTTGTACACGGTGTCGCCCGGATTCACGGTGTAATCTCCTATCGTTACGGGCTCGTCGCCACTGTAAGTATATCTCTCGTACTGCATTCTGCCAAGCTTGAAGCGACGAAGCTGGAAAAACCATGAATGCCAGAACGCTACAAACATGCCCCAGATTCCGTAAACATTATGGCACTCTATCAGCTTATATTTCAGATCTGCAATGGTATCCCAGAAAAGCTCATCTGAAAGCCCCGCCGCGCGATAATCCTCCCTCATCTGCTCACTTGCGGACATCATAAAGAGAAAATCGATCACATGTCGGTGCAGACCCGAAACCTCTGTAAGGTGATTCATATGCGGCACTATGGATTTCGCCCAACTTTCATCGGCGATCATCTTCCGTCTTGCAGTCTCAAGCTCCTCCGCCGCTCCCGGAATACCGAGCAGCATTTTGTAGCCGCGTCTAAGCGGCTCACGGCTCTCCTCCGGCAATTGAAGCTTTTCAATAAACAGATCGAGATATTCTGCTTTATACATTTTGACCCCTCTTTTCTATTATTCTGCGATGATGCCATAGTGCACAGCACCACCACCAATACAATTCCTTATAAAACGACACCAAAAAGGCCGCTACAGCGCTTTCCTTCGACAGAAACTTATTATTGAGCCTGACGAAAAATCACAAATCTGTAATAAACAGCGCATTTTTCTGCTGAAACTTAACGCCTTTTGACCGATAAGCATAAACACTGTCCTAAAATGTCGAATTTTAGCGAACGATTTTGTTTGATTATACCAACACCTCTTGCTATAATTGATTTGCAAGAAGCGACAGAGACGCTTTTTTTGCGACTCGGGATGACATAGTTTGAGCGCAGGCATATGGGCCTGCAAGAAAGAAAGGATGGATGGTAGGTTATGATGAACGATCACACAAACGATCTGCTCCGGTTGGTGGCCGGAAAACACGGTGTGGACAACGAAACCGTAAAAAGCGGTATCAGAGAAGCAATGCTTGCCGCTAAGGAGTCTGACAGCGAGGTTGCCAAGGCATTTTGGAACAGCTTGCCAGACGACGCCACCGAGCTTGACGTGGTCTTGCAGATTACAAAGCTTCTCTGTGTAAGCTAAATCGAATTATCCACGATCATTACACGATCTTACTCCTGCCGAAAATGTACAAAAGCATTCGGAAAGCAATCGCGCTTCTCCGAATGCTTTTGTTTTATTCCTCGTTTACCGGGAGTCCTGCCAGATAACGACGCACCATATCCAGTGCTTTTGATGCCGCACAGTGGCGGTGCCACTCTCGGGACTTCATTCTGCCTGCCGGCTGACGCTTTGCGACCCAGGTATTTTCACCGTCGCTCAGTGCGATATAAACAAGACCAACGGGCTTTTCATCCGTTCCGCCGCCGGGGCCGGCAATGCCGGTGATGCCAACACCGATATCCGCACCGCTCAGGCGCACTATTCCCTCTGCCATTGCGCGTGCTGTCTGCTCACTCACAGCGCCCCATGTCTCAAGTGTTTCGTGCGGGACGCCAAGCAACTGCTCCTTTACTGAATTTGCATATGTTATGCAGCCCATTTCAAAAACATCGGAGGAGCCCGGAACATCCGTCAAGCGCTTTCCGAGCAGGCCACCGGTACAGGATTCCGCAGTTGCAAGCTTCTTTCCTGCCTTGCGAAGCTCATCTATCACAAGCTCCTCGAGGGTCTCGACATCTACGCTGTATACAAAGCTTCCGACACGGCGCTTAATTTCTTCAATGACCGGCTGGCACAGAGCATCCGCCTCTTCCTTTGTGGCAGCCTTTGCTGTGACACGCACAAACATTTCGCCCTCCTTGGCATAGGGAGCTGCTGTGGGATTCGCATTCTGTGTAAGGTCATCTATCATCAGCGCAACCGCTGCCTCACCGCGTCCGAAAACATGCACGCTGTGGGATGCGATAACGGAATTCTGGAACTTCGCCAGATACGGCACCGCGTAATTATTGAGCATCGGTGTCAGCTCGGACGGCGGGCCGGGCAACATGATAACTATCTTTCCGTTATCCGTTTCAAATGCACAGCCCGGCGCTGTGCCGTTATCATTCTTCAGTGCCGTGCAGCCCTCGGGCAGCATAGCCTGCTTTATCTGATTTGATGTGATCTCTCTGCCGGCGAAATAGCTCTGTAAATGCTCCACGCTGGGCTGATGAAGCACCAGCTTCTTTCCGGCTGCGGCAGCAACTGTCTCCTTTGTAAGGTCGTCACCGGTCGGCCCAAGGCCGCCTGTTGTGATGAGTATATCGCTGCGCGAAAGTGCATCCTTCACTGCGTTTTTCAGTCTTGTGGGGTTGTCGCCCACAACTGCGGCATACAAAAGATCTATTCCGAGCATGGAAAGTGCCTTGGCAACTATCGTTGTATCCGTATTGACTGTCTGTCCCAGCAAGAGCTCCGTTCCGACGGACAAAACCTCTGCCTGCATGAAAATCACTCCTTAATTATAAATATCAGATTTTTATGACCTCTACCTTGCTCAGGCAATCCTCAATGAGTGCCTCAACATCAAGATTCTTTTCAGCCGCCTCGATCACCTTAAGAGTGGGGCGTGTACGCGGATGCTTCGGTGTAAACACGGTGCAGCAGTCCTCATACGGCTCAATTGAAATATCATATGTATCTATTCTGTGGGCAGTAGCAACTATCTCGGCCTTATCACTGCCTATCAGCGGACGGAACACCGGCATATCGGTCGCGGCATCCGTGCAGGCTATCGCCTGTATCGTCTGGCTTGCCACCTGTCCGAGGCTTTCACCGGTAATAAGTGCGCTGCATTCCTTTTCACGTGCGATACGCTCGGCGACACGCATCATAAAGCGACGCATGAGCACCGTTGCAAGCTCCTCGGGGCAATTATCCCTTATCTCCTCCTGAATTCTTGTGAAGGATACTGTTATCATCTCCATGCGGCCTGCGTATTCGCCGACCTTCTTGAGCAGGGAAACCACCTTTTCGTGTGCACGCTCGCTTGTATACGGAGGACTTGCAAAGTGTATCGCAGTAAGCTCAACGCCGCGCTTTGCCATCATCCATGCGGCAACCGGACTGTCAAGTCCGCCGCTGATGAGTATGGCCGCCTTGCCGCCGGTGCCTACTGGAATACCGCCTGCACCCGGCTTTGTCTCGCCGTGGATGTACGCGCCCTTTTCTCTTATCTCTACTCTGACAACCATCTGCGGAGAATGAACATCGACAGAAAGGTGCTTGTTGGCTCTCAAAAGCGCACCGCCGACCTCTCTGGATATCTGCATTGAGTCGAGCGGAAACTTCTTATCCGCGCGCTTGCTCTCGACCTTAAAGGTGGAAACATCGGCCAGAATGTCACTGAGATACTCCTGCGCAGTTTTCAAAATCGTATTCATATCCTTTTCGCACACGCATGCACGTGTGTAGCCGATGATACCGAAAACCTTGGATACTCTCTCCTCGGCCTCATCAATATCCGCATCCTCGTCCTTCGGCACGATATATACCGTGGACTGGCTGGAATATACCTCAAAATTGCCGGCACGCGCGATGCGGCGGCGAATATTTTTTAAGAGTCTGTCTTCAAAAACTCTGCGGTTAAGTCCCTTGAGCACCAGCTCACCGAGCTTTACCAGAATTACTTCCTGCATGATCATTTATCCTTTTCTGTTAATTTATGTGTGGGACAGAACAGAGAGTCCCTCTTTAATGGCATCTGCAAACATGTCAATTTCTTCCTTGGTGTTGTCCGCACAGAGACTTATCCTGAGGGAGCTGTCTATACGTCTGTCCGAAAGCCCCATTGCGTCAAGCACATGGCTCGGCTTTGCCCTGCCGCATGCAGAGCCGCTCGAAACGAAAATGCCCCTTTCGGCAAGAAAGTGCAGCATTGTCTCGGCACGAACTCTGCCGGCCGATATATTCGTGATATAGGGAATGGCATTTTCCGGGGAATTTAGGAGCACCTCCGGCATTTCGGAAAGCCTCTCCAACAGATGTGCGCGCACCTCAGCCACCCTGCTTTCCGCCTCGCGCTCGGTGGGCATCGCATCTACAGCAGCACCGAATGCACAGATGAGCGGAACACCCTCCGTACCCGGGCGCAGATTCTTCTCCTGTCCGCCGCCGAAGCTGTGCGGAAGTATTCTGACCCCGTTCTTGACATAGAGAGCGCCGACACCCTTTGGTGCGTGTACCTTATGTCCCGAAACACTCACAAGATCAAGGCCAAGCTTTTTGGGTGATATCGCCAGCTTGCAGAAGGCCTGTACCGCGTCCGTGTGAAAAAGCGCCGGTGAGCGCTTACGCTTTATGATACCGGATATTTCCTTTAAGGGCAGCATAACTCCGGTCTCATTATTCACAGCCATAACGCTTACAAGTATGGTTTTCGCGTCTATAGCCTCCGCAAATTTCTCTGCCGGGATATTTCCGTCAGCCTCCGGCTGCACATACACAACCTCAAAGCCCTCTTTTTCGAGCTGCTCCATAGTTCTGAGTACGGCCGGATGCTCTATTGCCGTTGTGACAATTTTATTTCCGGCGCGCTTTTTTACATGTGCCGCGCCGAGTATCGCGATATTGTCACTCTCCGTTCCACCGGAGGTAAAATATATTTCGCCCGGCTGTGCCGAAAGCCTCTCGGCAATTATCTCACGGGCGGATCTTATTTCTTTTTCCGCCGCAAAGCCCTTGCTGTGCAGCGAGGACGGATTACCGTAGCACTCCGTCATCATGTACAGCGCCTTTTCCGCCGCTTCCTTACAAACACGCGTGGTGGCACTGTTATCAAGATAAATTTCCTGCATTATATATGCTCCGTTTTCATCAGAGTTTGCGGTAGCCGGTCTTGAAATCAACTATATTTCGAAGCGGCTGTCCGCTGCAAAACGCTTTAAGATTCTCCGCCATTATGCGGATTATCCTGTCATGCGTCTCGGGCAGGTGAAAATGTCCGGACACATGCGGCGTAATTATCACATTATCCTGCTTCCAGAGCGGATGCTCCTTCGGTAGCGGTTCGGGGTCTGTAACATCGAGCGCCGCACCGGAGAGCTTGCCGCTTTTAAGCGCATCCAAAAGCGCATCGGTCTCGACTATCGAGCCGCGTCCCACGTTTATCAGTACTGCTCCGTCCTTCATCTTACCGAATCTTTCGGCATTGAACATGCCGCGCGTTTCATTTGTACCCGGCAGGGTTATTGCAACGCAGTCGGCAAGGGGCAGGTATTCATCGAGCTTATCCGTATGTATTAGCTCATCAACATAGTCCGGCTTGTCAGTTCCTGTACGGCGCATTCCAATCACTCTCGCTCCGAGAGCATTGGCGCGCTTTGCAAATTCTCCGCCGATGTCTCCGAGCCCCAGTACAAGAACAGTGGAATTCCAAACAGAAGTGACCGTACCGAGATCAGTCCACTCGCCGGTGTGCTGAACATCCCTGTACATATGCAGCTTCTTGATGAGTTCGAGCCACACGGCCGTCATATACTCGGATATTGCCAGTCCGTAGGCACCCGTGGCATTTGTCAGCAGAGTGCCCTCGGGCAGACAGCCGTTGATATAGGCATCCACTCCTGCACTGTTTGTCTGCATCCACTTAAGCTTATCATTCTTGGATATCAGCTTTGCGGGAACATTTCCCAAAATGACATCCGCATTTTCCACATCCTCCCTGCCGGGAGTTTCGTTATATATGAGCTCTGCTCCGCTTGCTGCCGCAGACAGCCATTCACGGTGCTTTTCGTCTGTTTTTACAGCAACCAATACCTTTATCACAGCTTATCAATCTCCTCTATCCACATTCTGAAGGACGCGTCACTCGGCATACGGAAATCTCCGCGCGGAGAAAGCGTTACCGTGCCAACCTTTGGGCCGTCCGGCAGGCAGGAGCGCTTGAACTGCTGTGTAAAGAATCTTCTGTAGAAGGTTCTGAGCCACTTCTTTATCGTTTCCGCATCATATGTACCATCAAACGAACGCAGTGCCATTGCATATATCTTGCCCGGAGTGAATCCAAAGCGCAAGAGATAGTACAGGAAATAATCGTGAAGCTCGTACGGGCCGACGAGATCCTCCGTCTTCTGAGATATCTCTCCGTCCTTCGGCGGCAGAAGCTCGGGGCTTACCGGTGTATCGAGAATATCGAACAGCACCTCGCTCAGTCTTCCGCTCTCACAGCTTGCCACATGGCGCACAAGATGGCGCACAAGGGTCTTCGGAATTGATGCATTTACGCCGTACATGGACATGTGGTCACCGTTATATGTGGCCCAACCGAGAGCCAGCTCGGAAAGGTCACCCGTGCCGATAACTATGCCATTGAAGCGGTTTGCGATATCCATGAGCACCTGTGTTCTCTCTCTTGCCTGAGAGTTTTCGAAGGTGACATCAAGCTTTTCCGGGTCATGCCCGATATCCTTAAAATGCTGCTCGACAGCAGCGGATATTGTGATCTCACTGAAATTGACGCCAAGCTCCTCCGCAAGGCACTGAGCGTTGCTCTTGGTGCGCTTTGTTGTACCGAAGCAGGGCATGGACACACTTCTTATGCCCTCACGCGGATATCCGAGCATATCAAATGCCCTTGCCGTAACAAGCAGAGCCAACGTGGAATCCAGACCACCGGAGAGACCTATCACGGCAGTTTTGCATCCGATATGGTCAAGACGCTTTGCAAGGCCGGTTGCCTGCATTTTCAAAATTGATTCACAGCGTGCGAAGAGGTCATTCTCACCCTTCGGCACGAACGGGGACGGATCCATTACTCTGTTCGTTTCAAAATCCGGAAGCATCATTCCGGTCTCCAGAGTCACACAGTCGTTGTTCTCCTTCCATGTGTTCATGCGGCGACGCTCCTGAACCAGCTTTTCCACGTCGACATCACCATAGAGAATGCCGTTCTCAAAGAGCTCGCTTTCGCTGATGAGCGAAGCGTTTTCGCAGATGATCCTGTGTCCGGCGAAAACCATATCGGTAGTGCTTTCGCCAAAGCCGCTGTCGGCATATACATATGCGGCATTCAGTCTGCCGGAATGCATTCTCACAAGATCCCTGCGATAATCGGCCTTTCCGACGGTCTCGTCGCTGCATGAGAGATTCAAAAGGATAGTGGCGCCGCCCATGGCAAGCTTTGTGCTTGGCGGATCGGCTACCCAGAGATCCTCGCATATCTCGACACCGACCACCGTATCTGTGCCAAGCTCAAAGAGCACATTTTTGCAATCATACCACTCTCCGTCGAATTTCAGCATGCCGTTCTCCGGTGCCGGAGTGAAATATCTGCCCTCGTAGAACTCGCCGTAATTCGGGATATTCTGCTTTGCCGGCAGTGCCAGCAGCTCGCCCCTGCTGAAAACCGCCGCACAGTTATAGAGTGCGCCGCCCGTCGCGACGGGCAGACCGACCGCACACAGTATATTCAATTCCTTTGTATTCTCTATCAGTTCCCAAAGGCAGCTTTTTGCGCTTTCAAGCAGCTTTCTCTCCTTAAACAGATCACCGCAGGTATAACCGGTTATCGAAAGCTCGGGAAACACCACCGCGGCCGCACCGTTTTCCGATGCCTCAAATATCATCTTCTCTATCTCTGCCGTGTTAAAGAGACAGTCCGCCACTTTAACGCGCGGTGAAGCCGAAGCCACACGAACAAAGCCGTCAATTTTCCTGTTCATAATCAAATCCTACCTTTCTGCGCAAAATCCCCCTGCTCTGTGAAGCGCAGGGGGAATGAATAAGCATATCTTTTTTACAGTCCGACCCCGGTAAAGTTATTATCAGTCCTTACTCATCGGCTGACGGAGCATCGACAGAAGGAGCTGCCGTCGGCTCCGCTGTGGGAGCAGGTGTTGGTGCTGCTGTCGGCTCCGGTACAGTGGTGGGCTCAGCAGTGGGCGCGGTTGTCGGCTCCGTTGTGGGCTCAGTAGTCGGCTCTGCGGAGGGAGTTGCGCTCGGCTCCGGAGTTGCGTTGGGATCGGTTCCCGGGCCCATCTTATATGTAGGCCCTGTCGGACGATAGTAGGAGGAGAGCAGAGCCTCGGTCTTTATCACCTTGCCGTCCTTGATATAGCTGCGCCATGCCTCTGCGTTATAGCCGTAGTTACCCTCGGAAACCAGCTGCATTTCGCCCTTTGCAAGTGAATCATCCACCTGATAGGTGATCTTTTCGAGACGTGCAACCGTGCCGGTCTGCTTTGAACCGACCTCAATGGAATCCCACTCTGTGGACGGCGTACCGTACACACGAACATACAGTGTCTTTCCGCTCATCCATGAGGCTATATAGACCGGTGTTGAAAAATCATTTCTGAACTTAAAATCAAGTGATCTGTAGCTGACTGCGGCATCCTGTCCGATCGGAACATAGGTAGACGGCACCGAATGGCAGCCGCGCTCCACGATTGTAAGACCGGCACGCAGAACAGCGCCGTACAGTGTTGTCGAAGCCTGGCATATTCCGCCGCCGTACATCGGCACCAGAATTCCGTTGAGCAAACCGTTAGCAGGCTTGAATCCGCTTGCGGCATTTGTGGAGTTACCTACCTTACCCTCAAAGGAAAGGGTCTCACCCGGATTAACAAGACTGTCATTGATACGTGAAAGTGCCAGAGCCATGTTGTGATTGCCGTTTTCAGTATTGGTGGACTTGGTTGTGTACTCGGAAATCAGTGTGAACTGCTCCTTTATCTGCTCGGTTGTAACAGCAGCCGGAGTTTCCTCAAAAACAGCATCCACTACGCCGCTTGTTTTTGTTTTAAACTGCTCGATAGCAGCCTTTACAGTAGCCTTCTGGTCTATCACATAGCCGTCGACACTCTCTGTGAAGACAAGCTCGCCTGTCTGGAGATCGAAATGATCGACCGCAGCATCCTGACCGACCACGTCGTATTTGGCACTGTTTTCCTCAAGATATTCCTCAAGGGTCTTGAGCTTGAGCTGATAGCTTATCTTGTTCTGACCGGCCTGCTGCTTTTTCAGTATGCTTGTCAGAGAGAAATTCAGAGTATCTGCAATACCGAGTTCTTCGGTGGTAAGCTCAAGGCTGTCCTCCTCGCTGAGCTTAACAGTGACGGTAACACCCTCAAACTCGGACTGTATCTTCCTGCGGCAGGCCTCCACAGCCTCATCCATGGTCATGCCGGAAATGTCAACATCATCCATCATCGTACCCTCTGCGAAGGTGGTTGCGGATTCATTTTCCTGAGAGGAGCTCTCCAAAGAGGATATCTCGCTGTCATCCACCGATTTTTTACAGCCGGAGAATCCCACCATTACAAGAATTATCACCAACATAAGTAAAAAAGCATTTTTAATAAGTCTCTTATTCATAATATCCCATTCCTTTCAAATCACATGCATAAATCAATTACATATTATAAATCGGCGAAAGCCCATACGCCGACGTTACATTTTTAATACTATAGTCATTATACCTGTGTCGCCGCGAGTTGTAAAGATTTATCTTTCAAATATCTTCTTAAAAGTAACTTAAAAATCGGTCGGATGTGTTCAGACCACTGGAAATCGACAAAGCTTTGTGCTAAAATTACATATAGTAAATAGTTGCTTGCCGTTAGCTGCAAGCTATAAAAGCTATGAATTTATGAAAAAGGAACGGTTACAAGTATGCGTATTTTGATCCTCACCTGTGCCACCGGCGGAGGACACCTGCGTGCGGCGGCTGCTTTGGAAAAGTACATAAGAGAAACCACGGATCACGAAGTTATACAGATGGATTTTCTCAAAAGCATAGGAAAGCTGCTTGATAAGACGATATGCGACAGCTACCTTTTCATGGCTAAGAAAACCCCCGCTATTTTCGGAAAGCTTTACAGAAAAACCAACGAGGAAAACGTGCTGGCCGACATGGTGCCGCGTTCCTCCGAGCTTCTTTCATGGCAGCTTCTTCCCCGTATCGAGGAGGTAGCTCCGGACATTATCATAAGCGTTCACCCCTTTGCCACAGAGATGATCTCCGGTCTTAAGGAGGACAAAAAGATAACCTGTCCGCTGATATGCATCATGACCGATTACGGTGCGCACAAGGCATGGATAGCTCCGAATGTCGATGCATATGTTGTAGCAAGCGACAGCATGGTGAATGAGCTGAGAAAATACGGCGTTGAAAAGGACAGAATATACCCCTATGGCATACCTGTTCACGATGTTTTCTTCGACAAGCAGGATCAGACAAAACTGCTTGAGGAAATGGGACTTGAGCCAAATGTCCCGACCGTGCTTTTCATGGCCGGAAGCATGGGTGTTTCAAACATAGTAGAGCTGTATGATTCTCTGTGTGATTCACCGCTTGAGCTGCAAATGATAATAATCACCGGCAACAACAAGAAGCTGTATGAGATATTTGAAGAGCAGGTATCAGTCTCCAAAAAGAAGACGAAACTTCTGCCGTTCACAAGTGAGGTTGAGCGCTATATGCACGCCTCCGATCTCATAGTCACAAAGCCCGGCGGTCTTACCGTCTCGGAGGCTCTTGCCTGCAACCTGCCCCTTGCCGTATTCGATGCCATCCCCGGTCAGGAGGAGGATAATGCAAACTTCCTGCAAATACACGATATGGGCGTAAGGATCTCCAAGGATAATTTCTCCGAGGTCATTTCTTCGCTCATAGAGCATAAGGAGCGCTTGCGCCGTATGCGCGAGAATTGCCGCGCCTTTGATAAATCCGCCGCAAACGAAAATATAGTGCTTCTGGCAGAAGAGCTCGCAAAGAAATACATCGCAAAGAACCCGGATGTTTCCTTCTCGACACGCAAGGGCAGGTTCAACTACCGCACCGCGGCAGTCATAATCGATAACTCTCGTCTGCTGGTCTGCACGGATTATTTGCCGGCAAAATATCTCCCCGGCGGTCGCATCAAGATAAACGAAACCGCAAGCGACGCACTTGTGCGTGAGCTGAAAGAGGAGCTCGGTATCAATGTGAAGGTAGGTCGTCCGCTCTGGATAACGGAATCGTTCTTTAGCGAGCAGGTACACGGCGAGCACGTACACGAGCTGTGCACCTATTTCGCTGTTGATATCACGGAAACCGATCTTCTGTCACGCGGTGAAAGCTTCAAGGGCTTTGATGATGGCGTATCCTTTGAGTGGATACCCTTTGACAAGCTCGCCGATATCACCATGCACCCGGCTTTCCTCAAAACACGCGCCGCAAAGCTTCCGGAAAGCACAGAGTTTATAACACTTACAAAGTATTAAAAAGCAGCATCCACGCGCCCGTAAACGGGAATGCGTGGATGCTTTTTCATTCATTATCGTTTTTCACTGTTGTTTTCTTCGAACTACACTTCATTCTGCAATTCGGACATCATTTTCCAGTATCGCTTTGGCATATGCGTTCTGCGGCACGCCTCGTTTCTTCTTCCCTCTATGCCTATAGTATCGTAAAAGGTCTTCCACATACTGCGATACTCGGCTTCCTTCGGAGATTCCGGCGGAAGCTCTATTCTGTCCGCGTGTATGAATTCCGGTTCACCGTCCTTATAGAGCAGTGCGACCCTGTGCGTGCGGTCAAATATCATAAAATCCTCACCGGAAAAGCGGTTCAGAAAATGCGGCGCTATCACCGGCAGAACATTATTTTTCGGCTCTATCTCCGATATGAGCACCTCTCCGCACTCCAAAAACCGAACAAAGCCGAGGTACAAATGTGCCTCCCTTTCGAGATGCTTCACAGCCTTTAATATCCTGTCAACATCCTCATCCGTCATATAGCTGCATATTCCGAGGCCCAGCTTATATCCCTTGCGCATGAATTCCAGCATACACAGCTCGCGGTTCGGCAGGCAGGTAAGAAACGCCTTTTCGAGCACATCCTGCGCTTCAAGCCCCATTTTATTCGGTATTGAAGCGCGCACACGCTCCGCACGCCGCATATCGGTCTCTATGAGCTTCGAGCCGAACATCGACATCTGATCCGCCGAGTGTACATCGAATATCGCAGCAGGACGCTCCTTTTCGGCAAAGCTTTCAAACACACAGTTCAAGAAGCCGTTGTATGTTCCGTCATAATAGTATATCACATTTGCCCCGTAAGACATTTGATACCATCCTCCCTCGTCGGTGAAAAAAGCGACAGCTGCTCCGGTATGCTGCGGTCATAATTCATCTTCGCCGCTCCGCCGTCCCTCAATATTCCCTTAAGTATCAGCGGATCATCGGTCTTCAGCCGACAATTCATCCGTCCGCTGCATGTGATAAAAAACGAAGCGCGCTTCAGCACCACGCCAAGCTTCTTCAAGCCCTCAAAATCGAGCGTAGTCTGTTGACGTGCTCGTATTATTCGTTTTGCGCTCGTCACGCCTATTCCGGGAACCCGAAGCAGCTTCTCATAGGGCGCCCTGTTGACCTCCACCGGAAACTCCTCCGGATGATTCACCGCCCAGTTGCATTTCGGGTCAAGCATCGGATCGAAATCCGGATGTGCATCGTCAAGTATCTCGTCCGCATTAAAGCCATAAAAGCGCAGAAGCCAATCGGCCTGATACAGCCTGTGCTCCCTTAAAAGAGGCGGCGCGGTGTCGAGTGCCGGGAGATTTCTGTCCTCTACAAGTGGGATATACGCCGAGTAGAAAACTCTTTTCAGCGAATATTTTTTGTAAAGTCCCTCTGTAAGCTTTAATATCCTCCTGTCACTCTCGGGGGTTGCACCTATTATCATCTGTGTGGACTGTCCGCCCGGAACAAAGCGCGGAGCACTGCGGTATTTCACGATATCCCTACTGTTCTCAGCTATCCCGTCCCTTATTCGCGTCATGGGCGCTATTATGCTCTCCTTCGTCTTCTGCGGTGCAAGCTGCTTTAAGCTGCTGTTAGACGGCAGCTCGATATTCACGCTCATTCTGTCGGCTAGCATACCGAGCTCGCGGATAAGCCTGTCATCGGCACCCGGGATGGCCTTTACATGTATATAGCCGCCAAAGCCGTACTCCAGGCGCAGTATTCTGAGCACGGCAAGCATCTGCTCACAGGTATTATCCGGTGTCCCGAGTACAGCACTGCTGAGAAACAGCCCCTCAATGTAATTCCTGCGATAGAACTGTATCGTCAGGTCAGCCAGCTCCCTCGGGCGGAATGAGGCGCGCCTTGTGTCATTTGTGCGCCGGTTAAGGCAGTAGCTGCAATCGTATGCACAGGCATTGCTCATCAGCACCTTCAAAAGAGATATGCATCTCCCGTCGCTTGCAAAACTGTGGCATATTCCGGCAGCCACAGCGGAGCCCAGCTTGCCGCTCACACCCTGCCGGTCCACTCCGCTAGAGGTACATGCAACATCGTATTTTGCGGCATCGGTCAGAATGCGCAGCTTTTCCATGGTATCCATAACGAGCCCCCTGTTCCGGCATAAAGCCGATTATCTCCTTTTTCAAATACTCAAACCGCGGAACGGATTCTCAACGCGGGAGCTTTTTCTCTCCTCCTCGGTATCGAACAGATCGCTGTGCACCTGCTTTATACCTCTGAAAATTATATCGTCGCCGTATCTGCCCCTCAGCAGCTCCACCGCCGAATCCAAGTTCTGTCTGCGGCGCCCCACGGATACATCCTCGAACAGCGAGCATTGCTCGGTGCCGAGCGGCACAAGGGATGATACCCTGACGCCTATGCTGCGTATCGACTCTCCCGTATGGTTCTCCCTGTAAAGCGAATATGCCGCCTGAAAAATACTCTCGGAATCCGCCACAGCGACATCCAGCATTTTCTGCCGCTGATAGGTCTCAAGATCATATTTTCTCACATACAGCTGAACATTGCAGCCCGAAACTCCCTTTTCACGCATACGACGCGCTACATTTTCCGAGAGCACATATAGCTCGGCGCGTATCTCTCCGTCATCGCGAAGATCATGCACTGCGGTCGTACTGTTGCCCACGCTCTTCACCTCGTCCTGCTCCTGCACCGAATGTACCGGCGACATGTCCTCCCCGTTCGCGTACATGTGCATCTGCACGCCGTTCTTGCCGAAAAGCCTCTTCAGCAGCTTCACATCCGTGCGTGCAACATCGCCTATCGTATACAGGCCGTATTTTTTAAGCGCCGCCTGCGTTGATTTTCCCACAAACAGCATTTCCGACGCATCCAGCGGCCAAACAAGCTCACGAAAATTCTCACGCGTGAATTCGGTTACCGCATCCGGCTTTTTGTAATCACTGCCGAGCTTTGCAAATATCTTGTTAAAGGACACCCCTATGGACACGGTAAGGCCCAGCTCATCCTTGATACGTGTGCGTATCTCCTCGGCTATTTCTCTTCCGCTGCCGAATAGCCTTGTACTGCCGGTAACATCCAGCCAGCATTCGTCCATACCAAAGCTCTCCACCTGATCCGTATACTGCATGTATATTTCCTTTGCAAGGCGCGAATATTTCGAATATCTTTCAAAATGCGGCGGTACAAACTTTATCCCGGGGCATTTACGCTCCGCCTCCCAGAGCGCCTCGGCAGTCTTCACGCCCATGGCCTTGGCAAGCATATTTTTGGCAAGAACTATTCCGTGGCGCTTTTCCTTGTCGCCGCCGACCGCCATGGGGATATCCCTCAGCGACGGATCGTAAAGCGTTTCCACCGATGCATAGAAATTGTTCATGTCTATGTGCAGGATCACTCTGTCCACTGCTCTTACCTCCGTTTCAAGTCACTCGAATATCTGTTCGAAATATCACACACCCATTATAGAACATTCGTTCTGTAATGTCAAGCGGAAAATTATTCCTGTCCCAAGCAGTGTCTGTTGAGAACAAACTGTAAACTTACTGTGAAAGAACATTGGGTTTTATTGAAAAAACGAAAATTAAGCGCTATACTTAATATATTGATACAAACCCGACCCCTTTTTGGGGATTTCATTTTTTAAAGGAAGTGCTTTCACTTGTTTCTCGAAAAGCTGAGACGTTTTATGTACGGTCGCTACGGTTCCGACCATTTGAACCTTGCCCTGATGATAATCGGACTTATCATTGCGTTCATGTCCTCTGTCACGGGCTTCTGGCCGCTCAACGCTTTTTCTTATGCCCTTTATTTTTATGCCATTTTTCGCATGTTCTCCAAAAACATCGCCGCACGGCAAAAAGAATATTATGTTTTCTTAAAGGTATGGACACCGCTGCAAAAATGGTTTAAAATAAAGAAAACGGCGTTTCTTGAGCGCCACAGATACAAGTATTTTCGCTGCCCCAACTGCCGCCAGTATCTGCGCGCACCGCGCGGCCGCGGAAAAATACGCGTCACCTGTCAGCGCTGTCACAAGGAATTCAACCAAAAAACCTAAGCATGAGGAGTTGTAAAATCATGAAAACAGCAATCATCGGAACATGGCACGTGCATACTGAGAGTTACACGCGCTCACTCCAGAACAACCCGAAGTCCGAGCCCGTTATCGTTTGGGATAATAACTGCGAGCGTGGCAAGGAATTCGCAGAAAAAATGGGTCTCGCATTTACAGATGACCTGGACAGCATCATGAACGACGAGTCCATCGACAGCGTTATGATCTGCTCCGCTACATGCGATCATCCCGAGCTGCTGATGAAGGCTGCTGCCGCAGGCAAGCACATCTTCACAGAGAAGGTTCTCACTATCGGTGTTGAGGACGCTGAAAAGGCAGCCGAGGCTATCAAGGCCTCCGGCAAGGTATTCACAATTTCCTTCCCCCACCGCACATTCCCGACACTCAGAGCAGCAAAGGAAATGGTTGAGAGTGGAAAGCTCGGCCGCATCACCTATGCACGTGTAAGAAACGTTCATAACGGCAGCTCCGCAAACTGGCTTCCCCCGCATTTCTATGACAAGGCTCAGTGCGGCGGCGGTGCTATGATGGATCTCGGCGCACACCCGATGTACACACTCAACTGGCTGCTCGGCGCTCCGAAGGCTATCACATCCATCTTCACAAAGGTCACAGATCGTCCCGTTGAGGACAACGCTGTTTCCGTGATCGAATTTGAAAACGGCGCTATCGGAGTTTCCGAGACCGGCTTCGTATCCGAGTGCAATCCGTACACCGTTGAGGTCAGCGGTACCGACGGCGCACTGATGATCCACGGCGATTCCATTCGCTGGGGCGGTAAGGCAACCGAGGGCAAGTGGGTCGACGTTCCCGTTCCGGAAGCTATCGACGAGCCCATCGACCAGTGGGTGGACGCAGTTTGCAACGGCGGCTCCACACCGTACACACTCGAAGACGCAGTAATGCTCACACGCCTTATGGACGGCGCTTATAAGTCTTACGAGACCGGTACAAAATATATCTTCTGATTTGGAGGTATAATTTTTGGAAAATAACAGAAGCGAGCAGACCCCCGGCAGAAAAGGGGGCTCCGGCCGCGACTTCGGTTCGCTGATAAAGCCGGCCCTTATAATCCTTTCGGTCTCCGTGGTGCTGGCATATGCACTTTTCCACTTTGACCAGATTAAAAAGGCTGCGTCAGTGCTTATGGATGCCTTAAATCCGTTCATATGCGGCATGTTCATAGCCTATATTCTGAACGTGTTCATGAACCTTTTTGAGAACATCATCTTCGGTAAGCTGACGCGCAGCGATAATAAGCTGTGGGCAAAGATACGCCGCCCGCTGTGCATTGTTCTTTCCTTTGCCGTTGTAATACTCATCATACTCGGCATCACTTTCTACATTGTGCCGGAGATAATTCAGTCTCTCAGCCTCATTGTGGATTCCGCCAAGGTGAATATCCCGATATACACCAAGGTCATAACCGAGTGGGTAAACGACATTTCAAAGGAACTGAACCTCGACCTTGTGAATGAGGGCACGAACTTCTTCAAGGGCTTCGACTGGACAAAGTTCCTGACGGGCGCAACTGAGCTCACAACCAATTTCCTCAATTCCATCGTCAATGCCACGGTGAATCTTGCAAGCGGCATCTTCACAGCTATTCTGGCCATTATCTTTTCGATATACTTTCTCGGCGGCAAGGAGTATCTGTTGCTTTCCGCAAAGCGCATCGCGTACTCCTTTATGTCAAAAAAGGTCGTAGCTACAGTATCCGACATTGCTGTCACCGCAAACAATATCTTCTCTTCATTTGTTCGCGGCCAGCTCACCGAATGCGTGATAATCGGCTGCCTGTGCTTCATAGGCATGTCTCTCATCGGCCTCGATTATGCACTGCTCATATCCTGCATCATAGCGCTCACAGCGCTCGTGCCGATACTCGGTGCTTATATCGGCTGTGCTATAGGTGCTTTCCTGCTTCTGCTCGTAAATCCTATGGACTCTGCAATCTTCGTAGTGTTCATCATCATTCTTCAGCAGTTTGAAGGCAATGTGATATACCCAAAGGTGGTCGGGTCTACGATCGGTCTTCCGGGTGTATGGGTCATGGCGGCAGTTACGCTGTTCAGCGAGCTGTTCGGCATCATGGGTGTCATCATCGGCACACCGCTTGCCGCAGTTTTTTATACGATACTGCGCCGTGTCACCTCCAATCGCCTCTATACAAAGGGCATCACAAACGATGACCTTGCACCGGGCAAGTATCCGTACCTGAGCGAATCGCACTATTCAAGCAAAATAAGCGGCAGACCGCTCAGTGCACATGTTTTGGAGCATACCGGCAGACCAAAGCACAAGAACATCAAAGCTGCTAAGCAGAAAACAACCGATAAATAACAAAAAATCCATGTGAAAGCTTAAAAAGCCTTCACATGGATTTCTTTTTTATATAAGACCGAGCTTTGATTTCCAGCGCAGTATCCGCAGCACACTCTCGTCTATTCTGGTCTCCTCGATAGTGCCGTTATTCACCGCATCGAGCACCGCCGGGTACTGTACATCGTAATCCGTACAGCAGAGCATATCATTGCCGGCAAGCACGGCGCTCACCGCCGCATATGTATTGTCGGCATATTGGGTTATCGCTCCCATTGAAAGGTCATCCGTGATTATGACCCCGTCAAAGCCGAGCTCATCACGAAGCACGGTGTTCCATGCCTGTGACAGCGAAGCAGGCTTTTCGGCATCGATGCACTCCACAATGCTGTGTGAAACCAGCACACAGTCCGCTCCGGCCTCTATTCCGGCGGCAAATGGCAGGAAATCCGAGCTTCTGAATTCCTCAACGCCGCGCAGATCATGCACTATTCCCGTGTGTGTATCGGCGGCATTCCCATATCCGGGAAAATGCTTGAGCACACAGCCGACGCCGCTTGCGTTATATGCTCCCACTATCTCGCCCACAGCCTCCGCGGTCTGTACGGCATCAAGCCCGAGTGCACGGTAATACATGAACCCGTTCGGGTCATCGCAAATATCGCAGACGGGTGCAAAATTCACATTTATGCCGAGGCCCTTAAGTAGCTCGCATTTTCGGCTTTCGGTACTGCATACCAATTCAAGACCACCATTCAGATAGAGATCCCTCGGCGACTCAAACTGCGCATTTGCCAAATTCGGATTCGAGCTCACACGCACAACTGTGCCGCCCTCCTCATCGGTTCCCATCAACATACCAATGTCGGATACCGCCTGATATTCCGCAAGCTTTTCTTCAACCTCCTGATAGGTCAAATCTCGAAAATCACGTGCAAACAGCAGCAAGCCGCCGGGCTGCAAGTCCCGAATCATTTCCACCGCACCGACATCGGGACAGCGTACGAAGAACATCTGAGCCACCTTTTCCTCAAGTGTCAGCTCACTCAGCAGGATTTCCTCCGCACTCGGCGTTGGAGTCGGCGTAGGTGTGGGCTCAGCTGTGGGGCTTGGGCTGGGAGTCGGCACCTCGGTCGGCGCCGGTGTTTCCGTAGCCTGAGGCGTCGGTCTCAAATCATCAATAGTGATATCGGCTGTCTTGCAGCCACAAAACATCAAAAAGGCCATTGCACATGCCAAAAGCTTTCTGTATTTCTTCATTTTCTCCTCCAAAGCAAGCGTCCGTCAATCATTTTCGATGCTCCTCAACATATTTCAAAGTATAGCATTCGAAACCCTCACGCGCAAGATTTTTTTACTCAGCGCATAATGCGACAGAAAGAAAAATTGTCCGAAGCTTATACTCTTATAAGAGAGGGGGAGATCATCTTGACCGTATACGCGGATATCCTGTTCATAGTAAACCTGTACATAGACGCAATGCTGATATGTGCTGTGAGAAGCTTTCTCCGACTGCCGCTTTCCGTTTTCCGCCTTTTCATGACTTCAATGCTCGGCGGACTTTTCGGCCTAACTGCACTGCTGCCCCGGCTTCACGGTGCGGCACTCATCGGTATAAGCCTTGTTCAGGCATTTTTGATTATCTGCTCGGCATTTGCCCCAAAGCCACCGAAGCTGCTGTTGAAGGCCACCTTCCTGCTGATGCTGTTCAGCGCGGCACTTTCCGGCTTTTTCGGTATGATGCAGCTCTTTGTGCCTAAGGATAGGATGCTTCTGCGAAACGGCGCCGTGTATTTTGATCTTTCCCCCTTAACTCTTGTGCTGTTCACCTGCATTGCCTACGCTGCCCTGCTGATACTTGAACGCCTATTCTCAAGCCGGGAGCCGAGCGCGTTTTTCTCCACAATTGAGCTGACACTCGGTGGAAACTCCGTCGTGATCCCTGCAAAGCTCGACACCGGGCTAACGCTTTCAGAGCCGTTCTCCGGTCTGCCCGTCATTATTGCGGAAAGAGCCGCTGTCGCAGAGCTTTTACCGAAGGACTTCGGCACTACGGAAAGCTCATTACCAATGCGTCTGATCCCTTACGGCACGATTGCCGGGAACGGACTGCTCCCGGCCTTTAAGCCCGATAAGGCAGTAATAAACTGCAGTACGGTCGAATGCTGGGTCTCCGTGACTGAGAAGCCGCTTTCATCCGGTACATACAATGCGCTTATGGGTGCACAGCTCTGTCAAAATACTATCAGGGAGGAATTATCATGACTTTTTTTGATTTGGTACAAATGGCAAAGCTTGAGCTTGCAAGGCTGATATTGAGACTGAACGACAAAAGCTGCCACTATATAAACGGTCCGGAGACACTTCCGCCGCCACTTACACGGGAAGAGGAGCAACGTGTTTTTGCGGATATCCGCGCTGGAAAGCTCGGCGCCAGAGACCCTCTAATCACGCACAATCTGCGCCTGGTGGTGTATATAGCAAAGAAATTCGAATCTCCGGGAGCGAACGTCGAGGATCTTATATCCATAGGCACAATCGGTCTCATCAAGGCTGTAAATACATTCAGTGTGGAACGCAACATAAAGCTTGCAACATATGCCTCGCGCTGTATAGAGAACGAAATATTGATGTTCCTGAGAAAGAGCTCCCAGCTTAAAAACGAGATATCACTTGACGATCCTCTGAATGTCGATTGGGACGGAAACGAGCTTTTGCTTTCCGACCTGCTCGGAAGCGACCCCGATCTCGTCCACAGAGATATCGAGCAGGAGGCCGAGCGCAAGCTGCTGCTCGATGCGGTGGAGCATTTGCAGCCGCGTGAAAAGCAGATAGTTGAGCTACGCTTCGGTCTGCACCGTTCAAAGGAGCACACACAAAAGGAGGTAGCCGATGTGCTCGGCATATCCCAATCATATATATCACGACTCGAAAAGAGAATAATAGCGCGGCTTAAAAAGGAGCTTGAAAAAGCCTCCTGACAGTTTGCAATTATAAGTGAACTGTGATAATATAAAGGCAGAAATCATTTGGGAGGAAAACTGCATTATGAATTCTGCAAAAATCAACAACGAACTTCTCACCTTCATCGATAACAGTCCGAGCTGCTTCCACGCAGTAAAAAGCCTCTGCGATATGCTTGATGCCGCAGGTGCTGAGCGTCTGAACGAAAACGAGGCATGGACACTTGAAAAAGGCAAGCGCTACTATGTCACGCGCAACGGCTCTTCCGTGCTCGCCTTCTCCGTACCCGAAAACTACACCGGCATGATGATCGTTTCCGCTCACAGCGACTCCCCCACCTTCCGTGTTAAGACGGGCGCCGAGATCACCGTAGAGGGTCACTACAAGAAGCTGAACACCGAGGGCTATGGCGGAATGATACTCTCTACATGGTTCGACCGTCCCCTCTCCCTTGCAGGCCGTGCCGTTGTCCGCACGGAAAACGGCGTGTCCACAAAGCTCATCAACATCGACCGCGACCTCATGATAATCCCGAGCCTTGCAATACATATGTCACGCGGCATGGCAGACCAGAAGCTGAATCCTCAGGTTGATCTGCTTCCGCTTCTCGGCAGTGAAAAGACCGACTACAAGGGCATTATCGCAGAAGCCGCAGGCGTTGAAAAGGAAAATCTCCTCCAGAGCGATATGTTCATATATCCCCGTCAGAAGGGTGCAGTCGTCGGAGCCGATAACGAATTCATCGTTTCTCCGCGCCTCGATGACCTCCAGTGTGCATATTCCGGCATGAGAGCCTTTATCGACTCAAGCAGCTCCACAAAGCTCACTGTCTGCGCTGTGTTCGACAACGAAGAGGTCGGCTCACGCACAAAGCAGGGTGCCGATTCAACCCTCCTTACAGATACAATACACCGCATAATGGACGCACTCTCCATTCCCGAAAGCGAATGGTTGCGCCACATGCCCGACAGCTTCATGCTTTCCGCAGATAACGCACATGCAGTTCATCCGAACTATGCATCAAAATGCGACGAAACCAATCGCTGCTACATGAACGGCGGTATTGTCGTTAAGTTCAGCGCAAACCAGAAGTATACCACAGATGCAGTCTCCGCGTCGGTATTCGAAGAGATCTGCCGTCGTGCGGAGGTACCGGTAATGCACTTCCACAACCGCTCCGACATGGCGGGCGGCTCCACCCTCGGCAACATTGCAAACGGACATCTCTCCCTCAACACAGTGGATATCGGCATTCCGCAGCTTGCAATGCACTCCGCAGTTGAGACGGCCGGCTCACTCGACACCGCATACATGGTCGACGCAATGACTGCCTTCTTCAATACCGATCTCAAGCAGACCGCTGACGGTGCATACTCATTCTAAAGAGCTACTCACCATCATCCCCTGTAAACAGAAAAACGGACAAAAAAATCCCCTGAGAAAATTACTCTCAGGGGATCATTTTATCTTCTGTTAATCAATACTGACCGTTCATAAACGGCATTGGCTGTGTCTGAGCATTCATCTGTTTAACAGCCTTATTGAACTTCATGATCACAAGTGCAAAGAGCACATTTGCCACCGCTCCGCCAAGGGACACAAGGCTTGCCATGAAATTCCCAGTGAAGATATCGGCAAAAATTCCCGGGATAGCAGCTACCGCGCAGATAAAGCAGAATACGGTTATAAGCTTTGACGCAGGCTTTACGAGGATGCCGGTAGTTATTGCCTTCTTAGCACGTGAAATGGAGCCGAGCACCTTTATCTCGTAGACAAGGCTGAGGACAACAAGTGCCAGACCAATGACCAGAACAACAACAGCCAGAACCGTAAAGCCTACACCGGAGTAGCTGAACTGATTTGCAAGTGAAGCCAGGATCACGATGATGACCACTGCTACAAAAACAAAGCCGAGCACACCGAAGCATGCGCCGATAACACCGAACACCTGCAAAACATGCAGAATGGTGAAGCCGGAGGTCTTCGGGCCGTCGAAGCGCTTAGCGGAAGCGAAGATCATCCACAGCGCAGTCAGGCTGAGTGCCGGGAAGATCAGAGATGTAATCGAGCCAACGACCTGTGTGGAATTCAACGCGCCAACAACTTCATGCAGCTCAGAATACATATAAGAGCCCATTCCCGGCTCTATAGCATCAAGCATTTGCAGCACCGAATTGAGCATGCTCATAATGTCGGTCGGCATAAAAATTGAGATAATCTGTGCGAGCAGCTGTACGGACACGGTGATGACCGCAGCCAAAAACAGCGGAGATGCGGCAATCTGGCGCACGAGCTCCTTTGCATGGCTGTTCGGCATAACCGGCTGATAATACTCCACCACGGGCGGCGGAGCACCCCATGCAGGTGTTGCCGGATTCTGTGCAGCGGCTATCGGCTCCGCCTGTCCGCTTCCGCACACACAGGGTGTGCCGTCCTTAGGAAGCTTTCTTCCACAGCTTGTACAGTACATAATTCATTTCCCCCTCAATAAATAATTAATGATATACCGCCGCAATTTCGAGGTTTTCATCCAGCACTACGAGATCCGCGCGCTTTCCGACCTCCAAACTGCCAATTTCCTTATCCATTCCTATCTGCTTTGCAGGGTTCAAAGTCATAGCACGAACCGCCTTTTCAAGCGGAATTCCCCATGAAACAAGGTTTTTCAGCTCATCGTGCAGATTTGTTACCGAGCCCGCTATCGTGCCGTCGGAAAGTGTAGCTCTTCCGTCCTTGACCGTTACAAGGTTAACACCGAGCATACCCTCGCCATCACCCATTCCACTGAGACGCATTGCATCACTGATAACGCACACGCGCTCCGGCATTGACTGAAAAACATGTCTTACAACTGCCGGATGAATATGTATGCCGTCGCAGATAAGCTCTCCCGAAACAGCCTCGTTGTCGAACACGGCACCTACAACACCGGGCTCGCGATGAGTAAGTCCGGACATTGCGTTAAAGAGATGTGTTGCATGTGTAGCGCCCTGCTCAAAGGCCTTTTTGGCTATCTCGTAGTCCGCCGCTGTATGTGCTACGGAAACGGTGCACAGCTTCGAAGCCTTCTGTATGAATTCACCGCTCTCATCACATTCCGGAGCGATATCCACAAGCTTCACTATACCGCCGCAGCCGTCGTAGAGCTGCTTGAAGACCTCAAAATTCGGAGTCTGGATGAACTCATCGCCCTGAGCGCCCTTCTTCTTTGCAGAGATGAACGGGCCCTCCATATTTACTCCCACAATGTTTGAGCCCTCATCCTCCATGCACTCCCTGACCACGGACAGCGCCGCAGCAAGACTCTCGTTTGAAACCGTCATAGTGGTGGGACAGAATGCGGTAACGCCCTTTGTGAGCAGGAACTTCGCCATGTTTCTCAGGCCCTCGGCATCGGCATCACAGGTGTCGGCACCTACGCCGCCGTGCACGTGAATATCAACAAAGCCCGGAGTTATGGTATAACCCTCGCAGTCCACCACAAGGTCGCTCTCCTTGTATGAAAGCTTGTCCCCAAAACGAACGATGCGTCCGTCGTTGATCTCGATGTCTGCTTTTTTCAGATTGAAGTCGCCGTCAACGACCATTGCATTGATCAAAAGCATTTTTCTCATCCTCTTTTCGCAGCGCAAAGCGCCTCATAATAATTGAAGCAGTATGAGCACGGTAACACCCGGCACTCCGAGCAGAGCCGCCAACATCAGGCTGAGCCTGCATATCGATACCTCCACCCCGGTGTACGGCATAAGCGCATACAGCACCGCAAGCGACACCAAGCCGAGCACTGCCGAGCCCAAAAAGCCTTTAATTATTCTCACGGCAAATCACCTCAGTGGGAGAATATGCCGATTCGTCCTGCATTAGACCTTACAGCTTGTCAAAGTCCGGAACAAAATCCACCTTGCCGGTTGATACCTGTGCAGAGGCTACGATTATCGGCAGCACCGTGCCGACCGTAAGCACCCTGTTCGGGCTTCTGTGCGTAATGAGTCCGTCAAAAACAAAGCTCTCATTCTCAAAGGCATCGAGAGGGACAAACCCCTCCACGCTGTTCTCCAGCCGCACAAAGACACCCCTCTGCGTAACGCCACTGACAGATCCGACAAAATGCTCGCCGATATGCTGACGCATGTATTCGGCCATGTAGCAATCCTCGGCATCTCTCTCAGCCATTTGAGCGCGTATCTCGCATCTTGAAGACTCAGCCGCCGAGACCTGAGTGAAGCTTGCATATCTCTTGCGTATTGCCTCAGCGGAAAGCCCTCCGACAAATGCCGACAGTATGCGGTGAATTGATGTATCCGGGTATCTTCTGATAGGTGAGGTAAAGTGGCTGTAATCCTCCAGAGCCAGTCCGAAATGTCCCGTTTCCTCCGTGGCATATTTTGCCTTGTCCATCGTACGCAGAATTCTCTGAGATACCATTTCCTCACACGGAAGTCCATTCGCCCACTCAAGTATGAGCGCAAAGTCCTCCGTTTTCGGATCGGGCTTTTCGAGCTCAGAGCACGGAATATTCACGAGCTTCAAGAGCTTTACAAGCTCCTCAACACGCTTCGGATCGGGATCTCCATGCACACGGTAGAGAAACGGCAGCTTGTGTTGCTGTGCATATTTGGCTGCGGCGGTATTCGCCGTGACCATAAGCTGCTCGATGAGCTGCTCGGCCTCGCCGCTCGTGCGCGGAAGAATATCCACACACACGCCGTTTTCGTCCAGCACAAAGCGTGACTCGTTGCTGTCCAGCTCCATTGTGCCGCGTGCCTTGGAATTGCCCTTCAGCAGCTCCGCCAACTCCCTTGCGGCCATAAGCTGAGTTAAGACCGGCTTGTATTTTGCCTTTATCTCCCTGGATGCCGTGCCGTCAAAAACAGCATTTACCTCGCTGTATACACCGCGCACCTTTGAATTTATAATAGTTTTCTTGAAATCATACTTTGTGATATGCCCCTGCTTATCGAGGTGGATGATAGCGGAAAACGCCAGCTTGTCCGTACCTGCATTGAGTGAGCATGCACCGTTCGAGAGCACCTCCGGCAGCATCGGTATAACCCTGTCGGCAAAATAGACGGAGGTACCGCGCGAAAGTGCCTCGTTGTCGACCGGAGAATCTTCCTTAACGTAATGTGACACATCCGCGATATGCACGCCGAGAATGTAGCCATATCTTGTGCGTCTGACGGATATCGCGTCATCAAGGTCCTTGGCATCCTTGCCGTCTATGGTGAATATCTTCTCGCCCCTCAGGTCAACTCGCTTCGCGATCTCCTCCTCGGTTATCGGTTCATTGCTGGAAAGCTCTGCGGCCTTCACCACCTCGTCAGGGAATTTGCTCGGTATTCCGTACTGCGCTATTATCGCATCCGCACACACTCTTGCACTGCGACCGGTTCCAAAAACCTTTTCAACACGGGCATATGCCCAGTCGCCGCGATAATCCTGCTCAAGAACCGCAAGCACCTTGTCCCCATCCTTGGCGCCGTTCAGCTCGCGTCCCGAAACGCGGAGATTATAGCGAATTCCGTTATCCGGGATAAACTCATAGAGATAATCCGATTTCACGATAGTACCCGTGGTTTCGGCCGGCTTGTGCTCGAGTACTCTGTGCACACGACCGGAGGGGCCACGCTCCTCCTGACGCACCTCTCCCACAAGAAGCTTATCGCCGACAAGAGCACCCATGAGCGCACTGCCGTGGATAAAGATATCCTCGCCGCCGTCAAGAGGTCTGGCAAAGCCAAAGCCCTTTGAAAGCGAAACCAACTCAGCCTCGATGCCGTTTTCAACGGCTATCAGCTTTACATTCTTGTAGCGATCCATAAGTATCGCTCTTTTTTCCTTGAGACTGCAAAGCGCGTCATAGAAAAGCTGCTCGCCCACCACTCCGGAGCTTTTCAGCAGCCTGCGTGCACTCCAATCATGGATACGCTCGCTGCGCAGAGTATCGAGTATCTTCTCCTCCGCCCTGTGTAGCGATGCAGCACTCTTCGGCTTCGTCTTTTTCTTCATTCCATGAAAGTCCTTTTTTCCCGACTTTCCCTTATACTTTTTCATATAAATATTCTGTATCCTCTTCTTACGATCTGCAAAGCTCACTCTGCAGAAAGGCGCCTGCTGCGCAAAATCTTATACTGTTGTCAATTCATTTCTTTAACTATATCGCGGAATATATCGCCGCGCTCCGCAAAGCTCTTGAACATGTCAAAGCCCGTAGCCGCAGGGCAGAGTGACACGACGTCGCCACTGACAGCCTTTTTTCGAGCCGCTTTGCAGGCGTCATCCATAGTATGCACGTTTATGATTTCCGGCATTCCGTCCCTATAGTTAGCTGCATTTCTGACCGCCGCTTCTATCTTCCCCGCTGCCGGCTCCTTCATGCCGGGTATCGGCTCCTTCGGAGAGAGAAGGATGAGGGTCTTGACCTTTTCACATATCTTTTCACCGAGCTCATCGAACGGCACCTTTTTGTCCGCTCCGCCGGCAATCATGATTATTCTGTCCTTGTAGAGTGAAAGCGTGCCTATCATCGCACGCGAGGGACTTGTCGCGATGGAGTCATTGTACCAGCGCACACCGTCAAGCTCACGAACAAGCTCCATTCTGTGTTCAACACCGCCGAAGCTCTTTGCCACCTTAATGATGTTTTCAACGGAAACGTCACCCCACACGGCGGATATCGCTGCAAGATAATTCTCAAGATTATGCTTGCCGGGCAGCAGAATATCCTCCTCGCGCATGATAAAGGTGTCTCCGAAGAAGATATCTCCGTTCTCACTGCACCACGCACCGTTCGCTCTGCTTCTTCTCGAGAACATGAGCGTTCTGCCGCGTGTTTCATCGGCACAGGCAGCCGTAAGGTCATTATCGAGATTCAGAACAGTTCTTGAAAAGCCGTTCTGGTGCAGATAAATATTCTTCTTTGCATTCACATATTCTTCCATGTCCTTGTGGACATCGAGATGATTCGGTGAAAGATTTGTTATGACTGCCGTATCGGGGCTTTTTCTCATGGAAATAAGCTGAAAGCTTGACAATTCCACTACAGCAGCGTGATCCGGTGCTATCTCTTCTATTTCCGGCAGCAGCGGACGACCGATATTGCCGCCAAGATGCACCTCCTTGCCTTCGGCTCTGAGCATCTCGGCTATTATGGATGTGGTCGTTGTCTTGCCGTCACTTCCCGTAACTGCGTAAATTTTGCACGGGCAGAGATCGAAAAAGACTTCCATTTCGCTCGTTACGGCTGTACCGCGAAGCCTTGCCGCCTGAAGCTCCGGCAGCAGATAGGGCACACCCGGTGTACGGAAAAGTATATCCTCCGTGATATTCTCAAGATAGCCGTCACCGAGTATCAGCTCCACACCGAGAGACTTAAGGTACTCGCCGTCAGCACCCAAAGTGCTTTCGGCGCGCTTATCCCTGACAGATACCCTTGCACCGCTCTTTATCACCTTTTCGATAAGCGGAAGATTTGTGCGGCCAACGCCGATAAAGGTTATTCTTTTTCCAAGCAGTCCGCTGTAGAATTCATTCACAGTCATTTCTGCCATTTCCTTTCTGGATAAATAAGAGTTTACTTGAGGAAGGTACGATAATCCGCAAGATTTTTACGCAGCAGCTCGGGAGTGTTCAGCTCATAGGGGCAGCGCGACATGCACTGACCGCAATTGAGGCAATCCTCGATCTTCTCCATTTCTGCCTGCCACTGCGGTGTAAGCCAATTCGCGGAGGGTGAACGGCGCAGAAGCAGCGAGGTTCTGGCGCAGTTGTTAATCTTGATTCCGGCAGGGCACGGCATACAGTATCCGCAGCCGCGGCAGAAATCACCGGCCAGATTTTTTCTCTCCTCCTCGACAAAAGCGGTTATCTCCGGTGTCATTATGGGCGGAGCATCGTTATACGAGATAAACTCATCCAGCTCGCTCTCACGCTGAATGCCCCATATGGGCAGGGTATTATCGAACTGTGCAAGGAATGCATATGCTGCATCACTGCGGTTTATCAAACCGCCCGCAAGCGCCTTCATGCAGATAAAGCCAACGTTGTTCTCCTTGCAGAGCGCAACAAGCTGCTTTTCCTTTTCACCTGCAAGGTAGCTGAACGGGAACTGCAGGGTCTCGTATAGTCCGGAGCGCACAGCCTCCTCAGCCACATGGATTCTGTGGTTGGTAATGCCGATATGGCGTATTTTCCCCTGTGCCTTAGCCTCGAGCATAGCCTCATACAGACCGGAACCATCACCCGGCTTCGGGCAGAAGGACGGTGTATGGAACTGATAGATATCGATGTAGTCAGTTTTGAGAAGTGACAGGCTTGTCTCAAGATGCTGCCAGAACTCCTCCGGAGTCGTCGCCATAGTCTTAGTCGCTATAACGATCTTGTCTCTGACATCAGAAAGCGCAAGACCTATCTTGTGCTCGCTGTCGGAATATCCTCTTGCGGTATCAAAAAAAGTGATACCGCTGTCATATGCCTTGCGCAGGATGCGCACAGCCTCTTCGTCTGATACACGCTGTATCGGCAGCGCACCGAAGCCATTTCTGTTAACAGTTATTCCCGTTCTGCCGAGTGTTACCGGTGTCATATTGATCGCTCCTTTAATTCTCCGTATCGGATGTCATCTCCGTATAGCTGTTGTAAAGGCCATAGTAAATGCCCTTTTTATTCATGAGCTCCCTGTGTGTACCGGATTCCTCAATGCCGTTTTCGGTAAGCACAAGTATCTTTGTGGCGTTCTTGATGGTTGTAAGGCGGTGTGCGATAGTGAAGGTGGTTCTGCCCTTGGCAAGCTTTTCGAGGGACTCCTGCACTATGCGCTCGCTCTCATTGTCGAGTGCACTTGTGGCCTCATCGAGGATGAGCACAGGCGGATTCTTAAGGAATGCACGTGCAATGGATATTCTCTGCTTCTGTCCGCCGGAGAGCTTTACTCCGCGTTCACCGACATATGTATCATAGCCGTTTGAAAGCGACTCAATAAATTCATGCGCACCTGCCATTTTAGCAGCCTCAATGACCTCCTCGCGGGATGCACCAGGCTTGCCGTACTCAATATTCTCATAGACCGAGCCGGAGAAGAGGTAAACATCCTGCTGAACAAAGCCTATCTGACCACGCAGGGAGCGCAGTGTGACGTCCTTAATATTCTTGCCGTCTATTCTTATGCTGCCCTTTGTTGTATCGTAGAAGCGCGGTATAAGGTTGCAAAGTGTTGTTTTACCGCCGCCGGACGGGCCTACAAGTGCAATATTCTCGCCGGCCTTGACCTCAAGATTGATATCCGAAAGCACCTCAGTGCCGTCATCCATATAGGTAAAGCCGACATGGTCAAAGGTAACATCCCCCTTGACCTCGCCGATATCCGTGGCGCCGGGATTATCAAATATATCGATCTCAGCATCCATGATCTCGAAGAATCTCTGAACACCGGTCATACCGCTCTGGAACTGCTCTGTAAACTGGACTATGCGATGTATGGAGTTTATCAATGTCGTGATATACATGAGGTAGGCGACGAGCTCGGACGGCTGTATCGCGCCGTTCATCATGAAAATAGCACCGACTACCACAACAACAACGTACATGAGGCCGTCAAAGAACTTGTTGGAGGATTCAAAGCCACCCATAAAGAGATATCTCAGGCGCTTTGTACGATAGAACTTCTGGTTACCCTCTTCGAATTTCTTGATCTCGATATCCTCATTGGCAAAGGACTTTACAACGCGTATTCCGAGCAGACTGTCCTCTACCTGTGCGTTTATTTCGCCGAGCTGTACACGCTGGCTTAGGAAGAGCTCTCTCATCTTGTGGTTAAAGAAATATGCCGCAATGAGCATGAACGGAAGCACCGCAAAGATTATGAGAGTCAGCTTCACGCTCATTGTGCACAGAATAGCGAACGCACCGATTATCTTGATAGCCGCAATAAAGAACTCCTCAGGGCAGTGATGAGCAAATTCCGTAACATCAAAAAGATCGGAGGTTATTCTGGACATGATAGTGCCGACCTTTGTATTGTCAAAATATGCAAAGGAAAGCTTCTGCAAATGACCGAACAGGTCACGTCGCATATCTGTCTCTATCTTGGTACCCATGATATGACCCACAGAGGCCATGAAGAAGGATGCACCGACGTCGACAAGCTTCAGTACCATGTAGAGAATACCTATGCGCAGGATATACTCGACAGTCAGCAGACCGATATTATTTATGCCACGGTCGGTAAGCTGCTCAATGATGAGCGGCAGCGCCAGCTCACAGACGGTCGTAAGTGCCGCGCAGATGAGGTCGAGCACCAAAATCCACCAGTATTTCTTAAAATACGGCGCAAATCTGCGTATAAGTCCCTTTGGCTTCTTCTGTTCTTTCTGCAATGTAACCATTCCTCCCCATTTCTTGTAAGAACCCGGTATTTTATTTCACATACCAATCTTACCATGACTTTTTTGCCTTTACAAGAAAAAAGCATTATTTAATATGCAGAATATCGGCGATTTTCTGTCCCTTGGGCAGATGAACTACCTCTTCGCGAGTTACAACCTTTGTAAGCACCGCCGCTATCGCATATACCACAACGGCAACAAGCACTGCCGGGATAACCGCAAGCTTCGGGCTGATCCATATTGTCAGCAGCATATAGAACGGTACAGCCACAACGGCCATGATTATCGAAGCGATGAGGGGTCGTACGGACATTTTAAGCACGCCTGGAGTCTGCGGCAGAAGCTTATGCAGGGAGTGCATATTCAGTACTATTATGATGTAGTAGGAAACGAGGGTCGCTATGGCAGAGCCCATTGCAGCTATCTCCGGGATGCCGCACAGCACATAGACTATAGCTATTCGCACAACGGTACCTATCGCCATGTTGATTATCGGCTTATAGACCTCGCCGACAGCGTGTATCATTGAGTTTGTGATGTACAAAAGACTTGCGGAGACCACCGCAGGTGCCATCATAGCAAGCAGCGGAGCGGTATTCTGAGCATATATCGGCTGGTTGAAAAGCAGCAGCTCACATATCGGCTGTGCAAAAACGAGCAGACCCATTGCGCACGGGAATGCAAACATCAGCGTCAGGCGTATAGTAAGCGTGGATATCTCGCGTATTCCGCCGTCATCCTTCTTGGCAACCGCGCCGGACAGCAGTGGAAGCACCGTGGTGGATATCGGTACGATTATCGCATTGGGCAGGTCAAAGTACTTTCTCGCATTTCCGAGCCAGCCCTTCATAGCCATTGCCTCCTCATAGGCAAAGCCGGCTGTATTCTGAAGCTGATGCATCATTATCGCGGAATCTACGAGGTCAAGGGCATTCAGGAAAACAGAGCCGAGCATAACCGGGACAGCGAAGGTTGCAATGTCCTTCAGGATGCTCCTTGTGCTCGATACGGCCTGCTCCTCCGGGTCATAATCCATTCTGCGCTTCTCTTTAAGGTATCTGAGAATGATGAATATCATCGCACAGAGAGAGCCCACCGAAACACCGACTATGGCACCTGTCGCACCGAGCTCCGGCAGGCCGGTCTTCTCAAACAGCCAGAATGCAAGAGCTGTGCCGATTATCAGCTTGATAAAGGATTCCAGCACTTGGGAAATAGCCGTGGGCAACATGTTTGAACGTCCCTGGAAATAACCACGGACGCAGGAGGTCAGGCACATGAAGAACAACATCGGCGCCAGAGCCGCTATCGCACACCAGGTACGATCTTCCTTCGTGAACAGTATCGAGAACTGCTTCGAGAACACTATCATTATCGTGCAGCCTACGATACCGATGCAGGCAAAGAGAGCAAATGCAACATTGAATATCTTGTCCGCCTGTCTCTTTCGTCCGTTGGCGTAGGCCATGCTGACCATACGTGACACAGCTACGGGAGTTCCCGTGGTTGCAAGCAGGTTAAAGAAAATAAATATATCGTACGCGGTGTAAAAATGTCCCATACCCTCATCTCCGAGGAAGTTTGCCAGCGGCACGGAGAAGAAGATATTTATGAACTTTACAACAAATGTGGCGGCAGTGAGTATCATTGCGCCCTTCAGAAAGCTTTGCTTATGATTGCTCAAATTATTATCCTCCAATATCAATTTATTATCGGCCATGTAACAACCGTTTTTTTGCATTTCCTATAAATAAGTAGTATACCATTATTTTACTGCTTTCGCAACCGCACGTCCCGTAAAACCTGAAAATAATAAGTAAAACGGCGATCTCATGAAAAGAGATCGCCATCAGTTTTCGATATTCACTTATTTCCCCGACAGCAAGCCCGGGCGAATCCTTCGTTGGGCACATACACGCCGCTGAAACCGGAAAGCCTTCACCGGGGACAAAGCCAAGCCGTTAAAGATGCAGACGCTCGATGAGCTTTGAGCGCTGCATGGTGAGCGCCAGCGGTATTCCGAGCGCATAGCCCACCACAAGCTCGCCGATACCTACCGAGAGTGCTCCTGTCAGAAAGCCTGTCAGCGACAAATTACTGAGGCTGAATACACCGGCATCCGATAAGCACGCCACCTCAAGGCCGACAAACAGGGCGTTAAAAATAACCGGCGGCAATGGTGCAAGAATCGGAGCCTTGCTGAGCCTGATGTTCCTGACTGCACGCGTACCTAAAGCCGCACATAGCGAAGCGGCCGGGCCTATCACCCAATCCACAATGCCGAGCGGGCTCCCGAGATTGGAGATAAGGCACGCCATGGCAAGCCCAGGTATCGCCGCAGGTGTGAACACCGGCAGGATGGTGAGTGCCTCCGAAAATCTGAACTGCACCGGCCAATAGGCCAGATTCATCGCAGCCGCAACATAGGTGAGCACAGCGTACATTGCCGCGATCACGGCGCCGAACGCCAGATCACGGACCCCTTTTCTTCTCTTCAAATTTAACATTCCTTTCGGACCGCAGTACAGCACAGGCTGTCCGCGCTAGTATTTTTTAAGGTCAGGATTTCGCGACTGACCGCAGCAAAGCTGCGTTAATAAGGATACTCATTTTATGACAAAATGTCAAGCAAACATTTTAAATACAAATTCTTCGCTCAATTCTGAAGGTATCGTCTTGACTCGACGCACCGTTCGATATAGAATAGGTCTTGGCGGACGGCTATCCATCCGTCAAATGCACCGTATCCGCATCGACCCGGCGCAGAGCTATGACCGCACCCCTTATGCGAAATGCCAGCGGATCTCCCAGCGGACTGATGCCGACGCATGTAACATCCGTCCCCTCTGTCAGGCCGAGATCCAACAGACGTCTCCTCATGGTGCTTTCCGCTTTCACGGCGCTGACCGTACCGCTCTGCCCTGATTTCAGTGATGAAAGCAGGCGGTACTGTCCTGTATTTTCCATAAAACCTGTCCCCCTCTCAGTTCAGTTTATGCTGGAAGCAGTCGGGTGTGCAATCGGTTATTCTGTTCAGTACATAAGCCGCACGATAATATCGTCGGCATGAATATCGGAGGTAATTATATGATAAACGCATGTGTTGTAGGACTCGGCGGCCGCGGCCACAGCCTTGTCCGCGATGTACTTTCAAAGATCGACAGTCTCAATATCGTCGCCGTTTGCGACATATACGAGGATCGTGTCGCGGCTACTCTCGAATTCTTAAAGAGCCTTGGCAGAGAAGCGGTCGGCTACACCGATTACAAGGAGGCTCTTGCACATGAGGGCGTTGAGGCCGTTTTTGTCTTCACCGGCTGGGAGAGACACGCTGAGATCGCCATCTATGCCATGGAGCACGGCATTGCTGCCGCAAGCGAGGTTGGCTGTGAGTATTCACTTGAAAACTGCTACAACCTCGTCCGTACATACGAAAAGACCGGCACACCGTACATGTTCATGGAAAACTGCTGCTGGGGCAAGGATGAGCTTCTTGCAACAAGCATGGCCAGAAAGAATGTCTTCGGCACGGTTGTCCACTGCGCCGGTGCATATGCGCACGACCTGCGCAATGAGGTCTCCTACGGACTTACCAACCGTCACTACCGTTTCAGAAATTATCAGAATCGCTGCTGTGAGAATTATCCCACACATGAGCTCGGCCCCATCGCAAAGCTTCTGGATATCAACCGCGGCAACCGCATAGTTTCCGTCTCCTCCTTCGCTTCAAAGGCAGCCGGACTCAAGGAATATATAAAGACCCGTGACGACGCCACCGAGGAAATGAAGAATGCCGAATTCAAGCAGGGCGACATCATCACTACCGTGCTCACCTGTGCAAATGGCGAAACCATCCTCATGCGCCTTGACACCACACTTCCGCGCTCCTACAGCCGTGAATTCACCGTTCGCGGAACAAAGGGACTCTATTCTCAGGACACAAATTCCGTCTTCATCGACGGAGAGAAGGAATACTGGGAGATGCCGGAATTCATCAAGAATAACCTTGGCAATGCAGAAAAGTATGAGGAAGAATATCTGCCGGACATCTGGAAGAACGTAACCGCCGAGGAACTGGCCTCCGGACACGGCGGAATGGACTGGTTTGCATACAACGCATTCGTATCAGCTCTTGAAAATCATGAGCCGATGCCCATCGACGTTTACGACTCCGCAACATGGCAGGCAGTCGCTGTTCTCTCTGAGATATCCATTCAGCAGGGCGGCGCACCGCAGGCAATGCCGGACTTCACCAACGGCCAATGGTTCCACAGACCGCGCCTCGATGTTTGCAAGCTTTAATAAAACATTAAACTAAAAAAGTGGTTCGCAGCAAATGCACTGCGAACCACTTTTCTCATATTATCCCGTAATTTGCATCTAGGGCGTTTTCCGAGGCTATTCTCAGCAGACGATTGTATTTGGCCGTTCTCTCTCCCCTGCACGGCGCTCCGGTCTTGATGAAGCCGGCATTCACCGCAACGGCAATATCCGCTATGCTCGTGTCCTCCGTTTCACCGGAGCGGTGTGAAATTATCGTTCTCATGCCGCTGTCCCGTGCCATTCTTATGGCCTCAAGTGTTTCGGTAAGCGTGCCTATCTGATTCGGCTTTATCAGCACGGCATTAGCCGCCCCTCTCAGGATGCCCTCGCGAATTCTTTTCGGATTCGTCACGAAAATGTCATCACCGACCAGCATGGTCTTTCTGCCAAGCTTCTCCGTAATGGTTGTCCACGCAGAAAAGTCCTCCTCGCCGAGTGGGTCCTCAAGTGAAATCACCGGGTACTTTTCGCACAAGCGCGACCAATACGCCGTCAATTGCTCAGCGGTGAAGCAGCTTCTCCTTTTCGGCAGACAGTACCCCTGCTCCATTGCCCACTCGCTTGCCGCCGCATCGAGTGCGAGCTTTATTTGCTGAGTGGAATATCCGGCAGCGCCAATCGCCTCAAGTATCAGCTCTATGGCAGCCTCATCGTTCGGAAGATCGGGTGCAAAGCCGCCCTCATCCCCAACGGCATTCGACACACCCTGCTTTTTCAGGAGCTTCCCGAGAGTATTATAGACCTCGGCGCACATCCGCACACCCTCCGAAAAGCTTTCCGCACCCACGGGCATTATCATGAATTCCTGAATGTCAATATTATTTGCGGCATGTGCACCGCCATTCAGAATATTCATCATTGGCACGGGCATTTTATTGGCGTTCACACCGCCCAAAAATCGAAAAAGCGGCTGCTTGTAGTGTGCGGCAAGCGCCTTTGCCGATGCCAGGGACACTGCCAGCATAACATTTGCACCGAGCTTTTCCTTATTATCTGTACCGTCAATATCAATCAGCAGTCCGTCGATATCCCTGACGGTTAGGCGCTGCATGTGCTCAAGCGCCGGTGCTATGACCTCCTGAACGCTCTGTATCGTCTTTTTTACTCCGCGTCCTCCGTACCTGTTCCTGTCCCTGTCCCGCTTTTCATGTGCTTCAAATTTTCCTGTTGACGCACCGGACGGTGCATTGGCTACGCCTATTGAGCCGTCACTCAGCACCACCGTAACGCCCACAGTTGGCGTCCCTCGCGAATCGAGCAGCTCGGCCGCCATTAGCTTTTGAATCTTCATATCCTCATCCTTCCTGCTATTTCTGTACATAGTATAGGAAGAAAGCGCGGATATATACAAAAAGCCACCGACGATCTTTGACCGCCGGTGGCTGATGAACTATTATACAAAATTGGACGGATTTACGCGTGTACCGTTCTGATACACCTCAAAATGGAGATGATTACCGCTTGACTGTCCTGTTGAGCCAACATAGCCTATAACCTGTCCCTTCTGAACATAATCTCCGGGTGAAACACACATTGAGCTGCAATGTGCATATCTGGTGGAATAGGTTTCGTTATGCCAGATGAGAACATTATTGCCCCATGACCAGTGATATTCCGCAGAAAGCACCTGTCCGGACTCCGCCGCAACGATCGGTGTGCCATACGGAGCACCGATATCAAGTCCCTTATGCGGTGTGCCGCTGTACATTCCTCCGTAATACTGAGTTATGAAGCTGTAGCCATAGCCCGGAAGAGGCCAGCTGAACGATACGGAGCCAAGGCCGGAGCCGCTGGGAGAAACAGAACCGCTGCTGCCGGTATTCGGCTTCTTATTAGCCTCCTCGTCCTTTCTCTGCTGCTCATTACGCTTTTCAATAAGTGCATTTATGTCATCAAGGTATTCCTGGCTGAGCTTCTCATTTTCCTCAATAAGTCTCTGCTGCTCGGCACTTTGGATATTCAGGGCATCGATAAGCTTCTGGTTTTCCTCCTCGAGCACCTGAAGCTCGCTCTGCTTGCTTTCAAGCTCTTTCTTCTCGTCCGCCAGGTCCTCCTTCTGCTCTGCGATCAGATCTCTCTGAGCGGCTGTTTCCTCCATGTACGCCTGTATTTCTTCCATGAGCTGCTTGTCATGTGCCGTAAAGCGCTGTATTGCCTCCGACTTCATGGAGAAATCTCTGAGGCTTGTGGAATCGAGAAGTATTTGCAGCGTTGTAAGGTCGCCGCCGGATGTATACAGGGCGCGCAGACGCACCTTGAGCTTTTCAAAGGTCTTTTCGTGCTCCGCATCCGCAGCATCTATCTGAGCCTCAAGCTCCGTTATGCTGTCCTCCAGCTCTCTGATACGTGCCAGCGTCAGGTCGATATTTTCCTGATAGTTCAGTATCTGCTCTGCGAGCGTAGCCTGATATTCCTCGGCCTGCTCAGTTTTGTCGCGGAGCTCATCGAGCTTCGCCTTAAGGTCTGCTCCTATGGCCTCATTAGCCTCTTTTTTCGCCTTGATCTCACTGATCTGATTATTATATTCACTTACTGTCGTTGCAAACGCATTGGATGATATCAGCATAACCGCCGCCATTGCGACCGATACGACCCTGATGAACTTATTCTTCATTATGAACCTCCAAAGTGTGAACTCCCTTCCACACCCTACTGATTTTTTCTTACCTATAATAATATATTACAAACCAGTAACTTTTTCAAGTCTTTTTGAAATAAAATTGTAATTTCGCAGTTTTTTTTTCAAGAACGAGGCGGTGGGCTTTACCACTGTCCCACCGCCTCGTTACGTCAAATATTCCACTCGAGAAGATCCGTCTCGCTTACGGTTCCGTCACCGTTCAGCTTGAAGGTTTTAATTTCATATGGGACAAAAACTGCATCGAATTCGGTATCGAACAGCTTGATATGCGCCTTTGTGCTCTCGCCGAAGCTTTCAAACAGGCGAACCACGGTGCCCTCGCCGCGATATGCCTTTTTCAGTGCAGTCATCTGGATATTTTCACTGTCTACGGACATAAAGCTCTTCTTGAGCGGCAGAGAGCCCGAATGGAAGGTCTCAAAGGCCGTGATGAGCGGCTGATTCAAGACTGCCGCCGCTTTCATAATGCCTGCTCGTCTACGGTTGCCGAGGTGCGGCACAAGCTCATATGTGAAATGCTGTATGCCCTGGTCTATGTACGAATACTCCTCATCATCCCTCAGCTCATACGGGTCATGATGTGCATATACAGGACTGCGCAGTACGGTAAAGCCCATAGTGCTGTCGTGGAAATCCACACTGTATTTGTTGTCATTCAAAATAGAAAGGCCGACACCGTCACCGGAAATATCCGCCCACTGCTGCATGGTCTCCTCTTTTCCGTCCATATTCTTTTCGATATATCCAAAGGGTATCTCGCTTGCCGCGGAGGCGTTTTCCGTATTCACCGGGAACATGAGCTTAAGCGCCTTTCTGTGCTCCTGCCAGTTCACCGTACCCTCAACACGCACGGCGGCCTCACCCTTATAGAGAGAATACACCTGTGAAAGCGTCGAGTCACCGTATTTTGATATCACCTTGACGCATTCTCTGACCTCTCCCCTGTCCATTACCTTGAAGCGTCCGAGAGTAAACTCACCCTCGTAGTCATCAAGTTTAACGAGAGAATGTCCCCATGTGTCGGTATCGTCATTCACTACCACCGCGGATGCCGGCGCGGAGAGAACCTGCCTACCGCTACGCTTATCGAATATGGAGGCTATGGCACCGGTGGACTTATCGAACTCCACTCGCATATACTCGTTTTCGAGTGTTATATCCTCGCTTTCCGTACGCTGCATAGCCCTGTCCGACTTATGCAGGAAATACACAGCATAGCCGAGTGCCGGTATCTCCGCCATAAAGGTGAACCTTGTGCGTCCGTTCACCTTGCAGGCGGCATCAATAATCTGCATCGGTATCTCGTTTCCGTCACAGTCTGTGAGGTATACCTCCGTTTGGAACGGTATATTGGCAAACATTCCCGTTTCAAATTCCACCGGAGTTTTTACCTGCCAGGAATGTGGATTCCAGACCACAAGCGGCAGTGTCGTATCATCAAGCGGAATATCGATATCGAAGTTCAACGCACGCAGAGCACGGCTTTCCTGTCTGTTCGCGACGGATACAGCCTCGCCAAGCTGATTTCTCGTATCATAATATGCGCTCTCCATGCCGGAGCCGGCAAGTGTATCATGGAACTGGTTGAACAGAACTCGCTTCCACGCCTCGGTCATATCGCTGTCGGCAAGCTCTTTTCCGCTGTTTTGCGCGACTGCAAGCAACTTCTCGGCAGAAAGCAATGCATTTTCGGCGCGGCGATTCATGGCCTTGACCATCGATTCCGCCGCGTAGCAGCCGGCGGCATGGTGCTGCAATTCTCCATGCACCACCGGCAGAGCAGTCTCGTCAACACTGCTGAAATATGTATCCGGGTCGCTGAAGCAAACCTCTACATCACTGCGCTCCTTTATAAGACGACGCACCTCTTCGATATTTTTGATAGTCGGGCCGCCGCCGTGATTTCCGACGCCGTAGAACAGCATCAGATCGTTCTGACCCTCCGGGAACATGCCGCTGTACTCGTCAAGAGTTTTCTCTATATTGCTGCTTATACAATAGCCGCTCAGCAGGCGGAAGGTACGCACCGCACTTCCGTCCGGGGATGTCCACAAAAAGCCGGCAGGCGGAACATCCGGATTTTCTTTGACGGACGGCCGCTGGAACACATAATTGTCCATACGGGACTTCTTTAATATCTGCGGCAGCATAGCATTGTGGCCGAAGCTGTCCACGCAGTAGCCCGTCTTCGCTATCCTTCCGAATTTCTCCATAAAATAATTCTGAGCTATGAGCGAATGTCTCGCAAAGGACTCACCGCTCGGGATATTGCAGTCCGGCTGCACCCACCAGCCGCCCACGATTATCCATCTGCCCTCTGCTACATACCTCTTTATCTTCTCAAAGAGCTCCGGATCGGTATCCTCTATCCACTCGTAGAACTGTGCCGAGCTGCATGTGAATACGAAATCGTCGAATTCCTCAAGACGATTCAAGGCCGAAAGTATCGTCGCCTGATTTTCCTGATGACCCTCTCGCCAATCCCACAGCCAAACGGGATCAAGATGAGCATTACCTATCATGTGAATCGTTTTTTTCATAACTGTCCACCCCTAAGAAACTGTGTTACACCGCAATTATAGCGCCGCCGCTGCGATATGTAAACCGGAATTTGTTTTTTAACAGCACAAAGGGCGCTCCCATTGGAACGCCCCTGATATCAATATTCAATATGCTCCGAGGACAGAGTTTTCCCGTCACTGTCCGTGAACACGACCTCTGCGCCGCCGTCATTAAAGATAAAGCCACAGCCGCAGAAATAGCCCTCGCCAGGCTTTGCACCTATGACAACGGGGCACGGCACCTCGGTATTGAGGAATTTTCCCGCATCCTCCTCAGAAGCAGGATGCAGCACCTCTGTCTCATGCAGGTGTCCGCAAATTATCAACTCGGGCTTCACCTCATTCGCAAGCAGTTCAGTCCACCTTGTAAAAAACTCCTCCTCGATATCGAACGGAGCCGGATGAATCATCATAAACGGGTGATGAGCAATAACTATGCGTGTCTTGACGCCCGGCGCATTATATTCGCGCTCCGCGTTCTCGATTACGCTCTCGATAAAGTCGGTCTGACGTTCTCTGAACGCATGGCAAGCAACAGTGCAGCCGTATTCATCGCAATCGTCACGCTTGTCCTCACCGGCATCCACCAAAAGGCCCCATATACCGCCCAGGCGGAAGGTATAGTATGTATTGCCGAAGCGATTCGGCGTATAGTCGGCAAAGCGCTCGGCATACCTGCCGCGCATATCATGATTTCCGCGTGAAAACACAACCGGAATCGAGCCGCCGGTTATCGCAGAGCATATCTCATATATATTAGAAAACTTTGTCGGGTCGCCGCTGTGATCTATAACATCACCGTTCAGAATGAGGATATCGATATCGCCAAAGGCCCTTGCGGCACGAAGCGGCTCCTCTATTCTGTTGTGCGCATCGGAAATATGGTATGCGCGTATGCCGCTATCCGGCACCCTATGAAACTCAAAGGAGGTCTCCACAGTATCCGCAGTCTCCGGGAAATACGGCTTGCGATCTATTATGGGCTTGATGCATACCGTGTAGCTTCCGGCGGCCTCAAGCACCTTCATCGGCACAGTGACCCTGTGTATTTCCGACAGAGAATTCATGATGCCGTTTGATTCATCATAATAATTCCTGCCGTTTATATTCACCCAAAAAAGAGATTCCTTTTCAAGCTGAACCATTATCTGATAATCGTTTCCGACCGCAAATACCGCCGGAGCTGTTTTCATCATAACGAGCCCTCCCGTAGTAAATCAAATAATACCCATAATTATGTAATACAGCGCCACCGCCACGGCAGAAACGGCCGTAAGCAGCACAAGCATTTTAATGTCTTTTTTTTCTATCGAAAGCTTAACATTACCCGTATGCGTAAGTCCCATGCGATTTGTTATCGGCAGCATGGCATTGAAGAACACGATGAGTATCAGTGACTGCACAGGGAAAAGCGCCAGGTTTTTCACCACACGCGGCAATGAGAAGATCATATATGATTTCGTAAAGAACAGCATGTTGTAATAATACAGGGTGATGGGATTCAATATGAGATTACATATGGCAGTCACAGCAAAGCGACCCCATACAACGCGCGAAGTTGTGATCTTTGCACGATAAAAGAACATAGCAAATATAACTCCGCCCGCCATTTCAACAAGCGTGAACGGGAAGAAATATGCGCCGGACGGAAAAAGCAGTGCACCGAGAATATCACTGATAGCCGAAGTAACGCCGGCGACAACCGGCCCGTATATCATTGAGCCCAACGCATTGATAACGAATCCGAAGGTGACATAGAGATCCGGCCCCAGCTGTATGCGCAGAGATTTTACGGCAATGCGCAGCGCGGTCAGCAATGCAGCGATAACAAGCATGTGTATCGACTTCATTTCGCGCGCGGACAGCCGCCAATATTCGGCGGAAAACGGGGTGGTGAACAGCTTGCGGTTTTTTTCAGACATAAAAATACCTCCTGAGCGTTCGTTGCCACACAGGAGATATCCGTGCAGAGCATACCGCATTCAGCGCAGTACACCCTTCTCCATATGCAACAGCGGGATGCGGGCACACAACCGCGACCAAAAGGTCTTCGTCCGCCCATCAACTCCCCGTATCAAGCGGCACTTAACGCTGTCTGCCCTACTCTGTTTTTTATTACTATACCGCATACCTTAAAAAAAGTCCAGTGTTTTTATAATATTTACGGATTTAGTCAACGCGTGCCGTTGAGAGCACGGTTCCGTCGTTTGCTATCTGCTTTACAGACACTCTGGCCTCGCTTGAGGGCACTTCGGGTTTGCAGCGTATCTCCGTTTTTGAGATGAACTCCGTCTCCTGCGGCTCACCGTTTATGCATATGACACTGTAGGGTGTGAAATTCTCCCCATGCGCTGTAAGCACATCCGCCCTGAGTGTGGCGGAGTTCAGCACTATATCCTCAATGCCGAAGCGCATATTGACCCTTTCATAGGGGCTCTTACCGTGATAAACCACTCTGTCTCCGTACAGCATGTCATATTGCAGCGTCAGAAGCTCCGTATAATACGCTGCATTTCTGTTACTGTTCTTCTGATGGAATTTCGTCAACGTGCCGTGGTTTATGCCTATTTTGTCAAACACATAGGACGCAAGCTGATACGCCGTCAGATCGCGGTGCTCCACAGCCATGGGATAATTTGCCCATATGACGTATTCGGTCATATACGGTGTGGATTCCTCCAGCATACTCTCATCTATGTCGATGGAGGGCAAATGATCTCCGTATGCCACAAGCACTGTCGGATCATCGAGCGTGCCGAGGTAGTCCGTAAGCTCCTTGAGGAAATCATCCACCTCATTGATCTGCTCTATGTAATACTCCATTTTATTGTGTATGGATTCATTTTCGATGCCCGAAATCAGCTTTATTTCGCGCTCAGTGTCATTATCCGGATATGCTCCGTGTGGCTGCACGGAGATCGCATAAACCAGGTCCCTCTCCTCTGTGGAGTTGAATGCCCTGTCTATTTCATTTATAAAAACTTTATCCTTCGCCCAGCCTATCTCGTTGTACTCCACATCGTTCATGTATTCTACGGAAGTAAATGTATCAAAGCCCAGGTTGGCATAGGCGATATTTCTGTCGTAAAAGGTAGCCGTATTGTCATGCATAGCATGTGTGGCAAGCCCCATATCCTTTAATATGTATGCAACAGATTCGCAGGTATCCTCCTGCAAAACAGTCTCAAACGGATACTCTCCGGTACCGAACATGTACACATCCATCTGAGAAATGACTTCAAACTCGGTGTTTGCGGTTCCGGCGCCTATGGACGGCGCGGTGAAATATCCGCTCGAGCAGTTTTCCTTCAGATATCTGAAATACGGCACGGGGTCCTCCGACAGCTCAAAATTCTTGACATGCGTGATATCGAAAAAGGATTCAAGCTGCAAAAAGATGATATTCGGCATTTCCTCGGGCTGCTCCTCCTCGGTGCTGAATACCTCATCCGCAATAGCATGAACACGTCTTGCGGAATAATCCTCCGGGCAATCGATGCCAACATCTATGATACTGCGCGAAAATGAATACACGAAACCGTATTGCTCCGACATGTTTATGACATCCTTATAGTCATCCCCGGCAAAGCCGATATTCAGCGGCAGGCTCGGCAAAATAGCTGTTGTAAGCACAATAATGCAGAGATTTACCACGCTTTTCTGCGGATAAACCTTGGTTTTCGGTGACTTCTTAAACAGAAAGACCAGCCCTATCAGCAGACAAACAATAGCTATAACGAGCAGAATGAAAAGCTCGACGCTCATATACAGGCCCACAAAGGAGAGGTCCCACTCCATGATTTTGAAATCTATCGCCGACAGCGGTGCCACGCGGTAGCTCAGCAGGAACATATTCGTGATGCCGAGCGCCACCCACAGCGCACCGATCAGAACTCCGGAGAACCACTTTCTCTTTGTAAACAATATCAGTGACATAAAAAGTGCCACTATACATGCGTTTTCAAGGAAGGCCAACGGGCGCACCGCTATATAGGACAGCACGGCTGTCATGCTCTGGCGATACATGAGCTCAATGGCAAAATCCAATACTATCGATATTAAAAAGCAATACAGACCGACAAGTCCGGCTTTTCCCTTTGCTGTTCTCTTCTTCACTTACTACATCTCCATAATCAGCAATCATAAAAAGTATAGGACTCCGCTTAGCAAATGTCAACAAAAAAACGCCCCGAAAAATCTTACGATTTTCCGGGGCAAATTCTTAATTTATGCGAACTGTGCGTTGTAGAGCTGCTTATAGAAAGTGTCCTGAGCCATAAGGGAATCATGTGTTCCGCGTTCAACTATCTCGCCGTCACGTACAACCAGTATCATATCCGCATTGCGAATGGTTGAAAGTCTGTGTGCTATGACAAAGCAGGTTTTTCCGGCCATAAGCGTTCTCATGGCGCGCTGTATGCTCTGCTCAGTCCTTGTGTCAACGTTCGAGGTAGCCTCATCCAGAATGAGCAGTGAGGCTTCGAGCAGCATGGCTCTGGCTATCGTCATAAGCTGCTTCTGACCCTTGGAAACATTCGAGCCATCATCGTCAAGCACGGTATCATAGCCCTCCGGCAGGGTCATTATGTAGTCGTGTATATTGCACGCCTTGCAGACACGCTCAACATCCTCACGTGTGGCCTTTTCATTGCCGTAAGCTATGTTTTCGAATACCGTTCCGTTAAACAGCCATGTATCCTGTAGCACCATGGAGTAATTCAGACGCAGGCTCTTTCTGGTAAGCTCCTGAACCGGTCTTCCGTCCAGCTTTATCGTTCCGCTGTCAACATCATAGAAGCGCATCAGCAGATTGATGATCGTCGTCTTGCCGGCACCTGTCGGGCCGACTATCGCTATAAGCGCGCCCTGCGGCACCTCGAGGGAAAGATCGTGAATGATCTGTCTCTCCTTGGTGTAGCCGAAATTGACATGCTCAAGAGCGACCTCACCGTCAACCGCCTTCATGTCAACTGCCTCGGGGATATCCAACGGCTCGGGATCTTCATCCAGCAGCCTGAAAACACGCTCCGCTGCGGAAAACGCCGATTGCAGCTCACCGATAATATTTGCTATCTCATTTATCGGGCCGCTGAAGCGTCTGGAATACAGCACGAACGAGGAGATATTACCTATGGATATTGCGTTTTTAAGGAAGAGCAGTGCACCGAACATGCTGACGAGTGACAGGGAGAGGTTGTTCACGAAGTTTACTGACGGGCCCACAAGGCTGCCGTAATACTCGGCCTTGTAGTACGCCTCAACAGTCTCGTCGTTCTGAGCATCGAGCTTCTTTATAGTGTTCTCCTCCTGGCTGTAAGCCCTGAGAGTCTTCTGTCCGCTTATCATCTCCTCCACAAAACCGTTGAGCTCGCCGAGCTTAGCGGAGCGCTTGCGGAACATGGGGCGTGTGAACCCTGTTATCTTCCTTGTCATGATAAATGTCAACGGGACTGTAACCACGAAGATCAGCACGAGCGTAGGCGAAATCGTCAGCATCATGAAAAGAGCACCGCCGACCGTTACCACGCTTGTAAGCACCTGAACAAGATCGTGCGAGAGCGAGGTGTTGATAGTGTCTATATCATAGGACATTCTGCTGAGTATATCGCCCGTCTGGTTCGTGTCGAAATATCCAACCGGAAGCTCTGTCAGCTTATTGAACACATCACGGCGCATTGTGTTGACAACACGGCGGCTGATAGAGATCATAAGCCTTGAAAGTATGTAGCCGAGTCCTGCGGATGCGGCATAGAGAAGCACCATTATCAGGGCATAATACCATACTGCGCCGAGATCCACCCTGCCCTTGCCCAATTCTATGGAGTCTATGGCAAGTCCGGATACATACGGGCCTGCAAGTCCGAGCAGGTTACTGGCCACGGTCAGCACTATGCACAGGAAAAGGAACAGCTTATTTTGAAGAAGATACGGCATAAGACGTGAAAGTATCGCCGTCTTTTTCATTTTTACGCGTTGAGTTTTGTTTTCCTCTTTTTTCATTCCTCTGTCGCCTCCTTATCATCACTGCGTCTGTCACCGATCTGCGAATCGCATATCTCCCTGTAAAGAGGACAAGAGGCGAACAGCTCATCATGAGTACCCATTCCGATAACGTTGCCGTTTTCCATTACCAGTATCTTCTCGGCATGCATTATGGAGCTGACGCGCTGAGCAACGATTATCTTGGTGGAGTCGGCATAATGCTTTCTTATTTCCTCACGCAGACGGGAATCCGTCTTGTAGTCCAGTGCACTGGAGGAGTCATCCAGCACGAGTATTTCGGGTGAACCCGCAAGTGCTCTTGCTATGAGCAGTCTCTGCTTCTGACCGCCGGAAAGGTTTGCGCCCTTTATGGCGACCGGTGCATCCAGACCGCCCTGCTCCTCAATGAATTCCAGAGCCTGAGCACGTCTTGCACCCTCCAAAAGCTCATCATCAGTCAAGCTTCTGCCAAGCCTGATATTCTCTCTTATTGTGTCCTTAAACAGCGTATCGTTCTGGAAGACAACGCCGAACTTCTTTCTGAGGTCGACCGTAGCGTAATCCCTTATATCCACACCGTCTATGCGTATTGCGCCCTCCGAGACATCGTAATAGCGCATGAGGGTACGAATAACCGTGGATTTTCCGGCGCCCGTCGCGCCGATTATTCCCAGTGTTTCGCCGCGCTTTAGCGAGAAATTGAGATCGCGCACGGCAAAGCTGCCGCGCTCATAGCGGAAGGTCACATTGTCAAATTCAACATGGGGGACATTCTCGGGCAGGAAGCTGAAATGAGCCTCCTTCTCGAAAAGCTCCGCGGGGGCATCAAGCACCTCAACTATACGTGCGGAGGATGCCGCAGCACGTGAAAGTCTGTCGAACATGCGGTTTATGGCCATAAGTGCATTCAAAACAATGGTGAAAAGGTTCATAAACGCAATTATTTTACCTATTTCCGTTGTTCCGCCGTTAACACGGTATGCACCGGCGACTATGACCGCGACTATGCCGACATTCAGCAGCAGAGTCATTATCGGATTGATAAGAGCCATGGTAGTTTCAGCAGTACGCTCCTTTTCCGTCAGATCATCATTGACCTTTTTGAAGCGCTTGCGTTCATACTCGGACTTTGAAAGAGCCTTGATTACTCGCACGCCAACCGCATTTTCGCGCACGACTCTTGTCAGCTCATCCGTACCGCGCTGAACGATTTTAAAGAGCTTGACGCCCTTTCTTGAAACATACACCGTGAGCACGCCGACTATCGGGAGCGTAGCCACCATGATGAGTGTGAGCACGGGATCGAGTGTCAGCGTGACGATTATTCCGCCCACCAGAAGTATGGGCGCGCGCACGCCGAGCCTCTGTATCATGCCGACCGTCTGGTGCAGCACATATGTATCACTCGTCATACGCGATATCAGCGACGGAATCGAAAGATTATCCACCTGTCGCTCGGACAGATAGGATATCTTCGCAAAGAGATCGTGTCGCAGTATCCTTGTAAAGTCCCTTGACACGGAGGAAGCCATTCTGTTCGCCGTAACATTGCCGAGCCATCCGATGATCGAGCAGAGGATCATCAGTAAGCCCCACAGTACGACGGGCCGTATCTCACCGATCGGTATCAGATCATCAATAATATACGAGAGTATCCACGGAATAATCAGCTCCACCAACGAGCCGATTATCTTGATGCTAAGTCCAAAACTCATCCTCGGAATGAACGGTTTCAGATATACAGCTAACCTTTTCAATACATTCCCCTCCATTTTGCTGTAATAAAATAATTTCATTTGCAACTATCTTATCACTTCTATATGTCAAATGCAACCCCAAATGCTGCAAAATACATGTCAAATACGGTCAACTATTACAAATCGAGTACCATTAGCTCCTACAGATTCCTTATTTCTTCAAATACATCGTCACTATTCAGCGTAAATTCATATCGCTTGACTTTTCAACATTAAAGGAGTATACTATCGATAATTTTTTCAAGAGAAGGTGAGCATCAGTGATACACACAGACTTTGACCCATGCAAAAAGGCGATAATAAATCCCGAGGATGCCATAAGCAAAAACCCCGATATGCCGGAAAATTTTATCGGAATTTTCTCGCAGAGCATCGTTGAAAAATATGCAAAGCTGCTGAACGCAACAGTCATAGGCGAATTCAAGAGCTGCTCTTACGTGTCCCCCATTTGGAAAGCCACATGGCATGACGGCACCGAATTCGCATTCGCCAATATGTTCATCGGCGGCCCCGGCGCAATTTGCGCAATTGAGGAGTCTGTGCCGATGGGTGCAAAGCGCTTTGTAATGTTCGGCTCATGCGGTGCCTTAAAGCACGAGATCACCGCAGGGCATATAATCGTGCCGGAGGCGGCGATAAGGGATGAGGGCATATCATATCATTATCTCCCGGCAGCCGATGAGATAGCTCTTGATCCCGACTGTGTAAGCGCGGTGTGCAAGTCACTCGAAAGCCTCGGTGCACCGTATGTATGCACAAAGACCTGGACGACCGATGCATTTTACCGTGAAACAGCCGCAAAGGTGAAAAAGCGCAAGGCACAGGGCTGCTCCGTTGTTGAAATGGAATGCGCCTCGCTTGCCGCTGTAGCACAGTTCAGAGAGGTTAAATTCGCACAGTTCCTCTGGGCCGCCGATTCCCTTGCGGGCACTCAGTGGGATTCCAGAAATCTCGACAGACAGGGTATCGACGAGAGCGATCTATACTTCGAGGCCGCTGTGCGCACATTTAAATTTATGTGAGCATAAAAATTAACAAAGCCTTAAATTTCCTCGTGCATACTGGATTTGCACGAGGAAATCGTTTATACTGTACTTATATAAATGATAAGTCAGTAATCACAGAAAGGATCGTGATATATCATGAACCATGAAGAAATGACAATCAAAGCGATGTACGACCTCAGTCATACGGCAGCAAGGCCGCTCATGGAAAACTTCACCTATCCGTGGGAGGTGCTTCCGCTGATCGGCGAATTCATCACCGGTCTCGGCGAAACACTGTCGCCGGAGGAATATGAGCACCGTGACGGTAATGTGTGGATCGCACGTTCGGCAAAGCTTTATCCGAATATATATATTGCAGGCCCGGCGATAATCGGCCCGAACACCGAGGTACGCCCCGGTGCATTCATACGCGGAAATGCACTCATCGGCGCAGGATGCGTTGTAGGTAACTCCACGGAGATCAAAAACGCTATCCTTTTCGACGGCGCCCAGGCCCCGCATTACAACTATATAGGCGATTCCATTCTCGGCTACAAGGCTCATACAGGTGCAGGTGCCATCACCTCAAACCTCAAGCAGGATCATTCCTCCGTCACCATAAAGATCGGTGAAGAAAGAATAGACACCGGCCTACGCAAGTTCGGCGCAATGCTCGGCGACAATGTTGAGGTAGGCTGCGGCAGTGTGCTGAATCCCGGCACGGTGGTCGGCAGCGGTGCCCGCATATACCCCCTCTCCATGGTACGCGGATTCGTTCCCGGCAACAGTATTTACAAGAAGGCCGGAGAGATAGCCGCTATTAAGTAAAGCTGAAAGGAGCGTGACCATGCTCAATACTCTAAACGAGCTCGCAGAAATTGCTCTTAACTCAAGCCTGCTCTCCACCATACTGCTGCTTGTAAGGTTCATAACGCCCTTCATCGTGCTGTATGTTCTGTGGCGGAGCTATACATCCTTTAAAAAGGGACAGCGCAGAAAGGATCCGGTCATCGTGCTGGAGGATGCCGCAACGGGAACGGCATTCCCCGTTCTGTACTGGGAAAACTCCATAGGCCGAAGCCGAAGCTGCGATATTCAGATACCCGGTGAATCCGTTTCACGCGATCACGCCGTGCTGATGCGTCGCGAGAGCGGCTGGTACATATGCGATACAGATTCTCAGAAGGGAACCAAGGTGGGTGGCAAGACCATAACAGGCCCCACACTTGTGCATATCGGCGATAAAATACAGATAGGCCCTACCACACTGATTTTGAAAAACACATCCGATTCGAATGTGAAGAAGCGCCGTGTCTTTACCGGCTTCACAAAGGAGGCCGCTTCGCCGTTCAAGCTCATGCTCTCCGTCACCCTGGTGCAGATATCAATGACGTTACAGCTCATGCTCGGAACAGGCGAACTGCAAACCTACCCGATAATACCGTTTGCAGCAGTTTTCCTTACGGGCTGGCTGCTGTATTTCTTCTCAAGAAGAATTTTAAAGCGCGTCAGCTTTGAAATAGAGACGGTCGGCCTGCTGCTGAACAGCATAGGCATACTGCTTCTGAGCTGTCAGGGGCTTGCCGCCGTAAAGATGCAGATAGCAGCCTTCATTCTCGGCGTACCGCTCTTCTGCTTTATAGTATGGTTTGTAAGTGACCTTGACAGAGTAATGAAAAGCCGCACCGTTATCGCAGTGTGCGCAATTCTGCTTTTTGCGGTAAACCTTGTTATCGGCTCCACTAAATTCGGTTCGAAGAACTGGATAATCATCGGCCCGGTTAGCTTCCAGCCGTCCGAGCTGATAAAAATAGCCTTTATCTTCGTCGGCGCATCAACGCTTGACAGACTGCAAACCAAGAAAAACCTCACGGTTTTCATCGGCTTTGTCGGAATATGCCTGGCAAGCCTATTCCTTATGCGAGATTTCGGAACAGCCCTTATTTTCTTTGCCTGCTTCCTGATAATCGCTTTTATGCGCTCCGGCAGCTTCAGAACAATCTTTCTGGCTCTTGCCGCAGCCGCCTTCGGTGTTGTGCTGATATTGCAATTCAAGCCATATGTTGCTCAGCGCTTTGCCGGCTGGCTACATGTTTGGGAGCACACTCAGGACAGCCTCGGATACCAGCAGGTTCGTACGATGACATATATCGCAAGCGGTGGCCTCGGCGGTATCGGTCTTGGAAACGGCTGCCTGAAATACGTTGCCGCAGCCGACAGCGACCTTGTATTCGGCATGCTCTGTGAGGAGCAGGGTCTGCTGATGGGACTGGCCGTTCTGTTCGGACTGGCTCTTTTCATCATGTATGCACGCAGCGATGTTACGCGCAGCAGATCCACCTTCTATGCCATAGCCTCCTGTGCGGCAGCCGGAATGATGCTTTTCCAGACCTGTCTGAATGTATTCGGCCCGACTGATATTCTTCCGCTGACGGGCGTTACTCTTCCGTTCATAAGCGCCGGCGGCTCAAGCATACTCTCCACGTGGGGACTGCTTGCCTTTATAAAAGCTTCGGATGAACGAACATATGCGGCAAAGCGCGGCGGACGACACAGCGCCGCACATGATGAGGACACTGTCATTGGCATTGAAGTTGAACGCAGCAAAAGCTTTGACAGCGTACCTAACTACAGGCGTGTGCCTGTTGAGAAGCCGGAATACGAGGATATTTCCTCAAGGCGCATGAATGTGCGTATTCCGGAGGAAGAGTTGAATCTCGACAAAAACACGTATTCAAATAGGAAAAGAGGGGGCGATCGCAGATGAAAACCACCGGATTTCGTTCCTTTGTTCTCTACATTCTGCTGCTTGCATTCATTTGCGGCATAGGCTTTTTCGTTTTCAATCTCACGATAAACGGTGCGGAGTGGGTATCACAGCCGTATAACGGACATATCTATTCAAACGGCTCGTCCGTTTCATCCGGAACCATCACCGACAGAAACGGTATGATCCTCGCCGAAAGCCGGGACGGTTCCCGTATATATGCCGAAAGTGAATCCGTCCGTCGAGCTCTTCTGCACACGGTGGGCGATTCCAGCGGATACATAAGCACCTCAGTTCAGGCGGTTCACCGCTCCAAGCTGACGGGCTACAACCTGATAACCGGCCTTAATGACACGGTTTTCTCCTCCTTTGGGCGTGACATCAAGCTTTCACTCGATGCAAACGCCTGTGCCGCGGCCTATAACGCCTTCGGCGGCAGGGATGGATCGGCATTCATGTACAATTACAAGACGGGTGAGGTAATAGCAAAGGTAAGTGCTCCTACATACGACCCGATGAATGTTCCGAGTGATCTTCTTGAAAACGACGCATACAACGGCGTTCTGCTCGACCATACCCTTACCTCCACCTACACGCCGGGCTCCATTTTCAAGCTGGTGACAGCCGCTGCCGCCATGGATACCTTTACCGATTGGGAAACACGCACATATACTTGTGAGCAAACCTGCACTATCGGTGACGGCACGGTCACATGCCTCGGATATCACGGCGCGCTGAGCATGAGTCAGGCGATGGGACATTCCTGCAACATATATTTTGCAAAGCTTGCGCAGGATATCGGCGCTGACAAGCTGCAAAGAACAGCGGAACGCATGGGTTTCGGCGAGCACTTCAGCTTTGATTCCATAACCACCGCCGACAGTACCATCCAGCTTTCCGGCTGCTCAGCACTTGACCTTGCGTGGTCATCCGTCGGTCAGGGAGAGGTGCTGACAAATCCCTACCACATGGCACTGCTGATGGGTGCAATAGCAAACGGCGGTGCAGTCACAGAGCCGTATATCACCGGACACGGTACCGGCACAAAATACGATCTTGTCAGCAGCAGTACAGCATATGAGCTGCACGAAATGATGAGAAACAATGTAGTGAACTATTACGGCAGCAGCCTTTTCGGCGGATACAATGTCTGCGCCAAAACCGGCACAGCCGAGGTTGGCGGACAGGATCCGAACTGCTGGATAGTCGGCTTCTGCGAGGATGAATCCATGCCCTATGCCTTTGCCGTATGCGTACAGGAGGGCTCTTCCGGACTGTACACGGCCGGCAGTGTGGTCTCGGCAATTTTGAACGCAATATCATAAAGCAAAACCAAAAGCTCCGCATCAAACCATAAATCACGGAAGGATGCGGAGCTTTTCTATGTAAAAAAGTACTTTCAAACGCAACGAAGCCCGGGGAAAACCCCGAGCTTCGTTGCTTGAAAAAGGAGATTTATGAAAAAGACTCGTACTCAAATTTAATTAGCTTCCCGAATACTCTGAAAGCGTCAGACTGATTTCGATAGATTCCTTAACAGACGGACGATAAACTGTAAGTGTTACGACTTCACCCGGCTTCTTGGAATTTATAAAGGCACGCATCTCGGCTTCACTTGAAAGCATTGTGCCATCCATAGCCGTGATAATATCGCCCTGCTGCAAGCCGGAACTCTGTGCAAGCTCCGTATTGAGCGCTGCAACATATTCGCCCTGCGGCAAGCCGTAGAAACGACCCGTAAGTGAATCTATAAACTGACCGGAAATACCGAGCATTGCTCTGTCCTTGACATAGCCGTACTGAATAAGATCATTGATTATCGGCTGTGCCGTATCGGACGGGATTGCAAAGCCGAGGCCCTCATAGCCCGTAGCGCTGATCTTAGCGGAATTTATTCCGATGACCTCACCATAGCTGTTAACAAGAGCGCCGCCGGAGTTACCAGGATTTATAGCTGCATCTGTCTGGATGTACTCCATGGTATATCCCGTGGAGCTGTTTGTTATCGCACGGTTAAGCGCGGAAACATAACCTATCGTTACGCTGGAGCTGAGCTCGTAGCCGCCGGGATTGCCGATTGCAATCACCTTGTCAGCAACACGCAGTGCAGAAGAATCTCCGAAGCTCGCTGCTGTAAGCGGTGTCTCAAGACCTGTTGTGTCAACCTTAATGACCGCTATGTCCGTCAGACTGTCGCTTCCGATAAGCTCGGCCTCGACTGTAGAACCGTCATAGAGTATCGCCTTCAGTGATGTTGCGCCGTCCACGACATGCGCATTTGTGACGATATAGCCGTCCTCACTGATTATGATTCCCGAACCCTCACTCGCAGGAGAAACATCCGACGAGGTGGTATACAGGAAGCCATACTGCTGTGAAACCTGATAATTCTCAATGCACACAACGGATGGAATAAGCTTTTCGGCCACATCCTGATCTGTCAAAGCCGTACCCGGTACGCTGTTGTTCTCCGGGACACTTGATACTGCGCTGTCTGCGGCAGCCTCTGCCTCACCGCGTGATACCTCATCGGGAAGCACCAACGCACTCTCCGACTTTGTCTCAAGCTTTACAACGCCACCCTGCACCAATCCTATAAAGACACCGAGCGTTGCCGCTGATGTAATGGCACAGCACAGAACCACTGCGAGAAGCTTCACACCGAACGGAACACCGTTCTTTTTCGGCTTTACCTGCTGAACGGGTCTCATCGGCTGCTGATTTACCGGAGGCTGTGAATACATCGGCTGTCGGTATGTCGGCTGCGGTCTCGGACCGGAGCTGTACTCGCCCGTCTGTCTGTTCCATGTATAGGACTGCGGAGCAGAGCCGACTCTGTTCTCATTCACATTATTAGTCGCTTCCGTATCGTATATCTTCTGTTCATTTTCGCGGTTCACAGATTCGGATTCATTCTGGAATCTTTCATGATTGTCACTCATGATCTTATGCTCCTTTCAGATAATAACACATTTTGAGGAATATTTCAACCTTTATTTTCTCCCTCATTTCGATTTATATTATCGTGCCCCTATGTGAATTCCATGTGAAGTTAATCTGTTGAAAGCTGAATTTAGTGCGAAAAAAGAATTAATATTTTATGAATCAAAAAAGAGAGCGGCAAAATTGCCGCCCTCCTGATATAAATCAGCCTATTACTACTTTTCCGTCGACTATCACGTTCTTGACTACGGATGCGACCTCGCTCCAGGGGCCGTCCATTATGACCAGATCGGCATCCTTGCCGACCTCGATAGAGCCGACTCTGCTCTCGGCGCCTATGTGCTCCGCTGCATTTATCGTTATGGAACGCAGTGCATCGAATTCATCCATACCGGATTTCATTGCAAGAGCAGCGCACAGCGGCAGGTAGCTCTCCGGAATGACCGGGGAGTCGGTTATTATCGCGACATGGCAGCCTGCTTTTGCAAGTATGCCCGGAGTGGTAAATGTCTTATTGCGAAGCTCGAACTTTGTCTGGTGAGTGAGGGATGGGCCGACCGCCATGGGGTAATCCTCTCCTGCAAGCTCATCGACTATGAGATGACCCTCGGTCACGTGCTCCAAAGTCAGCTTAACGCCGAATTCCTTGGCTATTCTTATAGCGGTAAAAATATCATCCGCACGATGTGCATGGGCCTTCAACGGAACCTCACCATGTATTACCGGCAAAAGTGCCTCAAGCTTCATATCAAACGGTGGGCGCTTTGCGACGTCATCACCTGCGGCCTGCTTCTTTGCATCATATTCCAATGCCTTCATAAGCATCTCTCTGAGCTTGGAGGCTGTGGACATACGGGAGAAATTGTTCTTATCCTTATAGCAGCGCTTCGGATTCTCGCCGAATGCGCACTTCATCGCCGCATAGGGCTCCACTATCATATCGTCAACGCTCTTTCCGACTGTCTTTAAAACAGCAAACTGTCCACCCAGAACGTTCGCCGAGCCCGGGCCCGTGCACACAGTGGTAACACCGGCTGCAAGCGCTTCATGGAAGGTGGGATCCATCGGGTAAACACCGTCTATTGCTCGAAGCTGTGGAGTGAGGATATCCGTCATTTCGTTGACATCGTTTCCCTCAAAGCCTATACCGCTGCCGTCCAGACCTATGTGGCAGTGAGCCTCGACAAAGCCGGGATAGATGTTCATTCCCTCGGCGTCGATGATCTCGCAGTCCGCGGTGAGATTTTCACCGATGGCCTTGATTTTGCCGTCCTCAACAAGGATATCCGCCTTGTATGCCTCGCGATGTATCGCATCGGAGACCATACCGTTTTTGATAATGATCATAAGATCACGCTCCAGAAAATAATATTAAACCGAGAGCTTAGCGCTCTTCAACGCATTTTTGATAACGGCGGCAAGCGGTACGGAAATGATAACAGCCAGCACACCGTTTACCGAGCTTGTTGCCAGCTTTGTTACAAGTGATATCATAGCGGCCTGCGGAGCACTTCCGGCAAGCACCGCCGTTATATATGATTTGGCAAGATACAGAATTATGTATGTCACACTGCCGCAAACAGCCGCAATGAAGTAACGCGGCGTGGAGATTTTGCATTTTTCCAGCATGCTTCCGGACATTTTTCCGGAGTGTGCGATAGCTCCGCATACGAACGCCATGAGGAATTTAAAAGCAAAGGTGAACGGTGCGGATGTGACATAGGCCGGGTTTGTGAGGTCATACAGTGCAGCGCCTATGCCGGAGGCAAGACCGCCGCCGACTGGCCCCATGACAAAGCCAGAAAGCAGACAGAAGACATTTCCGAGATGTATTCTTGAAATATCACCGACGGGCACGGGGATAGGAAAGCTGAGATAATTTGAAACAAACACCAGTGCGCCTAAAAGACCCACGGTAACTATTCTGTAAATTGAATTCTTCTTCATATGGCTTACCTCTTTATTATATAGGATTTTCTCTTGGAGTCAAGTATAGCATCAAACTGGTATGCACACAATGTTCAGATTTTAATTAATTTACAAGGTCAGTTTAGGAACAGTGTACTTGAAAAACCTATTTGCGCGTAGTATACTTAAAAAAGCAATTAGAAGCAAGAGGTAATACTTATGATAAAAGCTGTAATTTTTGATATGGACGGAACCGTGGCCGATACGCTGAGGTCAATTGCCGGCTTTGGCAATTCTGCGCTGAAGGCTCACGGCTTCGACGAAATAGACACCGAGCTGTACCGTCAGCTTGTCGGAAACGGACGCGACTTGCTTATTCGCCGTATGTTGGCCACCGTGGGTCATCCCGATGACGAGGCCGCCTATGAAGCGGTCGGAAAAACGTATGACGAGCTTTATGAGGCCGACCCGACAAAGCTTGTCGAGCCGTACCCGGGCATAACGGAGCTTTTGCATGAGCTTCGCCGCCGCGGCATCAAAACTGCCGTGCTCTCCAACAAGCCGGATAATATGACCTGCTTTATAGCGGATTCTCTGTTCAACGGTCTGTTCGATATAGTGCACGGTCAGCGTGAGGGCATTCCGAAAAAGCCGGAGCCGTCTGCGGTAATCATGCTCTGTGAGGAGCTTTCCGTCAGCCCGGCAGAGTGCCTGTATGTCGGCGACAGTGGTGTAGATATGCAGACCGGTGCCAATGCCGGCATTCCGTCGGTCGGAGTTACATGGGGATTTCGCGGTGCAGCGGAATTACAGGCGAACGGCGCCGATCATCTCATAGATTCAGCCGCAGAGCTGCTTGACATACTTGATTGATAAAAGCGCTAAAAAATAAAGCTCCCGTTTGCACGGGAGCTTTGAGCTTCTATTGCTATGATAATTACATTGTTACCATTACGAACTTGATGACGAAGAGTATGCCGATAATAGTTACCGGGATATCCTTCTTCTGATACTTACCTGTGAACAGGGAAATGAGGACATAAGCAATAGCACCGATACCGATACCATTGGAAATGGAGTATGTCATCGGCATCATGATGAGAGCAAGGAATGCCGGAACAGCGCTGCGAACGTCTGTCATATCAACCTTAGCAAAGCCCTTGAGCATGAGAACGCCAACCCAGATAAGAGCCGGAGCTGTTGCGCAAGCCGGAACAAGGGATACCAGCGGGCTGAGGAACAGGCACAGTGCAAAGCAGATAGCAACGATAAGGCTGGAGAAGCCTGTTCTTGCGCCTGCTGCAACGCCTGCTGCGGACTCAACGAAGGTTGTGCATGTGGATGTACCGAACACAGCACCGGCAACGGTTGCAACGGAGTCACTTGTCATGCACTGGTCAACATTGATCGGGTCATTGTTCTCGTCAAGAAGATTAGCCTGAGAAGCTGCGCCATAGAGTGTGCCGATAGTATCGAACATATCAACGAGGCAGTAGGAAACAACAAGCATGATAGCGGAGAATACGCCGCCAACGAGCTCAACGGAGAATGCATCCTTCCAGGACTGAGCCTGGAATACGCCTGTAATACCGATCTCAGCGAAATCCTTGAAGCTCTGACCGACCTGACCCATATCAAAGGACGGTGCAGTACCTGTGAGAACATAGTAGAGAACGGAAATAATAACGATAGCGATGAGAACAGCGCCGCCCTTGACCTTCGGGAAGTTCTGCATAACTGCGATAAGAATCAGGCCGAGCAGGGAAAGCAGAGCCGGAAGAGCAGATGTCATGAATTCGCCGTTCTGAATAGCACCATGGATGTCAACAAACTGAACCAGTGTGTACTGATTTGCCTGAATAATGCCGACATTCTGGAAACCGATGAAGGCAATGAACATACCGATACCTGCCGGGATAGCCTGCTTGAGGCAATCCGGGAGAGATCTTGCAATCTTTGTGCGCAGACCTGTAACCGAGAAGAACATGAACACGAGACCGGAGATCAGGATGATAACAAGACCTGCCTGATAGCCGTCGATCAGCGCATCTGTACCGCCGCCGTTAATAACTACGGGCAGGATGAAAGATACGAAGAAGAAGGAGTTCAGACCCATACCGCAGGCCTGTGCAAACGGCATCTTTGCATAAAGAGCCATGAGCAATGTACCGATAACAGCGACCAGGATGGAAGCAATGTAAACAGAGTTCCAAATCTTCTGGAAAGCCGGATCAGCGCCCTCTGCCAGATGATTGAAGCTAACGATCTGGTTCGGGTTGGTGACTACGATGTAAACCATCGCAAAGAATGTGGTGAGGCCGCCAATGACCTCAGCACGCACGCTTGAGCCACGCTCGGAAATTTTGAAAAATTTGTCCAAGGATGTCACTCTCCTCTAAAAATTTCTTTCCTGCCCATATGCGTACCAAGCAGGAAAATACACATATAGTATAGCGGTTGAGTTTCAATAAATCAAGAGAAAAAATCAGATTTATTCATATTTTGTTCGATTTTATCTGAAAGTAAAAGACCTGCTCAGCAAAAACTGCCAAGCAGGCCAAATGAAAGCATGCTATTTTTCCTCGGTTTCGTAAAAGGCGTCGTTTCTTTCAGACCATTTTGAATGACTTGCCACCGCTATCTTGCTGACAACTATGCACAGCGCAAACGACAGGGCCATGGCTATGCAGGCATACAGAGGGCCGTTCGGCGTTGTAAATCCGGAGGCCACCGCAGGCACAAAGGCCACGAGGAAGCCGCCGAGCATTCCTGCCCAGGCACCGGCCTTGTTGATGCCCTTCCAGTACAGTGAAAGCACATACGGTGCAAGGAAGGAGCCGGAAATGATTCCCCATGAATAGGACATCATCTCGAGTATCGGCGTAGGATAATTTGCGATAAAGTAGCTGAGCAACACAAAGACAAGGCACAGCATTCTTGTAAGCACAGTCAGGTTTTCGTCCCTCATATTCTTCTTGAAGGTTTTTTTGATAAGATCCATCGAGAAGGTGGAGCATGCCGTAAGCGTTATGCTCGAGAGGGTCGAGACAGAGGCCGAAATGAGCAGTACGAGTATGACGCCTATCAGAATATTCGGCAGTCCGGCGGAATCGAGCATCAGCGGCACGATGTAGTCCTTGCCGCCCTCGGGGAGTGTCTCTCCGAAGAAGAGGTGTGAAAGCGAGCCGATGAAGTATCCGCCGCCGGCAACGAGCAGTGAGAAGAACGTGGATATGACCACTCCGCGCTTTACCTCCTTTTTGTCGCGTATGCCGTAATACTTATGTATCATCTGCGGCAGACCCCATGTACCGAAGCTTGTCATCAGCAGAGTGGATATAAGCGATATTGCGGAATTTTTCGGCAGTGGCAGCATCTCATGGTTCTTCATATACTCGGTCATATTTGCAAAGCCGTTTCCGAATCCGTCAACCTGCGGAGAGCAGATCATGAGCACTATCAGAGCCGCAACGCCGAACATCATCACTATGCCCTGCATGAAATCCGCCTTAAGTGCAGCCATATAGCCGCCAAGTATGAGAACAAGTGCGGAGGCAATTGCGATAACTATCATGCAGACGGTCTCTTCAACGCCAAGCAGCACCGAGCAAACACTTGTCAGTCCCTTATATACGGAGGCTGAATACGGAATCAGAAAGATAAATATAACGACGCAGGAGAAAAGCCTCATCCCGGGGCACTTAAAGCGCTCCTCAAAGAGCTGCGGCATGGACTTTATCTGCCATTTTCGCGTCAGAACACGGGTCTTCTCTGCCAGAACGAGCCAAGCGAGCAACGTGCCGAACACCGCATTACCTATGCCGACAAGCACACTCCACAGACCAAAGCTCCAGCCCGAGCCACCTGAATAGCCGATGAACATAACGGCGGAGAAATATGCCGTGCCATAGCTTAATGCGGATATCCATGCACCGGCGTTTCTTCCGCCGACGGTAAAGGACTCCATTCCGGCGCTTCCCTTACGGGACTGAAAAACGCCCACAGCCAGCATTGCTGCCGTGTAGATACCAATGACGATCCAAATAACAGTTAATCTATCCATTTTTGTTCCCCCACAGCTGCGCATAACGCGCGCTTGCTTCATTACTTTAGCGCTTATACTTGCTAAAGTTTGATTTGAGGATATCACAAATATCCGAAAAAATCAATAGCTTTCTCATACGGAATGAAGATTTTATGAACATTACAGCGTTCCCTTGCTTTTTCACCACTCCACATGCTATACTGATTATATGTATTCTATGGTAAGCACGAAATAGGAGATTCTGTTTCAGGAAAGGAATGTAAATATAGATGAGTTTTTTAACAAAGCTGTTCGGTAACTACAGCAAACGAGAATTGAAGCGCATTGAGCCCATCAAGGAGGCCGTCCTTGCGCTTGACGAGAGATACACAAATATGTCCGACGATGAGCTTAAGGGCGAGACCGCCCGCCTTAAGGAGAGACTCAGCATGGGCTCGACTCTGGATGATATTCTTCCCGAAGCCTTTGCAGCCTGCCGCGAAGCCATGTGGCGTGTGCTTTCGATAAAGCCGTTCCCGGTACAGGTCATCGGCGGTATCATCCTGCATCAGGGTCGAATTGCCGAGATGAAGACCGGTGAGGGCAAGACCTACACGGCAGCGCTCCCGGCATATCTCAACGCACTCTCCGGCAAGGGCGTGCACATCGTCACGGTCAATGACTACCTGGCAAAGTACCAGGGCGAAATGATGGCACGTGTATTCAACTACCTTGGCCTTACCGTTGGCCTCGCAATCCCGGGAATGAGCTCCGAGGATAAGAAGGCCGCCTACAATTGTGATATCACCTATGCCACAAACAACGAGATCGGCTTTGACTATCTGCGTGACAACATGGTCACCTACAAGGAGCGCAAGGTACAGCGCGGCCATAACTATGCAATCGTCGATGAGGTCGACTCCATTCTCATAGATGAGGCTCGTACACCTCTCATTATCTCAGGCCGCGGCGAGCAGTCCACCGAGCTCTATACGGTGGCCGAGAGATTTGCAAAGTCGTTGCATCCGATCCGCGTTACGGAAACAAATGATAAAGAAGACAATGATGCTCTTTACGAGGAATACGACTATATCGTAAACGAGAAGCAGAAATCCTGCACGCTTACAAAGCGCGGCATCAAAAAGGCCGAGGAATACTTCCACATCGATAACCTCACCGATCCGGATAACATCACTATCCAGCATCATGTAAATCAGGCAATACGCGCACACGGCATAATGAAGCGCGATATCGACTATGTGGTTCGTGACGGCGAGGTCATCATCGTTGATGAATTTACCGGCCGACTCATGTACGGCAGACGCTACAACGAGGGTCTGCATCAGGCTATCGAAGCCAAGGAAAACGTAAAGATAGCAAACGAGAGCAAAACTCTTGCAACCATTACCTTCCAGAACTATTTCCGCCTGTACAATAAGCTCTCCGGTATGACGGGTACGGCAATGACCGAGGAAGCCGAGTTCAGCGAGATCTACAGGCTGGATGTTGTGGAAATACCTACCAACAAACCGATGATCCGTGAGGACTGCCCCGATGTCGTATATAAGAGCGAGCAGGCAAAATTCAACGCCGTCATTGATGACATAGCGGAGCACCACAAAAAGGGTCAGCCCGTGCTTGTCGGCACTATCACAATAGAAAAATCCGAGGAGCTCAGCGCCATGCTCAAGCGCCGCGGAATAAAGCACGAGGTGCTCAACGCAAAATATCACGAAAAGGAAGCCGAAATAGTGGCTCAGGCCGGCAGAAAGGGCGCTGTGACTATTGCCACCAACATGGCGGGCCGTGGTACGGATATCCTGCTTGGCGGTAACGCCGAATTTATGGCACGCGCCGAAATGCGCCGTATGCAGATACCGGAGGAGCTCATCGGTGAGGCTTCCGCATTCGGCTACACCGATAACGAGGAGATTCTGAACGCACGCAAGACCTTTGCTGAGCTCAACCGCAAGTACAAGGCGGAGATCGCTCCCGAGGCCGAGGAGGTACGCGCACTCGGCGGCCTGTACATCATCGGCACCGAGCGCCACGAATCACGCCGCATCGATAATCAGCTTCGCGGTCGTGCCGGTCGTCAGGGTGACCCCGGCAAGAGCAGATTCTACATCTCCCTTGAGGACGACCTCATGCGTCTGTTCGGCGGTGAGCGCATCCAGATGATAATGGAACGCCTGAACATCGAGGAGAATGTGCCGATTGAGGCATCCATACTCTCCAACACCATTGAAAGCTCTCAGAAAAAGGTAGAGGGACGCAACTTCGGCATACGTAAGAACGTCCTCCAGTACGATGACGTTATGAACCGCCAGCGTGAGATAATCTACGAGCAGCGCGACAAGGTGCTCAACGGCGACAACGTGAAGCCGCAGATAATCTCCATGATAGAGCAGGCAATCGAATCCAACGTAAACCGCTTCCTCCAGAAGGATGTTATGCATGACGACTGGGATATCCGCGGATTGCGAGAGCATTACATGGGCTGGCTCATCTCCGAGGAGGATCTGCAGTTCACGACCGATGAGCTCGGCGAGCTTGAGCCGGAAAACATCATTGATATGCTCAAGGAGCGCGCTTTGAAGCTTTACGAGACACGCGAGCAGGAATTTACCGAGCCCGTCATGCGTGAGCTGGAGCGAATGGTACTGCTCAAGAACGTTGACACGCAGTGGATGGATCACATCGACGCCATGGACGAGCTTCAGAAGGGCATACGTCTGCGCGCATATGCTCAGCACGACCCAGTTGTTGAATACCGTACCGAGGGCTTCGATATGTTCGACGCAATGATAGCCTCCATCAGAGAGGACACCGCACGAATGATACTGACAGTCCGTCTAAAGACAAAGGAAGCACCGAAACGCGAAGAGGTCGCAAAGGAAACCGGTACAACCTCCTCCGATTCAGTAGCTGAGAAAAGACCCGTCAAAAAGGGTGTTAAGGTCGGCAGAAACGACCCCTGCCCCTGCGGAAGCGGCAAAAAATACAAGAAATGCTGCGGCAGAAATGAGTGATATGATGGTCTTTGATAACCATGACTCACGGCTTAAATACCACCATTTGGTAATGGCACTTGAGCCCGATGTCGCACTTAAGGAATACTCCCTCCCCGAGGGCTATTCCTTTGTCGACTATACTTCGGGCGACAGGGATATATGGATAGAAATCGAAAAATCCGCCAAGGAATTTTCAAGTTATGACGAGGGCCTCCGTGCGTGGTCGCATTGCTATGCGTCGTATGAAGCACAGCTCCCCGGCCGAATGTACTTCATCGCTGCCCCAAACGGAGAAAAGGTTGCAACAGCAACCGCATTCTTTGATCCGGATCATCCCGGGGATGGGATCGGCTGGCTGCACTGGGTAGCCGTTCGCAGGGAATATCAGGGCAAGGGGCTTGCCCGCCCGCTCATTGCAAAGGCGTTGTCCACTCTTCGTGCGCTGTACAGCGACACAGTATATGTTTCCACTCAAACCAACACATGGCTTGCGGCAAAGCTGTATTTGGACTTCGGTTTTCGACCGACAAGGGAAAATGCTGTTGAAAGTGAATTCGGTTACAGAATGCTTAAGACGCTTACAGCTCACCCTGCTCTGGCGGAATTTGAACCGGCAGACATTGAGGACATGCTCAACAAAGCTTAACAATAACAAAAAACCGACGGCTAAGACTTTAAAAGGTCATGGCCGTCGGTCATTTTTTATTTTCTTAAAAGAGATCAGTCGAGGATGCAGTCAAACACACTGTCTTCCTCGCCGTTTTTCATATACACACGCGTAACACGCTTGGAAAGTCCGCAGACCACCTCATACGGGATCGTACCGAGAAGCTTCGCAAGCTCCTCAACGCATATTTCATCCTCGCCGTCCCTACCGATGACAGTGACGATATCCCCCACCTTGGCCTCCGGCACAGCCGAAATATCCACCATGCATTGATCCATGCAGATTCTGCCGAGTATCGGACAGCGAACACCATGCACCAGTATGCTTCCCTTACCGGAAAGCTGACGGGAATATCCGTCCGCATAGCCTATCGGAATAGTCGCCACACGCAGTTTGCACTCCGCCGTATAGGTTCTGCCGTAGCTTATATCCGAGCCCGGCTCGATATCCTTAATATGCGAAATCACCGCACGAAGGCTCAGCACCGGCTTCAGCTTTTCCGGATGCATAACATCGTCAGACGGCTGCATTCCATACAGTATTATACCTGCGCGCACCATCTGCATATGGCTTAGGCTGTAGTCGAGTATTGCGCCGCTGTTCGCACAATGGCGTACGGGGAACTCTATTCCCCTATGGCTCAGCGTCTCAATAAGCTCCTTGAAGCACCCGAACTGTCTCATTGTGAACATCATTCCGTCACGTCCGCTGTCTGCAACGGCAAAATGAGTGAATATGCCCTCCGGAATAAGACACGGCAAATTGCACGCCGTAACTATCTCATCCACAACAGCGGTGTCACGGTTAAGATCCTGGAAATAGAAGCCGAGTCGGCTCATTCCGGTATCGACCTTAATGTGTATCTTTACGGAGACACCGGCCTTTTCAGCCTCTGACGAAAGAGCAGCGCAGTATTCCGATGAATAAGCACACTGGGATATGTTATTTTCGGATAGCAGTCCCGCGGCCTCCGGCGGAGTATAGCCAAGCACCAGCAGCGGCAGCTCAACGCCTGCACGCCTTATCTGCATTGCCTCCTCGATGTTTGAGAGCGCAAGCCAATCCGCCCCCAACATCTCATATTCCCTCGCAAGCCTTACCGCACCGTGTCCATAGGCATCGGCCTTTATCACGCAGCAAAGCTTCACCTTACTGCCGATCCTCTCGCGTATGGCCTTAAGGTTATATGCTGCCGCGTCAAGGTCTATCTCTGCCCATGTTCTTTTCTGAATGATCTCCATAACAAAACTCTTCCTATAAAACGTCTGCGCGGACGAAAATGCCCGCGCAAACAGTGATGTGATTACTTAAAGTAGCGTACGCCGCTTTCAAAGATCTGCTGATCCTTCTCACCCGGTACGTTGAAGTACAGGTTATTGCCCTTACGCTCGCTGTGGCCCATCTTACCGAATACACGGCCATCCGGGCTTGTGATACCCTCGATACCGCATACGGAGCCATTCGGGTTCCATGTGATATCGCCGCTCACCTTGCCGCACGGAGTTGTATACTGTGTAGCGATCTGGCCGTTTGCCATGAGCATCTTAAGTGCAGCATCATCGGCAACAAAGCGTCCCTCGCCGTGGGAAACCGGTATTGCGAAGACATCACCGGCATTTACACCGGAGAGCCACGGTGACTTTGTATTGGTAACACGTGTGTATACCATACGGGATACGTGGCGGCCGAGTGTATTGAAGGTCAGGGTCGGGTCGTTATCCTTGAGCTCGGTGATCTTACCGTAGGTCACAAGGCCGAGCTTGATGAGAGCCTGGAAGCCGTTGCATATGCCGAGAACCAGACCGTCGCGTGTATCGAGCAGGTCTGTAACAGCCTGAGCGATCTTCGGGTTACGGAAGGTAGTTGCAATGAACTTGCCGGAGCCCTCGGGCTCGTCACCACCGGAGAAGCCGCCCGGGATCATGATGATCTGGGAGGAGCGGATAGCCTTCTCCATGCGGTCTATCGTATACTCAATATCCTTTGCAGAGAGGTTCTGTACTACGAGGATCTCTGTCTCTGCACCGGCCTTTTCAAATGCACGCTTTGTGTCTATCTCACAGTTTGTGCCCGGGAATACCGGAATGAATACCTTCGGCTTAGCTGTTTTGATGACCGGAGAGCCCGTGTACTTTTCATTGCTGAGCGGTACATCATATTCTACTGCGACAGTCTCTGCTTTATTCGCAAAGATTTTCTCGAGCTTACCGTTCCAAACCTCGATGAGCTCTTCAACATCGAGCTCTGCGCCGTCTATCTCGACCTTGCCAGTCTCTGTGACTGTACCGAGAACAACGGAATTCAGATTCTCTGTGACGTCCTTAAGAGCTGCCAGCGGAACCTCAACCACAAGGCTGCCTGCCTGCGGTGCAAAGAGAAGCTCTGCGGACTGTGCCTCATCGCTGAACTTAAAGCCGAACTTGTTGCCGAAAGCCATCTTTGCTACTGCTGCTGCAGCGCCGCCCTCCTTGACAACATGAGCGGAAACTATAGCGCCATCCTCAATCATTGCGAGAACATCGCCGTAGAACGCCTTCAAAGCCTCCCAGTTCGGAAGCTGTGTATCCTCATCTACCGGTATCGGGAGCAGGACTGCACGGTTGCCTGCCTCCTTAAATGCACCGGAAATGGTTGCGCTTGCCTTTGTCATAGTTACAGCAAAGCTTACGAGTGTGGGCGGAACATCCAGATCCTCGAAGGAACCGGACATACTGTCCTTACCGCCGATTGACGGCAGACCCATATTGAGCTGAGCTGTGAGTGCACCGAGCAGAGCAGCGGCAGGCTTGCCCCAACGCTCCGGCTTATCATGCAGTCTCTCGAAATACTCCTGGAAAGTAAGGCGTGACTGCATCGGGTCGGCACCTACGGCAACGAGCTTTGAAAGGCTCTCTACAACTGCATATGCAGCGCCGTGGAACGGAGAGAAGCGTGCAATGCCCGGAATATAGCCGTAAGCCATAGCTGTAGCATCGTCGGTCTCACCTGTCAGCACCGGTATCTTAGCTACCATTGCATCCTCGGGTGTGAGCTGATACTTACCTGCAAACGGCATGAGAACCGTACCTGCGCCGATGGAAGCATCAAAGCGCTCGGAAAGTCCCTTCTGGCCGCAAACCTCAAGTCTGGAGAGGTTGTCCGCAAATGCCTGTGCCAGCTTCTTGCCCTCAAGACACTTCGGCACAGCGTTTCTGTAGTTGTTATTTTCATCGGGTGCAGTGATGTATGCATCCGCATTCTGTGTGACACCGTTTGTATCGAGGAATGCACGGCTTAGGTCGACAACACGGTCACCGCGCCACTCCATCTTAAGTCTCGGCTCAGCAGTTACAACAGCAACCACCTGAGCGTCGAGGTTTTCCTCCTGAGCCTTTGCACGGAACTTCTCAACGTCCTTCGGGTCAAGAACAACCGCCATACGCTCCTGGGACTCGGAAATAGCCAGCTCGGTACCATCAAGGCCCTCATACTTTTTCGGAACCTTATTGAGGTCTATCTCAAGGCCCGGAGCAAGCTCGCCGATAGCAACGCAAACACCGCCTGCGCCGAAGTCATTGCAGCGCTTAATGAGTGTGGAAACCTCGGGATTGCGGAACAGACGCTGAATCTTGCGCTCTGTGGGCGGATTACCCTTCTGTACCTCGGCACCGCAGACCTCGATGGACTCGAGTGTATGTGCCTTGGAGGAGCCCGTAGCACCGCCGCAGCCGTCACGACCTGTAGCACCGCCGAGCAGAACGATTATATCGCCCGGAACCGGCTCCATACGCACGACATTTGCCTTCGGAGAAGCACCGATAACAGCGCCGATCTCCATACGCTTTGCAACATAGCCCGGGTCATACAGCTCTGTTACCTGACCTGTTGCCAGACCGATCTGATTACCATAGGAGGAATAGCCCGCTGCCGCACCGGTAGTGATCTTTCTTGAGGGAAGCTTACCCTTAAGTGTATCCTTAAACGGGATAGTCGGGTCGCCGCTGCCGGTAACGCGCATTGCCTGATAGACATATGCTCTACCCGAAAGCGGATCTCTAATAGCACCGCCCAGGCAGGTTGCAGCGCCGCCGAACGGCTCGATCTCTGTCGGGTGGTTATGTGTTTCGTTCTTAAACTGCACAAGCCACTGCTCTGTTTGGCCGTCTATCTCGACCGGAACCTCAATGGAACATGCATTTATCTCATCGCTCTCGTCAAGGTTATCGACGAGGCCCTGCTTCTTAAGCATCTTTGTGCCGATGGTTGCCATATCCATGAGGGAAACAGGCTTATCACGGCCAACATACAGCTCTTCTCTTGCTGCAAAATACTCACCGAGTGCCTTCTCTATAGCAGCGCTCAGCTTACCCTTTTCGATCTCAATCTTGTTGAGACGTGTAAGGAAGGTGGTGTGGCGGCAATGGTCACTCCAATATGTATCGATCACGCGAAGCTCCGTAACAGTCGGGTCGCGGTGCTCCTCATCGCGGAAATAGTCGCGGCAAAATGCAAGGTCTGCAAGGGTCATTGCAAAGCCCATGGTAGCATAGTAGTCTGCAAGCTCCTTCTCATTCCATGTAATCATGCCCTCAACGCGCTTTACGTCCTCAGGAACATCGATCTTCATATCAAGGGATTCAGGCTTTTCCATGGAAGCCAGTCTGGACTCCACCGGGTTCACCACATATGCCTTGATCCTGTCCATTTCCTCATCTGTCAGCTCGCCCTTTATAGCGATGACCTTTGCATAGGCTACCTGCGGACGCTCGCCCTGTGTCAGGAGCTGTACGCACTGGGAAGCCGAGTCTGCGCGCTGGTCATACTGGCCGGGCAGGAACTCTGTTGCAAACACCTTGTAGTCCTCAGATACCGTATAATTCTCATCATACACGTTATCCACATTCGGCTCAGAGAGAACTGTGCGGGCCGCCGCCTCAAATTCTTCTCCGGAAAGACCGGAAACATCGTAACGGTTCAGGATACGAAGCTCCTCAATTGCCTTAAGGCCGAGATTATCACGAAGATCCGCCATCATATGACGTGCCTCGACATCAAAGCCCTTCCTTTTCTCCACAAATACGCGTGTGACCATATTTCCTCCATTCTGCCGCAGTGCGGCAACTATGAAAAAGCATTCTGAGTTTATTTTATCACAATCCATCCCAATACGCAAATACATTTGCGTGAAAACATCATACAGTATTAGCATTTCTTTCTATATGTTCTATACAAAAATTTGCCTGCCGCGCCTTTTCTTCCCCATCTCGGCTCAAAGTTCTTGTTTTCCCAGTCCCGTCCTGCTATAATTCAGTAAAGCAATGCAGTATAACTGCAACTGAAAGGAACAGTACGGATCATGCTGAATAACGGAAAATGGATATGGGTCAATGACCGTTGCAAAGACAAAAATGTATATGCCGATTTTGTACAGCCACTTACACTGTCCGCAGGACAGCCTCTCACCCTTGAGATAAGTGTCGACGGCAACTATGCGGTCTACATGAACGAACGATTTGTAAACAGCGGTCAGTACCCGGATTACCCCGAATACAAGGTGTACGACCGTCTCGACCTCAGCGATTTTGTGACGGAGGGCGAGAACCGACTTCTGATACGCGTGTGGCATCCCGGCGAGGATCATTTCTCCTACCGCGCAGAGCCGGCAGGTCTCATCTATGCCGTATACTCCGGCGAGGATGTGCTTGCCGTAAGCGACGAGAGCACGCTCTCCGCAATTAACACGTGCTTTAAGAATGGGGATATCTGGAATATCACAGGTCAGCTCGGGTATTCATTCGCCTATGATGCACGTCATGAGGATGATGAGTTGCCGTTTGAAAATTCAACAACAGTGAACAGGGCGTGTGAGCTTTTCGAAAGGCCTATAAAGAAACTGACGATAGGCGAGCGTCTGCCGTCAAAGCTCATAAATCTCGGTACCTTTACGGAAAAGTCTTATGATTCCATGGGCCGTAGAATGCACAATGCCGCCTTATCTGCCAAATATTGGGGGCCGGACTCCATTTTCACGCCCGATACCGTATTTGAGCGTGGGAATGACGATGACGGAATTTACTTCATTTTCGATCTCGGCGCAGAGCAGGTTGGCTTTGCTGATATGGAGCTTGAGGTGCCCGAGGATACACTGATTCTCTGTGGATGGGGCGAGCACCTGCACGACCTGAGAGTTCGAACCGCCGCCGGAAGCCGCAGCTTTGTATTTGAATACCACGCAAAAGCCGGCAAAAACCACTTTTTCATGCCGTTCAGAAGGCTCGGACTCCGCTATTTGCAGCTTCATGTATATGCCCCGAGTGTGAAGATAGCCTACGCCGGGATACGTCCGACTACCTATCCCGTGGATGAGCATCCGCTGTACATAAGGGACGGCCTGCACCGCAGGATTTACAGTGTCTGCACTCAGACCCTCCGTCACTGTATGCACGACCACTATGAGGACACACCCTGGCGTGAGCAGGGGCTCTACACCATGGATTCCAGAAACGAAATTCTTTGCGGCTATGATGTATTCCATGAGACGGATTTTCCGAAGGCCTGTCTCAGACTGATAGCCCTCGGTGTCCGTGAGGACGGTCTGTGCGAGCTCTGCTCCCCTGCACGTGCGCCAATAACCATTCCGTCCTTCTCAGCGATATGGCTCATGGAGCTTTCGGAGTACCTCGACCATACCGGAGACGGGGATTTTCTCCGCGAGATGCTCCCCTATGCCGCGAGGGTAGCTGACAGCTTTTTAAGGCATATCGAACCGAATACCGGGCTTATCACAGCCTATACGGATAAGAAGTACTGGAACTTCTATGAATGGCAGGACGGTCTAAGCGGTGGCTATGGTGTTGAAGACCCGAACGATTTGACCTATGATGCTCCCCTGTGCGCAGTTGTTTCCCTCGGCTTACAGGCCATGGAAAGCATTTGCAAAAGGCTCAGTGTCCCCGGTGAGAAATACCGCGACGCATGGCAGGGACTGAACGCCGCTGCCGAGGCTGCATTCTGGAACGGCGACTTCTACAGCACCTATCGCAGAGTCTCAAGCGGTGAACTGTTCCACGGCGCTCAGCTCACCCAAGCACTTATGCTCTGCTGCGGAACTTGTCCGGCGGAAAAGCAGGAAAAGCTGCGTGGACTGCTTAAGAGTAATGAATTGCTGCCAATAACGCTCAGCTACAGCATTTTCAAATATGACGCGATAATGACCGACCCCGATAATTTCGACTGGATGATGAACGATATTGCCGACATCTGGGGAAATATGCTCTTCAACGGGGCTACGACCTTCTGGGAAACCGCAGTCGGACAGGGGGATTTTCAAAATGCGGGAAGCCTGTGCCATGGCTGGTCGGCTGTTCCGCTGCATCTCTACCATAAATACGGAACTCCGTAATACAGCGCTTGCCGAATAATATATCTATTCAAGGGAGAGAGTTGTTATGTTTAAAAACATTACACTGGAGGTCAGCCTCAAGCCGTTCAAACGGACGGATGAGGACTACATCCGATCCGCCGATTATGACCTACGGCATTTTGAAGAGGATAGTCACTATCCTGAAGCAGGAGGGCAATCGCCTCTTCTCGGACTCAAAAATCACTGTCGGTGAAACATTTGATATAGGCCCGGAATTCACCGTGGGCGGCGCTCAATGACGATTTCGGTCTTGAGCTCATGGGACATATGACGCGCATTTACGGCTATCCGGCTATCATATTTCTCATAAAAAGCTCTGCGAGTCCGCTAAGGTGCCGACAATGACAGTGTCGAGATTCGAAAACGGTTATTTCTTCTCGGTATATAACACCAACACGACCACCGAGACACAGCTTCGCTTCCCACTGGGCGCGCCGATATTCCTTGGCGAAGAGACCGAGTTGCGCAACGGCGGTGCGGTATACCGTTTTGCACGCAGTGAGCACAGAGAATGCCGCTTCTTCATCGTACAGAAAAGCGGTGTGGTCGGTGCAAGAGAGCGCACACCAGTAAACGCTCTTGTCAGACGCAGGATAAAGCTTTACGGTCTGGAGGACGCCACCGTATACTTCTTCCCGGAAACCGAAAACGCGCACAAGGCACGCGCCAGCCTGATCGGTGATTACAGCGATATCACGCCGGAGTACGACGACCGCTTCACCATTGTCAACGACAAAAGCTGCGGAACCTATCTTTACGCAGAGCATGTCACGGGCGAGCTCGACTTTTTCATGATGCGCTGAGTTCAAATAACAGACAAAAGACCCGAGCCGAGGCTTGGGTCTTCATTTTATGTATCGTTATTCCTTATTTTCGTTATCAAGCTGCTTTCTGCTCAGTGCGACCGAATGCTTTATCGGCTTCCACTCAACATGTCCGGAAATGGCGATCAGCATTGATACTGCAAAGGTAAATATGAATATCGGGAAGGTCAGCACGCCGAGCCAGCGCTTTGCCGCCGAAGCACATATGCGCTTTCGCTGAGTTATGCACGTAACAGCGCCGACAAACCACAGTGTGCACATCGAACACGAAGAAGCCGTCAAACGCATCCTCGCCATATTCCTCGCAGATGCAATTCATCAGGAAGTTCAGCGCATAGCCCTTTCCAACGGTATAAGCATACTGCCTTTCATAGACATGTGCACCGGCCTTTTCGGCCACTTCCGCTGTCATATCCGTACAATTATCCGCTACAACGAATATATCCAAAAGCTCCTGCGGATATCTCTGTTCCTTAATACTTTCAATGAGCTGAGCGATGACCGATTCCTCATTTCTGGCCGCTATGAGCACTGCATAGCGATGCCTCTCTCCGATCGGAAATCTCCTCCTGCGCTTCAAAAACGCCACGATCAGATAGACCGCCTGATAAGCATAGCACACCATGAACATCAGCGAGATAAAAAAGTTAATATTGGCTAAAGTCTCCAATTCACTCTGCCTCCTTTTTCATATTCCGACAATCTCCTTTGTCCTGCTCCTTGACTGCATTATAACCCCCACTTATTGCAGAAAAAATAGAGCTGACCCATTCTTATGAGTTTCGTAAGAATCGACAGAATTTCGAAAGAAGTTCGTAAAGTGCTAACCCCCGGCACAGTCCATGCACCGAAAACTCGAAACATTCGTAAAAAATAAAAAAGTCTCCGTCCGAAAGGACGAAGACTCTTTGGTGGGCGCTAACGGACTTGAACCGCTGACCCCCTGCACGTCAAGCAGGTGCTCTAGCCAGCTGAGCTAAGCGCCCAATTACTGTTGCTCAAGTATTATATAACATTCTTTAAGAAAATGCAAGTCTTTTTTTCAAAAAATTGCTTTTAATTTTGTTTTCATGGTATGTACTTGCGGAAAAATACAGTTCTCGAAAAAATTTTTAAAAAATTGAAAAATAGGGTTGACTTTTCTCTTATATGGCGTTATAATAATCAAGCTGTTAAAACAGTTGTGCGCTGGTAGCTCAGCTGGATAGAGTGACTGGCTACGAACCAGTAGGTCAGGGGTTCGAGTCCCTTCCAGCGCGCCAAGAAAAACCTCTTTGTCGAATGACAGAGAGGTTTTTTGTTTGGTCAAATCCATATTGTCACATGAAAAAACGGAGGTCTTCCCTAAGGAAGATCTCCGTTCTGCTTTTCAGCCAAATTACAGAAGCTCAGCTATTACTTCTACCTCAACGAGAACATTCTTCGGCAGAGTCTTTACAGCAACGCAGGAGCGTGCCGGATTCTCTGTGAAGTACTTTGCATAAACAGTGTTGAAGGCTGCAAAATCAGCCATATCGGAGAGGAAGCAGGTTGTCTTAACTGCGGACTGGAAGGAAGCGCCTGCCTCTTCGAGAACAGCAGCCAGATTCTGCATTACCTGCTCTGCCTGTGCTGTGATGTCGCTGCCGCTGATCTCACCTGTTGCCGGATCGATCGGGATCTGACCGGATGTGAACAGCATATTGCCGCAAACGATAGCCTGCGAATACGGGCCGATCGCTGCCGGAGCCTTGTTTGTAGAGATTTTCTTCAGCATGATTATCATCCTTTACAATAAATTTGCTTGTATATGAAGCCTTACGGCTTAATACCTATCAGATCGTACACTACCTCGGATGCCAAAAGCAGCCCGGCAGCAGCAGGAACAAAGGCAAGACTGCCCGGAGTCTGTCTGCGCGCCTCATGCACGCCGTCAGTCTCAACCTCTCCGCGCGGAGCAGTGGGCTCTTCCCTGGAATATACCACCTTAACCCCTGTGATACCCCTCTTTTTCAGTTCTCTGCGCATAACTCTTGCAAGCGGGCATACGGTGGTCTTTTCAAGAAGCTCCACCTCAAAACGTGACGGATCAAGCTTATTGCCGGCCCCCATTGCGCAGATTATCGGAACATTTGCCTCCCTTGCGGAGACCGCAAGCTGTATCTTGCCCGACACGGTATCTATCGCATCTACAACATAATCGAACGAACTGAAATCGAAGCTGTCCGCTGTCTCCGGCATGAAAAACATCTCGTGCGCATAGACCCTGCACTGCGGATTGATATCCAGCACACGTTCACGCATAACCTCTGTCTTCGGCCTGCCCACCGTGCTGTGCAGAGCTATTATCTGACGATTGATATTTGTCAGGGAGACCTCGTCGTTGTCTATCAGATGCAGCTCACCGACGCCGCTTCTGGCGAGCGCCTCGACCACATATCCGCCGACGCCGCCGACACCGAAAACGGCCACACTCGAATTTTTCAGTTTTTCTATTGCCTCAGCTCCAAGCAGAAGCTCGGAGCGCGAAAACTCATGGATCATTTCAATATACCACCGGTATTAAGAATGGATGTGCTGTACAGGAACAGGATATCGTCCGCCGCTTCGAAGTCAACATACTCCGAAAGTATCGCGGATGAAATATACCTTATATCTATCATAGTGATTTTTTCGTAACTCGTCAAGAGTAAAGGTGCAATACTGCTGCCAAAAGAATCTCTGAACATCACAAGCTGCCTGCCGTTTTCTGCTAACGGGTTCTCTATTTCAATAACCGATGACGCACCCGAAAGGAATATATCGTACTTATCAAGGGACTCGGTATCGACAGCATATATGCCAGTATTGTCCGGATGGGATGTATTTTTTACGACGGCCCTCTCCGTCACCTCACCCGTACCGTAGAAGATGCTTTCACTGCTTATCGGCAGAGCATAGCGGCCCCACAGAACGCCTTTAAAAGAGTCTATCTCGTTCCAAGCAAGGCTGTCACCGACAGAGTCCGCTCCCATTACATTAAGCAGAGCATTCGCCGTGTCTCCGATCCTTTCCTGACGCCAATGTGTATCCGTGCGGTAATAATCCTCCAGCTCCAGGGTATCGGTAATGTCGATATATTCGCCGGAAACCACCCCGGATACAATCGAGACCACCTCATCGGTATCTATTCTCGGGCAATCCGCGACCGCAAAGTCGGATTTATCCGGTATCACGGAAAACCAATACGGCTTATCCGGAAAATACTCATCCGCTATTCCCTGTAGCTTTTCGGCATTCTTAAGCACGGCACGCTCATCCATGGGCCAAACGGGCTCAAAGAGAAAGCTGTTTTCTTCAAAAACGCCATTGGAATCCGGCTGACAGAGTGCATATACACGCACCGCCGTGTTCATCGTCCTGAATCCCTCACGCAGAGCGAAGTGATCCACTGCATAGTCCGAGAGGGAATTGAAATACTCGCCGCTGATAAGCGCATCTACACTGAGGGCAGGAAGCTCCTCAAGAGCCCTTCTCTCCGACTCCGAAACAGCCTTTTTCGGCAGCAGGACGGTCAGCACGCCGCCCAGAAGAATGAGCGCCGAGAAAAGCACTATGGTCGCAATTGAACTTATTTTCTTAAGCTTCATGACAACACCCCCTATTAAAACTGCCAGTAAAGGAACGGATTAAATGAGCCTGCCACAAGAAACGCCGTTGAAACAAGCAACAGCACCGCTGAGATTATCGGCCTTGATATATCACAGATGCATGCACCCCATTTTTTGGTATTCAGCAGGCTTACAAGCTTCGGTACCGTGGGCATTGCGCCGATTATTGCGCAGAGCAGTATAACGCCGCAGCCCTTGAGTGCATAGAGGGACTCAGCATTCCACAGCGGTACTCCGTTCAGACCCAGCATACCGCAAAGCTGATGCACAGCGTCGCTCGGGGATGCGGAGCTGAAAATCAAAAAGCTGAATATAACCGCAAACAGGACGTATATATGCGCTATTACACGCGGTGCTCTGTTAAGAAGCCGTGCAAGAAACAGTCTTTCCATTATGAGCAGCGCACCGAAATATGCTCCCCAGAGCACGTAATTCCATGCAGCGCCGTGCCAGAGACCGGTAAGCGCCCACACGACAAGCAGGTTTCTTATCTGCTTTGGAACAGAGCATCTGCTGCCGCCGAGCGGTATATACACATAATCCCTGAACCATGTTCCGAGAGTAATGTGCCAGCGCCGCCAGAATTCAGCCGCCGAGAGGGATATGAACGGATAGCGGAAGTTCTCCGGAAATTCAAAACCGAATATTCTGCCAAGTCCTATTGCCATATCGCTGTAACCGGAAAAATCAAAGTAGATATTCAGTGCGTTGCACAGCGCATACAGCCAGTAAAAGAGCACACTCTGCTCCTCGGCGGCGGCAAAATCACCCGTACATTCCGCCAGAACATTTGCTATGATGACCTTTTTACCAAGCCCCACGCAGAATCTGACAGCACCGCTTGAAAACAGTTCCGCAGATATGTTCTTCACCTTCATCTGGTCGCAAACATCGCTGTAACGAACTATCGGGCCTGCGATAAGCTGCGGAAAGAAGGTAAGATAGGCCGCAAAATCTATCAGACTGCGTTCTGCCGGGACATCTCCGCGTGTGACATCCACAACATAGCTCATCGCCTGGAAGGTGTAGAAGCTGATGCCTATGGGCAATGCAATATGCAGCAGTGAAACATTTGCACCGAGGCTTCTGAGAGTTCCGAGCACGAAGTCAGCATATTTAAAATAGGCCAGCAGCCCGAGCGAAATAATGCAGTTCAGGATGAGCGGCAGCCTGTAAAGCCTGTGGCCGCGCATTTTTTCCGCCAAAAGTCCGAATGCCCACGAAGACACCGCCGCAAGCATGAGCAGCGGCAGAAAGCGCGGCTCACCGAAGGCATAGAAGAACAAGCTCAGCACCAGCAGCGCCAGGTTGCGCCACTTCACCGGAAGCAGCACGCCGAGCAGCAGTGCCGCCGGAAGAAAGAAATATATGAACGGTAATCCGGAAAATACCACGATTATCCTCCTAATAGAAAATTCGACCCCGCAGGGATATTCTGCGGGGTCGTTAAAATTATTCTGCCAATGAAAGGAATGCGTCTGCGTACTTCTCGGAGTTATTTGCCATTATGAGAATAACGACATTTCCGATATTTTCAACGCGAACGTCGGACGGGTCGACCTCAACGCATACCCACTTGTGCGGATTTGCATTTGCCTTGATGTCAGCCTTAAGAGCCTCAACATCCGTGCCGTCCTTGACACGTACAAGGCAGATGGAGAACGGGTTAGCGTTCATCTCCGGCTCACTTGCATAAGCCTCTTCTGCATTGGGTATCTCAACACCGAAATAGTAAACGAGGTTTTCCTTCTCCAGCTCGTATGTTACCGGGCCGTAGATGTCGGAATCCACAAATTCACGTGTTTCGGCATCAAGATCAGCCTTCTCATACATCTTGTCAATGATCTCAGGCAGTGTACCGAGGTCAGCATTTTCGGTCTTAGCGGTATTGGAGCACGCTGCAAGGGAAAATACCATAACCATAGCTAACACGAGTGCGATCAATTTCTTCATTTTCTTTTCTCCTTATATTCGCCTAAGGCGATACGTATTATGATTGCCGCTTGAGCAGCAATGTATATTATACACATTTTTTTGAGAAAAGCAACCGGATAATGATAAGCTTAAAGGAAATTTAAGTTTTTCGGCGACATGTACAAAACGCGCATCAGCCCTTAAGCTCTACACGACGAATCTTACCACTGATCGTTTTCGGCAGGGAATCTCTGAATTCCACAATACGCGGATATTTATACGGTGCCGTATTCGTTTTTACGTATGTCTGGATCTCCTTCTTGAGCGCCTCTGTACCCTCGGTGCCCTTTGTGAGAACAATGGACGCCTTTACGACCTGGCCGCGTACCGGGTCCGGTGCGGAGGTTACCGCACACTCAAGCACGTACGGCAATTCCATAATAACGGATTCGATCTCGAACGGCCCGATTCTGTAGCCGGAGGACTTGATAACATCATCCGTACGTCCCACATACCAGAAATAGCCGTCCTCATCTCGCCATGCCGTGTCACCGGTGTGGTACATTCCGTCATGCCATGCCTCGTGTGTCTTCTCCTCGTCAAGGTAATAGCCCATATAGAGTCCGCACGGGGTCTTTTTATCCGTACGGATAACGATTTCGCCCGTCTCACCAACGGGTGCCGTTGTTCCGTCCGGCAGCACAAGATCAACGTCATACAGCGGACTTGCCTGACCCATTGAGCCGACCTTCGGCACTGAGCCGACGGGATTGTAGATGGAAAGCGTTGTCTCCGTCTGACCGAAGCCCTCATAGATTGAAAGTCCGGTAGCGCGCTTCCACTGCTCAAACACCTCGGGATTCAGTGCTTCACCCGCTGTTGTGCTGTACTCGATAGTGGAAAGATCGTACTTGCTCAGATCCTCCTTAATGAAGAATCTGTACATTGTAGGCGGTGCACAGAAGGTGGTAATGTTGTACTGCTTGAACATCGGCAGTATCTCATGTGCATCGAATTTATCAAAGTCAAAGGTGAATACTCCGGCCTCGCACATCCACTGGCCGTAGAGCTTGCCCCAAAGTGCCTTGCCCCAGCCCGTATCGGAGATCGTGAAGTGCAGTCCTTCCGGATTTACATTGTGCCAATACTTGGCTGTGATATAGTGACCGAGTGCATATTTGTAATTATGCTCGGCAATCTTCGGATATCCCGTGGTACCGGATGTAAAGAACATGAGCATCGGGTCATTGCCGCAGGCTGTATCCGCCGTGCGCTCGAAAACATCGCTCTGCTCTGCGATACCTGCATCAAAATCAAGCCAGCCCTCACGTGCGCCGTTAGCCATCATCAGCAGCTTGACACCGCATTTATCGGCAGCACGCTTTGCCTCATCGCCGACCTGTCCGTCCGAGGTGCATACAAGCGCCTTAACGCCGGCTGCCTTAAAGCGATAATCAAAATCGTGCTCCATGAGAAGATTAGTTGCCGGGATTACAATAGCGCCCATCTTATGCAGTGCAACGATGGCAAACCAGAACTGATAGTGACGCTTAAGCACGAGCATTACTCTGTCGCCCTTCTTGATTCCGAGGGATGCAAAGTAATTGGCTGTCTTATTTGACATTTTTTTGATATCGTCAAAGGTGAATCTACGCTCGGTGTGATCCCTGGATACATGCAGCATAGCAAGCTTATCCGGTGATTTTTCCGCCAGCTTATCAACGATATCAAAGCCGAAATTGAACTCATCCTCGTTCTTGAATTCAATGCCGTTGAGGATTCCGTTCTCATCCAGAGTGGTGCTGATGAACTTGCTTGCGACTGTTTCGCGCTCGCCTCTTGCAAGCTTTGCCTTAACAAGGCCCTCAAATCTGTCCTGTTCCGGTGCCAGCTCATCGCCCGTACGCATGACAATGGCGTAGAATTCACACTCCTCGCCGTTCAGAGCTATCATGCCGTGCGGTGTGGCACTGTTGTAATAAATGGTATCGCCGGCCTCAAGCTCTTCTACATGGCTGCCGACCTGAATGCGCATTTTGCCCTTTACAACAATGTCAAGCTCCTGACCCTTATGTGTGGAGAGCTTGATTGCCACATTCTGCTCAGCCTCATTGTAGGGCATGGTTACATAGAAGGGCTCGGCGGTTTTCTGCTTAAACAGCGGTGCAAGATTCAGATACTTAAAGCCGTGTCTGCGTGTGATCGGCAGACCCTCTCCCCTGCGGGACACTGTATATGTGGAAAGAGTCGGGCTGACACCCTTGATGAGATCCGTGGGATCGATTCCGAATCTTTCTGCACATTTGAAGATAAAGGTGAAGCTGAAATCGCTTTCGCCAAGCTCGTATTTTCTGTAATCCTCCACGGAAACTCCGGTGCGCTGTGCCATTTCCTCTTCCGAAAGACCCATGATCTCTCTCATGGTTCGTATACGCTCCGCCACTTCGGATAACTGTGTTTTAAGATCTGTACGCTCTGTCATGGATGTATTGGCTTCGTTTGTCATTGCTTGTCAATCCTTTCATCAGTTTATTCCAAAATGCGAAGCGGACACGTCGGCTAAAAAATAAAGCTCCGTCTCAAAACTTGAGACGGAGCTGATCCGCGGTACCACTCAAATTGCTTCCAAAAAGGAAACCACTCTTCGGGTTCTTACAAACCCTATGCACTTACGCAGCATGTCTCGGAAAGCATCTACTCGCCATGGGCTTTGGAACTTTCAGCTCAGAAGGGATGGGCGTTCGGAAATTTCATACCGGCTCGCAGCAGCCGCCGGCTCTCTGGGATGAAACAGACCGTGCCGTCTTCGTCATCGCTTTTGGAATATGAAAATCAATTTTTAAAATAATACTCGCTTTTTGACGTGTTGTCAACAGTTTTTCTGAAATTTTTTCAGCGCTGAGCAGCCTCTACAGCATCGGCAGCCTCTTCAAGCCAATCGCCGTCGAACATCTCGATGATGCCGCGGTCGCACAGAGAAGCAATCTGCGGATCCATCGGTATTTTGCCGAGAACCTTGAGGTCGTACTTTGCGGCAACCTCATCGATGTGGCTCTCGCCGAACATCTTAAAGTGCTCTCCGCAGCACGGACATTTTACATAGCTGTAGTTTTCGATAAGTCCCAGAACCGGAACATTCATCATCTTAGCCATTTCAACAGCCTTGGAGACGATCATGGAGACCAGCTCCTGCGGAGATGTAACAATGATGATGCCGTCCAGCGGAATGGACTGGAAAACAGTAAGGGGAGCGTCGCCGGTTCCGGGAGGAAGGTCAACAAACATATAGTCTACTTCGTTCCAGATAACATCCGTCCAGAACTGCTTGATAACGCCGGCCACAACGGGTCCGCGCCATACAACCGGGGAGGTCTCCTCAGGCAACAGCAGGTTAACGCTCATAACCTCGATACCGCTCTTTGTGTTGACCGGGAAAAGACCGTCATCGCAGCCCTGTGCCTTCTCATGAATGCCGAAGCACTTCGGAATGGAGGGGCCTGTGATGTCTGCGTCGAGGATAGCTGTCTTCTGGTCACGGCGCTGCATGGTAACTGCCAGCATGGAGGTGACAAGGCTCTTACCAACGCCGCCCTTACCACTGACAATACCGATAACCTTTTTGACCTTGCTCATTTTATTCATAGGCGCAAGGAAACTGTTCGGGTCGCGGGAGGGACAATTCTCGCCGCAGCTTGAGCAGTCATGCGTACAATTTTCGCTCATTCTCTACAACTTCTTTCTCAAAAATTAGAAATAACTTTCCGTAACAATGATAGACTCTTTTTGCTATTTTGTCAAGATATGGGGCTTATGCGCGCAGTGTCGGTTCGCCTCGCTGTTCTTTTTTTAGCAGAACAACAAAATAAATCAGGCACAGTATTGTCTGCACAAGTGTCGAGGACGGTGTTGCAAGGCCGACAAAGAACAGTGAAACCGGCTCTACGCGGCTCATGAAGAAGGACACCGGAATACGCACAAGGAACGCGCCCACTATGCCCTGAGTCATAACAAAGGTAGTATGGCCGCAGCCGCTGAAATAACCCGTCAGGCAGAACATAAAGGCCACCAGTAGGCAATCCACCGCATAGGACTTCAAATAGTCCGCACTTGCGGCGATAACCTGTGCGTCCTTTGTAAACAGCATGGACATGATGTCACCGAAGAAGAACGCAAGTATGAACATGAATATTCCCACACCGAAGGATGTAGCTATGCCGCAAAGCAGCGCCCTGCGGGCACGCTTCGGCTTTCCGGCGCCCATATTCTGAGCGACGAATGCGGACATCGCCTGGCTGAATGCGGACGGTACCATCATGATAAAGCTGCACAGCTTCTCTGCCACACCGACACCTGCCGATGCGATGACACCGAGGGAGTTGACAATGGCGGTAATTGCCATAAACGAGATGCTGACGAGCATATCCTGAAAGGCAATCGGCAGGCCGAGCTTAAAGACCTGTGCCATTATCTTCTTATCGACTCTTATATCGCGCTTCGGCGAAAAGCTGAACTGGAACTTTCTGCCGCGTATGAGCAGCAAAGAGAGCATAACGCTGATTCCCTGTGCGGCAACCGTTGCGATAGCAGCACCTGCCGCTGCCATATGGAACACGCCGCACAGCAGGAGGTCTCCGCAGATATTCACAACACATGCCACTGCAACAGTGAGCAACGGAACTGTTGAGTTTCCTATACCGCGGAAAATACTTCCGAGCACATTATACGCCGCTATGAATATCGTTCCTGCGGCACATATTCGCATGTATCGCATCGTGGCATCAAATGCCTCCTCGGGAGTTTGCAGAAGCCTCGCAAGCGGTACTGCAAGCAGCTCTACAATCGCTGTAAGCACAACCGCTATGGCAATAAACATCATGATGGACGCGCCGATTATTTTTCCGCCCTCCTCGGGCTTGCCCTCACCTATTCGTCTGCCGAGTAAAATAGTGGTACCCATCGAGATACCCACAACAAACGACGTTATGATACTTACGATCCAGCTCCCGGTGGAGACCGCCGAAACATCGGCCGCCGTTGCGAACTGGCCGACAACCATCATGTCCACAGCGCCGTACATTGTCTGTAACAGCAAGGCCAGCAGCAGCGGCCCGGTAAAGCGGACGAGCGGAGAGAATATCTTGCCCTCCGTGAAATCCTGACTCATCTTCACAGCTTTCATCCTTTCTCTTCCGGCTGTAAAAAACCGGATAAGTGCGGATGCATCTCCGCACTTATCCGGTTTCGCCGTTTATATATCGCTGATTTTAACTGATATAATAATTATAATCTCTAAAGCGACAAATGTCAATCGCTTTACTTTTACTTTCTGGTCTTGTCGACAAGTCCCGTAAGATATCTGCCGACATCATGCAGGTACTTAGCTCCGGTGGGCACAAAGTCATTATCCATCTTGCTGAAGAAAATATCCGCCTCAAAGGTGAAATCGCCCTTATAGCCTATTTCTCCGAGTGCCTTGGTTATCTCCTGCCAGTTCATTTTCCCGGAGAACGGCTCCACATGCGCATCCGATATATAATCATTGTCATGTACATGCAGTGCGCTGATGTGCTCGCTGCCCATCTCACGTATCATATTCTCAGCCTCAACGCCCACCAGACCGCAATGGCCCAGATCCAGACAGCCGACGATCCACGGGCTTGCGATATCATCAAGATATCTGTTGAATTCCGCCGCTCTGGAGCAGGTGTCGTGGATGATGTATCCGCGCTTTGCGTCCCTCTGCCACATATTTTCGGTGGCGACCTTGATGCCGTATTCCTCGCAATAGGGTATGAAAGAACGATAGTAGTTGACATTCATATCATGCAGTTTTTCTTCGTTCCCCTCATATCTCATGTGGTGCAGCGGATGCACCACTATGATCTTTACGCCTATTCTTGCAGCAAGCCTTATGGCACGAGTAATGGTCGGGAAAATATGATTCTTGAAATTATCCTCATCATCCCAATTTTTAAATACGAACGGCGCATGTGCCTGATTGAACACAACAGAGCATTCCTCTGCCACGTCACGCAGATGATCCACATACTTATCCGCGGCATCGGTGTGCAGGATATGCTCCGCACCGCTCATGCCGAACATGGAGTAATCGATGGCATCAAAGCCGGCAGCGGCAAGTATGCGCACCGTCTGTTCATCACCGAATTTCTGACCAAGTATATCAGTTTGTGTTGAAAGCAGCATAAAGTCTCACCTCATTATTATAAATCAGCCGTAAAAGCGCTCTGTGAGCACATCGGCAAACTTTTCAAGCAGCCCCTCCTTATCGAGGAATCTCAAAATAGTATATCTTTCGCGTATTTCCATGGCATGCAACACACTTCTGTGGAAAAGCTCCTTTGATATGCCGAGCTCCTTCGGATCGGCACAGGCATTCGCCGCACGCTGGCAGTCGATGATGTGCTCCTTATCCGGCAGAACAAAGCCATCCGGCAAATACTGCTCGGCCATTTCATAGAGGGATGCGGATATCACGGCGCCGACGCCAACGGAATTACCGTGCAGCGGATGCTCCTCGCCATGGCTGAGTGCATCGACCTCCCAATAGTGGGAGAAATGATGCTCAGAGCCGGAGGCCGGGCGTGACACACCTACAAGGCCGATAGCAATACCGGAAAGTATAAGTGCCTCGGTCACTCTGCGCACTGCCTCCTCATCATGCTTTCGGAGACCCTCTGCGTTCTCCACGCAGCGCTCAACAGCACGCTCCACCAGTGCAACCACCTCATCACAGTAGTACTCGCCATTGATATCCCTTGCAAGCCTCCAGTCGGCCAGAGCCGTGTACTTTCCGATTATATCACCGAAGCCCGCCGTAAGCATGGTCATAGGTGCATCCTTCATAATGGAGGTATCCGCAATTATTGCCGCAGGATAAACCGCAGGGAGTGTGATCTTCATTCCGTCGAGAATGAGCGGAGAAACCGTTGAGGCATAGCCGTCCATTGATGGAGCTGTAGCTACGATGATATACGGCCTGTTCGTCCTGGAGCTGAGCAGACGCGCCGTGTCATTAAGACTTCCCGAGCCCACCGCAATGATTATGTCGTCCTCCATGTTCATATGTGCAAGTGCGGAGCCGGCTACATATTCATTCGGAACAAGGGGTTTTTCCGAGCGGAACACACGGCTGTTGCACGGAATACCGGCTTCGGCAAGAAGCGCCTCCACCCTTTCTCCCGCAACGGCATAGGTGTTATTATCGGCAATCATAAACGCACGTGAGCCGCCGAGCTCGCGAATAACCTCTGGCAGCTTTACGATGCAGCCGCTCTCGATGAGTATCTTCTTAATATCAACACTGTGCGTTCTTCCGCAGGAGCACGGATAGCTGAGTCCGGCAAAGTCCGCAGGTGCAAGATCAATCAATTTTCCCATAACAGGCTCCTCCTTGATTTATCGATTTCACATGGATTATACCACCGATAAAGCTTATTTTCAATCTAAATTGACAAGCTTACCGGAGCAATTTCGCTTGAATTTACTGAACCTGCCTGCCGGAATACTGAACATGCGCCAGCTTCCACTCGCCCTGCTCCCTGACATACACCTGTGTTTCAAGTCCGCCAAGCGCGAATGGTTCTCCGCTTTCACGGCGAGTGCAGTCCGTGACATATTCGAAGACTACAACAGCAGTGTCATCCGTAAGTTTTCTGACCTCGGCTGTCTTTGATATCAGCTCTATTTTACTGTAGGCCTTCTGTATTCTGCCGATGATGAATTCATCGTATATCGCGTCCGTACCGACAAAGCAATTGCTCTGCAAAATCAGAACATTCTCGCCGCTCGACCATATCGGGTAGAAATCCTCCCTCTTCTGCGTGTTGACGCAGCGCTTGTATTGCTCGAGCATCTCAAGTATTTTAGCATCCTCATTCCACTGCATGATAATTTCCCTTTCAGGTATCTGCTTTAGATTATAGCCGTAGCTCTGCAATTTGTAAAGAAGGCACATCAAGGTAACTGTGATCGCGACCCTAACAGTAACCTGCGGTGACAGCTCTCCCAGAGGGAAAGCCGAGCAAAAAAACGGAGCGTATCGATGACGATACGCTCCACAAACGGTTCTGCAAATATCTGCCAAACAGCAGCTTTTGACCGAAAAATTATTTTGCCTGTGCGTCTCTTTCCTTATCGAGCTTGGAGTTACGAACATAGAGAAGCATGTCGATGGTGATCTCGATGAAGTTGAGGACATAGAATACCCAGCTCAGGTAGAAGATCGGACCACTCTTGCCGATAGCAAAGCACTGGATGCTCTTCATTACGATACCTGCAATATAGCCGATCCAGATGAACAGCTCAAACTGGAGGCTCTTGCCCTTAGCTGTTTTGGACTTTACAGACTTGTAAATTGACAGCGGCCATGAAAGACCAAAGCAGAGGATCATTACGGTTTCAAGAATTTCAGCAAACATTTCAAAAGTCATGGTATATACTCCCTTAAACTAAATAGCATGTTTTATTCGCAGGTAAGGGACAGCGCGACGGCTGCCCCTTGCCTTAAATGATTATTTATTGTGCTGTGCAAGATATGCTGCGCGGCCCTCTTCATAGAGATTGTTGCCCTCGCTGTCGATAATAACGACAAGCGGCATATCCTCAACATAGAGCTTTCTGAGAGCCTCGGCACCGAGGTCTTCGAAAGCGATGAGCTCTGCGCTCTTAATGGACTTTGCAAGCAGTGCGCCTGCGCCGCCGATAGCACCGAAGTAAACACCGTTGTATTTCTTCATTGCCTCAACGACCTCGGGCAGACGTGCGCCCTTACCAATCATGCCTCTTGCGCCGACGGACATCATTGTCGGTGCATATGCATCCATACGGCCGCTTGTTGTCGGGCCGGCGGAGCCGATAACCTGACCCGGCTTAGCCGGTGTCGGGCCAACATAGTAGATAGTTGCATCCTTCGGGTCGAACGGGATATCCTCGCCTCTTGCAAGTGCCTCGCACATTCTCTTGTGGCCGGCATCGCGTGAAGTGTAGATAGTACCTGTCAGCAGAACGCTATCACCAGCGTGCAGTGTCTTTGCAAGCTCCGGAGTAAGCGGGAGTGTAATCTTCTTTTCCATTTTAGAGCACCTCCGACTTATGACGTGTTACATGGCAGTTGATATTGACTGCGCACGGCATACCGGCAATATGTGTCGGCATGGTCTCAATGTTGAGGCCGATAGCCGTTGTCTTGCCGCCAAAGCCCTGCGGGCCAATGCCAAGCTGATTGATCTTCTCGAGCATTTCCTTTTCAAGGTCTGCATAGAACTGATTGGGGTTCTCGGAATCCAGCGGACGCATGAGAGCCTTCTTAGCCAGCAGAGCAGCCTTATCGAAGGTACCGCCGATGCCAACGCCGACTACCATCGGCGGGCAGGGGTTCGGGCCGGCTGTCTCAACAACCTCAAGGATGAAATCCTTGATGCCCTGAAGACCTGCGGACGGCTTGAACATGCGAATCTGGCTCATGTTCTCGCTGCCGAAGCCCTTGGGACCGACTGTTATCTTGATCTGCTCACCCGGCACGATCTCTGTGTAGAGCATAGCCGGTGTGTTATCACCCGTATTGCCGCGAAGCACCGGGTCTTTAACAACAGACTTTCTCAGGTAGCCCTTGTCATAGCCGCGGCGTACGCCCTCATTGACAGCCTCTGCAAGATCGCCGCCAACAATGTGAACGTCCTGGCCGATTTCAAGGAAAACGCATGCCATGCCGGTATCCTGGCAAATCGGCAGGTTCTCGTTATCGGCTATCTCAAAGTTCTCGATGATATTGTCAAGAACGCCGCATGCGATATCGCCGTCCTCACAGGCACGGCAATTGCGTATTGCGCACTTAACATCCTCGGGAAGATGATTATTTGCATCGATGCAAAGTCTCTCGACAACATCGATTATCTGATCAACATGAATTTCACGCATAGCTCTTCTCCTTATCTCTCGTGACGTGCATACTTCGGCAGCAGCAGCGGGGATACGTCGTCAGAGACGATACCTGCCTTATCAAGCTCCTCAGCATACTGTGTGAGATGATCGAGGTTCATCTTGCCAAGCTCAACTTCCTTAGCCTTAGCTGCAGCAGCCTTACCTGCATTACGGCCGAAGACGATGATATCGAGCAGGGAGTTACCCATAAGACGGTTACGGCCATGGATGCCGCCAACTGCCTCACCTGCAACGAGCAGGTTATCGATAGCCTTTGTGAAGCCATCGCCGCCGATCTCCAGACCACCGTTCTGATAGTGGAGTGTCGGGTAAACGAGTATCGGCTGCTTTCTCATATCGATGTCATAGTTCAGGTACATACGGAGCATAGCCGGGATGCGCTTTTCGATAGTGCCCTCTCCGCCGATCATTTCGATCATCGGAGTATCCAGCCAAACACCGCTGCCAAGCGGAGTTGTAACGCCCTTGTTTCTGTCTGTGCACTCACGGATGATGGATGCAGCAGCAACGTCACGTGTCTCGAGCGGATGCATGAATGCCTCGCCGTCAACGTTTACGAGCATTGCACCGAGAGAACGAACCTTCTCTGTAACAAGTGCACCGAAGATCTGGGACGGATATGCAACACCTGTCGGATGATACTGAATTGTATCCTGATACAGAAGCGGTGCGCCAGCGCGGTAGCCGAGGATAAGTCCGTCAGCGGTTGCGCCGTAGTGGTTGGATGTCGGGAAGTTCTGGTAGTGCAGACGTCCTGCACCGCCTGTTGCGATGATAACGGTCTTAGCACGTGCTACGAGGTAATCGCCTGTCTCCATGTTGAGGAGAACAGCGCCTGCTACCTGGCCCTTATCGTCCTTTATAAGCTCAACTGCGGATGTGAACTCGATGACCGGGATACCGCGGTTGATGACCTCATCGCGAACTGTACGCATGATCTCTGCGCCGCTGTAGTCCTTGCAGGCATGCATACGCTTTCTGGAAGTACCGCCGCCATGTGTGGTTACCATGTCGCCGTCCTCTGTCTTGTCGAACATAACGCCAAGCTCGTTAAGCCACTTGATAGCATCGGGGGCTTCCATAACGAGGCGGCGGAGAAGCTCCGGACGTGCAGCGAAATGGCCGCCACCAAAGGCATCAAGATAGTGCTGTACCGGGGAATCGTTCGGCTTGTCGGCAGCCTGAATGCCGCCCTCAGCCATCATTGTGTTGGCATCGCCGATACGCAGCTTTGTAACGATCATAACCTTTGCGCCTGCGTTATCAGCTTCGATAGCTGCGGATGCACCTGCACCGCCGCCGCCGATAACGAGAACATCGGTATCAAAATCGATCTTATCGAGGTCGATATCAACGCCGAGGATACGGCTGTTGGAGTGAAGCAGATGACCGAGCTCCTTCGGAACCTTCTCACCCTTGTTCGGACCGACCTTAATTGTATCAAAGCCGTCCTCTCTGTAGTCGGGATGGTATGCCTTAAGAAGGGCATCCTTTTCCTCTGCTGTCATTCGTCTGGGCTCCATGCCCATACGCTCCTGTCTGGTTGCTTCAACCTTAGCAACGGACTCAAGCATTTCCGGTGTAAACATATTGCGTGCCCTCCCTTACTTCTCGATCTCTCTGTTGTTGTAAAGCTCCTGCATCTCGGTGATCGGCTTCTGCATGATCTGCTCGATCAGCTCATCATATGCGCCGGAGTTGATCTCCTCAACGCGGTTCTTAAGATGCTCTGTCTCCGGAGCAATGTACTTACCGGTGAGACGGCGTGCAAGCAGACCGACCATCGGATGAGAAATACCTGCCGGGCAGCGAACGGAGCAGCAGCCGCAGCTTACGCAGTCAAAGGAAGCCTCAGCGCACTTTTCGAACTCGCCGCGCTGTGCATATGCGATGTACTGCATAACATCGAGGCCCTGTGTACATGCCTTTGTGCAGGCATTGCAGCCGATGCAGCTGTAGATTTCGGGATAGAGCTCCATCATAACCTTCTGGTTCGGCTTTATCTCCTCTATATCGTATGTACGCTTGTCCGTCGGGAAGAACGGAATGCTTGCTACATACATACCCTCCTGTACCTGTGTCTGGCAGGCAAGGCAGGTCTTAAGTTCATTCTGGCCCTTGATGCGGTAGATAGTTGCACATGCACCGCAGAAGCCATGGCGGCAGCCGCAGCCTCTCTTCAGCTCATAACCGGCATATTCCATCGCGGTCATGATGGTCAGATCGGCCGGCACACTGTAGTGCTTGCCGAAAAAGTATACATTAACCATGTTTTCCATTTGAGTGACCACCCTTTCTTAATACTCGTCCGGAAGTTCATCCACTTCATCGCAGCGGAACACCGGGCCATCTTTGCAGACGTATTTGGAGCCTATGTTGCAGCGGCCGCATTTGCCGATACCGCACTTCATGCGCAGCTCCAGTGTTGTATAGACCTGTTTCTTGGAGAAGCCCATTTCGCCGAGTGCTCCAAGGCAGAACTTGATCATGATAGGCGGGCCGCAAACGAGGCCCACACGATCCGGCGTGAAAGCAAGCTCCTTGAGGTAATTCGGAACAAAGCCGACATGGCCGTCCCAGCCCTCCTGCTCGCGGTCGATGGTCAGATAAACATTCACGCCCTCGGTCTTCATCCAAACTTCCTGGATCTCCTTAAGCTGAACGAGATCATCCTTAGATCTTGAACCGTAAACGATGTCGACTGTGCCATAGTTTTCGCGGTTATCGAGAACATAGTTGATAACGGAACGAAGCGGAGCCAGACCGATACCGCCGGCTACAAACAGAAGATTCTTACCCTTGAGCTCTGTTTCCACCGGGAAAGCGTTTCCGTAAGGGCCGCGAACGGTTATTTCATCGCCAACCTCGAGGGAGTGGAGATAATCTGTAAGTATGCCACACTTCTTGATACTGAATTCCTGATATTCCTTGTTTGTCGGAGAGGATGTTATGGAGAACATACCCTCGCTGACGCCCGGTACGCATACCATTGCGCACTGGCCGGGCATATGCTCAAACAGCTTGCCGCCCTCCGGAGCGTTGACTCTGAAGGTCTTAACGTCCGGTGTTTCCTGACGGATATCGGTGATAACGCCGACCTGCGGAATAAGAACATCCTTTACATAACCCGGATGGCAGGTGCATTCATGCTGACTCATGCGTTTTCAGCCTCCTTTTCAAAGGCCTTGATGACCTTGACTATATTCAGTCCGGACGGGCACTTGTCCACGCAGCGGCCGCAGCCAACGCAGGAGTACATGCCGTCGTTATTTGCCGGGAAGTATACCAGCTTATGCATGAAGCGCTGACGGAAGCGCTGCATCTGGCTGGTTCTGTTGTTGCCGTGTGCCATCATTGTAAAATCGGAATACATGCAGGAGTCCCAGCAACGATAACGCTGAACGCCGTGGCCTGTATCATAGTCCTTAATGTCATAGCACTGGCAGGTCGGGCACACAAAGGTGCAGGTGCCACATGCAAGGCAGGGCTTGTAGAGCTTTTCCCATACCGGAGAATTAAACTTCGCATCGGTCTGGTTGCCGTCCCAGCCCTCAAGGGAGAGCTTGGAGTACGGAAGCTTCTCAACGATATCGCGGATGTTGGCCTTTTCTTCCTCAACAGCCTGCTCATCGGCAGCCTCAAGAACAGCGGAAGCTTTCTCTGTAAGTGCATTGCCCTTTTCTGTCATGGGCTTCCAGTAGAGCTCGTCGCCGACTGTCCACATGACAACATCGGCATCCGGCTCAGCGCAATCAACGCCGAAAACGTTGCAGAAGCAGGTTTCCTCCGGCTGGTGGCATGCAAGCGCCACGATAGTGCCGTGAGCGCGTCTTGCCGCATAGTATGTATCCACCGGCTCAGCGAGGAAGACCTTATCCAGAACCTTAAAGCCCTGGATATCGCAGCCTCTTACGCCGAAGGCTACGAAGTCTTCATCCTTAAGTGCTTCCGGATGAACGGAAAGCTTTCTGTTTTCCTTAGTAACGGTGTAGAGAGTCTCGCTCTGCGGGAAAAACATATCCTTCGGAGACTTTACCGTCTTTAATGTATCGAGATCTGCCTCGACGCCCTCGCTCCAAACAGCGAAATTTGTCTGGCCGCCAATGTTCACCGGAAGGTAAACCTCCTGCTTCTCTGCGATAACGCGCAGCAGCTCCGGCAGATCTGTCTTCTTGATCTTGAACATGGCTTATCTCCTTTCAACTGCGGCGCCCGGCTCGATGTCATCAAATGTGAAGCTTGTCAGCGGTGCATCTGCTTCCGGATCGGCACCTGCCTGATAATCGCCGTACAGTTCGTCTATATCCTTTATAAACTTGCGGTTGAAGAGGTGCAGCGGGATGCCCTGCGGACATACTCGGCTGCATTCGCCGCAGTCCGTGCAGCGTCCTGCAACGTGGAAAGCTCTGATGATGTGGAACATCTTCTCCTCGAAGGAATCCACATTTGCCTTCTGAGAGCTGTCGAACTTATTGCTGTCAAACACACACTTGCGGCAGCTGCATGCGGGGCAAACATTGCGGCATGCGTTGCAGCGGATGCACTTGCTGAGCTCGTTCTGGAAGAATGCAAACTTCTCCTCAGCGCTCATTGCCTCTATCTTCTCTATCTCTGCAAAGCGCTCAGCGTCCTTTGTGTCAACGCTCTCGCCGAGCAGCTCGTCGTATATCATATGCTCCTTGCCCTTGCAGACATGGCAGCGCTCGAGCATAGCCTCCTTGTACGGAACAGTCTCTGTACCGTAGAGGGTTTCAACTGTCAGAGTCTCTGCATCGCCGTCGATTTCAGCGCCGGTGATATTGAGAATACCCTTTACGCCGCGAGCCTTGATAGCCTCAACATTCAGCTTGCCCTTGCAGCCAACGCCGATGATGTAAGCCTTTTCGCGGTCAACACGGTGCTCCTTGATGAGCTGATTGAAGCTGTAGGTATCGCAGGGCTTCAGGAAAACAAGCGCCTTGCCCTCTTTCTTGGAGCCCTCTATCATGTACTTGCTGAGGTTTGCGCCGCAGAAACCGTCATAGACGAAATTCTGCTCAAGATCCTCAACGGTCTCAAACCAGGACGGCTCCGGATTGTACGGCAGATCGCCCTTTCTCCAGCCAAGCACTCTATCCACGGTATGATCCGCAAGCAGCGCCTTAGCGCGATTTATCATTTCTTGCATCTCAAATCCTCCAGTCTGACGTTCTTGCCCAAAGAAGTGATCTTTGCAACAAATTCATTCATGGTCTGGGAGAACTTAACGCCCTCCGCAGCGGAGACCCACTCTACGCGGGTACGTCCGCGCTCCACACCGATATAATCGAGCATGGAGAACAGCAGAGCCATTCTTCTTCTTGCATAGTAGTTACCTGTGCTGTAGTGGCAGTCACCCGGGTGGCATCCGCAGAGGATGACACCGTCTGCACCCTTTTCAAAGGCACGCAGAATAAACATCGGATTTACACGGCAGGAGCAGGGAACACGGATGATCTTAACATCCGCCGGATATGTGAGACGGCTGCTGCCGGCAAGGTCAGCACCGGCATAGCTGCACCAGTTGCAGCAAAATGCAACTATCTTGGGTCTGAATTCTTCGTTTGTATTCATCGGCATATTGCATCCACCTCCGCAAGAATCTGTCTGTTGGAGAAGCCCTGAAGATCCATCGCACCGGACGGACAGGTAACGGTACAAGCACCGCAGCCCTGACAGATCGCATTGTTGACAACGGCAACACGGCGCTCTTCACGGATACCATGGTCGTTGATGAGCTTCGTTTCGTAGCTGATAGCACCGTACGGGCAAACATTTGCACACTGAGAGCAGCCGTTGCAGAGCAGCTCATCGGATTTTGCCGTGCAGGGGTTGGTTATCAGCTTATCCTTTGCCAGCAGGCCGATAGCCTTAACAGCCGCGGCACCTGCCTGAGCAACGGTCTCCGGGATGTCCTTCGGGCCCTGGCAAACACCGGAGAGGAACACACCGGCAGTCGGGGACTCAACCGGGCGCAGCTTAGCATGCGCTTCGGTGAGGAAGTTATTTGTATCGATACTTGCTGTAAGCATTGTAGCGATGTTTCTGACAGAAGCGGACGGCTCGATAGCTGTTGCGAGAACGACCATATCGGCCTCCATGAGGATCTGTCTGTTATCAATGAGGTCTACGCCCTGAACAAGAAGCTGTCCGTTCGGCTGGGGAGCAACCTTGCCCACCTGACCCTTGATGTAGTTTACACCGTAATCTTCAACGGCACGGCGGTAGAATTCGTCAAAATTCTTACCCGGTGTACGAACATCGATGTAGAATACGGAAACATTTACATCCGGATACTTATCACGGATGAGCATTGCATGCTTTGCTGTGTACATACAGCAAATCTTGGAGCAGTACGGCTTGCCGCGATCATCGGCGCAGCGGCTGCCTACGCACTGGATGAAGACGATGTTCTTCGGAGCCTTGCCGTCGGAAAGACGCTCAAGGTGACCCTTTGTCGGGCCTGCGGCATTCATGATACGCTCGAGCTCGAGGGATGTGATAACATCCTTGCTCTGGCTGTATGCATACTCATCGTAATTGTCGAGCTTTATCGGCTCGAAGCCTGTTGCAACAACGATTGCACCGTACTTCTCTGTGATGATCTCATCCTTCTGGGTGTAATCGATAGCACCTGCCTGGCAGACCTTCTCGCAAAGGCCGCACTTGCCTGTCTTAAACTTGATGCACTGCTCACGATCGATTACCGGAACATTCGGAATAGCCTGAGCAAACGGAGTGTAGATAGCGGAACGGTTGTTGAGGCCCATGTTGAACTCGCTCGGAGCCTTTCTGGACGGGCACTTCTCCTGGCACACGCCGCAGCCTGTGCACTTTGTCATATCAACGCTTCTGGCCTTCTTGCGGATATCAACCGTGAAATCGCCGACAAAGCCGGAAACCTTCTCTACCTCACTGTAGGTATATATTGTGATCTTCTCGTGTGCGGCTGCCTCAACCATCTTCGGTGTGAGGATACATGCCGAGCAGTCGAGAGTCGGGAATGTCTTATCGAGCTGGGACATCTTGCCGCCGATACTCGGGGTCTTCTCAACGATGTCTACCTCGTAGCCGGCATCTGCGATATCCAGAGCTGTCTGGATGCCTGCGATACCGCCGCCGATAACGAGTGCGCGCTTTGTAACGCGGCTCTCACCGGACTGGAGCGGAGCGTTGAGATTTACCTTTGCGATAGCCGCTCTTGCAAGGATAACAGCCTTCTCGGTACCCTCTTCAACGTTCTTATGTATCCAGGAGCAGTGCTCACGGATATTTGCGATCTCGACCATGTAGGGATTCAGACCTGCACGCTCAGCAGCCTTGCGGAAGGTAGCCTCATGCATACGCGGAGAGCAGGAACATACCACAACACCTGTAAGCTTCTTCTCCTTGATGGCAGCAGCTATCTTAGCCTGGCCAACCTCGGAGCACATGTACTGATAATCCTCTGCATGCACGACACCCGGCTCAAGACGAGCCATCTCAACTACTTTTTTTACATCGACAGTAGCTGCGATGTTGCTGCCGCAATGGCAGACAAAAACACCTATTCTCTGCATGCCGTTACCTCCTGTATCTTCTGAATGCGCTCACCAGAAGCTGCTGGGGCAGTTCCGGGTCGAGCAGCTCCGGAATTTCATCCGGAGTAAGATAATTTCCGTCACGCTGACGAACAACAAGCTGTCTTGCTGCGTCTATCAGCTTTCCGGGCTTAACGTCTCTCGGGCAGCGCTCAACACATGCAAAGCATGAGAGGCACTTCCAAAGTGACTTGGATTCTGCCAATGCTTCGATCTCATCTCTGAGAACATATGAAACAAACTGGTGGGGCTTGATATCCATCTCGTTAAAGGACGGACATGATGCAGAGCACTTGCCGCATTTCATGCACTTGTACGGATTTACTCCGCTGATCTCACGGATCTTCTCAGCGCTGTTCTTCACATTGCTCATGCCTTCTCTGCCTCCTCTTTCACACCGAGTGCCTCAGCAAGAAGCTCGGTGAAATAATAGACCGGAATAGCTCCGCTGCCGCTCTTGTTCAGGTTGTACAGGCAGAGCGGACATGCTGTGATGAGCATTTCTGCGCCAAAGCCTGCGGCACTGTCCATGATCTTAGCGCTCATGCTCTGTGCCATTTCCTTTTCCTTAAGCGAGATATAGCCGCCGCAGCACTCGTTGCGGTACGGATATATTACCGGCTCAGCGCCGATAGCACGGATAAAGTCCTCTATGATCTTCGGGTTCTCCGGGTTATCAAAAGCCATGAGCTTACCCGGACGGAGCAGCAGACAGCCGTAATAGGCACCTATCTTTCTGCCCTTAAGCGGATTTGTCACTTTCTTTTTCAGCTCGTCAAAGCCGACACGGTCACGCAGCACCTCTAAAAAGTGCAATACATTTGTTTCGCCCGCATACGGAGTATCAAGCTGCATGTAGTTGTTTGCTCTTGTGCGAATGTCCTCCACGTTCTTCATGTCGTCATTGACGCGCTTGAGTACGTGATGGCAGGCGGAGCAAAGTGTTACAAGCTCCTGTCCCTTCTCCTTTGCCTCATTCAGTGCACGGACGGAAGAAAGCTTTGTTGCGATCTCGTCAGAGCCCAGCGGATAAACACCGCCGCAGCACTGCCAATTCTCGATCTCTTCCAGTTCGAAACCGAGTGCCTTTGCGGAAGCTCTTGCACAGGCGTCAAGCTCTTTCGCCTTGTTCTTTAAGGTACATCCCGGATAATAGCTGTACTTCATAGCTGCCCTGTCACCCTTTCCCTGTTATAATATAAAATATTGTAAATCCGGATCTTAGCAGATCTTTCATCGGCAAAACGTCCCCTTGCAGAAGAGCCTACTGGGGCAGATTAACCGAACTATATCAATTTTATCATATCGATATTATTTTATCAAGCGTTTTTGCAATTTTCAGAAAATCAAATAACATCATTTTTTCACGGCTTAATTTTTGTGAAAAATGCAGAGGATGCCGCTCTCAGTCCTCCTGCAAACCATCCCTCATCACGGGAAGCTCGAACCAGAAGGTGCTGCCCACGCCCTCCTCACTTATCACACCATACTGACCGCCGTGCATATTGAGGATATTCTTGACTATGGAAAGGCCGAGACCCGTGCCTATCTGTGCACGGCGATGAGCCTTATCCACCTTATAATATCTGTCCCATATATATGGAAGCTTGTCCGCCGGGATGCCCTCGCCCGTGTCTGTTACCTCCACGCGCACTACATCTCCGCCGACACACTGCCGTATCAGAACGCTCTTGTCCGCACCGGTGTAATTTATCGCATTGTTTACGAGATTGTAGATAACCTGCGACATTTTGAGCTTATCCGCCCAAACATACACCTCCTCGTCATATTCAAAGCTGAATGAATAATCTGCCAGCTTATCATATCTGGTAAGCACAAGCCGTATCTCCTCAGTCAGGCAGTAAAGCTCCCTTGAAAGCTCTATTGCACCCGATTGCAGCTTTGAGATATCAAGCATGTCATTCACAAGTCCCGTAAGACGGTTCGCCTCATCGATTATCACCTGCACATTCTCCGGTGTATTCTCACCGGGCAGGTCGCGCATTACCTCGGCATAGCCGGTTATCATGGTAAGCGGTGTTCTCAGGTCATGGGAGACATTCGCTATCAGCTCGCGTCTGAGCGATTCCACCTTTGAAAGCTCACCGGCAGCGTAATTCAAGGTTCCGGCAAGCTCTGCGGTTTCCCTTGTTCCGGCCTCCGGAAAGTACACGTCATAGTTTCCGCTTGCGAGCTCCGAGGCAGACTCGTTTATCCTCTCAAGCGGCTTTGAGAGCCTCCACGAAAGGAATACCGCCAGCGCAGAGCCAACCGCAAGCATAACGAAGGTAAGGCACCACAGCTGCACTTTCAGCGTATCCACCGTGGAATCCACCGGGATAACATTACTCGAGAGTAATATAAGGTACTCCGTGTTTTCTGCCAGCATCACCGTTCTTGCGCATATGATATTCGGGCTCTTCGTGCTGTCCGTATACGTATCGGCTGAGCTTTCCATGATATTGTCCTCAAGCACGTTTCCTCCTGCCGCCTTGACCTGCCGAAACAGGCTGCGGCAATCATAGGAGCTGAACCTTTCGAGTATGCCTCCCTGAGCGTTAGGAGACATCGCAATATTGTTTCCGTTCGAATCGCTTATCAAAATGGATACATTTGTCTTATTAGTCATCTCGACAAAATCTGCCATATCCGCGCCGTCGCAGAGCATAGTTACCACTCGGTCGGACAGCGTGCTGATCTCGCCCACCTTTATATATTTATAGAACGTATTCAGCAGACCTATCTGGAACACCCACAAAAGCACCACTATCATGGCTATGAAGCCGAGAAATGCCAGCAGCACGCGGGTGCGTATTCCGAAGCGTATGCGTTTACCGCTGTTAGTCATCATGACACTGCCTCAAATCTGTAGCCCACACCGCGCAGAGTGACTATGAATTTGCTGTACGGCCCGAGGCTTCGGCGCAGGAGCTTTATATGTGTGTCGAGCGTGCGGTCGTCACCGTAAAAATCATAGCCCCACACATTGGTTATAAGCTGTTCCCTTGTCAGGGCGATATTCTTATTGTTCACCATGTAAAAGAGCAGGTCATATTCCTTTGGCGAAAGCTCGGCCCGCACTCCGTCCACCGTAACAACGCGCCCGGTGAAATCTATCGTCAAACCCTCCGCCTTAAAGACATCCCTCTTTTGAGCTCGACTGCCGACCACTCGGTTCATAACGGCATTTATACGCAGCATAAGCTCCTTCGGTGAAAACGGCTTCACCACATAGTCATCGACTCCGAGCTCGAAGCCGTGAATCTTATCGTACTCCTCGCCCCTTGCCGAAAGCATTATCACCGCCGGGGAGGCTACCTTTTTGATCTCGGAAACTGCCGAAAAGCCGTCAAGCTCCGGCATCATTACATCCATGATTATGATATCGAATTTATCCGGGTCACTCCGAACGAGCTGCACGGCCTCCATGCCATCCGACGCCTCTGTAACGCTGTGCCCGTCAAATTCGGCATATTTCCTGATGAGCAGGCGTATCTTGGCCTCATCATCCACAACAAGTATTTTGTACAAATCAAGTCCCTCCTTTATCCCGAATATGCTAACATATCAATGTGAAAGCGCTGTGAAAATCTCCGAAATTTCCCAACGACTCTTTTTCTCTGTGAAAATTATATGAATTTTTCAAGTGATTTTCAAGTATTTCAACGAATTGATGTTTAAATTCGTAAAAATAAAATTTCGGTGTTGACTTTTAAAGTTTTTTGGAGTAGGATGATTATAGAAATTAGACATAAATTTCTAAACACCATATTGAAGTTTCCACGTTTTCGACGATGCGTCATTTCGCGGCTTCAAGGCAGTCAGGAGGCATGCATATGTTACCGATCATCACAATTTCACGTCAGTACGGCAGCGGCGGTCACGAGGTTGGCGAGCGTCTCGCCCAGAAGCTCAATATTCCGCTTCTCGATAAGGAACTCATTGCGATGGCTGCAAAAAAAAGCGGTCTCAGCGAAGAGGTCTTTGAAAGGGCTGATGAGAAGGCAGGAAGCAGTCTGCTGTACTCCATGGTGATGGGTACATATAACTATGGCATTCCGCTGGCAGGTGTCAACGAGATGTCCATAAACGACAAGCTTTTCATTTTGCAGAGTGATATCATCAAAAACGCTGCAAAAAACGGCCCCTGCGTCATAGTCGGACGTTGCGGCGATTATATTCTTCGTGAAAACAAAAACGTATTCCGTGTCTTCATCCATGCGGATAAGGAATCCAGAATACGCAGAATAGTCGGCAAGGGTCTGTGCGACGAGAAAAAGGCCGAGGATTTTGTGGCCAAGCGCGATAAGCAGCGTGCAAACTACTACAATTTCTATTCCAACAAGCGTTGGGATGACCTTTCGAATTATCAGCTCGTCATTGATTCTTCCGCATTCGAGATCGACCGCATAGTGGATCTCATTATCTCCGCTGTGGAGAACAGAAAATAGAGTTTCAGAAATACGCTAATGGTATTTTTTCATGATCCTTTTCAAACGTGAGGGACTGCATGCTCAACGGCACGCAGTCCCTTGCGTTTTTATATGTTCTTGTAGGAATCGAGCGTAAGCTGCTCCGGCTCGGAGGTGAGCAGGTGGATTATCTCCAGTCCGTCACGCCGCGCCCTTTTGACCGTATACGCAGTCCCACCGAAACTTCTCTGCATATAGCATATACAGTATGCGGAGGACTCGACCAGCGCGTCATTTCGCCTTCTCATGCAATCGTCGCTGTAGCTCTCCGATATATATCTAACGGAATCGGCCGCATTCAAAATATTCTCAAAGCGCCTTCTGAGGCTCTGCGGCCATACGGAATCCTGGCCCTTGCACGCAAGCAGCAGATGCAGGTGCACTGCGGCGGTCTCTCTCACTTCGAGCACTGTCTCCTCCGCAAGCATATCAAAGCCCCTTGCTCCGCCCGCGTAAAATTCGGTCACACCGTTCTGTGCCAGGCGCTCTATTTCCGACCTCAGGGCATGCTTCAGCGCCACGGCATCCTCTTGCGGTATTGCCCTGTGACCTGTAAAACAGCATGAATTTCGCCGCATAATAAAGCTCCCCTCCCAATTACTGCACGTTAACCGCAGCTTGTCTTTCTTACTGATTATAGCAAACTTATGGGCAGTATTCAATATCAGAAGAAGTTTCCGCTGCGGCCAATATGGACATTCAAAACCGATTGTGCTAAAATCAACTCATCGCAAAACAACGAAGGAGCAACGGTAAAATGAAGGCAAGACCGGCGAAAGCAAATCTCTTTACCCTGAATGAGAAAAACGCAAAAAAGCTCACCCTCATTCTCGGCTGTGTACTGCTTATTCTTATAATCATAATAGCACTTTTTCCACTTCTGGACAGGGAGCAGGAGCGTGCTGAGGTGACCACATATTCCATGGGCAGCTACGTATTGCAGACGGTTTACGGAGATGACCGCGACAAAGCCGCCGAAAGCGCCGCAAGTGCGGTTCAGGAGCTCGAAAACAAAATATCCTGGCGCATATCCGACAGCGATATCTATAAGCTGAACGCCGCTGCCGGAGAGAATTGGACAAAAATATCCGATGAGACCTTTTCGATTCTGTCAATGGCACAGGGGGTTTCCGAAAAGAGCGGCGGCGCCTTTGATATCACTATAGCGCCGATTTCGCGCTTGTGGGATTTTGACAACGACCGCCGCGAGATACCGGACGCCGACCTGATAGCCTCAATGCTCGAGAATGTCGGCTATGAGGAGCTGCGTTTGGACGCGGACGACGGTACAGCCTCGCTGAAAAGCTACGGCACGGCAATAGACCTCGGCGCCGTGGGAAAAGGAGCTGCCTGTGACGCCGCCGTTGAGGTTTACAAAGGCAGTGATGTCAGCGCCGCAATCGTGTCCGTTGGCGGAAGTGTCGGGATCTACGGTGAAAAGGAGACCGGCAAGCCCTGGAGCGTGGCTGTAAGAGACCCGAAAAGCTCCGGAACGCTCGGCACGCTGTCCGTCGTAAGCGGCTTTATTTCCACCTCCGGCAGCTATGAAAAATACTTTGAGGCGGACGGCAAGCTCTATCACCACATAATAGACCCCTCAACAGGTTATCCGGCGGAGAGCGGTCTTGTCTCCGTCACGGTGCTCAGCGACAGCGGTGCTCTTTCCGATGCGCTTGCAACGGCCTGCTTTGTGCTCGGCCTTGACGACGGACTTGCACTGCTCGAAGAATATGACGCTCAGGGCATCTTTATTGACAACAACGACCGTGTTACGGTAACAGCCGGGCTCTCCGACAGCTTCAAGCTTTCCGCTGACGGCTATTCGCTGAGCTTTACCGAGAGTTAATGATATGGAACAGAGAAATTTCACATACAGGGAGGGCATCCTGCTCCTTTTGCTGCTAATAATCGCCGCTGTGATCTACCTTTGCACGCTTTTTCAGCCAAAGGGCGGCACGGTGATAATCGAGCAGGACGGAGAGCTGATAAAGAGCGTGGAGCTGTCCTCTCTCTCGTCGCCGGAGCTGCTACAGCTCGGTGAAGTCACGATAGAGCTCAGTCGCGATGGCGCCGGATTTATTTCGAGCCCGTGCAGCGATAAGGTCTGCGTAAACGCAGGGATGATATCTCATGCAGGTGAAGCCGCAGTCTGCCTGCCCGAGCGAATCAGCATTCGTATCGTCGGCAGCATCGGCAGCGACAGCATTACAGGATGAAGGAGGAACACATGCATAAGAAGGCAAAAAGCATAGCACTGTGCGGTGTTCTGGGAGCAATGGCACTGGTTCTGTCGTTTTTAGAGGGCGCATTGCCGCCGATTCCGGGTCTTCCACCCGGCGCGCGCCTCGGACTTTCAAATATCGTCACGATGTTTACGGCCGGCGCAATGGGGCTGCCATATGCGCTTTGCATAGCCTTGATAAAGGGCGGCTTTTCTTTCCTTACAAGGGGCGTAACAGCCGGAATAATGAGTATGCTCGGCGGCATTATGAGCACCCTGGCCATGTGGATCGTATGGAAAAAAACGAGCTTTTCACTGATTTTCACAGGTGTTTGCGGTGCGCTGGCGCACAATACCGCGCAGTTTTTTGTCTCATTGCTGCTCACCGGGGTCGCCGCCGTATTCTACATTCCCTCCATGCTGCTGATGTCCGTGCTGACCGGTGCGTGCAGCGGCACAGTTCTGAAAATGATACTCCCTGCGCTTCAGCGAATACCGAACGGCTTCAAAAAAGATTAAAGACTCATCGAAGGTGCTCCCTCGATGAGTCTTTTAGCTTATTTATTGTCCTTTTCCATGTTCTCACGTCCGACCGCCAGCATCAGCTTTATGCGGTTTTCCTGATTGACCTTGGTAGCACCCGGGTCATAATCTATCGGGACGATATTGGAATGCGGATAGATATTCTTAAGGCTTCTTATCATGCCCTTGCCGACGATGTGGTTCGGCAGGCATCCAAACGGCTGTGCACAGACGATGTTCGGATAGCCGCTCTCGATAAGCTCCATCATCTCCGCTGTCAGCAGCCAGCCCTCGCCCATTTTGCAGCCGTAGCCGATAACGCCCTCGACAAGCTTTTTCAAATGCGAGTACGGTGACGGCACGGTGAAGCGCGGATTGATCGTATTTGCGTGCTCAAAGGCACTGATGACCTTTGCCTCAACACCGGCAAGGTAATCGAACAGCACCTTGACCACCTCAAGCTTCGCACGGCTTCCGCCGTAGAGTTTTATATCCTCAATACGGTTATCAACCTTGAACAGCATAAAGCCGATTATGCCGGGCAGCATCGGCTCGCAGTTCTGAGAATGCAGGAATTCCTCGAGGTCGTTATTACCTATCGGAGAATACTTTACGTATATCTCTCCGACAACACCGACTCTTACCTTCTTCTCACCGGTAACGGCAACACGGGCAAAATCCTCCGCTATTTCCGGAAGCAGCTTTGACATTTCCTTGCCGGAATAACCCTTTTCCTCCTTGAACAGCGCTGTCAGACGCTCCGTCCAGCCGTCAACAAGCTTCTGGCTTGTGCCCTTTTCCTTTTCATACGGGCGCGTCTGGTTGTGCATGAGCATCAAAAGATCGCCGTACGCCAGGATAGCAAGTGCCTTTCTTATCATCGGCAGGGTAAGGCTGAAGCCGCTGTTTTTCTCAAGTCCGGAGACATTCAGAGAGATGACCGGTATATGGCCGAGGCCGTCCTTTTTAAGTGCCTTTCTGAGAAGGTGTATGTAATTGGAAGCGCGGCATCCACCGCCCGTCTGGGTGATGATGAGGGCTGTTTTGTTAAGGTCATACTTGCCGCTGTGCAGCGCATCCATCATCTGACCTATTGTCAGCAGCGCCGGGTAGCAGGTATCGTTATGAACGTACTTAAGGCCCTCATCCACAATGCTCTGTCCGCGTGTCTGAAGCACCTCTACATGGTAGCCGTAGGCCTCGAACAGATTCTCAAACAGCTTGAAATGAATAGGTGCCATGTTCGGCGCAAGGATCGTGTAATCCTTTTTCATTTCCTTGGTAAATTCAACGCGATTGGTGTTCTCCATTTTAAGCACCCCTTACATCAGATCAAGTGCGGAGAACAAGCTGCGCAGACGAATGCGCACCGCACCGAGGTTTGTTATTTCATCTATCTTGAGCTGTGTATATATCTTTCCGCCGCCCTGTAATATGCCACGCACCTCATCGGTGGTAATGGCATCAACGCCGCATCCGAAGGACACGAGCTGTATCAGGTTGATCATCTTATCCTGCTCGGAAACATATTTTGCGGCAGCATAGAGACGTGAATGATATGTCCACTGGTTCAGAACCGTCGTCGGGAAGCGCTTCACCTTATCGGAAACCGCATCCTCCGTCACAAGCACCGCTCCGCAATCGCAGATCAGGCTGTCGATACCGTGATTTATCTCCGGGTCGATATGGTACGGTCTGCCGGCAAGCACGACTATCGGCTTATTCTGCTCCCTTGCGATATTGAGGTACTTTTCGCCTATGGCTCGTACAGCGCGCATATAGAGCTCATACTCCGCGTATGCCGCATCCGCAGCCGCCTTTACCTCTTTCTTGGTAAAGCTTCTTGCAAAATGCTTGTTGAGGATATCCGTCATCTTGCCCGGGAAATCCTTTCTGCGATGTATGCCAACATAATCGCCGATAAAGACAGTATCCTTCAAGGCCTTGATATTTGCGGAGATGACCTCGGGATAGTATGCAACAACGGGGCAATTATAATGGTTATCACCCAGACCCTCGTCGAGGTTATAGGTCATGCAGGGATAGAAGATGGCATCCACGCCGCTCTCAATGAGGGCTTCCACATGGCCGTGCATCAGCTTTGCCGGGAAGCAGGCTGTATCGGACGGTATTGTGTGCTGACCCTTGAGGTACAGCGTTCTGTTCGATGCCGGAGAGGTTTTAACATCGTAGCCCAGCGTTGTGAAGAACTTGTGCCAGAACGGCAGCAGCTCATACATGTTAAGTCCCATCGGAATGCCTATAACGGGCTTTCCGGTGTTTTTATAGGAGTATCTGCTGAGTATACGGCGCTTCTCCTCGAACATATTGTATTTCTCTTCGGTGGACTTTACGCCGGATACCGGCTTTTCGCAGCGGTTACCGCTTATGAATCTTCTGTCACCGGAGAAGGTATTGACAGTCAACTTGCAGTTATTGGAGCAGCCGTGGCAGGTTATGGCGCGCACGCTGTGTGTGAAATCCTTAAGCTCGGCCTCACCGAGAAGTGAGGAACGCTCAAAGCCCTTCTGAGCGGCCTTATCACGTGCATAGAGAGCTGCACCGTATGCGCCCATGAGTCCGGCAATTGTCGGACGGATGACATTTCGGCCTATCTCCTGCTCGAAGGCTCTGAGCACAGCATCGTTCAGGAAGGTACCGCCCTGAACAACTATCTCCCTGCCTATTGCCTTGGAGTCAACCGCTCTTATGACCTTATAAAGAGCATTCTTAACGACACTTATGGAAAGACCGGCAGAGATGCTGTCCACGGTAGCGCCGTCCTTCTGTGCCTGCTTGACGGAGGAATTCATGAACACGGTGCATCTGGAGCCCAGATCTACCGGACGCTCGGCAAAAAGACCGAGCTTTGCGAAATCCTCTATGGCATATCCGAGTGCGCCGGCAAAGGTCTGCAAGAAAGAACCGCAGCCGGAGGAACATGCCTCGTTGAGGAAAATATCATCGATAACGCCGTTATGTATCTTGAAGCACTTAATATCCTGGCCGCCGATATCGATTATGAAATCGACCTTCGGGTTGAAGGAGCGTGCAGCATAGAAATGCGCCATTGTCTCAACAATGCCGTAATCCACCGAGAAGGCATTCTTGATGATATCCTCGCCGTAGCCGGTGGAGGCACATGCGGATATTCTTGCCTTCGGGAAGCGCTCATAGACGCTGAGCAGGAATTCGCGCACAAGCGGAACGGGGTTGCCGCTGTTCGACATGTACTTCGAGCAGATGATCTTTCCGTCCTTATCGATGACAACGGCCTTTACCGTGGTGGAGCCTGCGTCTATTCCTATGAATACCGGCTCATCATCTTCAACCGTGTCACGTGTTTCAACACCTGCACTGCTGTGTCTTTCGGAAAACTCCTTATACTCCGCTTCGCTCTTAAACAGCGGAGGACATGCACGGTATTCTTCCTTGGCGGTATAATTCGTGATACTGCCGATGAGCTCCTTAAGCGGCTTTTCCTCGCCGTCCGCTGCAAAGGCCGCACCCATAGCGACAAAATACAGTGAATTTTCGGGACAGATACCCGTTATCTTAAGTGTATCGTCAAAAGCAGCTCTGAGCTGTGAGAGGAAGGTCATCGGGCCGCCGAGGTAGACCACCTTGCCGGCTATCTCCCTGCCCTGTGCCAGACCTGCAACAGTCTGGTTTACAACGGCATACAGTATGCTTGCCGCAACATCCTTTTTCTGTGCGCCCTGATTCAGCAGCGGCTGGATATCGCTCTTTGCAAAAACGCCGCAACGCGATGCTATGGTATAAATCTTTTCGTGATCCTTAGCCAGTGTGTTAAGCTCATCCGGTGTGATATTGAGCAGAGTTGCCATCTGGTCAATGAATGCGCCAGTGCCGCCTGCACAGGAGCCGTTCATGCGCACCTCAAGGCCGGATGCGTTGTTGCCGTCCGTCAAAAACAGTATTTTGGCATCCTCACCGCCAAGCTCTATAACGGTGTCCGTGCCGGGCACTATGCGGTTGACGGCAATGCGCGTTGCATAGACCTCCTGCACAAACTGGATACCGCTGCGCTCTGCCAGACCCATTCCGGCAGAACCCGATATGCTGAGCTGAATCTTAGCTTCTGGGAAAAGGGCGTCAACCTCTCGAAGCATTTCAGCGGATTTCTCCACTATACGCGAAAGGTGACGCTCATACTTTTTGAACAATATTTCATTTTCGTCGTTCATAACGACGCACTTAAGTGTTGTCGAGCCAACGTCCAAACCGACTCTCATATTAACCATCCTTTCTATGGGATCAGCCATTGATCCCCGCTCAAAAAAGCAGAAAGCTGCCCGTCATTGGCAGCATTGCGGAAAAACCGCATAAACCCTCATGATACATAGTTAATGATATCACAAGACGACAAACAATTCAATACGAATGGGGCTCTGTCAATTGTAAAAAAATCTTGACTAATTCAAGAAGCTTCTATGTACGCAGAGAGCAGCATATACTTCATTACAACTGCGGAAAGGGTGATCTGCCGTTATGACAAAAAAATACTTTCCGGGCGCAAATACCTCGCTCGGTTTTCTATCGCATTTCAGCGGTATAGTGCCGCCCTGGGAAGACAGGCACTATACCTACATTTTGAAGGGCGGCCCGGGGGTGGGCAAAAACACATTGATGAAAAAGGTGACCTACCTTGCACGTGCAAACGGCCTGAGCACTGAGGAATTCCGCTGTGCAAGCGACCCGGGCAGCCTGGATGCCATACGAATACCTGAGAAGCGGCTGGTGCTTCTGGACGGTACCGCGCCGCACTCCATGGATCCGACCATACCGGGTATTGAGGGCGAGCTTGTCGATCTGGGGCATTTCGTGCACAGGGAGGTCTTTTCGCGACGCTTGGGTGAAATAGAGCTGCTGATGCAGGAGAACCGGGAGCATTACGATGAAGCCTACGCCTGTCTGAGTGCCGCAGGCACACTGCGCCGCATGGCTGTGAGAGAAGCCGAAAAAGCCGCAGACCTCAAGCTGATCCGCGACTTTTTGCATGACAATTTCAATTTTTCCGCACCCGGCGAAACGCGCTGTCTGTTCCTGTGCTCCCCCACTCCGGACGGCGTACTCGACCTCAGCGATACACTTGAGCCGAGCTGCACAGTGCTGTTCTCCGGTATACTCGGCAGTGTATTTTTAAAAGAGGCCGCTTCCATGGCTCGCGGAACAAGGCTCACAGTGTTCAGTGACCCATTAATTCCGGAATTTCCGAGCTATCTGCATATACCGGACAGTGACACACTGCTCAGCTCCTCCGATGACCACAGGGAAACGCTGACCGATTTTCTTCACTCATCACTTCCGGATTACGTGTCCTTCGCCGTTTCGGAATCCGAAAGACTCTGCGCTCATGCTATTGAGGCACTGCGTCTTTGCAAGCGCACACACGATGCCATTGAAGCCATATACCGCCCGTATGTCGACTTTGACAGGGTCGACCGCGAAACTCAGCGGCTTCTCGAAAGGCTTGAGCTTTAGGCTCGGCCCTCGTCGATCAGCCCGGCCCTTTTCAGCGCCATGATTATCACCGGTATGAGAATAAGCTGCAATATTATTGCAGGCACAGCCGTTGTTACCGCTCCGGAAATAAATGCCGCAAAGGTAAAGGAGCCCGCCTGTCCGCCTATACCGGCCAGCACGACACGCACCACGCCCCATACCACTCTGCCGCCTATCATAGCGCAGAGAAGACTGCTATAGACCGCAAATGCATTTTTTCTTCTGAAAAGATGATGATACATCAGACCGCTGATTATTCCGTAGGTCATCAGCTCAAAGGCCATTGAAATGCCCATGGGGTATATCGGCGGCATTCCGAACATCAGAAATCTCAAAAGCGGAGCCGTGAAGCCGATAATCCCGGCAATCGGTGCTCCGCAGACAAAGCCTGCCAAAAGCACGGGCAAATGCATCGGACACAGCATACTTCCTATCTCCGGTATCTGCCCCGTTATGAACGGAAGAACAAGGGTCAGCGCCAGAAACAGCGCACCGAGCACAAGCCTTTTTGCCGAATAGTGTTTTTTCATTTTACATCCTCCTGAAAAGCGATAAAAAAAGACCACGAAGCGACCCGCCATCCGGCAGGATACGACCTTCGTGGTCTTGATTTCTGAAATATTTTACGGGATTCTCCCAATCGGCTTTTGCCGTGTCCGCTTCATGCGAACGATGGGGGTATTATAGCACAAAAGGAGAATTCTGTCAAATACCACTATTACTCCTCAACGAGGATGACTGTAGCGTCCTTATGGAGCTGCAGAATGGATGCCGGCACCTCGGGAGTGATCTCGCCGTACATAGCCTTCATGACGATGTCTGTCTTGTCGGCACCAGCGATCAGCAGCACTCTCTCAGCCTTCATAATGGTGCCTATGCCCATTGTGATAGCCTGTGTGGGAACATCCTCGCGGCGCTCAAAGAGACGCGCATTTGCATTGATCGTGCTCTCTGTAAGAGCTACGGTATGAACCTCCTTCGGGAAGTGGGTTGTCGGCTCATTGAAGCCGATGTGACCGTTGTGGCCGATACCGAGAAGCTGGAGGTCAATGCCGCCCATGTTGTTAATGAGAGCCTCATATTCCTTTGCCTCAGTCTCAAGGTCAGCAGCAGCGCCGCCGGGAACATGTGTGTTCTCCTTATTGATATTTACATGGTCGAACAGATTGTCATTCATAAAGTAACGGTAGCTGTTGACATTGTCTCCGGAAAGACCGCAGTACTCATCCAGATTAACTGTCTTTACCTGTGAAAAATCGAGGATACCCTTTTCGTAATTTTCGACGAGCACCTTATATGTGCCTATCGGGGAGGAGCCTGTTGCGAGACCGAGCACACAATCCGGCTTCAAGAGGATCTGAGCGCCGATGATATTGGCTGCAAGCAGACTCATCTCTTCATATGACTTAACTTTGATCATGCGCATTGCATTTCAATCCTTTCCTTTTACAGTGCGCTGCCAGCACACTGATAATATCTTTTGTTTAACTATAACACAAGTAAAGCGAAAAAGAAACAGTAAAAGCAAATAACAGCTCAACTTTTTTCAGCATGTCTGCGCTTTATGGCAGAAAACGGTATCTGTGCCAGAATAACCGCCGCAAACACCAGCACACAGCCGTAAAGCTCCCTGCTCTGCATTCCCTGATTAAGGAAGAGCCAGCCGGATATCGCGGCAAAAACGGACTCAAGACTCATTATCAGAGATGCCACGGTGGGCGGTGTGTCCTTCTGACCGATTATCTGGAGAGTATAGCCGACGCCGCTCGAGAACACACCGGTATAGAGCAGCGGCCCAAGGGTCAGGAATATCTTTTCGGGCGTCGGAGCTTCAAAGATAAGCGCACCGATACCTGTGAAAACACTCGCACTCAAAAACTGTATGCACGAGAGCTCCACTCCGCTGACCATTGGCGAAAAATGATCCACCAGGATTATATGTATCGAAAAGCCAACCGCGCTGAGGATAACAAGCAGGTCGCCGGAATTTACGGCCATATCGCCGTTCATACTCAAAAGGTAGGTCCCGACAGCCGCAAGTGCAACGCTTATCCACACGGAAAAGGATACGCGCTTTCCGGCAAAAAGCCCGAACAGCGGAACCATAACTATGTACAGTGCCGTCAAAAAGCCGGCCTTTCCGACCGTCGTGTACTTCATTCCGGCCTGCTGCATAACGGAAGCTACGGACAGAACAACGCCGCAGGCAATGCCGCCGATCCACAGAGTACGTCTGCTGTACTGCTTTTTCTCGTCTTTGGGTCTTCTCTTTCTCATAAAGAGGACTACCGGCAGCAAGGCAAGTGTCGCAATAGCATTTCGCACGCTGATAAAGGACATCGGCTCAAGATGATCCAGGCCCAGGCTCTGCGCTACAAACGCAGTGCCCCATATAAGCGCCGTTATCATCAAAAGTGCAGCGCCTCTGAACTGCTTCATATTTTCATATCTCCTCTCAGGTCTCGACCGGCTCGGTCGAACCCGTTTTTTCGTCACGCGTAAGGTTCTTCATCCAGTTGAATTTATTTATCTTGACTATCGCCACAAAGCATTTGAGGATCTGGTCGCACTTAAGGCATGCAAATACGACCCACGGCGGAGCACCGAGCCAGGATGCGATCAAGGCGGAGGGCAGCACCACAAGAAAAACAAAGATAGTGTCGTTCTTAAATACAAAGGATATGTCGCCGCCGGACTTTACAAGGCCGGACAGGCAGGCCGCCTGATAGCAGGTGCCTATTATCGTA
>CAZHDW010000003.1:0-136285 GCA_964531265.1 uncultured Ruminococcus sp.
GTGTTGCAAGTATTATTGTACACTTCTGTTGCAGATAATGTAGAGAGAAATAACCAATGTCATTTAGTTTGCCTCAAATTCATCTATTTGAATTCGTTCAATAACTCAGAATTGATTGACCTATTTTATATATTACAATTGTTTCTCTGCCACTAAAATCATTCCCTCTTCTATTTCTACTTCTCTAATTATTTCAAATCCATTTTTTCTCCAAAAATGATTAGATTGAGGATGCGGACAGTCTTGAATACTAAATAATAGCCACGGCTGTTGCTCCGAGAATGGAGCAGCAGTCGTGGCTCTCGTTTATGCAAGAGATTTATTTCTTCTTAATATCGACAATTACAAGTGTTCGTATACGAGAGTACCTGTAGCCGGGATTTGGTAAAACTATCATCGTTCTTGTACGCAAGGCTTAATATCTCAGCTGGCATCACAAGATACTTCGTTGTGAAATATACACAAAAAACACTTCTGAAAATTGGCTTTACTTTCTGTTTTGAAGTAGTATAATGAACAAAAATGACGGGAGGTTGTTCATTATGAATTTTACAGGTAAAACCGCTATATCCACCGGTGCGGCATCCGGTATGGGTCTGCTGTTTGCGCAGAATTTTGCAGCACTCGGTGGAAATGTGCTGATGTGCGATGTCAATGAGGAGGTTCTGACCGAAAAGGTCAGAGAGATAAATGAAAAGGGTGTCGGCAGGGCAGAGGGAATTGTCTGTGACGTGCGCGACTATGCCCAGGTGTGCGGAGCAAGGGACAGAGCCGTTGAGCTTTTCGGTAGCATCGATGTTATGGCGAACTTTGCCGGCGGCACAGCAGTGCGCATGTGCAAGGTGGACGGCCGGAAATATCCCGAGTTTCCGGACGTGCCGATAGATGTTTACGACTGGGGTCTGGATGTAAACCTTAAGGGCCCGTTCTATTTTGCACATGCTGTTTTAAAGCAGATGCGTGAGCAGAAGAGCGGACTTATCATCAACATAGGCTCTATCACAGGTGCTGAGGGCGACGGCTACGGTATGGAATATCCCACAGCAAAGGCCGGCCTTATGTACGGACTTACAAAATCCATTGCTCAGTACGGCGCAAAATACGACATACGCTGTGTATGTGTTTCCCCTGGCCCGGTGCTTACAAGGGCTGCGATGGCGAATATGCATACCCTGCTCGGCCGTGCAGCGGAGCCGCAGGAGATCATCGACCTCATTCTGTTCATTGCCTCTGAAAAGGGTCAATTCATCAACGGTGAAAACATTTTGATAGATGGCGGCAGAAACGCCGCAGGCAGGAATTGCTGATATGAAGGATATATTTTTTAATAGCAACAAGGCTGTGCTCACAGTAATGGTTCAGGCGCGTGACCCGGAGAGGGTCAAAGAGCTGATGAGGCTGTCCGTTCCGGAGGGTGCAGAAGCCTTCGGTATGCAGTTTGAACAGATGAAGCCCGAATACAGGACTGAAGAGGTTTACAGGGAGCTTTTTACATATGCCGGTGATAAGCCGATATATGCCACGAATTATCGCACGGGCCTGAATGAGGGGAAGTCCGATGAGCAGCTTGCCGAGGAATTATTGGAGATAGCGCGCTGCGGAGCCGATGTGTGCGACGTAATGGGCGACTATTTCGACAGGCAGCCCGATGAAATGGCCGTGGATGAGAAAGCTATTGAAAGGCAAATGCAGTTTATCCGACAGCTTCATGAGTGCGGATCCAAGGTGCTTATGTCCTCCCATGTTTTAAAGTATACTCCGGCGGAGCGTGTACTTGAAATCGCTCTTGAGCAGCAGCGCCGCGGTGCCGATATATGCAAGATAGTGACCGGCGCGGAGAATATGGAGCAGCAGCTTGAGAATCTCAAAATGATAAATATGCTTAAGGAGAAGCTCGATATACCGTTCTTGTTCCTTTGCGGCGGAGAATGCAGTCTTTTGAGAAGAATCGGCGGCGAGCTCGGCTGCTGCATGTATCTGTGCGTGCATGAGCACGATGAGCTTGCGACAAGCGTTCAGCCGCTTCTCGGCGACATGGTGGAATTGCGAGACAGAATGAGCAGGGCTTAATTCATCAAATGCGGTACTGCCGACGTATCTCCCTGGGCGAAGCTCCGAACTGCGCCTTGAATTTTTTCCGGAAATACGATGGAGAGCTGAAGCCGAACTCATCACTGATGGCTTCTATTGAGCGATCTGTGCTTATTAGGATGTCTCTTGCGGCTTCAAGAACGATTTGGTTTCTAAGCTGATTCAATGTTATGTCCGATGATTTTTTGAAAGCGGCATACAGCGCAGCCACGCTTACCGTGCAGCTTTTTGCAAGTGCAGCCACGTCAGCGGAGGGACAACGCATGAGATATTCGCGTGTTTTTTCCACGATATCGCGTGATCTGCTCGGTAGCACCGAGCGCATTTTCGGCAGCAGCATACCGGACAGCGTGTAAAAGCGGCCTATGTCTGCGGCTGTCAGCGGAGAGGCCGAGGACAGCGCGTGAAACAACGGCACCGCCTCCGGGGCGGGTGGCAGAGTTTGCGTGGGATAGCTCTTGTTCTCAAAATTCGGAAGACAGCTAAAACCCAATGAAATAAGCTTTATTTCCGGCTCGCCGTACCAGTAGGATTGATATTTGCATTGCTTTGGAATAAAGAAGATATCGCCCTCGTGCACATCCACAGTCTCGCTTTCGGTGACAAGCCTTGCGTGCCCGGAGAGCATGAGGGCAAAATAATGTGAGGCAGCACCACAGCGGTTGTCGGTATAATGAAAATTAGTGTAGCTGAGCGTGAGAAAGATAAAGCTGCGCGAGAAATTTATATCATTCATGATAAATACTCCGTTTACAATTATATAAAATTACCCGGTTTTTTATAGAATGTCACATTTTAATCGGAATGTCAATATGGTATAACTACGGTAGATCGAATTTGGGAGGTCGTTAAAATGAAATGTAGTCAGATCGTATTTACCGATGTTAATAAGGCCGAGCTGCTTGAGGCAGAGGTGGCCGAGCCGGCAGCAAACGAGGTAGTGGTAGAGACAATGGTCTCAACCATAAGCTGCGGCACCGAAAGAGCGAATATCACCGGCAACCCGAATGTAAACGGGGCCGGAGCGTCATCGGTTTCCTTCCCGAGATATCTCGGCTATAATAGCTGCGGAATCGTTGTCAAAAAGGGTGAGGCTGTCAAAAGCGTGAAGGTCGGCGACAAAGTTGTGGTGACATGGGCGTTCCACAAAAAGTACAACACCGTGACCGAAAGCAATGTGGTTAAAATAGAGGATGCAAATGTAAGCTTTGAGACGGGCGCAATGTGCCTTATCGGAAGCTTTCCGATGGCGGCTATTCGCAAAACAAGGCTTGAAATGGGCGAAAGCGCAATAGTCATGGGTCTTGGCATACTCGGCATGATCGCCGTAAAGCTGCTGAGAGTAGCAGGCGCAGTGCCGATAATCGCGGCGGATCCAAACCCGGAGAGACGCAAAATAGCGCTTGAAAACGGTGCCGATTATGCCTTTGATCCGCTTGAGCCGGATTTTGCTCAGCAGGTCAAGAAGATAACAAACGGCGGTGTCAAGGTTGCCATCGAGGTAACGGGTGTGGGCGCAGGCTTCAATGAGGCCTTGGACTGCATGGCAAAGTTCGGCCGCGTGGCCCTGCTTGGCTGCACACGTGATTCAAACTTTACCGTAGATTACTATAAAAAGATACATGCTCCCGGCATTACGGTTATCGGTGCACACACGGTGGCACGCCCGGATTTTGAATCCCATCCGGGCTGGTTCACACATGCCGATGACATTAGGGCGATTTTGAAGCTCTGCTCCGGCGGCAGACTCTGCCTTGAAAACCTCATCGAGGAGACACATCTTCCGGAGGAATGCGGAGAGGTCTACAACAGACTGGTGTTTGATAAAAAATTCCCGGTGGTTGCGCAGTTCGATTGGAGAAGCAGCAAATGAGAAGGCTCAGGGTTGCACAGATAGGTGCCGGGCATGACCATGCGGCGGATATTATCACCACTCTCAAAATGCACAGTGATATATTTGACCTTGTGGGCTTTGCGGTTGTGCCGGAGGATGCGGAAAACAGCAGTGCGTTCAGATTTGAAGCCAAAAAAGAGATGTACAGCGGCGTAACGCAGCTTTCCGTGGAAGATATTCTGAATATGGATGACCTCGACGCCGTGTGCATAGAGACCGAGGACAGAGCGCTGACCAAATACGCTGTTATGGCTGCCGAAAGGGGACTGAATATCCACATGGACAAGCCCGGCGGAACGGACAGCGGGGAATATGACAGGCTCATAGACCTTGTTAAGAGCCGTGGACTCGTGTTCCATGTGGGATACATGTACCGCTATAATTCGGCGGTAATCAAGCTGAAAAAGGATATTACTGAGGGCAAGCTGGGGGATATCATTTCGGTGGAGGCCCAAATGAATTGCCTTCACAATGCGGAAAAGCGCGAATGGCTCGGCAATTACCCTGGCGGTATGCTGTATTTTCTCGGGTGCCACATGATTGACCTGATATATTCCATACAAGGTGAGCCGCAGGAGGTCATACCGCTGAGTGCCGTATCCGGGCTTTGCGGAACATGCTCCGAGGACTTCGGTATGGCAGCGTTCAGATACAAAAACGGTGTGTCCTTTGCAAAGAGCTCCGCTGTCGAAAATGGCGGTTTCGAGCGCAGACAGCTTGTTGTGTGCGGCACAAAGGGCACTGGTGAGTTGAGACCGCTTGAAGTGGTCGACAGCTCCTGCGTGAATACCTTCGTGCCGATAAAAACCGGTGTCAGAGAGATATTTGACGGTGCTCCGGCGCCGTATGAGACAGCTCCAAGCGGCAGATATGATGCCATGATGTGCGCGTTTGCCGATTATATTACGGGCAAAAAAGCCAATCCCTTCGGTTATGAATATGAGAGAGCGCTGCACAGGCTGATACTTCGTGCGTGCGGAAAGGACATTTGAAATGAAGAGGATAAGAATAGCTCAGATAGGCACGGGACATGACCATGCCCCGGCTGCTATATCCACCCTAAAGCTGCTCAGCGATATATATGAGTTGGTCGGCTATGCGGTCGTGCCGGAGGATTCCGGGAATGTCGAGGCCAATCGATTTGAAGCGTGCAGTCATTTTTATGAGGGCGTTCCGCGGCTCACCGTTGACGAGATACTGAATATGGAGGATCTCGATGCCGTGTGTATAGAGACCGAGGACAGAGCGCTTACAAAATATGCTGTTATGGCGGCGGAAAAGGGACTGCATATCCAGATGGATAAGCCCGGCGGAATCGACGATGCGGAATATGACAGTCTCATCGACATAGTAAAGGAGAAGGGGCTTGTTTTCCACCTCGGATACATGTACCGCTATAATCCTGCGGTGCTTAAGCTTAAAAAAGACGTAGCAGAGGGTAAGCTGGGCGAGATATATGCGGTTGAAGCACAGATGAACTGCCTGCATAATCTGCAAAAGCGCGAATGGCTCGGCAATTATCCGGGTGGCATGCTGTACTATCTCGGTTGCCACTTGATCGACCTTGTGTACAGCTTCTGCGGAAAGCCGGATGAGGTGCTGCCGCTGAGCAGGAGCATCGGTACGGATGGTGTTACCGCCGAGGATTTCGGCATGGCGGTTTTTAAATACAAAAACGGTGTCTCATTTGTGAAGAGCACGGCGGTCGAGCTCGGCGGTTTTGAGCGCAGACAGCTTGTTGTGTGCGGCACTAAGGGTACGGTGGAGCTGAAGCCGTTCGAATGGCTCGGCGGCGAATGCCCGGGAGTATTTTCGCCGCAGATAACCGGCGTGCGTGAGGCGTATGATGCGAATTGGCACGCTCGCGGAGAAAGACATGATACCGAGGTTCACGGAAGATACGATGCCATGTTCCGCGCCTTTGCGGATTACGTTCATGGTACAAGGGTGAATCCGTTCACCTATGAATATGAGAGGGAGCTGCACAAGCTGATTCTTCGTGCATGCGGAAAGGATATATGATATGAAAGCAGTGCTTGTTAACGATGACAGAAGCCTTCGTTGGGATGATGTTCCGAATCCGGAGATAAAGCCGGATGAGGTGTTGGTGGAAATACACGCGGCGGCGCTGAACCGTGCCGACCTTATGCAGCGTGAGGGTGATTATCCGCCCCCGCCGGGCTGCCCGGATTGGATGGGCCTTGAGATAGCCGGAGTTATCACGGAGATCGGTGCGGAGGCTGCGGAAGAATCAAGATGGAAAATAGGGGACAGGGTCTGTGCACTGCTTGGCGGCGGTGGCTATGCCGAATATGCGGCGGTGCGCTATGATATGCTCATGCCCGTTCCGAACGGCTGCACTATGGTTGAGGCTGCGGCTATACCGGAGGCATTTGCAACGGCATATCTTAACCTCTTCATGGAGGGCGGACTTAAGGAGGGTAACACTCTGCTTATGAATGCAGGTGCATCGGGTCTTGCCAGCGTGGTGATACCCATGGCAAAGGCTTTCGGAGCAAGAGTGATAACGACCGTGCTGAGCGACGAGATAGCTGACTCTATAAAGCATCTCAATGCCGACAGAGTGGTTGTCACACCCAAGGAGGATATCACTAAGGTGCTTCGTGAGGAGCTTGATGCCGGTCACGGAGTGGATGTCGCGATAGACTGCCTCGGCGGAGATATAATGGGCAAATGCGTTCATTATCTCACCCATGGCGCTCGCTGGATAATGATAGCGGCGCTTGCAGGACAGCTTACGGAAATAGATTTGAAGAACATCTATGTTCGCAATGTGCGCATTATCGGCAGCACTCTACGCTCCAGAACACCGGCGGTAAAGGCGCAGATATTGGCCGAGCTTGTCGAAAGGGTATTCCCGAAGATAGAAAGCGGCGAGGTCAGACCCACCATCTACAAAACGCTTCCGATAACTCAGGCTGAGGAAGCTCAGGACATTCTCTACAGGGGAGAGAATGTCGGAAAGGTCGTTCTTACGGTAGAATGAGCAGGATTGAGATTGTTCCGATAACATATGGCAATACCGTGCTTTCCGAGAGCATGATATTCAGAAACGGTGACCCGGAAAAGACCAGGCCGATACCGTTCAAGATATTTCTGCTGAAAACCGACGAGCGCCTTATACTGGTCGATGCAGGCTGTGTAACGATGCCGGATTTTGAAATGGAGAACTTCATCGGCCCGATAAGGGCACTGGAGAAGCTGGGAATACAGCCGGGTAATATAACGGATGTCGTTATCACTCATGCGCATCATGACCATATTGAATGTGTGAGCTGCTTCGAAAATGCGACCGTTCATATTCAAAGGGATGAATATGCGGACGGCAAGAGGTATTTCATGGACGGCATGACGGTGCGGCTCTTTGATGAATCCGCTGAGATATGCGAGGGTGTGCGTGTTGTGAAGATCGGCGGTCATTCACGGGGCTCGTGCATAGTTGAGGTCATTGACGGTGAGGATATGTTCATTCTCGCCGGAGACGAATGCTATATGCGCGAATGCCTTGAAAGAAGGATACCCACCGGCTGCTCATACTGCTATGAGAACAGCAGAGCCTTCATTGAGAAGTACAGCCGTGGCTATAATGTACTACTGTGCCACGATGACTAAAGTAAAATATGCAGCAAAAACGGCCGCCCGATTATTCGGACGGCCGTTTTGATAGCTTGATTTGCTTTTACGGGCGCTTGGAAAGCTCTGTCAGCTCTGCCATGATGCCCGGGATATCGATGTTCTGCGGGCAATGTGTTGCGCACAGACCGCAGCCAACGCAATCGGTCGGCTTTCCGGTGGAATCAACGGTCTCGAGGCCGCGGAGAGCCCACGGGCCGTTGACCTTGAAGTCATTGTATATGCGGAGTATCTCCGGGATATTTATCTGTGCCGGGCAGTTATCCGTGCAGTAGCGACATGCTGTGCAGGGGATAACGAGCTGCTTGCGGAACAGTGCAACCGCCTCGAAGAGTGTCTTCTCGTCCTCATCGCTGAGTGCGTTGTCAGCGCCGAAGGTGGCGATATTGTCAACAATCTGGTCGAGTGTGGACATGCCGCTGAGGATGACCTGAACATTGTCGAGGCGCTGCAGCCAGCGGAATGCCCAGCTTGCTACGCTCCAATCGGGGTGTGCGGCCTTGAGCAGTGCTTCTGCCTCGGGAGAGAGAGCTGCAAGGCGACCGCCGCGAACCGGCTCCATTACTACAACCGGGATGTTGCGAGCGGTAACGATGTCATACTCCTCCTTTGTAGAGGAGAAATTCCAGTCAAAATAGTTTATCTGGAGCTGGCAGAAATCCCATGCATGATGGTCTGCGAACTTTGCAAGATACTCGGGGTCTGCGTGGGATGAGAAGCCGAGATGACGGATCTTGCCCTCAGCCTTCTTCTGTAGGAAGTATTCAATGCAACCACTGTTGAGGTATGTATCGCAGGTGTCATTGCCAACTGCATGGATGAGGTAGAAGTCGATGTAATCTGTCTGGAGACGGGAAAGCTGCTCTTCGAAAACAGCCTTGTAGTCCGGATTGGCGTGGATGAAGAACTTTGTGGCAAGGTTGAAGCTGTCACGCGGATATTTCTTCATGGCCTCTCCGAGAAACTTCTCGCTTTCGCCGTCATGGTATACATATGCGGTGTCAAAATAATTGATACCGTTTGCCATGGCGTAGTCGATGATCTCCTGTGCCTTTTCGTAGTCGATGGGTCTGCCTTCCTTGTCAGCATGTACGGGCAGACGCATGTTGCCCATGCCGAGACGGGAAATGGACTCGTCCTTGTAGGGTTTGTAAATCATGTAAAAGCCTCCCAAAAGTATTCTTTATTGGGATTATACACCTTAAAGTGAACTCGAAGTCAAGAGCTTCCCGGCAAAAAACGGGAAGCTCTTTGAAAAATTATTCTTTGTTTTCTGCTTTGGAGAATTTTGCTATCAGCGCAACGCCGAGTATGATGAGCAACGGGAAAATAATTGAGAACAGCATTCCGGTCTTGAGGCCGAGCTGCTCCGCGTTGACTGCGGAATCGGATGCGACACTGCTTGTGACCAGTGTGCTGACGGAGCCGACAAGGGACGGGCCGACCGAGCAGCCGATATCACCGAGCACGGCAAGCACACCGAACATCGCGGTGCCGCCCTTCGGATATGCTGCGGAGATGAGGGAGAAGGTACCGGGCCACATAAGGCTGACGGAGAGGCCGCACATTGCGCAGGATATGAGCGCAAGGATCGGTGCCGTAAAGAGCGCTGCGCCGATATAGCACAGAACACAGAGCACTGCGGAGAACATGAGCGCACGGGAGAGGTTTATCCTTTCGCCGAATACTCCGAAAATCGTACGGCCGATGCCCATGAGCACGGCGAAGCAGCACGGGCCCATAAGATCGCCTACCACCTTTGTGACTCCCAGTGCACGCTCGGCAAAGAGGGAGCTCCACTGGCACATTGCAAGCTCACTTGCACCGGCACAGAGCATGAGGAGCATGGCGACGATGAAGATTTTGGATGTAAAAAGCGTTTTGAGCGGTGTCTTTTCGTCCTCCGGTATGCTGGGCATGAGCGGCACCTTAAGGAAGCTGAAGAGGTTATAGAGCGGTAGCAGTGACCAGAGAAGCGGTATCACATACCACATATCGTTGCCGATAATGCGCAGGAGCAGCGTTGTTATGAGCACGACGCCAACCTGGCCCCAGCAATAGAACGAGTGCAGCAGGCTCATGGCGGAGGCCTTTGCGTCGCCCGGGCAGGATTCCACTATCGGGCTGATGATAACCTCGATGAGTCCGCCGCCTATGCCGTTGACTATCGTTGCTATGACCAGTCCAACGAACGGTGCAGGCAGGATATTAGGCAATATACCGAGCAGTGCCAGTCCGCCAAAGGCCAGTGCATGTGCGATTACGGCGGCACGGCGCATGCCGATGCGGTCAACATAGCGCACGGCGAGCACGTCGGTGATGACCTGCGTAACGAAATTACACAGAATTAGTGCCGATATCAGCATGTATGATATCTGAAACTGATCCTGATAGATGACAAACAGCAGGGGAGAGAGATTGTTGACAATACCCTGCGTTATATATCCTCGATAGCAGGCGAAAATGGTTTTCTTGAAATTTTGCGTTGATGAGTTAGACATAGGTAATGCCCTTCCTTTGAGAGTAGAAAAATGTCAAGGTATATTATAGTTGAAAGCGTCACGAATTTCCATCTCTTTTTAACACATTACTGCGGGATTTTTGCGGTGAAAAGCAGAAATTACTGTTGATTTCAGACATGACATATTGTAAAATAGAAGTGACCGCAAAACTTTGCGGGCCAGATTTGTAATCTTTATAAAGGAGTGTATAACCATGAAATTAGGCGTTTGCTCAAATGTTGTGGGTGATATGCCGTTTGAAGAGGCTCTTAAGTACTTCCATTCTCTGGGCCTCCAGATGGTAGAGATCGGTGTTGGCGGTTATCCGGGAAAGGATCACTGCGATCCCGATGTTCTTTTGAACGACGAAGAGAAGTATCAGGAGTGGGTAGGCCTGCTCAAGAAGTATGACCTCGAGGTCAGTGCTTTCTCCTGCCATGGCAACCCGGTTCACCCGAACAAGGAGCTTGCAGCAGAGTTTGATAAGGCAATGCATGATGCAGTTCTCATGGCTGAGAAGTACGGCATTCATCAGATCAACTGCTTCTCCGGCTGCCCCGGCGACAGCGAGAATTCCAAGTACCCGAACTGGGTAACATGCCCGTGGCCGAACGACTTCGGCGAGATCCTCGAGTATCAGTGGAAGATCCTCATCGACTACTGGAAGAACTTCGTTGAGTTTGCTAAGGCACATGGCGTTAATAAGATCGCTCTCGAGCTCCACCCGGGCTTCTGCGTATACAATACACAGACTCTCAAGAAGCTTCGTGAGGCTGTAGGTCCGGAAATCGGCGTAAACTTCGACCCGTCCCACCTCATTTGGCAGGGTATGGATCCGGTCGTCTGCATCCGCGAGATGGGCGACGCTATCTTCCATGTACACGCTAAGGATACACGCATCGATCAGCGCAACACAGCAGTTAACGGCGTTCTGGATACCAAGAGCTATGCTGACGAGATCAACCGCTCCTGGATCTTCCGCAGCGTTGGTTACGGCAACGACGCTCTCTACTGGAAGGACATCATCAGCAACCTGCGTATGGTCGGCTATGACTACGCTATCAGCATCGAGCATGAGGACAGCCTGATGAGCAAGAATGAGGGCCTTAAGAAGGCTATCGAGATGCTCAACTCCGTTGTTGTTTTCGAGCCGAAGATGACAGACCTTCGTTGGGTGTGATATCACGCACATAATATAGCTATATAGCAAAAAGGGCTTCCGGTGGCATCAGCTGTCGGAAGCTGTTTTTTTGCAGATACTCTCCGTAATATAGCTCTTAACGGTGTAAATGGAGAGGTGGAACAGCGCGCACAGTGCCGTTTGAAGTGCTATCAGGGCGATACCGTGAAGGTCAAAATGAGATAGCACGCTACCGGTGAGAATTACTGATACTGCGGAGCTTATTCCGGGCAGGATAACGTGCTTCAGCGGCTTTATTCGTACTCCGGATACACGCAAAAGCCGGTGTACGCTAAGCATGGCGTTGAAAATAGAGGAAAAGAACAGAATACAGATATATATGCGCATGCCGCCCGAGTGCATAAAGAGCAGTATCAATATCACGCGGATAAACGAATCCGCAAAATTATACTTCATGGAGTTGAATTGCTCATCAAGCCCCTTGAGCAGGCAATCCACCACCACATCAAGGTAGATCAGCGGAACTATCGGCGCAAGTATTTGCAGGTAGCTTCCGGAATCGGTGCTTTTGTAGAAGACTTCACCCCATTCACGGCCAAAGGCGAAAAAAACGCAGGAGAAAAACAGCCCATACCTCAGCGCCGCACTTACCGCTCTCTCCGTAATATGCGCTACGGCGCCGCGATGTTCCTGCTCATATTCACCGGCTATCCTCGGTATCAGAAGCGTTGCAAAGGATGACAGCAGCGAGGACGGGAAGAAGAGCATGGGCATTGCCATGCCCTGCAGCAGTCCGTAGGCGGCCATTGAAACCGATACATCGAGCCCGTAATTTCTCAGCTCACGCGGTATCAGCAGATTTTCTGCGGTGGAAAGCAGGCTGCGCGCCGCGCTTGACAGCGTGCAGGGAATGGCAATGTGGAGCATGCCGTGCAGCACGCCGGAGCCTTTTTCAATAGCCGTCGGGGTATTATGTTGAAGACTTCTTCGGTAGATGATGAAACTTGTTAAAAACGACACCGCTTCGCCTAAGGTTGAGGCCAGCATTGCCGCGAAGCACGCGTTTTCCACACTGTGCGGTGCCAACAGGTGGAAAAGCACCACGGCGGAGAAAATTGTCAGCACCTGTTCCATAGCATCGCTTACGGAGGTTGACAGCGATTCGTCAACCGCGAGAAAATAGCCCTTCATGCAGGTGCACTGTGACATAAAGGGCAGCCCGAGCGCAAGAATCCTGAGGCAGGGCGCAGCCTCGGGGCGGTCGAGTATGACGTCGGCGGCAATGTCGGAAAAGCTCAGCAGCAGGGCGGATATAGTGCAGCTAAGCACCAGACAGAACAAAAAGCACCTTGCAACGACGGAGCGAATGGCTTCGCGTTTTCCGGCTGCGATGGCGGCAGTCACCATTCTTGTGACGGCAAGGCTTATCCCGGAGGTGGAAAGAGTCACCGAAAGCATGAATACGGAGAATATCAACTGATAGAGCCCCATGCCCTCCGCACCGATTTTTGCCGACAGCCATGAGCGGTAGGCTATATTGGTTACACGGAAAAACAGTGAAAATGCGGTCAGCAGGATGCCCTGCACCCAGAATTTGTTTTTTGTCATAGGGCCTCCTCTTGCAAGTTTTTGCACAGCGTTGTATAATCAACACAACAATATACAGCGATATCTTTTTAGAAAGGAAAGTAGACTTATAATGACTGATTTTGGACAGGTAAATGCGGATTGGACCGAGATAGCCGTAACTATAAAGGCGGAGGATACCGACCGCGCAGGCGATATCACACAGATGGTAGTGCCCTATGGTATTTATATTGAGGATTACTCGAATTTAGAAGAAGAGGCAATGGAGATAGCACACATTGACCTCATAGATGAGGAGCTTCTCAAAAAAGACAGAACAAAGAGCATCATACATGTTTATATCAGTCCGGAGGAGAACCCGAACGAGGCAATATCCTTCCTTAAGGAGAGATTTGATGCCGAGGGTATCTGGAATGAGATAAGCATGGCAAATTGTGCCGAGGAGGACTGGATAAACAACTGGAAGAAGTACTTTAAGCCGATACCGGTTGGCGAGCGTCTTCTGGTTCGCCCGATGTGGGAGGAGGAGTACGATGCCGGAGACCGCGTTGTGCTTCATTTGGAGCCCGGTCTTGCCTTTGGTACAGGTACACATGAGACAACACGTCTGTGCATGGAGCTGCTTGAAAAATACATTTCAGACGGCGATACTCTGCTCGATATGGGCTGCGGCAGCGGTATTCTCTCCGTTGCAGGACTTCTGCTAGGCGCCGAGAGTGCAGTCGGTGTGGATATCGACCCGCTGGCCGTCAAAACAGCGGTTGCCAATGCCGAGGTTAACAATGTAGGCGATAAGTTTACGGGTATTTGCGGCAATCTGGCGGAGAAGGTATCAGGCAAGTTCGATGTTGTTGTTGCAAATATCGTCGCGGATATCGTGATTCAGCTTACTCAGGATGCCCCGAGATTTATGAATCCCGATACGGTTTACATCGTCAGCGGTATCATCGACACACGTGAGGATGACGTGCTGGCCTGCCTTGCCGAGAAATTCGATGTTATTGACAGACGTGAGGAAAAGGGCTGGGTAGCAATGGCTGCAAAGCTTAAAGCTTAAAAATTTGTGGACTAATATCGTGCCTGATTGACAACCGATAGCAAAAGTTATACAATATAAAGTGGAATTTACAAAATTTCGTATATTGTTTTAGGAGTTGTAATTATGGCAAGACAGTTTCTTTGTACGAAAACAGAACCTGTTGTCCAGACCAAGGCCGGCAAGCTGCGTGGCTTTCAGTTGGATGGCACATATGCGTTTCACGGTGTAAAGTATGCCGATGCGAAGCGCTTTCAACAGCCGACACCGGTCGAGCCGTGGGAGGGCATAAAGAATGCTTTGGCCTATGGCTATGTTTGCCCGATGCTCAGCCAGGACAGCCCCAGCAATGAGCTGATGGTGCCTCACAGATACTGGCCTCTGGATGAAAACTGCCAGTATCTCAATATCTGGACACAGTCCCTTGACCCCAACGCCAAAAAGCCGGTTCTCGTTTGGCTGCATGGCGGCGGCTTTGCGGCCGGCTCTTCCATTGAGCACATTGCATACGAGGGCGAAAACATGAGCAAATACGGCGATGTTGTCGTTGTTTCGCTCAATCATCGTCTCAATATTCTCGGTTATCTAGATCTTTCTCCGTTTGGTGAGAAGTATGAAAACTCCGCCAATGCCGGTAATGCCGACATGGTAGCGGCTCTTCAGTGGATACATGAGAACATAGCTAATTTCGGCGGCGACCCGGAGAATGTCACTCTGTTCGGTCAGTCCGGCGGCGGTATGAAGGTATGGACACTCATGCAGACCCCGGCAGCGGACGGTCTGTTCCACAAGGGTGTTGTTCAGAGCGGCTGTATAGACGGCTTTATAGGCCCGAATGAGGACAGCGACGGCACAACTATCGTAACGGCTCTTATGAATGAGCTTGGCTTTACCGATGTTGAGCAGCTTGAAACAGTTCCCTATGCACTTCTTGCAGAGGCATATAACAAGGTTCGCCCCGAGGTAGCAAAGACAGGTGCTTATGTCGGCGGTAACCCGAAGGCAAACGGCTGGTATGTCGGCGATCCGTGTGTGGTCGGCTTTACCGAGCACGCAAAGACCATTCCGGTAATGGTTGGTACGGTTCTCGGCGAATTCTCCTTTATGCCGGCTCTGTCCCCTGAAGAGAAGGCTGACAAGCAGCTTATCGACACGAAGATCAAAAAGCGCTACGGCGATTCCGCAGAGGAGCTCAAGTCCCTCTTTGCAAAGGCTTATCCGGATAAGGATATCAGCGACGTTCTGTTTGTGGATTCTGTTTTCCGCTCACCGTCTATTAGATTTATCGCTGAAAAGTCCAAGCATCCCGAAAGCGAGACATATTCCTATCTCATGTCCTACACTTTCCCGTATGACGGCGGTCATATTGCATGGCATTGCAGCGAGATACCGTTTGTTTTCCACAACACCTGCCTTGTTGCGGCCTTCAATGAAGAGGGCGTTACGGACATGCTTGAGAAGCGCATGTGCGATGCATGGCTGAACTTTGCACGCAACGGCAAGCCGAGCAGTGAGGCTCTTCCCCAGTGGCCTGCTTGCGTTCCGGGTGACGAGGCTACGATGATCTTCGATAAGGATTGCGTAGTTCGCCACAACTATGACCACGAGCTTGTAGCACTGCACAAGAAGGCTTCTCCGCCGTTCTGGGCACAGTCCGATGATGACGACGAGGAGCAGCAGATACAGCATTAATCAAACGTCCGCGAGGTCGTGCGTACAGCCGCACTCTCCGCAATCACACTGTTTACGGATAAAAAATAAAATACTTACTAAATAAAAAGCAGAGTGCTTATCCCGGCGGATGAGCACTCTGCTTTGCTGTATGCAAGAAAAAAGCGGACGCCGAAGCGTCCGCCCAAAATTCCGATATCAGAGATTTTCCTTGATCCAGGCGATGTCCTCTGCGAGGCATGCAACGCGGTCTTCCGGATCGTTGTAGCTTGCTTCACGCTCGACAGTGTAGATGATGTCGTCGTGCTGAGCTTCAACAGCGGCCTTAACAGCCTTCCAGTCAACAATACCGGTGCCCTGCGGAACATTCAGCTTTCCGCGCTCCTTCATCATAGCGATGAACTCCGGCGGCATGATCGGCTTGCCGTTCTCATCAAGCTGCGGCGGCTTGCGCGGCGGACGCGGAGTGTGGCGGGAATGCGGCTGCTTAGCGCCGATAACGCCGTTGTTTTCCTTGATATGAATGGAGCCGATGCGGCCTGCATGGCTATTGATGAATTCTACCGGGTTAACGCCGGCAGCGGAGCACCAGCCGCAGTCAACCTGGAAGAGTGTTACCTCCGGGTCTGCTGCATCGATGAGCCAGTCATAGAGATATCTGCCCTGATCCACATAGAACTCGTCTGTGTGGTTGTGGAAGCCGATCTTTATGCCATAGGGCTTTGCGATATGGCCGAGACGGCTGAGCTCAGCGGCGATCTCTTCGGCCTCCTCCTTGTTGCAGAAATCGGTGCCCGGGCAGATTATCATCTTTGTGCCGAGCTCTGCAAAGTAGGGGATGACCTCCTCAATCTTCTCGAGGCTGATATGTGCAGACGGAACCTTAAGGCCTGTTTCTGCGAGCACCTGCTTCATTTCCTCCAGCGGTACCTCTGTGAAGTCCGCTGTGAACTCTGCGCCTGCATAACCGAGCTTTGCAATGGTGCGAAGCTTATCGGCAGGGCTCATCGGCTCCGCCATGAGGGAGAATACCTGTACATTTACATTTTCCATAGCTAATACAATCCTTCCTTTCTAAATATGCAAAACGTGCGGCGGCAGCAAGCCACCGCACGTTTAAGCGACACATTATTCAGTTAATCAGAAGTTTTCTCTCAGCCAAGCGATGTCTTCTGCGAGGCATGCAACGCGATCCTGCGGATCGTTGTAGCTTGCTTCACGCTCAACTGTGAAGATGATGTCCTCATGCTGAGCCTCAACAGCAGCCTTAACAGCCTTCCAGTCAACAATACCGGTGCCCTGAGGAACATTCAGCTTGTCGCGCTCCTGCTTCATCTTGAGGAATTCCGGCGGCATGATCGGCTTGCCGTTCTCATCAAGCTGCGGCTTGAACGGAGGACGCGGAATGTGGCGAGAATGCGGCTGCTTAGCGCCGATAACGCCGTTATTTTCCTTAATGTGGATAGCACCGATACGGCCTGCATGGCTGTTGATGAATTCTACCGGGTTAACGCCGGCAGCGGAACACCAGCCGCAGTCAAGCTGGAACAGTGTGACCTCCGGGTCGGAAGCCTCGATGAGCCAGTCGTAGAGGTACTTGCCCTGATCTACATAGAACTCGTCTGTGTGGTTGTGGTAACCGATCTTGATGCCGTACGGCTTTGCGATCTGGCCGAGGCGGTTAAGCTCTGCGGCAACCTCTTCAGCCTCTTCCTTTGTAGCAAAGTCAGTCATCGGGCAGATGATCAGCTTTGTGCCGAGCTCTGCGAAGTAGGGGATGACCTCTTCGATCTTATCAAGGCCGATATGTGCGGACGGAACCTTAAGGCCTGTCTCTGCGATAACCTTCTTCATCTCTTCGAGCGGAACAGCTGTGAAGTCAGCAGTGAATTCTGCACCGTCATAGCCGAGCTTTGCGATTGTCTGAAGCTTCTCGATCGGGCTGAGCTGCTCAGATACAAGTGAGTAAACCTGTACGTTGATATTTGCCATATTGAAACACACCTTTCTGAAATCTTATAAAATGTGCGGCGACACTAATGCCGCCGCACACGTTAGAACACTATTTTTAAATATTAGTCGAAGTAAACCGGCTTGCCAGTCTTGGAGGACTCGTAGATAGCGTCGAGGATTCTTGTAACAACGAATGCCTGATCTGCTGTGACGAACAGTTCGCCCTCGCCCTTCAGAGCTGCAACCCAGATCTCTGCTTCCTTGGACTTCGGTGCCGGACCCTGAGAGAAGCCCGGGATGTAGCCAGCAACCTTGTTGCCAACCCAAGAAATTGTCGGGTAAGAAGCAACAACGTGGTTCAGGCGTACACGGCCTTCCTTAGTATCGAGACCGCCCTTAGTACCTGCGAGCATTGTGTATGCATTGCCGTTAGCAGCGTAGTCTTCAGCCATGTTGATAGCCCAAGCTGCACGGAGAACGATTGTAGCACCGTTCTTCATCTTGATGAAGCCAACAGCGGAGTCTTCAACGTCATATGTCTCATGGTTCCATGTGTCATGCTTGCCCATGAAGTTGACCTGGCCCTGATGATCAGCGTCGAGGATGCGGCCGAGCTTCTCGAAGGAAGTACCGACAACATAATCAACGTCGTAGTTGTTCATGAGGAACAGTGTGAAGTCGAGGCAGTGTGTACCGATATCGATCAGCGGACCGCCGCCCTGCTTGGACTTATCTGTGAATACGCCCCATGTCGGAACACCACGGCGGCGGAGGTATGTAGCCTCTGCATAGTAAACGTCGCCGAGGAGACCCTCGTCAACAACCTTCTTAGCAACCTGGTTCTCCGGGAAGTGACGATACTGATAACCGATTGTCAGCATCTTGCCGGTTCTGTCTCTAGCCTCGAGCATCTTTCTTGCGTCTTCTGTTGTAGCAGCCATCGGCTTCTCGCACAGAACGTGCTTGCCAGCCTCGAGAGCAGCAACGGAGATTTCGCAGTGAGCGATGTTCGGAGTAAGAACGTGAACTGCGTCGATTGTCGGATCAGCCAGCAGCTCCTTGTAGTCTGTATAAACCTTTGCGTCCGGTGTGCCGTACTCTTTAGCAGCCTTTTCAGCTCTTTCGATGATAAGGTCGCAGAATGCGCACATATCTACGCCTTCCATTGCAGCCATGCCCGGGAAGTGCTTGCCGTTAGCGATACCGCCACAGCCGATGAAGCCAACTCTTACGTTTGCCATTGGAATTTCTCCTCCTAAATAATTAAATTAAATATTGTCGGGTCACTTGAACCCATACCAACTTAGTTTACGATGTTATTTTACTCCATCCAAACGAAAATGTAAATACCTTTTTGGTAAAAATGCGAATCTGTACAAGATTCAACCGTAAACTTTGTGCAAAATGCAAATAGCTTTTTTGAAAATTCAACGCACGTGATAAAAATTCCACCGATATTTGTGCATTTTTGCACATATCGATGTCACCGAACTGTGCAAAAAAAACGGTGCACAGCGTTTGCTGTGCACCGAAGGTTATGGTGATATCAATACTGCTTGCCCCAAAATACCATGTGCTTTGCGGGCTTTCCGCAGCAAACGCAGGTATCGGCAAGGTGTTCCTCATGGAACGGGATGCAGCGGGATTTTACGCCGCCGGTAGCGTCCTTAAGCTTATCCTCGCAGGCGCTGTCTCCGCACCACATAGCCTTGATGAAGCCAGGCTTGTTGGCTGCCGTATCGACAAACTCGTCGAATGTGGTGGCAACAAAGGTCTTCTCCTCAAGGTTCTTGAGTGCGCGCTCATACAGACCGTCATGCACAGCCTGCAAAGCTTTGGTAATCTCCTCCTCGAGGTTGTCGAGGGAGACGAAGATCTTTTCTCTTGTGTCGCGGCGGACAAGAACACACTGGTTGTTCTCGATGTCCTTCGGGCCGAGCTCCAGACGCAGAGGAACGCCCTGCATCTCATACTGGCTGAATTTCCAGCCGGGGGAGTTCTCTGTGTCGTCCAGCTTTACGCGGAAGGTGTTCTTAAGGCTCTCGTATACCTCGTTTGCCTTGTCCAGAACGCCCGGCTTATGCTGAGCGATAGGAATAATGGCAAGCTGCACGGGAGCGACCTTCGGCGGAAGCACAAGACCATTATCATCGCCGTGAACCATGATGATAGCACCTATCATACGTGTGGAAACGCCCCAGGAGGTCTGGTGCGGATACTGCAGCTTATTGTCGCGGCCGGTGAAGGTGATGTCAAAGTTCTTTGCCCAGCCGTCTCCGAAGTAATGGGAGGTGCCGCCCTGAAGAGCAACACCGTTGTGCATCATGGGCTCAATGGTGTAGGTTGCAACGGCGCCGGCGAATTTCTCTTTCTCGGTCTTCTGGCCGGTGACAGCCGGGATAGCGAGCACGTTCTTGTAGAACTCCTCATATGTGCGGAGCATACCGAGTGTCTCGTCCATTGCTTCCTCAGCGGTCTCGTGCATTGTGTGGCCCTCTTGCCACAGGAACTCGGAGGAGCGCAGGAACGGACGTGTGGTCTTTTCCCAACGAACAACGGAGCACCACTGATTGTAGAGCTTGGGCAGGTCACGGTAGGATTTGATTATCTTCTGATAATGCTCGCAGAAGAGAATCTCACTTGTGGGGCGAACGCAGAGGCGTTCTGTAAGCTTTTCGCTGCCACCCTCTGTGACCCATGCAACCTCCGGAGCAAAGCCCTTAACGTGGTCTTTCTCCTTCTGAAGCAGGGATTCGGGGATGAAGAGCGGCATGTATACGTTCTGGTGGCCGGTAGCCTTGAAGCGGCTGTCAAGCTCCCTCTGAATATTTTCCCAGATAGCGTAGCCGTACGGCTGGATTATCATGCAGCCCTTTACGCTGGAGTAATCCATGAGCTCGGCCTTCTTAACAATATCGGTGTACCATTTTGAAAAATCGACATCCATGGATGTGATGTCGGCAACCATCTTTTTCTGATTAGCCAAGAGATTCAGTCCTTTCCGAAATACAGTCATTCAGTCTTACTATTATAGCGAATAAGAGCGTGAAAAGCAAGGCTTTTAGGCAGGAAAAAAGGCGAACAGCCTGAGCTGTCCGCCTTATGGAAAACCAATATTACTGATTGTCTTCGATGTAATGGGCGATAGCACCGACGGTCTTAAGATTTTCGACCTCGTCGTCCGGAACTTCGATACCGAATTCATCTTCAAGGCACATTACCAGATCGATAACAGTGAGAGAATCTGCGTCGAGATCATCAACGAGATTGGAATCTTCATTGATATCTTCCGGATCGATGCTGAGCTGATCGGCTACGATCTCAATTACCTTTTCCAGAACCATTATTGTATTCCTCCTATACTTTGATTAATATAGCAAGTACTGCATCGTTTGCCGTATGGACAAAATATCTTCGGCATGATACAATCGGGAAGTACTTCATCTACATTGTATTGATGCACTCATTGTTTGTCAATATCCATTGCAAATTTTTTTCTTGGGAAAGGGGAGTATTTTGTTATGAAATTGGAAAATTTTGCTGTTATAGGGCATCCGATAGGTCACACGATGTCTCCGTTCATACATGAACGCCTGTTTAAAAGGAGCGGTTTTGCCCCGAAATATTCGGTTTTTGATGTCCCGGAGCTTGCAAAAGGGCTGGATGAGCTGAAAAAGCTTGACGGCTTTAACATTACTATCCCCCATAAAAGCGGTATTCTGCCGTATCTCGATGAGATCGACCGTAAGGCCGAGCTTTTCGGCTCGGTAAACACCGTGAGGGTGGAGGACGGAAGGATGTGCGGCTACACTACGGACGGTGCCGGCTGCCGCATGGCGCTCGGCCGCTATGGGTTTGACCTGAACGGCGAGCTGCTGCTGCTCGGCCGCGGCGGCGCAGCAAGAGCCATTGCGTTCGAGGCGGTTATGACGGCGGATGCACCAAGGCTCGATATAGCGTGCCGTGAGAGCTCCGCAGAGCTTGCAAAGGAGCTTTGCGCAGAGCTTTCAAGGCTGTGTACGGAGCTTAAAAAGGACGGAAAATTTCGCGTTCTGAGCTATGATGCGCTTGACAAGGAGGACAAAAGGTATACACTAATACTTAATACGACGAGTGTCGGCATGTACCCGAATGCCGGTATGAGCGTTGTCGGCAGTAGCGTTCTTGAAAGGGGCCGTGCCGTCTTTGATGCCGTTTATAATCCGGGCGAGACGGAGCTTCTGCGTCTGGCACGCGAGAGCGGAGCGACTGCGATAGGTGGAATGGGTATGCTGGTGTGCCAAGCTGTAAAGGCACACGAAATATGGTATGGTGCGTCCTTCAAAGAAGATGATATAGAACAGCTCATCAGGGACGCCGAGGCGGAGACGGAGAGAATCTTCCGCCGATAAAACTGGGAGGAATGAAAATGGAGACAGAGCTTCAGCCGGAACTTATGGAGCCGGAGCACGGCAATATTATTCTCAGCGGCTTTATGGGCTGCGGCAAAACAACGATAGGCCGCAGGCTGGCCTCCGTTCTGCAAATGAAATTTGTGGACATGGATCTCTATATCGAGAAAAAAACGGGCCTTACCGTGTCCGAGATATTTGCACAGCATGGTGAGGCATATTTCCGCGCCCTTGAAACGGAGACCGTGCGCGAGCTGTCAAAGGAGAAGCACTATGTCATCGCGACCGGCGGAGGAACTCTTATGCGCCGCGAGAATGTGGATGAATTTCACAGGGGCGGCGGAAAGATATACTACCTGTCCGTGCCGCTTGCGGCCTTGAAGGAGAGACTCAAGAACGATAAGCGCCGTCCGCTTTTGCAGACTCCGGACAGAAATGCCGTTATCGAGAGGCTGCTTGAGGAGCGTACACCGCAGTATCTTGCCTCGGCGGACGTTGTTGTCGATGCCGGTGCACCGACGATAGTGGTGGTTCGCCGTATATGCGCCCTGCGCGGTGCCGAACCCGAAAGCACGGCTGCGCGGACGCCGAGAGACAGCGATGGCGCGGCTAAAAGGAAAAAGCGCCGCAGGCGCGGAAAACGCGGCTCGGGTGCGCAGGCGACGGATAAAAAAGCTTGACAAAGCCGATGCATAGGCGTAAACTAAACTTGTCTTAAACGACGTTATACAACAGTTTTTCGGCAAAAGGAAAGGCGTTCAGCATGAATTCCGCATTGTTCACAGCACGATTTACAATGTATTATTGCACACGATTTAGCAGCGTGTGCTATTTGTCGTATGTGAATATACCGGATGACGCTTGTTCGAAGCAGGTATAAGGCTTCCTTATACGGTCGGACGAACTTTTTGCAGATAACAGCATGATCGACAAGCGGAGTCCCGAGGGGCTTCGCTTTTTTATTTGTGCCGGCTCTTCGATAAGCCGAATTGATTAAAAGAGAATTGATTGAAAGAAAGGAAAGAGCATCATGATCATTGTTTTAAAATCCAACAAAACAGAGGAGCAGGTAAAGCATTTTATAGATTCACTGACAAGTCAGTATGACATAACCGTCAATACATGGGTTGGCACGCATTCAACCGTTCTCGGACTTCTGGGAGATACGGCAGCGGTGGACAGTGAATTTATTGCAGCTCAGGACATCGTGGAAAGCGTTAAAAGAGTTCAGGAGCCGTATAAAAAGGCCAACAGAAAATTCCACCCGGATGACACGGTCATCACGCTTCCCGGCGGACAGACGATAGGTGACGGCACCCTGAAGCTCATTGCGGGCCCGTGCTCAGTGGAAAGCGAAGAGCAGATATGCGAGGTGGCGGAGCGCGTCAAGGTCTCCGGTGCAACGTTTTTGAGGGGCGGCGCCTTCAAGCCGAGAACCTCCCCGTACGCTTTCCAGGGACTCAAGGCCGAGGGACTTGAGCTGCTTAAAAAGGCCAGAGCAGAAACCGGCCTGCCGATAGTAACCGAGATAATGAGCGTCAGTCATCTCGACCTCTTCGAGGACGTGGATGTCATTCAGGTCGGTGCGAGAAATATGCAGAATTTCGAGCTTCTGAAGGCTCTCGGACATGTCGACAAGCCGATACTTTTGAAGCGCGGACTGGCAAATACGATAGAAGAGCTTTTGATGAGCGCGGAGTACATCATGGCCGGCGGAAATGACAGGGTTATCTTCTGCGAGCGCGGAATAAGAACCTTTGAGACCTATACGAGAAACACCCTCGACCTTTCCGCAGTGCCGATATTGAAGCGCCTTTCGCATCTGCCCGTGGTGGTGGATCCGAGCCATGCAAGCGGCATCAACTGGCTTGTTGAGCCGCTTGCAATAGCGGCTGCCGCTGTCGGTGCGGACGGACTCATCGTAGAGGTGCACAATAATCCGAGCCGTGCTCTGTGCGATGGTGCACAGTCGCTGACACCGGAACAGTTCGATGTGCTGGCAAAGAAGGTCATGGTCGTTTCCGAGACTGTAAAGGGCCTGTAACGGGCTTTAGTGGGGGGGATTATCATGCAGATCGCAATTATCGGCCTTGGTCTCATAGGAGGCTCAATTGCAAAGGCCTTAAAGGAGAATACCGACCACACCGTCATCGGCTTTGACCGTGACGAGAACACGCTGCTCGATGCATTGTCCTGCGGCGCAATAGATTCCACCGGAAGCACGGCGGCGCTTAAGTCTGCGGATGTGGTTTATGTTTGCCTGTATCCTGAAGATGTGATAAAATTTGTGGAGACGAATGCGGAGCGCTTCAAGCCGGGCTGCATTGTGACGGATGTTTGCGGAATCAAGGGAGAGGTATGGCGCGCGCTGACCGAGCTTTCCGTTAAGCACGCCTTCAACTATGTGGGCGGACATCCGATGGCCGGTAAGGAGCGCAGTGGCTTCGATGCGAGCGAGGCCGGGCTTTTCCACAACGCCTCATACATCATCGTTGAGAGCGGTGCTCCGGAGGAGGCCGTGACTGTGCTGAGAGAGCTTGCCGATGCTATGGGCTTCGGCAATATCCAGTACTGCACGCACCAAAAGCACGACAGGATGATAGCATATACCTCCCAGGTGCCGCATGTGCTGGCCTGTGCCTATGTGATGAGCCCGAGGTGTGATGAGCACAACGGTTTTTCGGCGGGCAGCTACAGGGATGTCTCCCGTGTTGCGAGGATAAATGCCGAGCTGTGGGCGGATCTGTTCCTTTCGAATCGCACGGAGCTTTGTGATGAAATAGACGAGCTGCAAAGCAACATAGAAAGCTTGAAAGCGGCGATAGCCGACGGCGACCGTGACAGCCTTGTCGCGCTGCTTTCGGCAGCAAGAGAAAAGAAGGAGAAGTTTGGCTGATGATAATCAAGGTGAACACTGACAAGCCCTACGAGGTCAGGATAGAAAACGGCATATTGGATCGCACCGGAGCGGCGCTGAAAACGCTCTTTAAGTCCGGAAGCCGTGCGATGATAGTTAGCGATACAAATGTATTTCCGCTGTATGGGGAGCGTCTTGAAAAATCTCTCTCACAGGCGGGCTTTAAGGTATCGAGCTTTGTTTTTGAGGCAGGTGAGGCTCAAAAGCAGCTTTCAACGGTGATGAAAATATATGAGGCTCTGTCGGAAAACGGCTTTACGCGCTCGGATTTCATTGTCACCCTCGGCGGCGGAATTGCCGGGGATATGGGCGGCTTTGCGGCGGCCACATTTCTGCGCGGTATAGATTTTGTTCAGGTGCCGACTTCCCTGCTGGCTCAGGTGGATGCCAGCGTCGGCGGCAAGACGGGCGTTGATCTGCCCTTTGGCAAGAATCTTGTCGGTGCCTTTCACCAGCCGAGAATGGTCATCACCGACCCTCAGACGCTCAGCACCCTGCCCGATGCGTTCTTCTCCGACGGCATGGGCGAGGTCATCAAGTACGGCTGCATAATGGATGAGGATCTCTTCGGCAAGCTTGAGCGCGGAGAGGTCATCGATGCACTTGAGGAAACAATATGCCGCTGTGTGAACTGCAAAAAGCAGCTTGTGGAAGAGGATACTAACGATAAGGGCAGGAGAATGATACTGAATTTCGGCCATACCTTCGGCCATGCACTCGAAAAGCTTACGGGCTTTTCGTCCCTGTCCCACGGGCTTGCTGTGGGTATAGGAATGGTCATGGCGGCGCAGGTGGGCGAGAGCTTCGGAATAACGGAGGCGGGTACTGCGGACAGGATACGTGCCGTACTAAAAAATTACGAGATGCCCACCGATACACAATTTGACTTTGCGGAGATAATAGAGGCCACCTCTCTGGATAAAAAGAGCTTCGGAAAGACCCTGAATCTGATACTCATAGAGAAGATAGGCAAGAGCGTGATATATCCGGTTGACCGCAGCTATCTGGTGCTGAGGTACAAAATAGCGGCGGAGCAGAACAGACGCAGAGGGTGATATCCGGAAAGGAGCACAAAATGTCAGAGGTTCATTACGGCCCGTCAAGGCTTTCGGGTCGAGTAAATATACCGCCAAGCAAGAGTGCGGCGCACAGAGCGCTGATAGGCGCGGCTCTCTGCAAGGGCGGCTGTACCGTACATCACATTGACGGCAGTGCGGATATGCTGGCCACGCTGAATGCCATTCGTGCAATGGGCAAAGCGGCGGAGCTTTCGAACGGAAGAGTCACGGTATCGGACGGCGAGCGTCCCAAAACGGCCGTGGTGGACTGCGGAGAATCCGGCTCCACACTGCGCTTCATGATACCGATTTTTGCGGCACTTGGTATTTCCGCCGAGTTTGTCGGGCACGGCAGACTGCCGGAAAGACCGATAGGGCTATACACGGAGCTTCTGCCGATGCACGGCGTTGCCGTTGAGACTGCCGGAGGGCTTCCCTTCAAAATCAGCGGTCAGCTTGAAAGCGGCTGCTTCCGACTGCCGGGTAATATAAGCTCACAGTTCATAACGGGGCTTATGCTGGCCTTGCCGCTGCTTGAGGGGGATTCCGCAATAGAGCTGACGACCGTGCTTGAATCCAAGGGCTATATCGATCTTACGCTCGACGTTTTGAGAAGCTTTGGAATAAATATATATGAGACCGAAAACGGCTGGTCGATACCCGGCGGTCAGAGCTATCACGCGGAAAGTGTTAAGGTCGAGGGGGATTGGTCGCAGGCAGCGTTTTTCCTCTCTCTTGCGGCAATTGGCGGCGGCCCGATAGAGTTGTGCGGCCTGGCGAAGGATTCCAGACAGGGGGACATGGCCTGTGTTGAGCTGTGGAAGAAATTCGGCCTGAGAGTCGAGTGGCACGGCGACACTCTTGTAGCCGTGAACGACCGTGTTGATGAGCCCTTCATGGGTCTGCACGCCATCGATATCGATGCGGCACAGATACCGGACATGGTGCCGGCACTTGCCGTAACGGCGGCCTTTGCCGAGGGCGAGACGGTGATACATAATGCGGCGCGCCTCAGGATAAAGGAGAGCGACAGACTGGATGCCATGGAAAAGGCGCTGTCAGCCATGGGGGCTGACGTGAGGGCGCTGCCGGACGGGCTGATAATAAACGGAAAGCCGCAGCTTCACAGCGGACGTGCCGAGGGCTGCAACGATCACCGCATAGTTATGGCGATGTCGGCCGCAGGCACGGCTTGCGGCGTCGTGGTAACGGATGCACAGAGCATACGGAAATCCTATCCGGGCTTTTTCAGAGATCTTATATCAATAGGAGGTGTGGCCGATGTCGTCGACATGGGGCAGTAATATCAAGCTTTCAATATTCGGTGGAAGCCATACGGGAGCTATCGGCGTTGTGATAGACAACCTGCCGCCGAATGAGAGAATAGATATGGAGCTTGTTCGCGAGCAGATGGCGCGCCGTGCGCCGGGCAGGGACAAAACCGCCACCTCAAGGCTCGAGGCAGATGAGCCCGAGGTGCTCTCCGGCCTTTTGAACGGAGTGACCACCGGAGCGCCGCTTGCGGCGATTATAAAGAATACAAATACCAGATCGAAGGATTACGATGACCTCAGGGTGCACCCGAGGCCCGGTCATGCCGATTATACGGCGGCTGTACGTTATGACGGTGCAAATGACATAAGGGGCGGAGGTCATTTTTCCGGACGTCTTACGGCGTGTATGGTATTTGCCGGTGCGGTGTGCAGGCAGATACTCGAGCGACGCGGCGTGGTAATAGGTGCTCATGCGTACAGCATGGGCAGTGTGAAGGATACCCCGTTTGACCCGGTGAAAGTTTCCGCAGCTGAGCTGAACGGCCTTAACCGCGGCTTTTTCTCCGTAATAGACCCTGCGGCAGAGGCTGAGATGCGCGAAGAAATAGAGGCTGCAAGGCTCTCTGCCGACAGCATTGGCGGCGTTATCGAATGTGCAGCCGTGGGAGCTCCGGCAGGCATCGGCAGTCCGATGTTCGGAGGTGTCGAAAACGTGCTGGCGTCGATCCTTTACGGCATACCGGCTGTAAAGGGAGTGGAGTTCGGCGCAGGCTTTGATGTAGCAAAAATGCGCGGCAGTGAGAACAACGACCCGTTCGCCTATGACGAGAACGGCACGGTTCGTACGCTGACAAATAACTGCGGCGGTATACTCGGCGGCATAACCACGGGAATGCCGATAGTTTTCAGGATAGCCGTCAAGCCCACACCGTCAATCGGTGTGGAGCAGAAAACAGTGGATCTTTCCGAAAAGCATGACGATACACTGGTGATATCCGGCAGACATGACCCCTGCATCGTACCGAGAGCAATACCGGTTGCGGAGGCTGCCGCAGCGATAGCACTGCTCGATATGATGTTGTAAGAAACGGAGCTTTTTATGGATGACAAGATGATAAATGACCTGCTTTTGCCGGTCAGAAACGATATAGACCGTATAGACAAGCAGCTTTTGAAGCTCTTTATTGAGAGAATGCAGTGCTCCGAGCGTGTTGCGGAGATAAAGCGCAGTGCAGGAATACCTGTGCTGAATGCCGCAAGAGAGCAGGCGATACTCGATCGTGTGCGCAGCGAGGCCGGTGAATTCGGTGACAGCGCGGTGGTTTTGTACAGCTCTATAATGTCCATAAGCCGTGCAAGACAGCACGCCATGTTGGAAAGGGGCGGTGACCTGCGAGAGCTCGAGAAGAATTCTCCGCGCAGCTTTATCGAAGCTCCGCGTGTGATATGTCAGGGTGTGCCCGGTGCCTATTCGCACAGTGCCGCCAAAAAGCTTTTCAACAGCGCCGAGCCGACCTTTTTGCCGGGCTTTACTGATGTCTTTGAGGCCGTGAAAAACGGGGACGGCGACTACGGCGTTGTGCCTGTTGAAAATTCCGATGCCGGAAGCGTAGCGGAGGTGTATGACCTTATAATGCGCCACCGCATGTACATTGTCGGCGAAACAGATATTCCGATACGCCACTGCCTGTGCAGGGCCGGAGGCACCGGAGATATCAAAAGGGTGATATCAAAGCATGAGGCGCTCATGCAGTGCACAGCTTACCTGAATGAACACGGTATCGGCATGGAGGCGTTTTCCAATACGGCAGCGGCGGCAAAGAGGATAGCCGAGGAAGCGCCGGAGGGCCTTGGCGCCGTGTGCTCTGCGGATGCTGCCGAGGTTTACGGTTTGGAAATCGTGGAAAGGGACATACAGAATACGGACAATAACTGCACACGCTTTGTGGTGATATCCAGAGAAGCGGTTCTGCCGGATGATGCCGATAAGATAAGCCTGTGCTTCTCCCTGCCTCATGTTACGGGCTCCCTGTACCGCACGCTTGAGAGATTTGCCATGAACGGCCTGAGCCTTACGAAAATAGAATCGCGTCCGATACCGGGACAGAATTTCGAATATGATTTCTATCTGGATTTTACCGGAAACATCCACGATAAGAATACACTGGCGCTGATATGCGAGCTGCCCGACGATATGCCGAGATTCTCCTTCCTCGGAAACTATAAGGAGTGCTGATATGAGCATAGATTTTGTAAAGGTCACAGCACCCGGGCAAACAGAGCTTATAGCTGAGATTGCCGAGCCAATATGGCATGAGACCTATGAGCCGATCATAGGCAATGACGCGGTGTGCTATATGGTGGAGAAATTCCAGTCTGTAAGTGCCATAAACCGTCAGCTTGCGGAAGAGGGCTATGAGTATTACCTGATGTATTCCGGTGACAGCGCAGTGGGCTTTATCGGAGCGGTGCCGAATATGAACGGAAAGCTATTTCTCAGCAAGCTCTATGTAAGCCGTGAGTACAGGGGCATGGGTGTGCCGCGTGCGGCGTTCGAGTTTCTGGCTCAGCTTGGCAGAGGGTACGGGCTCGATAAGATTTACCTTACGGTGAATAAGAAGAATGCACATGCGATAGAGGTGTACGAGCATTTCGGATTTTACCGCATAGATTCCGTGGTTACGGATATCGGCTGCGGTTATGTTATGGATGATTACATTCTGCAAAAGGATATATGAATTGAGCAGGGCGCGTGGCGTCCTGCTTTTTTGTGCATGTGGGGCGCAAGAACGGTTATAGGTCAAAATGCGCGAATCTTACCTTTTTTATCGAAATAACTTCGGCTAATTGGCTCAGCATAGCATCTTTTCATTTTGGGGAAAATATGGTATAATTCTGTGTGCCCAGATCATATAAGGGAGAATTATTATGAGTGAAAAAGAGAAGAGAGTTTATATAGTCGGTCACCGCAATCCGGACACGGATTCAATATGCTCCGCAATCGCATATGCGGATGTTAAAAATCGCGAAAATGACGGCAATCACTATATTGCCGCGCGTGTCGGACAGGTGAATTCCGAGACAAATTACGTGCTGCAGCGCTTTGGAATGCAGCAGCCCGAGTACATCAACAATATCGGTACACGTGTGCGCGATATGGATATACGCAACATTCCCGGCATAGACGAGAATATGTCCATGAAAAAGGCATGGAACCTCATGGCTGAGCTGAATGCCGTAACACTGCCGATAGTGGACGAGAATAATCATCTTGACGGCCTTATAACGATCAACGATATTGCCACCTCCTACATGGAGCAGCAGGACAGCACCTTTATAGCAAGAGCCGGCACACCCTATAAGAATATTCTTGAGACCCTTGAGGCCGAAATGGTGGTTGGAGATGACGAGGCCGTATTTGATAACGGAAATGTTCTCATCGCCACCGCAAACCCGGAGGTCATGGAGAATTACATCGAAAAGGGCGATATGGTCATAACCGGTAACCGTTATGAATCACAGCTTTCCGCCATTGAGTCCGGTGCGGGCTGTGTGCTCATCTGTCTCGGTGCAGAGGTGTCCAGAAGCATAAAGAAAATTGCTCAGGAGAATAACTGTGCCGTCATCGTAACGCCCCTTGATACCTACACGGTGGCACGCCAGATAAACCAGAGTATGCCCGTTAAGGCCTTTATGCGCACAAAGGATCTCATAACCTTCCTGCCGGGGGACTACACCGAGGACATCGAGGACAGCATGAAGAATACGCGTATACGCGATTTCCCCGTTGTCAACAAGGAGGGCGAATATGTCGGCATGATCTCGCGCAGAAACCTCCTCGGCGTACGCAAGCGCTCCGTCATACTTGTTGACCACAACGAACGCAGTCAGGCCGTGGACAATATCGAAGAGGCCGAGATACTCGAGATAATAGATCACCACAGAATAGGCTCTCTGGAGACGATGGGCCCGGTGTATTTCAGAAATGAGCCGGTGGGCTGCACCGCGACCATAATTTACCAGATATACCGCGAAAAGGGCTTTGAAATACCGAAGAACATTGCAGGTCTGCTTTGCAGTGCGATATTGTCTGACACTCTGCTGTTCCGCTCACCCACCTGCACCATGGTGGATAAAATAGCTGCACATGCGCTCAGCGATATAGCCGGTATCGATTGTCAGGAATTCGGCATTGAGATGTTCACCGCCGGCAGTAACCTCAAGGATAAGACTCCCGAGGAGATATTCTACCAGGATTACAAGAAGTTTGAGTTCAACAATGTTTCCTTCGGTGTTGGTCAGATCAACAGCATGAGCAGTGATGAGCTCATGGATATCGAGAGAAAGCTTCAGCCGTATCTTGAAAAATCCTGCCGTGAGCATGGCCTTTCCATGATGTTCTTCATGCTGACGAATATAATCGAGGAGTCCACCGTGCTCATGTGCTACGGCGAGTCGGCATCCTCCCTTGTAAATGATGCCTTTATGCTGCGTCCGCAGAACGGAACCGTTATCCTGCCGGGAGTGGTTTCCAGAAAGAAGCAGCTCATTCCGGCATTTATAGATGCCATCAGCAAGGAAGCCGGAGTTTGATTTCCGACCGAACAAAGAATAAAAGTGCACCCTCCGCTGTGCTTTGCAGCATGGGGTGCACTTTGTGCTATATCAGTCTGTTTCCGATACCAGGAGAACGAGGTCGCAGGTGTCGAGCCGACCGTTGCCGTCGAGGTCACCTGCCGCCCTTTGAACTTCACTTGCGGTACTTCCGGTGACAATTAGCTGCTGGAGCAGCCGCACATCGGCGCTGTTCACCGTTCCGCTGCCGTTCAGGTCGCCGGGGACTATTACTGTACGCTGAATTCCCTTTGATATTACCGTCCAGCCGGAGCGAAGTCTTCCTGAGGCTGCCCTTGAGGATGTGGTGAAAACCTCAAGTTCGTCATCGTTCAGCAGCTTCTTGAGTCCTGAAACGGTTGTGCCCGGTTCTGCGTAAAGAAATACGCTTTCCGTCGTGCTGCCGGGATCATCGGTCGTATTGTTGCTTTCCGTAGTGAATTCACCGCATCTTATTATGCGCAGACCGTGGTCATCCACCAATGCGGCACTTTCCGATACGGCCATAAGCGCACCGGATACCGTGAAGCTGCCGACACTCCTGTCGGTGATCTCATATCTCATCACTTTGGCGTCCCTGCCGACCCAGAATATCGCGGCCTCTCCTGCGGCGATACCGGAGCTGTTCAGGGCGAAGTGTCCCGTATTTATCAGCTCGTTGCCGTCGGTGGAGTACATAACTCCGTCCGTGGAGAGGTAAATGCTGCGGTTCAGCATCCTGTACGGTGCGGCCTCGGCTCTGTATGAGAAAAGCTCCGTGCTGTTCTTTGACAAATCCGCGTCGAGCTCGAAGCCGAAGCATTTTTCGGGCAGGAAGACATAGCCTCTGCCGTCCAACACCTGTATGCCGAGAATGTTTGAGGAAAAGCTCATGCTTTTGACTTCACAGCCGTATCTGTCACAGATGTACAGCTTCTCCGGAGAGGTGTGGGTAACGGCGAAAATATGCCCGTATTCATCCGCATCGACGGTGAAAAGCTCGTCCGCCGAAAACGGCAGACCGACAAGGTCAATGCGTGTGAGCGTGTCGGCGGAGATATGCTCCGCGACGGTAAGCTCATCAACATAGCTTATTGCTGTCAGCCTGTTGCCGCGCAGAAAGACCGCATCGGCAGGATAGGCTGTTTTTGCCGAAAGAGAGCCGTCTGCCGTTTGAATATGAGTTTCAGGGTTGTTGTATGCCAAAAGCTGTGTTCCGTTATAATCGGAGAACAGCAGTATCTCGCGGCTGTCGGCAAGAACGACTTGATTGCCGCACAGCAGGATGAGAAGAACCGACAATATGAAAATGAGCTTCTTTTTCATGATGCATCACCCAAAATACATTTTATACTATGACGTTATCACAAATATATTGTACATCGAACGGAGGTAAAAAACTACCACCGCGCGATGATTTTTGAGAATAATTTATCGCAGAAGTATGGCTTTGCCGAATTTTAGTCGATTTTTTTGAAATGCCTCTTGACTTAAAGTGAAGTTTAAGCTATACAATATGTGGGAACTATGGGGCAAAGTGTTCCCCGAAGAAAGGAAAGTTGTATAAATGAAAAAACTTGGATTCGGTCTTATGAGACTGCCGGCTGTTAACGGAGGAAATGCTTCGGATATCGATATCGAGCAGGTCAAGAAAATGGTTGATATGTTCATCGAGCGTGGCTTTACCTATTTTGACACCGCATGGATGTACTGCGGCTTCGCAAGTGAGCCGGCTGTTAAAGAGGCGCTTGTGTCACGCTACCCGAGGGACAGCTACACACTGGCCACAAAGCTGCACGCAGGCTTTATGAAAACCAAAGAGGACAGGGACAATATATTCAACGCACAGCTTGAAAAGACGGGCGCAGGCTATTTTGACTATTACCTGCTGCACGGCATTGAGGCAGGAATGCTGCCGACCTATGAAAAGCTGGATTGCTTCAACTGGATTCTCGACAAAAAGGAAAAGGGCCTTGTGAAGCACGCGGGCTTCTCCTTCCACGATAAGGCAGAGTTGCTCGACGAGATACTTACAAAGCATCCGGAAATGGAGTTTGTACAGCTTCAGATAAATTACCTTGACTGGGAGAGCGAGTGGATAGAGGGCCGCAAGTGCTATGAGGTATGTGTAAAGCACAACAAGCCGGTCATTGTTATGGAGCCGGTAAAGGGCGGCACACTTGCAAAGCTTCCCGAGGCGGCAGAGGCTCTTGTAAAGGAACTTGACCCGAATATGTCCACTCCGAGCTGGGCTATTCGCTTTGCGGCAAGTCTGCCGAACGTCATGATGGTGCTTTCCGGCATGAGCTCAATAGAGCAGGTGGAAGACAATACCTCCTATATGCAGGACTTCAAGCCGCTCAGTGAGAACGAGGAGAAGGTACTCTTCAAGGTTGCGGATGTTATCAACAGTCAGATAGCGATCCCCTGTACGGGCTGCTCCTACTGCACAGAGGGCTGCCCGATGCATATTGCGATCCCACAGTATTTCTCCCTCTATAACGAGGACATGAGAGAGAATCTTGAGGAGAAGGGCTGGACTATAAACTTCTCGAATTACGATGCCGTTGCAGGTAAGGCCGGAAAAGCCGGTGAGTGCATTGCATGCGGTCAGTGCGAAGAGGTATGTCCGCAGCACCTGCCGATAATCGAAAATCTTAAGGCGGTTGCAGCTCATTACGAGCACAACTGACAGCTTGAAGCTTAAAAAGTATTGAAAAATAATCTGTGAGGGCAGTACAAATGAAAACCAAGACGGGCTTCCCCTGGAAGCAATTTCTGAAAAGCCTTGCGGCAATAGCCGTTCCTGTTGCGCTGCAAAACCTTTTGACCACGACCGCCAGCATGGTTGATACCATGATGATAGCTTCGCTCGGCGAGACGGCTGTCGGCGCTGTCGGTCTGTGTGCTCAGTTCAGTTCCCTGATGTTCTCCAGCTATTGGGGCTTCATCGGCGGCGGAATGCTGTTTTTTGCGCAGTATTGGGGCGCTCAGGACGATGACGGCATAGACCGTGCGTACGGTGTTATGTTCAGCTTTATAATGACGGTGGGCCTTATAGGTACCGCAATAGCCGTCTGTGCTCCCGGGGCGATCATGGGAATATATACGGATAAGGAATCAATACGCGAGATCGGCGTAGAGTATCTCAGCGTGGTCGGCTTTGCGTATCCGATGCAGATCTTGGCCTCCGGCATGAGTGCTCTGCTCCGCTCTACCGAGCGTGTCAGAATTCCGCTCTATGCTTCGATAGCATCTGTCTTCACAAATATTGCCCTCAACTGGGTGCTCATCCACGGTAAGTTCGGCATCCCGGCAATGGGTGTTCAGGGTGCGGCTCTCGCAACTGTTATCGCCGGCGTGGTGAATGTCGCGGTAATATATCTTCTCAGCTATAAGCAGGGCTTTAAATACCTTTTCCACGTAAAAAAGCATTTCAAGTGGACAAAGGCATTTCTGCGTGAGTTTTTGAAGCGCTGCTTCCCGATCATCTGCAATGAGGCCCTTATAGGTATCGGTATGATGGTTATAAACATGGTGCTCGGCCGTCAGTCGGAATCCGCTATAGCGGCGGTGGCTGTGTTCAGAACACTTGAGGGACTGGTGATCGGCTTCTTCTCCGGCTTTTCCAATGCGGCCTCCGTGCTCGTCGGCAAATGTGTCGGTGCGGGTGAGCTTGATACCGCTTATGAGAGAGCGAAGAGACTGGTGCTGCTCTGCGGCAGCAGCATCTTCGTGATCTGCCTGGCACTGCTCGCCGTGCATAAGCCGCTGCTCATGATGATGAGTCTTTCCGGTGAGTCGCTCGAGATAGGCACGGGTCTGCTGATGATATACTGCATTGCAGCGGTCATTCGTATGTGCAACTGGGTTCAGAACGATACATACCGTGCAGCAGGTGATGCCGCAACGGGCACGATACTCGAGATATCCTTCATGTATGCAATGCTCATCCCCTGCGTATGCGTGGTGGGACTTGTTCTCAAGGCACCGTTCCTTGCGATATTTGCGTGCTGCTACATAGATGAGCCGATACGCTTCATATTGATGCAACGCCATATGTATTCCGGAAAATGGATACGTCCCGTAACCGAGCAGGGCATTGCAGCACTGCCGGCCTTTATGGAGAAAAGAAAGTGCGGCAAAAAGAACGCCTGATAATGGACAACAAGAAAGCTCTTCCGACTGAAAAAGCCGGAAGAGCTGATTTTTTATGATTGATTATTTGATATTCTCGCGGATAAATGCTGCGTCGTCTGCGATGCACTTGTCGTGCTCATCATAGAACTCCTCGCGCTCAACAACCCAGAATGCCTCGAAATCCTGCTCGTCAAGAGCATTCTTGATTTCCTGCCAGTTCATGTTGGACTGCTCATCGCCCATCTTGCACTGTACATGGAAGCTCTTCTCGTTTGCAGCCATTCTTGCGTTGAAGCCGTCAAGGATCTTCTGGCGCTCTTCAAGCGGCATTTCCTTTACATTGCCGAACGGAGAACCCTTCGGGCCGTCCTCTGCATGGCGGGAAGCCGGGCGAGGGCCGGGGCCCTGAACCTTGCAGTTTTCCTTAACGTGAATGGAAACAAAGCGGTTCTTGTAGCGGCGAATGAATGAAGGCGGATAGCAGCCGCCGTTCTGTGCCCAGCCGCAGTCGAGCTGGAAGAAGCACTTGGAGCTGTTGTCCAGAACATGCTCAAGCAGGAACTTGCCCTCGTCCATGAAGAACTCCTGGCTATGGTTGTGATAACCGATCTTTATGCCGTAGGGAGCAGCCATCTCGGCCATTTCGTCCAGCTTGTGGGCGACCTCAATAGCCTCCTCCTTGTTGCAGAACGGAGTGCCTGCCCAGATGACAGCCTTGCCGCCGAGAGCAGCGATCTTCTTTACAATCTCCTCTGTGGGCTCTGCATGAACGGAAACGACCTCAAGGCCGGTCTCGTCGAGCCACTTTTTGATGTCCTCAATGTCATTGTCAAGGTCTACGGGGAGAAGCTCAACGCCTGTGAAGCCCAGAGACTTGATTGTCTGGAATTTCTCAAGCAGTGTCGGGCCGAGGCCGAGGTAGCTGGCAATGCCGCCAAAAGAGTAAGTACCGATGTTGACTTTCATTTAACTCATCCTCCAAAACAAAATTCATGGAAAAAATATTCACATACAGTTAAATTATAGCATAAATGACAATCGATGTCAATGTGTGATAAACTCACATTTTCATAAGGTGTTTGCAAAATCATCGGGAACGACTATGGCTTCGCTTGAAAAATCGGCGGTTTTGAATAACGGTATCAGCTCCTTTGGGGTTATCGGCTCCGGCTGAGGTATCATTTTCAGCAGATGAGCTATCTTTCCGCAGAGCTGTTCCGGTGTGAAGCGGTCGAGCAGAGCGCCGACGTCGAGGTCACGCTCCCTTTTGCTGAGGCGTCGTCCCTCGGAATTTACAAGCAGGGGGATGTGCCCGTATAGGGGCGGCGCGGCACCGAGTGCGTCGAATAGCTGCAATTGACAGGCTGTGGAGGTGAGAAGGTCGCGTCCGCGCACCACCTCTGTGACGTCCATCATGGCATCATCAACGGTTACGGCAAGCTGATATGCATGTACACCGTCACTGCGCCGGACGAGAAAATCGCCGAAGAGCTCATCCGCACTGAGGGCTTGATGGCCGAGAAAGAGATCGTCGAATTCGGTCATTCCACGGTTTACGCGAAAGCGCATGGCGGGCGAGCGCAGCAGAGCCCTTTGAGCGGCCTCGTCCGCTGTAAGTCCGCTGCATGTTCCGGGGTATCTGAAGGAGGTCTCTCCTGCGTGGGGTGCCGATGCCGCATGAAGCTGTGCTCTTGTGCAGAAGCATGGGTAAATGCGCCCCTGCTCTTTAAGCGACATGAGAGCCTTTTCAAAAAGCTCTCGGCGCTCGCTTTGATAGTACGGCTCGTTACCGCCGTACATGCCGGGGCCCTCATCCCAGTCAAGGCCGAGGGCGAGCAGATCGCGGCATAGCTGCTCGGCGTATTCCCGCTTGCAGCGGTCGGGGTCAAGGTCTTCAATGCGCAGCAGCATTATTCCGTCCTTACTGCGTACGGAGAGCCACGCGAGCAGCGCACAGCAGAGATTTCCAAGATGCATACGCCCGGACGGGCTGGGTGCAAAGCGTCCGCGCACCGTTTTTTTATTACTCATATCCGTTACCTCCTTGTTCACTGTAACCATTCTAATACATGCGCGCGGAATATGCAATCGGCCAATGTAAATCGGCGGTTCGATAAAGTTGACAAGGCCGAAAAAAGCGGATAGAATATACTCATTACATGGCCTGAATGAACCGCTTTTCTGCCTGATGATGCGGTTCATTTTTCGATTTCGGGCGGAGAGGACGGAACGATGAACGAGAAGGAAATTTCAGAGATACGCAGAAGATTCAGACCGGATAAGAGCAATATAACCCATGTGCGCGGCTGCTATGTCAACGAAAGGCGCGAGATAGTATCGCAGTTTGACCAGTCCCTTGCCATGCTGCCGCAGGAGGAGAATGAAAACCTCATAAATGTGCTCAGACGTACACTTTCCGGCACACAGGGAAAGAACCTTATAGACATGTCCTTTACCACACAGCAGGTGGTGGACAGTGACGAGCACCGTCTGCTTATGGCACTGAGAAATTCGGCGCTTCAGGATGAGGAGGCTGTGCAGGCGTTCTTCGAAAGGGTGATAGAGAGCTATACGCAGGAGGGCACATACCTCATCCTTCTGGCGTACGATACATACGATATTCCGTACCGCGCAAAGGACGGAGAAAAGCTGGAGGACGCCTCGAGTGATGTTTACAGCTATATTCTTTGCAGCATTTGTCCCGTAAAGCAGACAAAGCCCGTGCTCGGCTACAATGTTCCGGAAAATGAATTCCACAATCGCGGAATAGACTGGCTGGTGTCCGCTCCGGCACTCGGAGTGCTTTTCCCGGCCTTCAATGACAGAAGCTGTGATATATACGGAGCACTCCTCTATACGCGTGATGCCGCGGCCGACAATGCGGCATTCATAGATGCTCTTTTCCGCTGTGAGCCGCCGATGCCGGCAGAGCTTCAAAAGGAGACCTTCAGCGAAATACTGGGAGACACGCTCAAGGAGGCGTGCAGCATGGAGCTTGTTCAGACCGTGCACAGCGAGCTGAGAGAGATGATAGAGGAGCACAAGGTCAATAAAGAAATAGAACCGCTCGTCATCACACAGAGGACGATGCGCACGATGCTGACAGCCTGCGGAGTTGAGGGGGAGCGCGTGGAGGCCTTTGCCGAGCGCTGCGCCGAGGAATTCGGAGAGGATGCGGCACTTGCGCCGAGAAATCTGATAGAGGCGAAGAAGTTTGAAGTGACGACTGCCAATGTCACCATCAAGGTGGATCCGGATAAGAGCGAGCTGATAGAGACGCGAGTGATAGACGGTACACCGTACATAATGGTGCGCGCTGACGGCGGTGTGGAAGTAAACGGCGTAAGAATACAGATAGAGAACGAAGGAAACGGTTAAAAAGAACCGCCCGGTATCCAGACGGATTCCGGGCGGTTCGATTGCTTTTTGATTATCAAATGTCGAGCACGTCGCGCAGGTATGTGCGGGATACCTCTGCGGAGTGATAGTTGCAGACCTCGGGGTTGTCGAGTTCAACGCATACGATGCCGTCGTAGCCGACCTCCTCAAGAGCTGCCTTTACACCGACAAAATCAACTGTACCGTGGCCGAGTGCGCGGAATGTGCGCATTTTTGCAGGGCCCTCAGTGCGTGCCAGTGTGTATGTATCAACATCCTTAAGGTGCATGAATGCGATACGGTCGCCGTAGGCGCGGATGAGCTCTGCCGGGTCGATGCCTGCGAGAGTAGTGTGTGCTGTATCAAAGCAGAAAGAGACGTATTCCGGCTCGGTGTGCGCCGCAAGATAGTCAATATCGCTGCGGTTGAATACGCATGTGCCGTAATGCGGGTGGAAGCACAGGGTGACACCGCGCTCTTTGCCGTATTTGCCGACTTCGTTTACGATCTTGCAAATGGCATCCAGCTTTTCATAGTCGGACGGTCTCTCGGACGGGCCGTCATCGCCAAAGCCGCTGTTCTGGCAGTTGAACCATTTAACGCCGACGGCTGCCATGAAGTCAATCCACTTTTTGCCGATCTCTATCTGGTTTTCAACGTCGAACATAAAGTGTCCGTACAGGTTTACAAGCTCAACGCCGTATTTCTTCGTGAGCTGTACAAGCTCGTTGGGATCTTCCTGAAAATAATCGCCGATGAATGCGAAGTTCTCAACATAGTCATAGCCGAGGAATTTGCATTCCTTGAAGGACTGCTCAAGCTGTCTCTTCGCGGTCTCCGGGTCGTTTGACTGGATCCATGTCCAGCCGGTATAGCAGGCTTTCATGATAAAGCTTCCTTTCTGTTTTGGTTTTATTTGTCAAGTATTCCGTGTATCGGATTGTTCTGCATGGGCGCTGTGCGCTCGTAATGTGTGCTGAGCTGTACGGTTTCTCCGGCCTCGCTTGCCTTGGAGAACGCCGTGAGTATCTCAAGCACGTGGTGCTGCTGATGATAATTTGCGCGGAAGTCCCTGCCGGTGCGCAGTGCCGTACACATATCCGCAAGGCCGAGAGCACGTGAATTTTCGGCATAGTCGTACATCAGCGGTATTTCCTTATAACCGGTGTAGAAGCTCGGCACGGTGTGGCGCTCAAGGGCCGGATCGGTTCTTGTTGCCGCCTGATCCTCCGGTCGGAGAAGCAGTACCGGGCCGCCGAAGGTATTCGGGTCGGGAACAACGATTGTTCCGCGTGTGCCGTATATCTCAAATCTTGCTTGTGCGGACGGTGCATAGTAAACATCGAAGGTGGTGAATACCTGAGCGATTGCTCCGCTTGAGAAGAGAATATTGCCGGTAAGATATGTATCCACGTCAACATCGATGATCTCTCCGCTGTGCGGCTCAGAGGTTATAGTGCGCTGAGTGAAGGATCTCTTTGTCATGCCGCTTACGGCCTTGGCCTCGCCCATGAGCTGCACAAGTGCCGTGATGTAGTACGGGCCCATGTCGAGCATCGGGCCGCCGCCGCGCTTATAGTAGAATTCCGGATCGGGATGCCAGGTCTCATGTCCGTGGCACACCATTGCACAGTTTGCGCCGATGACATCGCCTATCATGCCGCTGTCAATGAGCTTACGCACGGTCTGTATGCCTGCGCCCATGAAGGTATCTGGTGCACCGCCGATCTGAAGACCCTTTTCCTCGGCAAGGGATACAAGCTCGTCAGCCTCCGCCATATCAACGCCGAGGGGCTTTTCGGAATAAACATGCTTGCCGTGCAGGAGTGCCTGCTTTGTGACCTCATAATGCTCATAGGGGCGTGTGAGGTTGAGAATTACTTCGACCTCCGGGTCATTGAAGGCTTCATACATATCCTTGTAGATCTTCGGCTCGTTGGACTTTGCGCCGTCCGCAATGGCCTCTTTTACGTAAGCTGCACCCTTCTCGGCACGTTCCGGAATAAGGTCGCATAGGCCGACCAGCTCAATGTCCTTGAATGTCTTGGTGATGTTCTGCAAATAAATGCCGCTGATAGCGCCAACGCCTATCATGGCAACGCGTACAGGTTTCATATATTTTCTTCCTCTCCCGAAAAATAGCGCACCGATACATCGGTACACTTGAATTATAACATCGTATATGTTAAAATGCTTGCCAAAAGATGTATTTTTTATGCCAAAAATTGCGGTTGGAGGGATCGTGATGAATGCCTTTTTTGAAGCTCGCACCGAGTCGTTGACATCGATAGTAACCGATAATATGGATTTTCCTATGCATCTGCATCCGCAAACGGAGATATTCTATGTGCTGAGCGGTGAGCTGCGTGTTACGGTGCGCGGAGAGAGCCGCATACTGAGGGCAGGAAGCCTTGCGGTGATATTTCCGAACCAGATACACAGCTATACCTATACCGGGGAGGCAAACCGTTCCGCGCTGATAATATGCGATCTTTCTCTGGCCGGGGCGTTTTCCGAGACGCTTTTGCAGTGGCATCCGAAGGACCCATTCGTCATGCCGGACATGCTGCATCCCAATGTGGAGTTCGCACTGAGGGAGCTTATAGAGGAGAACAATAACGGTAACGACAGGGCGGTGTGCTCCGCTTTGATGCAGCTTATATTGTCAAGAATACTGCCGCAGCTATCCCTGCACCGCAATCGCTCATCGGATTATCAGGAGCTGACATACCAGATAGCGCAGTACGTCTCGGAGCATTACCGGGAGCCGCTGACCCTCGATATGCTGGCCCGGAACCTCGGCATCAGCCGATTCCACCTGTCCCACGTATTTTCGGAGAAGATAGGGCAGCACTTCTCGGCCTATCTGTCAAGCATACGTGCCGACCGTGCACGTGCACTGCTGGCCGGTACCGAGCTTTCCGTGACGGAAATTGCGGCAGAGGCCGGGTTTGAGAGCCAGAGGACGTTTTTTCGTGCGTTCAGGGAGCAGTGTGGCATGACTCCGCTTGAATATAGGCGGTATGCACGCGGAATCGGCAGGGAGGAGCTGCAAACGAAATGACCACTATACCACTTGTGCAGTATTGGAAAATATGATACACTTTGAAAAAAGGGGGCATGACACAATGGAGATAAATACGGAGCTTTTGACCGCCATACTCGATTCATATGCATATGAGGTGGTATTCTGTGACAGGGAGCATACGGTGAGATTCCTGAACAGGGCGGCAAAAGAAAAATACGGCAATATTCTTAAGGTCGGCAACAGCATTTTCAACTGCCACAATGAGAACTCCCGTGTGAAGATAGAGAAGTTTCTTGCACGTGCGGACAGCGGTGAGCAGGGGGAGATGTTTGAGGTGTTGAATGAGACTTCCGGAGAACGAGAGTTCTTTGTTCCGGTAAGGAATGCGGATGGGGCGGTCATCGGTTATTTTGAGCGCCATGAGAAATTCTGGACAAAGGATGCCGCGGATGAACCCGTCATAAACAAATCGGTCTATTAACAGCCAAATATAAACAACAGCCCGTATCGAGCTTCGATACGGGCTGTTGTTGCGTTTAGGACAAGATGCGTTCGATATCGGCACACAGGGCCTCGACGTTTTCATCGGTGGTGGCCCAGCTTGTGCAAAGACGCACGGCGCTGTGGGTTTCATCAATGCGTGCCCAGTAGGAATAGGCGTATTTCTTGCCAAGCTCCTCGAGGGCGCTGTCGGGGAATATCGGAAACTGCTGATTTGTCGGAGATTCAGCAAAGAATGTGCAGCCGACCTTCTTGCAGGTATCGGCGATCTTAAATGCCTGCTGCACGGCCTTTTCGCATATCTTGAAGTAGAGATCATCGGTGAAAAGGGTCTCGAACTGAATGCCGAGGAGACGTCCCTTTGCAAGCATCGCGCCGTGCTGCTTTATATAATAGCGGAAATCCGTTTTAAGCTCGGGATTGCTGATTATAACGGCCTCTCCGAACAGAGCGCCACATTTTGTGCCGCCTATGTAGAATACATCGGTGTATTCGCAAAGATCGTGCAGTGTGACGTCGTTTGCCGGAGCCGTAAGGCCGTAGCCGAGACGTGCGCCGTCCGCAAAGAGGTACATTCCGCAGCGGCGGCATGCCTCATGCAGAGCTTTAAGCTCAGCTTTTGAGTAGAGTCCGCCGTTCTCGGTGGGGTGGGAGATGTATACGAGCTTCGGCTGAACCATGTGCTCAAATGAGGCGTCGTTTATGTGGGCAAGATGAGCTGCCTCGACCTGCTCGGCGGTGATTTTTCCGTCCGGAGTGGAGGGCAGAGCGAGCACCTTATGCCCCGTGGCCTCAATAGCGCCCGTTTCATGAACGTTTATGTGGCCGGTATCGGCACTGAGGGCTCCCTGGTAGGGACGAAGTATGGAGGCTATGACGATGGTATTTGTCTGTGTGCCGCCGACAAGAAAATGAACGTCTATGTCACTGCGGCCGCAGGCCTCGCGAATGCGTTCCCTTGCGCCCGCGCATATTTCATCCTCACCGTAGCCGACGGTTTGCATCATATTGGTTTCGGAAAGCCTTTCCAGTATTTTGGGATGACAGCCTTCCGTGTAGTCACAGTTAAAAAGTATCATGGGATCATCTCCGGATAAAAGATTTATAAGAGTAAATATATCACTTAAAAATTATAAAGTAAAGTCAACTGGAGAATAATTCAGCTTTTTTGACCTTGAAGAGTATGAAACATTTTGCCGAGTACGAGTATATTATTTTGAATTTTTCACTTTTATGATATTAACTTTTGCGGCAAATGGAGAGACAATTGACTCATATAGAAATACACATTGTATATATGGGGGTATTAGGTATGGCAAAAAGAAGACTTAGAGTAGAGGATCAGCTCGAATATAATCTGCGTGATCTCTCCGAAAAACTGAAATTGATAAACAAAATTGTAGTCGTCGTTATACTGGCCTTCGGAATGTTCTTGGGCGTTAAGAGCTGCAATACGTATAACAACACTATCGGAAAGATGTATGATAGCTTTAATGACTTATCTTCGCTTTTTGGCTCGAGTATGTCACTCGATAAGCCCGGACAGAAGATTTATGTTCCGGAAAACGACTGGGTTTGTGCCGGCTGCGGAAAGGTGCACAGGAGCTATGTGACCTCATGTCCTTGCGGACTTAAAAAGGGTGAAGCTCCTGCGGAAAATTCAGCTCCGAGGATCGTATATCATAATAGCGCGAACAAAGCACCGAGTCAGACGACGGACTGGACGTGTGCATGCTGCGGAAGCTTGCAGCCGCAGGACGCGATTTTCTGCTCTAATTGCGGTAACAGAAAAAATTAAGCCAAATATCGGCAAAAAGACAGGTCAAAAGCGGTTTTCGGCGTGACCTTTAAAGCTCCACAATATGCGTCTGAAAAGATTGCATATTGTGGGGCTTTTTCTCTTGACATACGGGGTATCATAGTGTATAATACAAAAGCTGTAAAGAAAATCACTTTACAGACTGGGCGCGAAACGACGCGCGAAAGGGAACGGAGAGTACCATGGCAAAGGATCTGCACATCACCTTCCTGCTGGATTTCTACGGCGACATGCTTACTGATAAACAGCGCGAGGTCGTTGAATGCTATTATAATGAGGATCTTTCCCTGGCGGAGATCGCCGAGGAAAAGGGCATAACAAGGCAGGGCGTGCGCGACGCGATAAAGCGCGCCGAGCAGCAGCTTATGGAAATGGAAGAGCGTCTCGGTCTTGCAAAGCGCTTCCATATGGTTCAGGAGGAGCTGGCAGTCATCTGTGACCGTGCATTGCAGATAGAGGCCGAAAATGAGAAAGCTTCAAACAGTGAGATAATCCGCGAGAACGTCGAGGAAATACTCCGCTGTGCACAGAAGCTCGTAGATTAATTACCGTTTTACGGAGAAGGATTGACACATGGCATTTGAGGGTCTTGCCGATAAGCTCGGCAATGCGTTTAAAAAACTGAAGAACAAGGGTAAGCTTTCCGAGGCCGATGTCAAGGAGGCCATGCGAGAGGTGCGTCTGGCACTGCTTGAGGCCGACGTAAACTATAAGGTTGCCAAGGACTTCACCAAGCGCGTTACCGAACGTGCGGTGGGTGAGGATGTCATGGAGAGCCTTACTCCGGCACAGATGGTCATAAAGATAGTAAATGACGAGCTGACCACCCTTATGGGCGGCAGTGAGGAAAAGCTTAAGATGCCTGCGCATCCGCCGGCAGTCATTATGATGTGCGGTTTGCAGGGTGCAGGTAAAACCACCTACAGTGCAAAGCTTGCAAAGATGCTTAAGGATCGCGGAAATCGTCCATTGCTCGTTGCCTGTGACGTTTATCGTCCGGCTGCTATCAAGCAGCTTCAGGTTATCGGCGAGCAGGCCGGTGCTCCGGTGTTCGAAATGGGCACTGAGGATCCGGTAAAGATCGCACAGGCTGCTATACGTCACGCACGTGACTACGGCCACGATTACGTGATAATCGATACCGCGGGCCGTTTGCAGATAGATGAAGTGCTGATGGATGAGCTTAAGAGAATGAAAGCCACCGTTCAGCCGACGGATATCCTCTTTGTTGTGGATTCCATGACCGGTCAGGAGGCCGTGAATGTTGCAAAGACATTTGACGAGCTTCTGGATATCACAGGTGTGGTGCTGACAAAGCTCGATGGTGACACACGCGGCGGCGCGGCACTTTCCATAAAGGCGATAACGGGCAAGCCGATAAAATTCGCCGGAACCGGTGAGAAGATCACCGATATCGAGGTGTTCCACCCCGACAGAATGGCAAGCAGGATACTCGGTATGGGCGATGTGCTTACCCTCATTGAGGATGCACAGAACAAGCTGGACGAAAAGGCCGCAGCCCGTACAGCCGAGAGAATGCTGCAAAATAAAATGGATTTCAACGATCTTCTGGAGCAGTTCCAGCAGGTTAAGAAAATGGGCCCGATAAAGGGCATCCTCGCAAAGCTTCCCGGCATGAACAATGCGAAGCTCGATGATATGAACATCGATGACCGCATCATGGACAGAAGCGCCGCGATAATACTTTCAATGACTCCGCAGGAGCGCGCCAATCCCGATCTTCTTCAGGCTTCGCGCAAGCGCAGAATTGCCGCAGGCTGCGGTATGAAGGTAGAGGATGTCAACCGCCTTTGCAATCAGCTTAAGCAGATGCAGAAGCTGATGAAGCAGTTCGGCGGCAAAAAGGGCAAGAAGATGCTTTCGCGCATGGGTGGCATGGGCGGAATCGATATGAGCGGTTTTCCGCAGCTTTAACAGAATATTGCCGACTTAAGTTGGTTAATAGATATACATTTTTTATTATATTTTGGAGGAATTCATCATGGTTAAGATCAGACTTCGCAGAATGGGTGCTAAGAAGGCTCCGTTTTACCGCATCGTTGTAGCAGACTCCCGTTATCCGAGAGACGGCCGTTTCATCGAGGAGATCGGCTACTACAATCCGATGGAAGAGCCCAGCGTTGTTAAGGTAGATCCGGAGAAGGCAAAGGCATGGATCGAGAAGGGCGCACAGCCGACCGATACTGTTAAGGCTCTGTTTAAGAAGCACGGCGTTATCTGATTCGTTCTTGAGAAGGGAAAGGATCAAAAATGCAGGAACTTCTGAGAATTATTGCGATAGGTCTCGTTGAGAAGCCGGAGGAAGTTTCGGTAAGTGTTGACGAGCCCAGAGACGACGGCTCCGTTGTATATCATCTTCATGTTTCCGAGGAGGATATGGGCCGCGTTATCGGTAAGCAGGGACGTATTGCAAAGGCTATCCGCGTTGTGATGCGTGCTGCTGCTACACGCAGCAATGAAAAGGTCATCGTTGAGATCGATTGATCGTTACAGGGCGTACGGGTGTCCGTACGCCTTTTTTCTACTCTTATATGGAACGGGTGAATAGCTATGACAAAGCAATTTCTTGAGGCCGGAAGAATAGTCGGCACACATGGTGTGCGCGGAGAAATGCGTGTGGAGCCGTGGTGCGACTCCGCAGAGTTTTTGAAAAAGATAAAGCACCTTTATTTTGACGTGGGCAGAACGGATGCCGGCCTTGAGGCTTCACGTGTGCACAAATCCCTGCTGCTCATAAAGCTCAAGGGTGTTGATACTGCGACGGATGCCGATCTTTACAGGGGCAGAATACTGTATTTGAACCGTGCGGATGTCAAATTGCCGAAAAATCGCTACTTTATCGAGGATCTTATCGGCCTTGAGGTGCTTGATGCCGACTCCGGAGTGCTGTACGGCGAGGTGAAGGATGTCTTCGCGACAGGTGCCAACAATGTTTACAGAATAGTGAATGCAGCCGGCGAGGAATTCCTTTTCCCGGCGGTGGATGAGATGATAGAGAAGACGGATATCGACGCCGGCAAGCTCTTTGTGCGTCCGATACCCGGAATATTTAACGACGGCGGGGAAACAATTCAGAATACGGAAAGCGAGAAGGAGCTTTAATATGCGCATAGATATTGTAACGCTGTTTCCCGAAATGTGTGAGAATCTGCTTTCCGAGAGCATCATCGGCAGAGCAAGGTCAAGGGGACATTTGCAGGTGTGCTGCCACCAGCTCAGAGACCATGGCGAGGGCGCACACAAGCGCGTGGATGACTGCACCTTCGGCGGCGGAAAGGGTATGCTGCTCATGGCGGAGCCCATTGCCAACGCGTTTGATGCCGTGATAGAACACACGGGCGTGAAGCCGCATATTTTATATATGTCCCCAAGAGGACGTGTTCTCAACCAGGAAAAGGTAAAGGAGCTTGCAAAATACGATAGCCTGCTCATACTCTGCGGCCATTATGAGGGCGTGGATTCAAGAGTGCTTGAGGAGTACGACGTGGAGGAAATATCCATAGGCGATTATGTGCTGACGGGCGGCGAGCTGCCGGCGGTCATTTTGACGGACGCAGTGGCCCGTATGCTGCCGGGAGTGCTCTCGGAGGATGTTTGCTTTGAGGAGGAAAGCCATTTTGACGGACTTCTCGAGTATCCTCAGTACACCAGGCCGGCGGATTGGCGCGGCCGTGCGGTGCCGGAGGTGCTTCTCAGCGGACATCACGAAAATATCAGAAAGTGGCGCAGGGAGCAATCACTGCTTATAACAGAGAAAATGCGCCCGGATATGTTCGAAAAAGTGCAGCTTACCAAGGAGGATAAGCGTCTTTTAAGCGGTAATTTGCGGAAGATTGACGAGAAATAACCCTTTATGAAGCCGTCGGTGACGAAAAGTTTTCAACATTACAAGCAAAATGCACAAAGGACTCTGCCAAAAAAATATCACTCAAAGGGCATGTATCCAAAATTGAGACCATTGGCTTGACGGCTTGACAAATTATGCTATAATACTATTAAGGGAGTTTTCAAAACTTCGCTTTTTTGTTGCAGATTATCCAGAATATCACTGATTTTTACAGGAGAGTGAATCACATGTTTGTTAAGAAAGTTATGGTGCAGAATCAGGTAGGTCTGCATGCAAGACCGGCTACATTTTTCATTCAGAAGGCTAATGAGTTCAAGTCTTCTATTTGGGTCGAAAAGGAAGAGCGTCGCGTAAACGCTAAGAGCCTTCTCGGTGTTCTGTCCCTCGGTATCGTCGGCGGCACACAGATCGACATTATTGCGGATGGCTCCGATGAGCAGGAAGCTGTTGACAGCCTGGTCGCTCTTGTTGAATCCGGCTTTGCTGAATAATTAATCCTGTTAGAACGGCGCCTATCGGATGTCTCCGGTAGGCGTTTATTTTATCCGCTTTTCAGATAGGGGTGTGGCTTTGTTGACGGAAGAAAAGAGAGAGCATATCCGGGAGCTGAGAAAAAAAGCCATGAAGCTTCCGCTTCATCCCGGTGTGTATATAATGCACGACAAGGCAGACAATATCATTTATATAGGTAAGGCCAAGGCGCTTAAAAACCGTGTCAGCCAGTACTTCGGCTCCGATAAGAATCACAATGAAAAAGTGCGCAAAATGGTCTCAAACGTCGAGTATTTCGAATACATTCTGACGGACAGCGAGTTTGAAGCGCTTATACTGGAAAGCAGTCTTATAAAGCAGCATCAGCCCAAGTACAATATACTTCTAAAGGACGACAAGGGCTACAGCTATATAAAGATAACCGGCGGCAGGTGGCCGCGAATATCGGAGACAAAGCAGGTGCTGGACGACGGTGCAAAATACATCGGCCCGTATCTTTCCGCATGGACGATAAAGGATACCGTTGAGGAGGCCCGAAAGATATTCCGTCTGCCGGATTGCAACAGAAAGTTTCCGCAGGACTTCGGCAAGGGCAGACCCTGCCTGAATTATTATATAAAGCAGTGCTGTGCACCCTGCCGTGGACAGATCAGCGAGGCCGAGTATCAGGAGGCCGTTCAGGACGCACTGGATTTTATCCGCGGCGGAACAAGCGATTCCGTGCGGACGCTGACCGAAAAGATGAATGAAGCGGCAGATGAACTGAATTTTGAGCTTGCGGCGCGCCTGCGTGACCGCATAGCCGCCATAAATAAGCTCAAGGAGCGCCAAAAGGTTGTTGCAAGCCCCATTCCGGAGCAGGATGTCTCCGCACTGGTATTTGCAAATGACAAGGTGAGCATACAGGTCTTCCGTTTTTCCGGCGGAAGGCTCTATGACAGAGAATCCTTCATTCTGCCGGCCGATGATGAGGCGGAGCAGATAAGAAGCGAGTTCCTGGTGCAATACTATTCAATGCGCGAAAAGATTCCGCCCGTCGTTACGCTTGACGGCCCGATAGACGATGCGGAGATTGTCATGCGCTGGCTATCTCAGAAGGCAGGCCGCCGCGTGAAGCTGAATATACCGCAAAAGGGCGAGCAGAAGAAGCTGGTGGAGATGTGCCGGACAAATGCTGCAGAGGCCTTCGCACAGTCAACGGGCAAGAACTCGGGGCGTGATTTTTCCGCTCTGGATGAGCTTAAAAGCCTGCTGAATCTGAAAAAGACACCGGAATATATAGAATCCTACGATATATCGAACCTTGCAGGCGGCGAAAACGTTGCAGGTATGGTGGTGTTCGAAAATGGGCGTCCGCTCAAAAGCGCATACAGGAAGTTTAAAATACAGACAGTGGTGGGTCAGGATGACTACGGAAGCATGCGTGAGGTCATTCGCAGGAGATTCACCGAATACAGAAATTCCAAGACATCGGACGGCTTCGGACGTCTGCCCGACCTGATTCTGCTGGACGGCGGCAAGGGACATGTTGCGGCGGTAAGGCCGATTTTGGAGCAGATGCGAATAGATGTGCCCGTTTACGGCATGGTAAAGGATGATAAGCACAGAACACGTGCCATAACCGAGGAGGGCGCGGAGATTGCCATCAACTCCAATCGCTCCGCGTTCACGCTCGTTTCCACCATTCAGGACGAGGTGCACAGGTTCGCGATAGGCTACCACAGACAGCAGAGAAAGAAGAATACGATTTCATCCACACTCATGTCCATACCCGGCATAGGCGAAACACGTGCCAAGGAGCTTATGAAGCATTTTCGCACGATACGCGCCGTGAGTGAAGCCACACTCGAAATGCTGGAGGATACCCCGGGAATGAATGCCCCGGCTGCTCAGGCGGTCTATGAGTTCTTTCATGCCGATGGCGGCGAGGAATAACGGGACGATTTTCGACGTTTTTAAGGATTTTCCGTCAAAAAAGCGGTTGACATATCACGGGTTTAATGGGATAATCAATACTGATAGATTATGTTTAGAAAAGGAGGCACGGCTGTGCGGATAATCACAGGATCCCGCAGGGGAAAGAAATTGAAGACTCCGCAGGGGGATGCGGTTCGCCCTACCTCTGACCGTGTCAAAGAGGCGCTTTTCAATATTTTGCAGTTCGACCTTGAGGGCAGAAGCTTTCTTGATCTTTTTGCCGGCTCCGGTCAGATAGGTCTGGAGGCACTCAGCCGCGGCGCGGATCATGCCGTCTTTGTGGATAGCGCAAAGGCTTCCTGCGCAATAGTTCAGGACAATATACAGCTTGCAAAATTTGAAGCTCAGGCAAAGGTTGTGAATGCCGGCTTTGAGGCTTTTTTGATGAGAAATACCGAAAGCTTCGATATAGCCTTTCTCGATCCGCCCTATAAGACGGGGCTGCTTCAGGAGGCTTTGGCGGTAATGCCGCAGCACATGAATCTCGGCGGTGTCATCATATGCGAGCACCCGTCGGATGAACAGCTTCCGGATGAGGCCGGCGGCTTTGTGCGCGTAAAGGACTATCGTTACGGAAAGATAGTGCTGACGACCTATAGGCACGAGAGCCTTGTACAGAAAAAGTAAATGAGGATGTTTTATGAGTACAGTTATTTGTCCGGGCAGCTTTGATCCGGTTACATTGGGACATATCGATATTATTTCCCGTGCTTGTAAGCTATTTGATAAGGTTATCGTGGCTGTCCCGGTGAATCCCAATAAGCATGCGAGCTTTTCCGTTGAGGAGCGCATGGAGATGCTCCGCCTCGTTACGCAGGGCATGAATGTTGAGGTCGACTGTGTCAGCGGTCTTCTGGCGGATTATGCCAGGGAGAAGAAGGCGGTAGCCATTGTTAAGGGACTTCGCGCTATGACGGATTTCGAATATGAATTCCAGATGGCGCTTACCAATAAAAAGCTCAACCCTGAGGTTGAAACGCTGCTCCTGCCGACGAGCGTGGAAAACATGTTCCTCAGCTCCAGTATGGTTAAGCAGGTGGCAGGGTTCGGCGGAGATATCTCGCACTTTGTGCCGGAGTGTCTGCTGGACAGAATAAACGAGAGACTATGCCGTGTCGCAAACAACTGAGCGCAACGGTTTATTTAAGAAAGGAATTGAAACCCATGAGCACAAATCAGGCAGCAGTTGAAGATCTGATAGACGAATTGTATGACGTCCTTGAAAAGGGCTGGTCACTTCCGCTTTCAGGTGGAAAATGCCTTGTAGATGCGGATGAGGCAAGACAGATACTGGATGAGATCCGTGATGCTATCCCGGCAGAGGTGCGCAAGGCGAAGGCCATTGTTGCGGACAGAGCACAGATAATAAGCGAGGCTCAGCGCGAGGCGGAGACGATTGTTCGCGTTGCAGAGGATAAGGCGAAAACTCTTATCAACCAGGAGGAGATCGTTCGTCAGGCACAGGCAAAGGCAAACGACATCATGGCTAACGCACAGATGCAGTATAACGACGCTATGAAGGCGGCTAACGGCTATGTCAGCGACCTTATGCGCGCAGCCGATGAATCCCTTACAACAACTCTGGCAACGCTCAGAAAGACGCATCAGGCTTTCAAGGCTTCACAGCAGAACAAGCAGTAATATGTAAAGCGAAGCAGCAGGGCTCGGCTCTGCTGCTTTTTGTAACCTTTTCGGCAAAATTTCGTGTCGGTTTGAAAATGAAAATGCAAAAACGCTTAGAACTATCTGTATTTTTTGCCAAAACAGCGCTGTAAATATTTCGTAAAGAATTTCTTAATTTTGTAACCAAATCATTGACTGATACCTGTGCGTGGTGTATACTGTTAGTGGTTTTATGTGGGAGAAGTGCCTCTTTATGACTGAATACGGGCCGAATATGGCTGCATATACCGCATATTCAGTGAATTTTCAGTTGATTTTAACTATGCTATAGAGTATAATATATACGTATGTGCAGATGTGTTTTTTACAAATTAGCTGTGTATATTGAATAAAATATTGAGTAAAGAAATGTGCAGTATGGCGATAGCTGTGCTGCAATGTGACGTTTAATTATGCAGGAAATTGTTTTTAATCATAAGCCGGTGCTTTTTAAGGAGACAATAGAGTCCCTGAATATTCGCCCGGATGGAATATATATTGACGGCACTGCAGGTGGCGGCGGACACTCGAGCGCGATACTCGAGAGACTGACCACGGGAAAGCTGCTCTCTATAGATCAGGATCCCGATGCCATAGCGGTGGTGACCAAGCGCCTGTCAAAATACCCCGGCTCGGTTATAGCCAAGGGGAATTTTTCGGAGATGGCGCGCCTTGCGGCGGAAAATGGGATCACCGAGGTAGACGGCGTGCTGCTGGATATCGGTGTTTCTTCCTTTCAGCTTGATTCTGCCGAGAGGGGTTTTTCGTATCATGCCGACGCACCTCTCGATATGCGTATGAGCAAGAACGGTACCTCTGCGGCGGATCTCGTAAATACGCTTTCGTGGCAGCAGTTGGCCGAGATAATCAGCCGATACGGCGAGGATAAGAGTGCGGTTCGCATTGCAAAGGGCATTGTGGCGGCGCGTGAGGAAAAGCCGATAGAGACAACACTCGAATTGGCGGATATTATAAGAGAGAGCGTCCCAGCGGCGGTAAGAAGAGCTGAGGGACATCCTGCAAGAAGAACCTTTCAGGCACTGAGAATAGCGGTGAACGGCGAGCTCGACGCCCTTAAAGCCGGTCTTTCCGCGGCATTTGACCTGCTGAAGCCGGGCGGAAGATTATCCGTGATAACCTTCCATTCACTTGAGGATCGCATAGTAAAGCAGCAGATGAACGCGTGGTGCACGGGCTGTACATGCCCCAAGGATTTCCCGGTGTGTGTCTGCGGAAAGAAGCCGCAGGGCAGGCTGATATATAAAAAGGGTCTGGCTCCGAGCGAGGAAGAGCTTGCGGACAACCCCCGTGCGCGCAGCTCACGTCTGCGTGTCATTGAGAAAATGCCGAGAATAGAATTTTGAGTTTAACGGTTCGTTTATAACGAGCTTTATAAGGAGGAAGCTGAATGGCTTATTCTAATACATCGAGTGCGTATGATTTCGAAGCCTTTGAAAGACCGCTGCATACGGATGAGGTAAAGGCCGAGGAAAACAAGGCACGAAAAGCGAAAATCACACATCTGACGGATAGCGAGCTGAGAAGAAGCCACAGAAGAAACGCAAATGCACTGCGTGCCGTTCTGAGCCTGTGCTGCGTTATGGTGGTGCTCGGCGCGATAGGCGCTATCGTGTTCGGACAGGTACAGCTTACCGAGCTTACCGCTGAGATAAACAGCGTCAACAATGAATTGGCAGAGCAGAAGAGCCTTTCCGTGCAGCTTGAAATGCAGGCTGCTTCATTGATGAATACGGATGAGATCGAGACCTATGTGCGCGAAAGACTGGGTATGGAAAAGGTCACAGAGGGCCAGACGACCTATATCAACCTTGCACAGGAGGATACCGGAACAGTGCTTCAGGACAACAAGCAGCCCGGTATGCTTGAGTCTATATGGAACTCGATTTGTTCCTTATTCTCATAATGCGGAGAGAACGGGAATAAAATGAGTCATGCGGTACCGGAGACGGGGACTTTTGAAAGAGGGAGAGTTGAGAGTGCATCTTAACTCTCATTTTTCGGTATACGGCAACTTTTATTTATGAAACGGAAAGGAAGGGGTGGCGCAATGGCGAGCTCCCATAACTCTCAGATGTGGAAAAAGGCCGTCATCACAACGGCTATTTTGGTTTTGTTGGGCTTCGGCGTGGTCGTGGGCAATCTGGTGCGCTGGCAGCTTGTGCGCGGCGAGGAGCTGCGCTCGAGAGCGATAGACCAGAGCCTTATTTCAACCGAGCTGACACCTATGAGAGGCACTATATACGATGCCTCCGGCACTAAGGTGCTTGCACAGAGCGCGAGCGTCTGGACAATAGCGCTGGAGCCGAACTACATCCGTAATACGGACGGTGACGCCGAGAAAATAGCAGAGGGCCTTTCGGAAATACTGGGCCTTGAGTATGATTTTGTATATAACAAAACACAGCAGAACAGCTACTTTACATATGTCAAGCGTAAGGTCGAGACCGATGTGCGCGACCAGATACTCGAAATGCTCGAGGAAAAGAAGATAAAGCGCGGCGTTCAGCTTTTGGAGGACTACAAGCGCTATTATCCTTACGGCAGCACTGCTTCAACGGTGCTCGGCTTTACGGGTACGGATAATCAGGGCCTTGCGGGAATCGAGGCGCAGTACGAGGATGAGCTTTCCGGTACGGCCGGCCGACTTGTAAGCGCAAAAAATGCCGCAGGAACAGATATGCCCTTCCAGTATGAGCAGTACATAGAGGCAGCCGACGGATACGACCTTGTGCTCACGATCGATGAGACAGTGCAGAGCATCGTCGATAAGCATCTTGAGGCCGGTCTTGAATCGTACGGTGCCCTTGAGGGCTGTGCGGCGATAGTCATGAATGTCAACACGGGCGCTGTTATAGCGCTTTCCACAAAGGGCGACTATGATCCGAATGACCCGTTTACCATATCCGAATCGGCACTGGAGGAGATCCCCACACTTGTCGAAGAGGAGATAGAGCGACTCCAAGAGGAGGAGCAGCGGGCGATAAATCTTCTGGAATACAAGCTGTCGATAGCAAAGACAGAGGAGGAAGAGGCCGCTGTTCAGAAGGAGCTTGACGATTACGAGCGCCTGACTCCGGCAAAGATACTGGAGCTTAATGACACTCTGTATGACAAATACTATGCCGAAGCTCAGAATAAGCAGTGGAGAAACAAGGCCGTAAGTGATACCTATTACCCCGGCTCGGTTTTCAAGATGATAACTGCCTCCATGGCACTCGAGGAGGGTATTGTGGATGAATCCTCCACCTTTACCTGCACCGGTGCATGGACCTTCCTCGATGAGGAAATAGAGCCCATACACTGCTGGAACCATTACGGTCACGGTACGGAGACGCTGGTGGACGGCGTTTGCAATTCCTGCAACCCGTACATGATCTGGCTTGGCCAAAGCCTCGGAAGATATACCTTCTTCGATTATTTCGAAGCCTTCGGCTTTACCGAGAAGACGGGCATAGACCTGCCGGGTGAGGCAAACAGCCTTTACTTTACTCCGAGCAGACTGAATACGACCGAGCTTGCCACATCCTCCTTCGGACAGAACTTCTCAATAACTCCGCTGCAAATGTGTACGGCAATGTGCGCCGTTGCAAACGGCGGATATCTGGTTCAGCCCCATGTTGTTGACCGTATGCTTGACAGCGACGGAAACATAGTGCAGACAACAAGCACCGAATATAAGCGCCAGGTAATATCCGAGGATGTTTCCGAGCGCGTTACAAAGATATTGCTCAGAAACGCAACGAGCGAAAGTGCCAAGAACGGCTACGTAGCCGGCTACCGCATTGCAGGTAAGACGGGTACTTCCGAAAAGGTCGCGGTTCAGCAGGCCGAGCTTGCACAGGGCATTGACCGCGGAATGCAGTACGTTGTTTCCTATGGCGGCTATGCCCCTGCGGACGATCCGCAGTATGCGCTTCTGGTTTTCTATGATGAGCCTCAGAACGGTGTGCCGTCCGGCGGTGCACAGGCAGGCCCGATCTTTGCGGCGATAATGGAGGAGATCCTCCCGTATCTCGGCGTCGATCCGCAGTATACGGAGCAGGAGTACGCAAACCTCGCCGAAACCACTCCGAACGTTGTCAACAGAACCCTCACCGAGGCCAAGGAGCTGCTTGCAAACGCAGGCTTCCGCGCAGTGATAGCGGATTATGATGGAGATAACGAAGGCGATAAGATAGTCTATACACAGGTGCCGTCGCCCGGTGCGGAAATACCGAAGGACGGCTATGTGCTGCTCTATACGGATGAACCGGATGATGAGGAATATGTTGAAGTTCCGCACTTTGTGGGGTATGATATAAAGTCCTGCGAATGGTATGCGGCGCTGGCAGATCTTCAGCTTGTCGTTAAGGGACAGGGAACCTCCGGTTATGCACAGAGCCAGAGCGTGCTGGCAGGCACCAAGGTCAAGCGCGGAAGCGTTATAGAGATATCCTTCGTCAGCTCCGGCGGCGTTGAGACAATAGATTAGGATCAGTAACAAGAGGAAAAGGAAAGGACGATCATTTTATGGAGCTGACTGTTTACAGTATAGCCATTATAGTTGCGGCGGTGCTCACGGGAATATTGGGCAAATTCATGATCCCGTTTCTGCACAAATTGAAATTCGGCCAGACGATACGTGAGGAGGGCCCCACATGGCATGCAGCCAAGCAGGGCACACCCACAATGGGTGGACTCATGTTTATCATCGGCGGCTTCGCTTCGGCAATCATCTGCATTGCATTTTTGTGGATGCATGGTGGTGCCGAGACAGCACTGATGATCGTGAAGATCATCGGCGGCGCGCTCATGGCGCTCGGCTTTGGACTCATAGGCTTTATGGATGACTATATCAGCATCAAAAAGCACAGAAATCTCGGTCTTACCGAAATACAGAAGCTGGTGCTCCAGTTCATCATTGCAGGTGCATACCTGCTTTCCGTCAGCCTTGCAGGCGGCACCACCGAGACCGTAATCCCGTTCGTCGGGCTTGTTGACCTCGGAATATTCTACTACATCATCTCCGCCATACTTATAGTCGGCATGGTGAATGCCGTGAACTTTACGGATGGCCTTGACGGTCTGAACAGCTCTGTAACGCTTGTTGTGTGTCTTGCACTGTCGGTTATCGCCATGGCACTCAAGATGTCCGGTCTTTCGGTGCTTGCTGCGGCTGTTGCAGGCTCGCTCATCGGCTTCCTTTTCTGGAATGCAAATCCGGCGAAGGTATTCATGGGTGATACCGGCTCGCTGTTCCTCGGCGGCATCGTATGCGCAATTGCATTCGGTATCGACATGCCCATTCTGCTGCCGCTTGTCGGCATCATCTATATTGCGGAGATCGTCTCCGTTGTGCTTCAGGTCAGCTATTTCAAGCTTACACACGGTAAGAGACTCTTCAAGATGTCTCCGATACACCACCATTTTGAAATGTGCGGCTGGAACGAGAACAAGGTCTGCTTTGTTTTCAGCGGTGTTACCCTTGCAGCGTGTGTAATCGCAGTGCTGCTGGTTCATTTTGGACTTTGATACGGTGTAAAACAGGAAGTTTTTGATTATACTACAGGAAAAAGGAGGTCATGAAGCCATGCCGCAAACAAGAAGAACGACCACTCGCGGATTGAACAGTATACCGAGGAGCGTACCGTCCGATGAGGCAGCTTCCGCTGCTGTACGTCAGGGCTACAGACGTGAGAGGATAAGATACAAATTTTTCACATTGGGTCTTGGCCTTGATATGCCGATGCTGTTCATAATTCTGGTGCTCATGGCCTTTGGCCTTGTAATGCTGTTTTCCGCAAGCTACGCCAGTGCTTATTTTAAAACGGGCAACAGCTATCATTACGTTATGCGTCAGGGAGCCTTTGCTCTGCTCGGAGTGGCGGCGATGCTTGCCATATCCACGGTCGACTATCACCAGCTACACAGGCTGAACATCCTGATATTCGTTATCTCAATTGCACTGCTCGTCATGGTTCTGCTGTTCAAGGGAACAAGACTTGCACCTGTCAAGGGCGGTGCGAACAGGTGGATAAACCTCGGCATTGAGTTTCAGCCCTCCGAGATCGCGAAGTTCTCCATGATATTGATGTTTGCCCATTTTATCGCGCTTTACGGCGAAAAGATGAAGGAGGCCCGTTACGGCTTCTGGCCGTTCATGGGAATACTTGCGATATTCGCTGTACTCATCATCTGTGAAAAGCATATCTCCGCAACCATCATCATCTGCCTTATTGCATTTCTTATGATGTTCATAGGCGGCACAAAGCTGCGGTATTTTGCCGGAATAGGCACTTTGGGTGTGGTTGGACTGTCCTGCCTGCTGATGTTCTCCGATAAATTCGCATATGCGCTGAACAGAGTTAAGGGCTGGCTTGACCCGTTCAATCCGCCGGAGGGCGTTGATACCTACCAGACAAAGCAGTCGCTTTACGCAATAGGGTCGGGTCAGCTTCTTGGCGTCGGAATAGGACAATCAAGGCAGAAGTACCTCTATTTGCCCGAGGCACAGAATGACTTTGTCTTTGCGATAGTCTGCGAGGAGCTCGGCTTTATCGGAGCAATGCTTGTTGTAATTCTTTTTGCGCTGTTCATCTGGCGAGGTGTCTATATCTCCCTCAATGCGAGAGACCGCTTCGGCATGATGCTCGGCCTCGGCATTACGTTTCAGTTTGGCATACAGGCAATTTTGAATATATGCGTTGTTACAAATACTATCCCGAATACCGGCATAAGCTTGCCGTTCTTCAGCTATGGAGGCACGGCGCTCGTTATGCTGCTGGCGGAGATGGGCGTGCTGTTGTCCATATCGCGTCACTCGAGGATAGATAAGACCTGATACTCCGTATGGGGAATATGTGAAATGGAGAGTGGAACATGAGAGTTATTTTGACGGGCGGCGGAACAGCCGGCCACATAAATCCAGCCTTGGCTATGGCCGGTTATCTTTGTGAGAAGGATCCGAATACTCAGATATTGTACGTCGGCAATAAGGGCGGCATGGAAGAGCGCCTTGTCGCCGCGGCGGGCTATGATTTCAAGCCGATACGTATATCCGGCTTTCAGAGAAAGCTTACGCTGAACAATATCAAGCGCAATATGCAGACGGTTTTCCGCGTGCTTACGGCTTCTGTCGAGGCGAAAAAAATCATAAAGGAATTCAAGCCCGATATATGCATCGGTACGGGTGGTTATGTCTGCGGCCCGGTGATACGTGCTGCCCAGAAGATGGGCATTGCCACCGCAGTGCATGAGGCGAATGCTTATCCGGGAATGGCCATTAAGATGCTGGCTCAGAAATGCGATTGCGTAATGCTCGCTGTTGAGGATGCCAAGAAATTTTTGGAGCGCAAGGATAACTGTGAGTTCACAGGTAATCCCGTGCGTCTGTCAGTGCTCGATGCTGAGCGCACCGCAAGCCGCAAGGCTCTCGGCCTGGACGAGAGACCGGTGGTTCTCTCCTTTGGCGGAAGTCTCGGCGCGGAAGCGATTAATACCGCAGCGGCGTACATGCTCGGCGAAAGCGCCAAGGAGAAGAAATTTCAGCATATACACGGCTATGGCCGCAATGATGAGCATTTTCTCGACCGCGTACATGCCGCAGGTGTGAATGAGGAGGAGAATCCGCAGATACGTCTGCTCGACTACATTAACAATATGCCCGAGTGCCTTGCGGCGGCAGATCTTGTTATTGCACGTGCCGGAGCAATCACTCTGACAGAGATAGAGGCTACCGGAAAGTGCTCGATACTTATCCCGTCCCCGAATGTTGCCGAGAATCATCAGTACCACAATGCCATGGCTCTCGTCAACCGCGATGCGGCTGTGCTCATCGAGGAAAAGGAGCTTACTGGTGAAAAGCTTTGGCAGACCGTGAACGGTATTCTCTCTCAGCCGGGACGCGCCGAGGAGATAGGCAAAAATGCAAAGGACATGGCGGTTCTCGATGCAAATGAGAGAATATATCAGATCATTTCCAGGATAGTAAGAGAGAGAACAGCCGAGAGATAACGAACCGAAGACGGCAGGAATGCATAATATGGCCATATCTATACCGATGTGAGGTGTGTATATGGCATCTGTTAATACGCATTCGCAAACAACTGCCGATGACTCATTAAATACGGGAAAACGCGTACGGATACGCGGCGGTCGCACACTGCACGGAGAGCTTTTTGTGCAGGGAGCGAAAAACAGCACTCTGCCGTTAATGGCGGCGGCTGTGCTCTGCCGCGGAGACACCGTTCTGCACAATTGCCCGGAGCTTTCCGATGTTCGCATATGCATAAGGATATTGAGGGAGCTTGGCTGTAAATGTGAGAGGGACGGCAAAACCGTAGTGATAAACGCGGATAGCATGGACAGGGCGGAGATTTCCCACGAGCTGATGCGTGAGATGCGCTCGTCCATAGTGTTTCTCGGCCCATTGCTTGCAAGGTGCTCAGGGGTGGTGCTTTCCTTTCCGGGTGGCTGTGAGCTTGGCCCGCGCCCGATCGATCTGCATCTTTCAGCACTGAAAAAGCTCGGTGCGCTGATAATCGAGGAGCACGGGTGTCTGATATGCTCCGTGCCGGATGGGTTGCGGGGAAGACATATTTCGCTTGCTCTTCCGAGTGTGGGCGCTACCGAAAATGTTATCCTGGCAGCGGCACTTGCAAGCGGTACAACGGTGCTGACAAATGCGGCCTGCGAGCCGGAGATTGAGGAGCTGGCAGACTTTCTGAACAGATGCGGTGCAAGAATAAGCGGCGCCGGAGAGAGCTGTGTTATAATAGAGGGTGTGAATTCGCTGCACGGCTGCGAATATACGGTCATGCCGGATCGTATAGCGGCTGCAACATATATGTCAGCGGCGGCGGTCACGGGTGGTACGTTGCTGCTGAAAAACATAAACGCCGGACATCTGGCGGCGGTGCTGTCGGCCTTTGAGGAGGCAGGCTGTACGCTGCTTCGACGCGGTACGGAGCTGCTGCTAACCGCTCCGAAGCGTCTGAGAGCTGTTCGGCATGTAAGAACAATGCCGTATCCGGGCTTTCCAACGGATGCACAGGCGGCTGTAATGGTAATGGCGGCGCTTGGGGACGGCACAAGCATATTTGTTGAGAATATCTTCGAAAACAGATATAAGCATGTCGATGAGCTGAATCGGCTTGGTGCCGCGATCAAGGTAGAGGGCAAGGTTGCCGTTGTTGAGGGCGTAAGGGAGCTTTCCGGAGCGCCGGTCACGGCACAGGAGCTGCGCGGCGGGGCCGCACTTGCGGTGGCAGGGCTTGCGGCTCAGGGCGAAACAGAATTGACGGATCCGGGCTTTATCGCCCGCGGCTATGAGAGCTTCGAGGAAAACTTCAGGTGTCTCGGAGCGGATATAACAAGAGTTTAAACAGGAATATATCAAATGTAAGGAAAGGAGGGCCATTCCGTGTCAGATGAATTTGATGCAGTAACCGATATTGAAGACGATGCATCTGTGCGTGCAGCGGACAAAAGAGCCCGCAACAGAAAGCTGCTGATCTTCTACATAACGGCGTTCGCCGCAGTGGTTGTAGGAGCGGTGCTTCTGTGCATCTTTGTGTTCTTCCGTGTGGATTCGGTAACGGTGGTCGGCGGCGAAAGCTACAGACAGGAGGATATCCTCAGCGTATGCGGAATAAACAGCGGCGACAACCTTGTGCTGCTTTCAACCTCGGACAGGGAACAGGAGATAGAGCATCGTTTTCCGTACATTGAAAAGGTAGATATCAAAAAGAAGATACCCTCAAGCGTAGAGATCATTATAACCGAGGCCGAGACGGAGTATTCGATAGAGGCCGAGCAGGGCTATGTTTATGTAAGCAATGCCGGAAAGGTGCTTGAAATTGCGGCTGAGCCGGCCCCGGGCAGTGCGGTTGTTACGGGAATCCGGGCTGTAAATACCGAGCCGAGCCAGACGGTGGAGTTTGAGCAGGACGAGGATGCACAGCTTTTTGAGGCAATAACCTCCCAGATAAACGAGAGAGATTTCAGCGGTATAACAAGCATCGACATGTCAAACAGATATGATATTACAATGCTGTATGATGACAGGATTGTGTTCATATTCGGCAATACCACTGGTATGCAGTCGAAGATGGCATATGGCATAGAGACGCTGAATTATATGCTGAATGACGGCACTATTACCGGTGAAACTAAGGGTGAAATAAACCTGACAATGGTTCCCGATAAGAAAAAGGTCGTGTATGGCGAGATAGTAGACGGACGGCAGAACACAGTGGTGATAGAGGGTGTTGCCGGACGTGACAAAAAGGCTGCCGCAAAAAAGGAAGAGTAAGAACATGGGCCGAACCGCAGGGAGCATTTGCTTTGAGGCGGTTTTTCGGCGGTGTAAAGCAGAATACACTCTGTAAAGTAAAATTCTTTGCCTGCGGACGCTTTTTTTACGAGATTCGTCTTGCAATTTCAATAGAAAAGTGTTAAATTATAGGATATAAGCAATAGAATTTTTGCAGGATTCCGCTCAATGTGTAAAGGAGAAATACTTTACACATGTGCGTGGTTTGAATTTTCCGCATTTTTTCGGTGTTATCCGGCGGAAGAACTGTGAAGATAAAGTATTTTACCAGCCGCGAAATGGCTGAAGATTAATCCAAGGAGGAAAATGAAAATGCCCTTTGAAATCGATAACATGCTTGAAGAATATCCCCAGACCATTAAAGTTGTAGGTGTCGGCGGAGGCGGCGGAAATGCCGTTAACCGTATGGCAGATGCAGGCGTACAGCACGTTGAGCTCGTATGCATGAATACAGACCGTCAGGCGCTGTCCCGTTCACAGGCTAAGACACGCGTTCAGATCGGTGAGAAGAATACACAGGGCCGTGGTGCAGGCTCCAAGCCCGAGGTAGGCAGCAAGGCAGCAGAGGAGAGCCGTGAGCTCATCGCTGCTACACTTAAGGGCGCAGACATGGTGTTTGTTACAGCCGGTATGGGCGGCGGCACAGGCACCGGCGCAGCACCCATCGTAGCTGAGATCGCAAAGGATATGGGCGCACTTACAGTCGGTATCGTTACAAAGCCTTTTGCTTTTGAGGGCAAGCGCCGTATGGAGCAGGCTGAGAAGGGCATTGCAGAGCTTCGCAAGCACGTTGACTCCCTGGTCGTTATCCCGAACGAGAGACTGAAGCTCGTCAGCGAGCAGCGCATCACTCTGGCAAACGCTTTCAGTGTTGCCGATGATGTTCTCCGTCAGGGCGTACAGAGCATTTCCGACCTCATCCAGATTCCGGGTATCGTTAACCTCGACTTCGAGGACGTTAAGTCAATTATGCAGGATGCAGGCTATGCACACATGGGCGTAGGCCATGCAGCAGGCAAGGATAAGGCAGAGCAGGCTGCTGTTGCAGCTATCTCCAGCCCGCTGCTTGAGACTGCTATTGCAGGCGCTAAGGGCGTTATCATCAACATCAAGTCCTCTCCGGACATCTCCCTCGACGAGATCGATACAGCTTCCAAGCTCATCACAGAGCGCGCAAGCGAGGATGCAAACATCATTTGGGGTGCTGCATTTGATGAGTCCATGGAGGATGAGATGATCGTTACCGTTATCGCTACAGGCTTTGACGGCATGAACGGCGAGAATGCACCGAAGGCTGCTGCACCGGTAAACGATGCAAATATCCTCGGCAATGTCGCTGTGACGGATCCGAACGCAAGAGCATCCGTTAACCCGAACATCGTTGATGAAGATGACACCTTCTCCGACATTATGTCCATCTTCAACAAGAGATAATTTCAGTACTTTACAGGGTATCGGTTACGATACCCTGTCTTGATAAAACAGGGAGGATAAGTATATGAGTCTTATTAAGGGAATTCACCATGTCGCGGTAAAGCCGCGCAAATCACAGTATGCAGCCACAGTAAAGTTCTACACAGAGCTTCTCGAGCTTCCGGTAGAGCGTCAGTGGGGTGACCCGGAATGTCCGTGCATGATGGTCTCAACAGGCGACAACAGCCGCATTGAGATACTTCCTCAGGATGAGGACTGTGAGCTTGCACATGAGGGCAAGGTTGCCCACATAGCTCTTTTCACTGATCATGTTGATGAGTGCATCAAGCGCATTTCCGAGGCAGGCTACAATGTAACAATTCAGCCGAATGATCTCAGCCTCGGCGATATGCCCGTTCGCATTGCTTTCTGCGACGGTGCAGCCAACGAGATAGTGGAGTTCTTCTGCGTTAAGTGATCCTACATAAAACAAAATTCGGTTGCAGAGCTTAGCTTTTAGGCTCTGCAACTATTTATCTGTACAAATATGGAGGTTCTATGACAAATTTGATCCTGCGGATGTTTGTCCGCGACTGGGAGAATACCGATGACCCGGGTGTGCGCGAAGGCTACGGCCGCGTTGCCGGCCTGGTGGGTATCGTGACGAATTTATTGCTCTTTGCGGCGAAAATAATCATCGGTACACTGTTTGGAAGCGTCTCGATCACGGCGGATGCCGTCAATAACCTTACCGACTCCGGCTCGGCCATCGTAACCATGGTTGGCTTCAAGCTTGCCGGAAAGCCTGCGGATGAGAAGCACCCGTTCGGCCATGCGCGCATTGAGTATCTTTCCGGCGTTATCGTTTCGTTCATCGTGCTGTTCCTTGGCTGGGAGCTTGGAACATCCTCGCTGCAAAAGATAATCCACCCGGAGGAGAACAGGCTGACCGCCGTGGCCTTTGCAGTGCTACTGCTTTCGATAGGCGTGAAGCTCTGGCAGTGCATTTTCTATAAGACAGTCGGCAGAAGAATACATTCCGAGACGGTCGAGGCCACCTCAAAGGACAGCCGAAACGACGTTATATCCACAACGGTGGTGCTCATCGGTGGAATTATATCCGCACTCACGAATGTCAACCTCGACGGCTGGCTCGGTGTGTTGGTTGCGCTGTTCATTCTGTTTTCCGGTATTCAGCTCATTTTGGATACAGCCGACCCTCTGCTCGGCGCCGCACCGGATAAGGAGCTTGTGGAAGAGATACATAATAAGATTATGTCCTATGAGGGCGTTATCGGCGTGCATGACCTTGCCGTGCACAACTACGGCGTGGGGCGCTGCTTTGCAAGCGTGCATTGCGAGGTAAATGCGGAGCACGACATAATGGAGAGCCATGACCTGATAGATAATATCGAAAGGGACTTCAAATCAGAGGACGGAATAAACCTCGTCATACATCTTGACCCGGTGGTGGTCAATGACCCGAGAACGAATGCTCTGAAGACGGTGGTTAAGGAGCTTTGCGCGGAGCTCTATCCTGAAGCCTCGATACATGATTTCAGAGTGGTTTGGGGCGTAACACATTCCAATCTTGTTTTTGACATGATGGTACCCTTCTCCGTGCACGAAAGCGATGAAGCCGTTACGGAGAATGTTGAAAGCGCCATATGCAGGCTTAATTCCACCTACAGGCCGATAATTACCGTCGACCGCGGATGATTTTTCCACATTGTATTGACTTCGAGTGTACTTTAAGTGATATACTGGTAATACGAAATCTTTTGGAGGTGCTGTTATGCGTTACAGAGAACTTGGTAAAACCGGCCTTATGGTGAGCGAAATCGGCCTTGGAGCAGAATGGCTGGAGCGTCACGATACGGCAGGAGTAAAGAAAATAATCGACCGCTGCGCAGAGAACGGTATAAACATCCTGGACTGCTGGATGTCCGAGCCGAATGTGCGCTCAAATATCGGTCTTGCAATTGAAGGCAGCCGCGACAAGTGGATTATTCAGGGTCATATCGGCTCGGCATGGATAGATGGACAGTATAAGCGTACACGCGAGATGTCCGAAGTCAAAACAGCCTTTGAGGATCTACTGACCCGTATGCGCACAGATTATGTCGATCTCGGTATGATTCATTTTGTGGATGAAACAGCGGAGTTTGAATCCATAATCAGTGGCTCGTTCTATGAGTATGTGGAGGAGCTCAAGGCGAGCGGAAAAATCCGCCACATCGGCATGAGCACCCACAGCCCGAAGGTGGCAAAAATGGCGGCTGAAAGCGGCAAGGTGGAGATGATAATGTTCTCCGTCAACCCGGCGTTCGATATGATTCCGGCTAACGGCGATGTATTTGCGGATCAGTACGACGAAAGTCTCGGCGGTATCGATGCTGAGCGTGCAGAGCTCTATCGTATCTGTGAGCAGAGGGGTATTGGTATCACGGTCATGAAGGGCTATGCCGGCGGCAGACTCTTCAATGCCGAAACCTCTCCGTTTGGAGTTGCTCTTACCCCGATACAGTGTCTGCACTATGCGCTGACACGCCCGGCTGTTGCAAGCGTTATGGCAGGCTTCAATGACGTTAAGCATGTTGATGAGGCTGTTAGCTATGAGAATGCATCTGAGGACGAAAGAGATTACGCAAGTGTTCTTGCAAACGCACCGCACCATGCTTACGGCGGCCAGTGTACATATTGTGGCCACTGCGCACCATGTCCGGTTGAAATCGACATAGCAATGGTAAACAAGCTGCTCGACCTTGCAAAGATGCAGGACGAGACTCCGGCTTCACTGAGAGAGCATTACAATGCGCTTTCCGCCAATGCATCCGACTGCATCGGCTGTGCAGGCTGTGAGGAGCGCTGCCCGTTCCACGTAAATGTTGTGGAGCGTATGCAGGAGGCAGTAAAGATATTCGCATAATTTAAGCACCAAATGAGCAAGTGCTTGTAAAATAATCGTGGAGCGTATCGGCATTGATACGCTCCACTTTTTGTATTCGCATATGTACTTGGCTCTCCCTTTGGGAGAGTTGCCACCGCAGGTGACTGAGAGGGCTTGTTCCCCGATTCATCTCATTCCTCGTCACTTGTGTATGCGGCAAGGTTTGCGGTGTCCTCTGCTTTGCCGTAAAGAATATCCTCGAAATGCTTTACCTTTGTGTCCATATATTCCGCCATCTCCATTGCTTCCTGCAATCGCTGATAGGCAAGCTTACGCTGTTTCAAAATGAATTCATAGCGCTCGCGGATAGTATCATCACCCTTATAGCACAGCTCGCAGTACTTCTTTACGTCTTCAATGGAAACTCCGCATCTGCGCAGGCATTTTATGCCGTGAATCCATTTGAGAGAGGCCTCATCAAATACGCGGCGATTGGCACTGTCCCTTTGGCAGGGGATGAGATTCTGGTCGGTGTAGTAGCGCAGTGTATGCTCGCTAAGTCCGCATATCTCGGATGCCTGCTTTACGCTGTATGTAGTTTTTTTTACTTTTTTCTGCATTTTTTGATTTACCCCATTGACTTCGTGTTACTCGAACCTGTTAGTATTATTTTACCACAGAGGAAAAAGCAATTCAACAGAGAGGAAGAAGAAAATGACCGGGAAAAAATTGTGGAACAAAAACTACATACTCGTGCTTACAGTATGTGCACTGGCGGCATTTACGCACAATGCCTTTACGACGATGTTTCCGATCTACGTGCTCGACATAGGCGGAAGCAACAAGGATACGGGTCTCATGATGGCGGCACTCACCGTGGCAGGCATGGTGACAAGGCTTTTTGCAGGCAGACTCATTGACAGCTGGGGCAGAAAGAAGACCTTTGTGCTCGGCAGCATACTCTTTACGCTCAACACACTCGGATATTGCTTCGTGACAAATATGACGGGCATATACATTCTGCGCTTCATGAACGGTGTCACTCAGGGCATATATTTTTCACCTCCGGCAACTATAATCGCCGATAATACCCCCGAGGATAAGCTTGTCGATGCAATGAGCTATTTCGGCATAGCATCCTCAATTGCGATTGCCATTGCTCCGACCGCCGGCTCGGTGATATATGCATCAATAGGCCCGGTGGCGTTCTTTGCAGTCAGCTCTGTTTTTGCGGCACTTTCTGCACTGTGCTGCTTATTCATAAAGGAAACCTCTATCACCCGGAGAAAAAAGTTCCCGCACAGCAGCTCAGCATCAAGAAGCTTGCGTCCGATACCTTTGAATTCACCGCGCTGCTTCCGGCTGCGATATCCTTCTTTATCATGTTTGGCAGCAGCTCCGTTTCGAACTTCCTGCTTCCGTGCGGCGTGGAAAGAAATATCTCAAGCATAAGTCTCTATTTCACAGTGAACAGCGTAACCGTAATAATCCTGCGTCTGTTCATGGGACGCATAGCGGAGAAATTCTCCGGTCGTACCCTTATAAGCGTTGGTCTGGTGCTTATTTCCGCCGGAATAGTCATCATAGCGGCGGCAAATTCGCTGGTTCTCGTTTTGGCAGCATCCGTTCTCCTAGCTATAGGCACTACCTTTGCAACACAGCTCCTTCAGATACAGATACTTTCCGGTGCAGCGAATAGCCGCAGAGGTGCGGCAAATGCCACACTCGCGTTCTTCCAGGATATCGGAACGGGAATGGGCGCTGCTGTTTGGGGCGGTATCACCGATATCGGTTACGGTGTGGTATACGGCTTGTCCGCAATGGTGACCATGCTCGGCCTCGGCGTACATGCTGTCGGTAACCGTAAAAAGAACAACGGAGTAAATTAAGAGTTTAATAATATTCAGTAAAGGCGAATGTATATGGTCATCGAAAAAAGCAATAGTCTTTTTGATAGGGGAGAGCCGAACCCGTATGGCAAATTCTTTATCGGGAACTCCTATTTAGCAGCCCTTACCAATTTGAATGGTGTCGGAGTGATGAATGTTACCTTTGAGCCGTCGTGCAGAAATAACTGGCATGTTCATCATGGTGTTAACGGTGGCGGTCAGATATTGCTTATAACAGCCGGGCGAGGCTGGTATCAGGAGTGGGGCAAGGAGCCCAGAGAACTACACACAGGTGATGTTGTCTCCACACCTACGGGCGTTAAGCATTGGCATGGAGCAGCCAAAGATAGCTGGTTCTCACATATAGCGATAGAGGTTCCGTGTGAAAAAACCTTAAACGAATGGTTAGAGCCGGTTAGTGACGATGAATATTTGAAATTAAAGTAAAAAAAACAGGCGCAGCAGCTTAAAATTGAGCTGCTGCGCCGTTTTTATCGGGAGCTTTGTGTTAATTAAAGATATTTAATGATATCGGAGAGGTTGTTGAATATCAGGTCGGGGTTTCCGGGCATTGTGCCGATATCCTCCACCTTGGATTCTCCGCTGAGCACGAGTATCGAGCACATGGGGCTGTTGTCCGCAAGAGCAACGTCCGTGTACAGTCTGTCGCCGATTATGGCAAGCTCATCTTCCGAATAGCCCGTCTTCTTAGCAATATACGCTCTGGTCAGCGGACTCGGCTTTCCGAAGAACGGGAATTTGCGGCCTGTTGAGCCCTCTATCAGCATCGCGATAGAGCCGCAATCCGGAATAAAGCCGGTCTCCGTCGGGCAGTTATAGTCCGGGTTCAGGCCGTAAGTGGGAAGTCCGGCACGAATAAAATCGCAGGCCTTTGCCAGACGATTGTACTCAAGCGTGGTGTCGAAGCCGACGAGCACGACATCGGGGTCGTCCTCAACAACATCGATGCCGAGCGCCTTGAGCTCTCTGCGAAGAAGCGGAGTGCCGAGAACAAACACCTTGGCGCCGGGATGATTTTCCTGAACATAGTCCGCAGCCACACCGTTTGATATCAGCATTTTCTCCCTGGGAATATCAATGCCCATGCGCTTCAGTTTTGAGAGGTACGTGTCGGTATCCTTTGAGCTGTTATTTGTGAAAAAGCAGAACTCCCTGCCGCTGTCGGTGACAGCCTTCAAAAAATCTTTTGTAAACGGAAAAAGCTTGTCTCCGAGATAGATGGTGCCGTCCATGTCGAGCATGAAGCAGCGAACCTTGTTTAATTTCTCTCTAATTTCAATTTCAGTCATATCAGTATTCCAATTCGAAAATTCTTGCACATATTTCTGTGGGCAGCTCCACGGTGAGTGTGCCGCTTCCGGCATTCCATGTGCAGTATGTGCCGTTATTGGCCGGATAAGCACATTTTACCTTTACGTTTTCATTTTCCTTGAGGAAATCCACGGGGAGCGTGCAGCAGCTCTCCGGAGCCTTACGGCGCCAAACAGTGATATAGGCCTTGTGCTCGGTACGAAGTCCGAGAGAGACCCATGTGTCCTTGAAGCGTGAGGTGCCGAGCGGCCAGAACGGAGTGGATACCCTGATATCCTGTCGGATCGTCTTGTAGTAGTCGAGGGCCTCCTTTACGGTGAGGAAATCCTCTTCCGCGATCTGGGCGAGGTGGCCGGACTGATGAATACGCTGCATGAGTGCATTGCACATGTTGAACACAGCCTCCTCGCGGCCGCCGTTCTTCATGGGATAGCTCCATATAGCGCTCTGCTCCGGTGTAAGGCCGGCCGGTGCGTTAGCAGCTATCGATGCATAGTGCAGGTAGTCCTCCTGGTCACTGGTGGACTGAATGCTGTGGCGTGACAGCATAGCATAGTCTATTCTCATTCCGCCGGAGGAGCAGTTTTCGATGATGAGCTCTGGATATCTTGCAAATACGGAGTCGAGCCATGTGAGGTATGCACGCTCATGCTGGAGCAGACCGTCTCCGAAGCTGTCCGCATTCAGCTCTGTGCCGATTCCCGGCTCGATGTTGTAATCCATCTTGATATATCCCACGTGATAATCATTGACAAGGCGGTCAATGACCTCGTTTGCATGTGCCACTACCTCCTTGTTGCGGAAGTCGAGCTGCCAGCGGCTGCGGTCATGTACTCGCTGACCGTGGCGGGTGAAGAACCAATCCGGGTGCACACGTGCGCCCTTCGGACATTTAATGCCCATTACTTCTATCTCGAGCCACACGCCGGGAATCATTCCTTTGGAGCGTATGTAATCCGTGACCTCCTCAAGGCCGTTCGGGAAGCGCTTTTTGCTCGGGAGCCATTCGCCCACGTTATCCCACCAGTGGCCGTCGGCATACCAGCCTGCATCGATGCAGAAGTATTCGCAGCCTGCCCTGTGTGCCGCATCGATAAGCGGAAATTCCTTTTCCGTTGTCGGGTCGGCCCAAAGGCAGTTCATGTAGTCGTTGAAAATTATAGCGAGCTTTTCGTTATCGGTGTTCTTTCTGCGTATTACACGGCGGTATTTTGTAAGCTCACCCATGGCGTCGTCAAATTTGCCGACCACCGAGCCCACGCATACCGGGACGGTCGTAAAGCTTTCGCCGGGCTGAAGATTTTTCCACCAGTGCGATTCAGCCTCTGTCGGGCCGGAGAGCTGTAGATAGAATCTGCCCACCTGGTCACTGATCTCCCAGTGCCAGGAGCCGTTGTGCTCTATCTGCCAGAAAAGGCAGGAGGAGGTCTCCGTATTTTCCAGCATACCCATGGGGAGAAATTCCTTGGTGGACCAGTTGCCGGTGTTTGTGGCGCCGATAACCTTTGAGGAGCGCTGAATGTCCTCCGGCTGGCACAGTGCCATGCCGAGCTGCGGGAACGAGTAGGATTCCCACTGCATTTCGCGCTGCCAGCCGTTGTGCGGATACCATACGCGCATTTTGTCATCGGCATTGAGAATGCCCTCCTTGTCCACACCCGTATATGTGAAGGAGGAGACATATTCAAGGCCCTGCGACTGAGTTCCGACATTGGTGACATCCGTCCAGCAGCGAACGGTCTGTATGCCGTTGTAGAACTGATAGTGTGTCACGGTGTTCAGTCCGCAGATATCATCGTGCATCTTGACCTCCAGCTTGCGTCCGAGCCCATTTCTCGTGTCGACAAACTCGGTAAGCTGCATACGGTCTCCGGGACAGCTCGAGACATACTTGCTGCCGTGGCGCTCACCGGCCTTGTTCTGTCCGGATACATTGATCTCCAGCATTGTGAAGCGTGTGGTGTCAATCGGTGCGTTCGGAAATCTTCCATGGCGATGCACAAGACTGCTTTCATCAAAGGGAAGTGCGGAAAAATGCAACAGCTTGCAGCCACCGTCCGCGCTTTTCTCAAAAACCATGTGAATGCCGTTTTCGAAAATGCGTATAAGTTCCATGATGAACCTCCACGAATAAATTGGTACGTACAAAATCGTATTGTAAAAATTGTAGCACATAGCATGGGTCATTTCAAGACCGAAGTTTGGGATCGTTGAAGCCGGCGTACTGTGCGGTTTTTCTCAGGCGATCAATGGCCTTGTGTATGTGTTTGCACACAGTACCGCGTGTCAGTCCGAGTGTATCGGCTATCTGCTGCATGGTCAGCTCATCCCGTATGTACATAAGAAAAATGCTTCTCTGGCGCTCTGTCAGCTCGTTCTTTATTGCAAGCTCCAAAAGCCTCAGGGCAGCCTGCATTTGGCGGCGATTTGTGCTCTGCTCCATGTCGATTACAGAGAGCACGCTCGGCATGCGCTGCGTCATCTTGCACCTGTTCGCCGATGCAGCAAATGGCCGACCATACGGCATTCCTCGTACATTTCCGTGAGTATTGCTATCCTGCGAGCCCTCTTGCCGCCAAGGTCGGGGCCGCTCTCCATTTTTGCGGCGCGTATATGCGCCCTGATGATCTCCGCAGTGCTCAGGTATTCCTGCGAGAGCATCTCATCTGATTTCATAGATCCCGCTTCCTTTCGTATTCGAATATATAGAACATGTGTTCGTTAGTTTTATGTTAACACGAAAGTTTGGGGCTGTCAATCGAACATCGAATGTTTGTTTGCTATTTGGTATGTGAAATTCCGTTTTCCGGTCATGGGCCGGAAGTCAGACAGAAAGTTTTTTTATAAAATGCCGGTAAGTTATCGGAGAAAACTCTTTAATTCACAAGAAAAATATGGTATACTTACCAGACGATATTATTAAGAGAGGAAGAACCGATCTATGAAAGGAAATGTAAAGCTTTGGGACCTGTTCCTTACGTTTGCACGCATCGGCGGTCTTACGTTTGGCGGCGGATATGCAATGCTTCCCATGCTTCAGAAAGAGGTAGTAGAACAGAAAGGATGGGCAACTGAGGAAGAGCTGCTCGATTATTATGCGGTCGGTCAGTGCACACCCGGCGTTATTGCCGTAAACGTGGCCACATTCATCGGCCAGAAAGAACGCGGAATCATTGGCGGTATTATCGCGACCTTCGGCGTTGTGGCACCGTCCTTTGCCATAATCCTGCTGCTGGCCTCCGTCATCAATCACTTTAACGAGAATCCGATAGTTGTTCATGCGCTTGCAGGCATTCGTGTGGCTGTTGCGGCACTGGTCGTTTCAGCTATCATCAAGCTGTGGAAGAAGGGCGTCAAGGACGTGCTCGGTGTTATCGTCTTTGCGTTAGTCGTGGTGCTGTCACTGGTGCTCGACGTATCGCCCATCATCATCGTCGTTACAACAATGCTGTTTGGCATCGTATATGGCCGTGTGGCCGGAAAGGGGGAGAATAAATAATGACCTTCCTGATTTTGTTCTTTGAATTCTTCAAGACCGGTCTGTTCGCTATCGGCGGCGGTCTTGCAACACTCCCGTTCCTTTATGAAATTGCCGATAAATACACATGGTTCAGGGTTGAGATGATTCCCGATATGATTGCCATATCCGAGTCCACCCCGGGCCCAATAGGTGTAAATATGGCTACATATGCCGGCTTCAATGCTGGCTGTGAGCTTGGCGGAGTTGCAGGCGGCATTCTCGGCGCCTTTACCGCGACCACAGGACTTATCACACCGAGCATCATTGTCATACTCATCGTGGCACAGTTCCTTAAAAAGTTTAAGGACAGCAAAACGGTGCAGGATGTTTTCTATACACTTCGTCCGGCAGTCACCGGCCTCATCGCCTGTGCATGCTTCACAACGATGAACGGTTCACTGTTCTTTACCGATGCCATTGCGGGTTTTGCAGGCGCAGCAGACCTTCTCAAGATATTCAACCTCCCGGCAATAATCCTCTTTGCGGTGCTGCTTGTGGGTATTCAGAAGCTTGAAAAGGTGCATCCGGTCGTTTTCATAGTAATAGCGGCCGTTGTCGGTATTGTTTTGAAATTCTAAGCTTTTCCGGCATTTTGGTACTGTTAATTTAAGGCGTTTTGTTCTATAATAGTTAAAGAATAACACCTGTATGGGAAGGAGCTATCAGTTATGGAGTTTTTCAAGAGCGTTAAATCCGCCTTCAAATCCGCCGGTGGGGCGGTTCAAAATGCGGTGGATGTCGTTGCGGAGAAGAACCGCAAATCAGCACTTATCAATCGTCTGCGCACAGTTATCCGTTGTGAGGAAAAGGCAGCGGAGCGCGCCTACCTTGCTTTGGGTCGCTATTATTACCACAATATGCGTGATGCGGCAAATGTCGAAACAGAGAACTATTGCGTTGGCATCGATGCAGCCGAAAAGCGCATTGAAGAGGCCATGCTGAAGCTCGAAGCGCTGAATCATGAGGAGCTTGAGGAAGTGACGGAGGAGCCGATTGTTTCCCCCGAGGAGGTCAGGATCTTCGAATCCGAAAGCATCGCCGATGAAGCTGTGCCGGAGGGCTTTGTGGATGAGGCCGTGGAGCCTGCTGAGCCCGTTCAGGAGCTTACCGAGGAAGAGCCGGACGACAGCGAGGGACTTCCGTACGCATAATGGAGAGGATACTTGTTGGAATGAGCGGCGGCGTCGACAGCTCGGTTGCGGCCCTGCTGCTGAAGCAGGCCGGCTATGATGTTACCGGCATGACGATGCGCTTAAAGCCGCGATACATGCTCTCCGAGGCACAGGCCGCTGCAATGGACAGGGAAGTAGCGGATGCGGCTGCTGTTTGCGCTAAGCTGCAAATACCGCATTTGGCACCGGATCTTTCCGAGGACTTTGAAAAAAAGGTAATACAGCCGTTCATCGAGTCATATAAAAAGGGTGAGACCCCGAACCCCTGCTTTCTCTGTAATCAGACTATCAAGTTCGGAGTAATGCTCGACTGGGCGATTGCAAACGGCTTTGATAAGGTGGCTACCGGGCATTATGCGCATATTTCGGTAGAAAACGGCCGTGCGCTGCTGATGCGTTCACCGGACAGGAAGGATCAGAGCTATTTTCTCAGCGGTCTTACGCCGTACCAGCTTGCACATACGCTGATACCCATGCGTGACAGAAGCAAGGAGGAAACGCGTGAGCTTGCGGAGAAATATGAGCTTCCGGTCGCTGCTAAGGCGGACAGCCAGGAGATATGCTTCATACCCGATAACGATTATGTCAGCTTTCTCGAAAGATTTGGCGGAGAGCTGCCTGGCGAAGGAGTCTTTGTCTCGCCGCAGGGTGAGGTGCTTGGCCGACACAGCGGCATCCATCATTATACGATCGGACAGCGAAAGGGGCTTGGCATCACTTTCGGTGAACCGCGCTTCGTAACGGGCATTGACCCGGACAAAAACACGGTTGTGCTTGGAAAAAACGACGATTGCCTGACGAGTATTGTGCGAATAAACAAGCTTAATCTCATTCTTATGGATGAGCTTACAGAACCTGTTTTTGTGGAAGCTAAGGTGCGTTACGCCGCAAAGCCGCAGCGCGCAAGGCTGGTGCCGACGGGTGCCGACACTGCCGTTCTCGAATTTGAGGTGCCGCAGCGCGCGGTAACTCCGGGACAGGTGGCTGCAATGTATCAGGGAGATTATGTGCTCGGTTCGGGCATTATATGCCGATAAATCAGATTATTGCGCATATAGAAAGGAAAATTATGTCTACCGGAATTACTAAGGATATCGTCTGCCCCTCTTGCGGACAGACCCAGAAGCTGGAGCTTTACACCAGCATAAACGCAAAGGAAAATCCAGAGCTTCGCCGTGATATTCTGCGCGAGTCTGTTTTTGACTGGGAGTGCCGTCATTGCGGTTACACCGCTCAGATGGCGTACCCCACGATATATCATGACCCGGATAAGGGCTTTATGGTTTGCCTGAGACCCTCCGGCGCGGTATCAAAGCCGGAAACCGTTCCGGCAGTCAAAAAGCTTATTAAGCGCAGTGTTAAGAATCCGCAGGAGCTCAAGGAAAAAATACTCATCTTTGAAGCAGGTCTGGACGATGCTGCTGTGGAGCTCGTGAAAAACGCGATAGTTACAGTCATCAAAAAGTCATTTGACGGCAATGTGCATGCATATTTCAGCTCGGTGCAGGATGAGACGATTAAATTCGCTTTGTTTATCAAGGGACGTCAGGAGCCTGTGTATCAGACAACACAGATGGCGGTTTACCGTCAGTCACAGGAGGTTCTGCGTGCGCTGGATTACAGAGTGCTGGATGATTTTGCGGTAGTGAACTCCAAGCTGGCACAGCAGCTTCTGGATCAGTACAAATCCATATAAAAGATAAAGGCTTCACAGCTCAAAACCTGTGAAGCCTTAAATATTGTCTTAATAAACTCTTTCGCCGTTCAGATATGTCTCTGCGACGGAAATGCCGTGCAGCGAGGAGGTTTCAACGCTAAAGGGGTCATCGTTCAGCACAACAAAATCGGCGAGCATACCGGGGGCTATGCGGCCCTTCAGGTCTTCCTCAAAGGAAGCATATGCGCCGCCCTTTGTAAAGCTGTCAATTGCCTGCTGTACGGTGAGTGCTTCCTCCGGGCGGTAGGGAGCGGCGTTACTGCCTATGCTGCGGCGCGTGACAGCGCACTCAATGCCACACATGACAACGGGGTCCTCCACCGGTGCGTCCGAGCCGTTTGAAAAGCTTACTCCGTTTTCCATGAACGACCTTGCGGCGTAGCTTGTAGATGCCAGCTCTTCTCCGACACGTTCAAGCACGATGCGCGAATCATAATCGATGAATATCGACTGAGCGTATACATGCAGTCCCATATCCTTTATGCGCTGAAGCTGCTCCGGGCGCGTTATCTGGCAGTGAACTATACCGTGGCGGTGATCCCTGCGTGGGCACTCCTTAAGTGCCTTTTCGTAGGCATCCAGCACGCAGTCCAGAATGCCGTCGCCTATGGAATGCACGGCTATCGGCATACCGTTTCTGTTTGCAAGGCCGCACATTTCGTCAAATTGCTGCTGAGTGTATACCGGTATGCCGCAGGTGGAGGGGGCGTCGGCATACGGCCTTGAAAGATATGCCGTGCGCGCACCGAGTGAACCGTCACCGAGCATCTTGAGAGGGCCGTTTTTGAAGCGCTCGTTTCCGCGCTTGTGATAACCGGCGGCGATGAATTCCGAAAGTTTTTCGACATTTGTAAAGTGGGACTGCTCGTTTACGCGAACGGTGAGCTCTCCGCTTTCGGCCATTTCCTCCATGACCGACATTACGGTGGAATAGCCGAGCTGTGGGATCGTTTCATAGTCATCACTCTGACAAGAGGTTATTCCGTAGCTGTTCAGCCTTGCACAGGCCTTTTTTATCATCCTGCGTACATCCTCCCTGTCGGGAACGGGTATCGCCTTGAAAATTAGATCCATGGCGTTTTCAAAGAACTGTCCGAGCGGCTCTCCGTTTTCGTCCACGGCAAAGCGTCCGCCGCGGGGCTGGGGTGTGTTCTTATCTATGCCGAGCATCTCGAGAGCCCTTGAGTTTACCACGCAGATATGTCCGCAGGCTCTGCTTATGCATATGGGGTGCTCTGTGGAGACGGTATCAAGATCCCAGCGTGTGGGAAAGCGATGCTCGCCGGAGAAATAATCCTGATTGAAGCCGCGTCCGCGAACCCATGCTCCGGGAGATAGGTTGTTCTCCGATATATGCTCTCTGAGGCAGTCGAGAACATCCTCAAGTGAGGTGGTATGTGCCGCAAGCTGCGCCATGTCGAGGGTTTGTCCCATGTTCAGCAGATGCATGTGAGAATCATTAAAGCCTGCGCAAACAAATTTGCCGCCGAGGTCTATGAGCTCCCCGTCAATATCATTTATGCTGTTGTTATCGAATATTTCGGTGAACTTACCGTTTTCCACCGAAAATCCGGAGGCAAAGTCGTCTCCGGTATATACCTTTGCGTTTATATAGATTTTGCGGTCACTCATTATTTCAGCTCCAGTCAGCCGCAAAGCGGCGAAAATCCATTATTATGTACTAATTATAGAGTTCTCGAAAAGGCCTGTCAAGAAATCAAAACCAATCGAAAAAAATTAATACTTGAGGTTTTTAGTATTTTAGTGTATTATTACTATGTATCTGCTTGCGATATTTGCGGGAAACGCAGCGGATAAGCTTGAGAATTACCACCAGGAGGGTATAAATATGTTTGGAAAAAGAGCGGATGGACGCCGTGTGAGGAGTATAGACCCCATACAGTGCATCACACCGTATATCATGAAGACTCGTACCGACTCAATGAACATGTTCGAGGAGAACTTGGATTGCTCCGGTATGGATGCCTACATGAAGGAAAAAAGAGCCGAGGGTCTGCGCATGTCCTATATGCATCTGACAATTGCGGCGGTCGTTCGCACGATAGCGCTTCGCCCGAGACTGAATCGCTTTGTAATGAACGGCAGAATATACACGCGTCCGAAAATCTGGGTCAGCTTTGTCGTTCATCACGATCTGCGCTCGGAGGATGACGGAACTACCATAAAGCTCTGCTTTGACGGCACGGAAAGCCTCAGAGAGCTGTGCGAAAAGATAGACGAGGCCATTATTCGTGAGACCACTCAGCACAAGGAGCAGAATGCCACGGATAAATTGGCAAAGCTCGTTACGAGCGTTCCCGGCCCGATCATCAAGCTGATAGTCAACACACTCATGTGGATGGATAAGCACAATATCATGCCGAAGGCCGTAATCGACGCAAGTCCGTTCCACACCTCCATGTTTATAACGAATCTGCGTTCACTCGGCATTAACCATGTTTTCCACCATGTATATGAGTTCGGAACCACGGGAATCTTTGTTGCCATAGGCAAGGAGCGCCGTACGCCGGAGGTTCAGGGCAGCAGCGTTGGCATAGGAAAGCAGATGGGTATGGCGGTCGTGTGTGATGAGCGCTTCTGCGACGGTCTGTATTTTGCAAGGTCGATGAAGATGATGAGAAAGTTCATCAACGACCCGAAGCTGATGGAAGACGCACTCGACAAGAAAATTGAAGACGAAGAATAAAAGCTCAGCCTCACCGGAAAGCTCCGGCGAGGCTGTTTTTTGCTTATTTGTGTTCGTTTAGCCAGCGCATAGCGGTGTGTGCGTGTACGGCGGCACCCACTGGGAGTGCAGCCTCGTCAAAACGCGCCATCGGATGATGCTGCGGATAGCGGTAGCCGTTTTCGGGATGTCCGGCAGCCATGGCGAGCATAATGGACGGCACTTCCTGGCTGATATAGGCAAAGTCCTCGGAGCCGGCGGATTTAGAAGAGCTTCCGCCAAGCTTCTGCAATTCGGGAACGGTGAAGGTCATTTCCCGTCCGAGAAGTTCCCTGATATATTCCGGCATTTCCTCTGCAAGCGTTGGATCATTATAGAGCGTTGGGCAGCCGCTGCCGAAGCTTACCTCGGCCTTGGCTCTGAAAGCCGTCGCAACGGCACAGGAAATCTCGGATATTCTCTTTTTGAGGTATGCCCTGACATCCTCATCAAAGGTGCGCAGTGTTCCTCCAAGCTCGGCGGTGTCTGGGATAACATTTGAGGCAGTTCCTGCGTGGAAGGTTCCTATCGTCAGAACAGCTCGATCTGAGACCGCAAGCTCGCGTGCGCTGAGCTCCTGTAAAGCTATTACTATGTGTGCTGCGGCATTCAGTGGGTCGATACCGGCGTTTGGCATTGAGCCGTGACAACCGACACCCTGAACACGTATGGTGAAGTAATCAGCGGCCGGCGCGCTGACACCGGGAGCGGAGACGATGACCGTTCCGCTTGAAAAGGGCATACCTGCCATTACATGTATCATCATTGCCGCATCCGGGGTCGGGTCTTTGAGAACACCGTTAGCTATCATGTCGGAGGCACCCTCAAATATTTCCTCGGCTGGCTGGAACATCAGCTTTACTGTTCCGTCGATGTCATCCTCATGGGCCTTGAGCAGCTTTGCCGCACCGATCAGCATTGCCGTGTGCATATCGTGACCACAGGCGTGCATATTGCCGTTTTCCGCCGCAAAGCTCTCACCGGATTCCTCCTTTATTGGCAGGGCATCCATATCGGCACGGAGCAGGAATGTCTTGCCCGGCTTCTTGCCGCCGATCACTGCGACAAGCCCGGCTTTTCCACAGCTTTCCGCGTGAATGTTGAGCTTTTCAAGCTCATTTCTTACGATATCCACCGTATTTTCAATATCAAATCCGACGCCTGCCGAGCGGTGCAGGCTTCTACGAACCCGGCTTAGCTCTTCGGAATAGGCTTTTGCTTCCGCATAGAGATCATATTTCATATCATTACTTCCTTTCAAGTATATTTTACCACATAGACCTGAAAATACAACAGCAAAATGCCTTTTGGGCATGGCAGGGATACATAACAGGTATTGGACTTTATGACGTTCGTGTCGTACAATTTAGTCAGAAATAAGGCACGGCCGGCCATGGAAAGGAAAGACATTACGTGAAAGAAAAACTACTTAAGCTGATCGAACCGAAAACCACGCTGAGCGAAGATCGTAAGCTCTTTTCAAACAACGACATAGCAAAGCTCGTCATACCGCTGTTTTTCGAGCAATTGCTGGTCATGCTTGTTGGTATTGCGGATACCTTCATGATAAGCTATGCCGGTGATGCTGCTGTGTCCGGTGTGTCCCTTGTAAATATGTTCAACACCATATTTATATATCTTTTCACTGCTTTGGCTTCGGGCGGCGCGGTGGTAGTCAGCCAGTATCTCGGCAGTCGGGATAGGAAAAACAGCAATCGCTCGGCGGGGCAGCTCCTAGCGGTTATAACGCTGCTTGGCCTTGTAATGATGATCGTTTCGCTCATCTGGAACAGGCAGATACTCGGCTTTCTTTTTGGCGGTGTTGAGGGCTCGGTAATGGAGGCCGGTGTCACTTACCTCAGAATTTCCGCCGTGGCATTCCCGTTCATGGCCGTGTATAATTCGGGTGCGGCGCTGTTCCGCAGCATGGGTAAAACGAAGTACACCATGTACATTTCAATTATCGCAAATATCATAAATCTTGTCGGTAACTCCATCGGTATATTCGTGCTCCATGCAGGTGTGGCCGGCGTTGCATATCCAACCCTCATATCCCATATTTTCTCCGCCGTAGTTATTACTGTGATGTGCTTTGACAGAAAGTATGCCGTGTATTATGATATGAAGGACATCCTGCGCTTTGACGGCGGCATGATAGGCAGAATAATGAAGGTAGCGGTGCCGAATGGTATAGAAAACGGCCTTTTCCAGCTCATCAAGGTGGCTCTCAGCAGCATTACCGCAATGTTCGGCACAGCACAGATAGCCGCAAACGGCATTGCGCAGAGCTTCTGGTCGCTGGCAGCGCTCATGGGCGTGGCACTCGGGCCGGCCTTTATAACAATAATCGGAAGATGCATGGGTGCCGGTGATGTTGAAGCAGCGGAGTATTACATGAAGAAGATGACACGTCTGACGCTTGTGGCATCGGTGCTCTGGAATGCGCTTGTTCTGGCGGTAACACCGTTCTTCATGCGCTTCTATCCCTTGGGCGAAGAGGTGATTTCACTTGTGATATGGCTGGTAGTGATTCACAATGTCTTCAATGCGATACTCTATCCGTTCTCGGGAGTAATGTCCAACGGCCTGCGTGCAGCGGGAGATGTCAAGTATGCCATGTACGTGTCAATCATTTCGACTGTGGCCGCAAGACTGCTGCTTTCCGTTGTGTTCGGAATATGGCTCAATATGGGCGTTATAGGAATCGCACTTGCGATGTGCAGTGACTGGGCAGTGAGAGCCGTATGCGTCTACGCACGCTACAGGTCGGGCAAGTGGAAGCAGCACAAAGTCATATAATTAAGCATTAGCTGATTTACATGAAAGGAAGAGTAATATGAAATACGCAGAGCTCGGAAATTCTGGAATTAAGGTCTCCCGTGCGTGCATGGGCTGCATGGGGTTCGGCGATGCCGCCGCAGGTATGCATAATTGGACTCTCGGCGAGGACGAGAGCCGCGAAATCATAAGGTACGCATTGGAGCAGGGAATCAATTTCTTTGATACCGCGATAGGCTACCAGGGAGGAACGAGCGAGCAGTATGTTGGCCGCATTCTGCGAGATCTCGCAAGGCGCGAGGATGTTGTGGTTGCGACCAAGTTTCCGAGCCGCAACCCCGAGATGAAGCTTTCAGGGCAGGAATACGTCACAAAAATGCTCGACACGAGCCTTAAAAACCTCGGTATGGACTATGTTGACCTCTACATCCTGCATATGTGGGACTATAATACGCCCCTCTATGAGATAATGGATGGCCTGAATAACGCGGTGAAGGCCGGAAAAGTGCGCGCAATAGGCGTGTCAAACTGCTATGCATATCAGCTTGCAAAGGCAAATGCATTGGCGGAGAGGGAGGGCTTTGCGAAGTTCGTTTCGGTTCAGGGACACTATAATCTGATCTTCCGTGAGGAGGAGCGCGAAATGGCGAGGCTGTGCAGGGAGGATAATATCGCAATGACTCCGTACAGCGCTCTGGCCGCCGGAAGACTTTCCAGAATGCCCGGTGAAACAACGAAACGCCTTGAAATGGACGCGTTTGCAAAGACGAAGTACGACGCAACGGAGGAACAGGACAATGCGATAATCCTGCGTGTGGCGGAGCTTGCCAAAAAATACGGCAGAAGCATGACGGAGATTGCGCTTGCATGGCTGTTGACTAAGGTGACTTCGCCCGTCATAGGCATGACTAAGCCGTCCCATGTCGACGGAGCGGTGAATGCCGTGAATATCGAGCTTTCCGAGCAGGATTGTGCATATCTTGAAGAGTTGTATGTGCCGCATAAGCTCGTCGGAGTTATGGCGAATAACCGATAACCAATGAATCCATTGACAAAATAGACGAATATTGCGTCCTTTTATCATAGCATTTGCTAATTGAATGCCGGTTTTTGCTGTGCTAAAATAGCATCAGATGAGTGGCTGGGGAGCCACGTTGTATGAAAGGATGCGATAAAATGTCTATTCAGGAGCAGAAGGAGCTCTTTGAGCAGCAAAAGGCTGGAAAGATATATGAGAGCAAAACACTGGTTTTTAACGGTGTGGACGGCTTTGATGTTTACAATTGCTCGGTTCCGTTTTCGTTCAACGGAAAGACGTACATGTACGGCAGAGTGGAGCGGCGCGCGGAGTGGGCACGCTCATGGGTAAGACTTTTCGAAAAGACGGGCGAGGACGAATACACGCTTGTGCCGGAGCATATGATCTATCAGCTTGAGGATCCGTTTGTAAGTATCATTCATGGCGAATTGGTGCTTGGCGGCACGCATGTGCGCAAGAGAAGCGGCGAGATAGATACTTATTACGGCTATTTCTACCGCGGTACCGATATTAATGATCTCGACTACTTCACGACAGGCCCGGATTATATGAAGGACATCAGACTGGTTGAACTGTCTGACGGACGCATCGGAGTCTTTTCAAGGCCGAGAAACGAGGAGATAGTCAAAAAGTACGGCAGCGAATCAATGATCGGCTTTGCCATTATCAATGACCTTGATGAGCTGACGGATGATGTTATCTTTAACGCAAAGCCGATAGAGGGTATCTTCGACGACGGCGAATGGGGCGGATGCAATCAGCCGATACTACTTGAAAACGGCAAAATAGGCATAATCGGCCATCAGAGCTACATTCAGCCGCTTGAAAACGGCGAGGAGCTTTCCGTATACGTGAACACAGCCTTTGAGTTCTCACCGGACACCTTTGAGGTGACGCATAACAGGGTCATCGCAACACGCTCCTGTTACCCCGACGGCCCGGCAAAGAAGCCGAATCTTGTGGATTGCACCTTCACCTCCGGTATGGTAATGAGGGAGGACGGCAGGGCGGATCTCTACGGCGGCATGGGCGATGTGCACGAGGGCAGGATAGTCATTGATTATCCGTTCAGTGCTCCGCCGGCAAAAATAAACTGACAGAAAACAATCCGCAGTCCTAAGCGACTGCGGATCATTTTTTATGGCTCGGTAAGCCTCAGCTCTGTAATTAAGACGAGAATGAGCATTACCGGCAAATCTTACAAAACTCTGAAGAAAGCTTAACGCTTCCCAAAGAAAACCGGAATTCTATGGACAAAAAATATATATTCTGCTATTCTTGATTCGAAAAAGGTTTTAGATATATCGACTGCGACGCGCCGTGCCTTCCTCCTGTGGGGCACGGCATTTTTCTGTTTATTATCGGATTGCTTTCTTACTTCTCGTGCTGTATAATGAAAAATACAGTAAGAGCTTTGAAGCGGAGGAAATTTATATGGAATACAGAACACTTGGAAAAACAGGACTCAGAATATCCCGTGTGGGCTTTGGCGGAATCCCTATTCAGAGAATAGACGCAGAGGGCACTGCACAGCTCATGAAGATGCTCGTTGAGAGCGGCGTAAACTACATAGATACTGCTCGTGCATACACAGTAAGTGAGAGCTATCTCGGTGAGGCTCTTGAGGGCATAAGGGATAAATTCATACTTGCTACAAAGAGCATGGCGCGCACAAAGGAGGCAATGGCGGCGGATATCGACACCAGCCTTAAAAATCTGCGTACAGACCATATAGAGCTCTATCAGGTGCATAACCCGAACATGCAGCAGCTTGAGCAGGTCATGGCCGAGGGCGGTGCGCTGGAGGCTCTTTTTGAGGCGAGGGATGCCGGGAAAATAGGGCATATCGGACTTACGGCACACTCAAAGGAGGTCTTTGAGAAAGCTCTGGAGCTCGACTGGGTGGAAACGATAATGTTCCCGTACAACATCGTTGAAACACACGGTGAGGAGCTGATACATGCATGTGCAGAAAAGAATATCGGCTTCGTCGCAATGAAGCCCCTTGCAGGCGGCGCTATCGAGAACGGTACTCTTGCCATGCGCTTTATAGCGGCAAATCCCGATGTTACGGTGATAATTCCCGGCATGGCGGAGGCAAAGGAGATAGAGGAGAATATTTCCGCTGCGGCATGTACCGAAGAGCTCAGCGAGGCGGAGCTTTCGAAAATCGATGCAGTGCGTGAGGAGCTCGGTACTCAGTTCTGCCGTCGCTGCAATTACTGTGCACCATGTACAGTCGGCATCAGCATACCGAATGTGTTCCTTTTTGACGGTTATTTGCAGAGATACGGTCTTGAGGGCTGGGCAAGGGAGAGATATGCAACCTTGGCGGTAAAGGCCTCGGGCTGTGTAGAATGCGGTGCATGTGAGCCGCGCTGCCCGTATGGACTGCCGATACGCGAAATGCTCAAAAAGGCAGCAGAGGATTTCGGAGAATAAATTCTTTAAAGTAAAGGGGAAGTTGTTATGCGCAAGAGCTTTAAGATGAAATTGTATCCCGGCATGGCGGAGGAATACGAGAGACGCCACAATCTTCTTTGGCCGGAGATGAAGGACATGATACATTCCCATGGCGGACATAATTACAGCATTTTCCTCGATGAGGAGACCATGGTGCTGTACGGGTACATAGAGATAGATGACCCCGAGCTTTGGGCAAAGAGTGCCGATACCGCTATTAACCGCAAGTGGTGGGATTTTATGGCGGATATCATGGAGACCAATCCGGATAACAGCCCGGTAAGCATCGACCTTAAGCCCGTTTTCCACCTGGACTGACGGAGGAGCGTCATGTCCGTGGAGGGTATAGTCTTTGATATAGAGGAGTTTGCCGTGTTCGACGGCCCGGGGATAAGGACGGCGGTGTTCCTCAAGGGCTGTCCGCTCAGGTGCAATTGGTGTCATAACCCGGAGGGGCTTTCCGTAAGGCCGCAAAGGGTCGTGTCGAGCCTCTGTAAGGGTTGTGGTCGCTGTCATGAGGTGTGCGAAAGCCCGGAGCACTGTATCGGCTGCGGAAAATGTGTGGATGTCTGCCCCACGGGATGCATCAGCATTGCGGGAAAAAGCTGTACAGCGCCGGAGCTTGCGGAAAAGCTTTCGGTGAATAAGGATATCCTCAAAATGAACGGCGGCGGAATAACCTTCAGCGGCGGAGAATGCACGATGCAGGCTGATTTCATGCTGGCTGTTCGTGAAAGAATGCCGGATGTACATTTTGCCATTGAGACCTGCGGCTATTGCGACAGCGATACCTTCAAAAGGGTCATTGACAGTATGGAGCTCATTATGTTCGATATAAAGCACACCGATGCGGCTGAGCATAAGAGGTACACCGGGGTGGACAATGCGCTGATAAAGCGCAATCTGGATATTCTCATCGACAGCGGCAAGCCGTTCATAGCGCGTGTCCCGGTGATTCCGGGAGTGAATGATTCGGAGGAGAATTTGACGGAAACCGCAAAATGGCTTGTGGGCGCAAAAAATCTTATCTGTGTTGAGCTTCTGCCATATAACAGGGCGGCAGGAGCAAAATACAGCAGTGTCGGAATGCAATATGCCCCTGCGTTTGACGAGACGGTCTCTCCGAATATGCAGAGCGATTGTTTTTCGCGTTTTGGAATACCGGTAAAAATCATGTGAGACCTGGGAGGAGCATCACAATGAACGATATCAGACGCGAGCTTTCGGCGGAGCGCTTTGAAGAGCTTGCAAAAGAGATACAAAGGCCGGAAATGCCGCTTTCCGTAAGAGCGGCGCATCGTCTCAGACTTTTTCTTGAGGAGGAAAGCATAGTAAAGAAGCCGGGTGAGAGGATTCCCTGTTGGCGCACGCTGATATCCTTTCCGGATATCTACGCAGAGGGCGAGAGGGAGAGCCTGCAAGGCGGGCATTATATCCATGAGCAGGGCAGAGTGTGCAATCTCTCAAGCGATTGGGAGGGCGTTATAGGCGAGGGCCTCATGCCGCGCCGCAATATGGCTGAGGAAAACCTGAAAAACGGTGTCGGCGATGCGGATTTCCTGAAAGCCGCGATAATCACCGTGGATGCCGTTATAGCCTATGCCGACAGGTATGAAAACGCGGCACTTTCCCGTGCGGTGCGATACGGCGCCGAGCATTTTGAGGATGCGCTTCAGCTTATGAGGGTGCTGCATTTTGCACTGTGGGCCTCGAATGTATACCACAATACCCTCGGAAGATTCGACCAATACATGTGGCCGTACCTCAAAAATGATCTTGCCGAGGCTGTTTTGGACGAGAGCGGCGCACTTTCGCTGTTGGAAGAGTTCTTCCTGTCCTTTAATAGGGACAGCGACCTGTACACGGGAATGCAGCAGGGCGATAACGGCCAGAGTCTCATGCTCGGCGGCTGTGACAGTGAGGGAAGCTGTGCGGTGAACAGGCTTACATATCTCTGTCTTGACGCAAGCCTCAATAATCGCCGGATAGACCCGAAGATCAATCTGCGTGTGGACAGGAGCACTCCTATAGAGCTCTACGAAAAATGCACACAGCTTACAAAGCAGGGACTCGGATTTCCGCAGTACTCAAATGACGATGTAGTCATACCGGCGCTGGTTAATTGGGGCTACAGCCTTGAGGATGCGAGAAATTATACGGTTGCGGCCTGTTGGGAATTCATTGTGCCGGGTGTCGGAATGGATATACCTAATATCGGCGCGATATGCCTTGCGAATGTTGTGAATGACTGCATCCGTGGGGGACTTGCCGAATATAAGAGCTTTGAGGAGCTTTTTGAAGCCTTTAAGCGTGAGCTGCGCGTGAGGGGTGAGGAGCTTGCCGAGTCCGTGAAGAACTTGTGGATAGAGCCGGCACCCTATCAGTCGGTGCTGATGACTGATTGTGTAAGGCGCGGCAGGGATATCAGCGAGGGCGCAAAATATAATAATTACGGCTTCCATGGAACGGGCATAGCGGACGCGGTGGATCAGCTGTGCGCCGTTAAGGAGCTTATATACGATAACGGTGAAATGAGCGCGGAGGAATTCCTCAGTGCTCTTGAGAGTGATTTTGCGGATAAGCCGGAGCTCTTGAAGCGTCTGAGATCGGATATGCCGAGAATGGGGCGCGATGTAAGCGCCGAGCCGGTGGCAGAGGCGGTACTGAATGCATTTGCCGATGCACTGAGCGGCCTTAAGAACGAGCGTGGCGGTCTTTTCCGTCCGGGTACTGGTTCGGCCATGTACTATGTATGGCACGCGAGAAATGCCGTCATGCTGGCTGACGGACACAGGCCGGAGGAGGATTTTGCCGCAAACTTCTCCCCATCACTGCTGCTGAGGGATGCAGGCCCGCTTTCCGTAATACGTGCGTTTTCATGTAAGGCACTCAGCCGCGTATGCAACGGTGGCCCGCTTACTCTTGAACTGCATGATACCGTTTTCCGCAATGAGGACGGCATCAGAAAGGCGGCGCAGCTTGTGCGCACCTTCATCCAGATTGGCGGACATCAGCTTCAGCTTAACGCCATAAGCCGCGAAACTCTTCTCGATGCACGCGAGCACCCGGAGAAGCATAAGGATCTGATAGTGCGTGTTTGGGGCTGGAGTGGTCATTTTGTGCAGCTTGATACGTCGTATCAGGATCAGATAATCGCGAGAACGTCATACATGGCGATCTGAGGTGGAGTATGGAAAAGTATAAAGTGCCTTATGCGGCTGAGGTCGCAATGGGTAAGGTGAAGCTGACCGGCGGAAGGCTGCTTAAGGCTTTTGAGAATAATATAGAATTTCTAAAGGGCTTTGATATCGACAGAATGCTCTATTGGTACCGTGTACATGCCGGGAAAAAAGCCCCGGGCGTACCGTATGCCGCAAGGGACGGGCATTTTGAGAATAATCTTCACGGCCAGACCGTCGGAACCTTTTTGATGGGTGCCTGCACCGCTCTTCTGTGGCGGGAGGATGAAGCTCTGCGCCGCATGGTCAGGGATATTTTAGCGGAGCTTGCCGAATATCAGGAGGAAGACGGGTTTCTGCTCCCGATAGACAGAGATACCTTTAAAACGAAGGAGTATCCGAATTACACAAGGGCGTGGCTGACCTATGGACTTCTGGATGCTGCATATTGCGGCGAAGCCGAGGCTCTCAATATGGCGCGCAGGATGACGGATCACTTCAATCACAGCGAGGTTCTGCCCTATGTTAAGGATCTGAATCTCGGCTTTCAGGGCATACTGGCCTCGACTCGCATGTATGATTCGCCCTGCGGCATTGATGAGGATATCGAGGTGGCGAGGAGATATTATCAGGAGGATTGGTGGCTTGACCAGCTCATACATGGGGATCACAGGGCGATCTACGCTCATCCCGGCAATCATCCGCACTCCACCCTGTTGACGGCGCTTGAGGGTTACCTTGACCTTTACAGAGTGACCGGTGAGGAAAAGTACATAGCTGCCGTGCGCAGTGCTCTGCATATGTACGAGGATAAGTGGCAGCATGTCGGCGGCGGTATTGCAATGTGCGAGAACGACGATTATTACCCCGGCTGCCTGTGGCTCAGCCCGGAACATAATTATAATGAGCTGTGCTCCACTAATTTCTGGATTTTGCTGAATCAGCGTATGCACAGGCTGTATCCGGACAATGCGCATTATACGGATGAGATAGAAAACTCCGTTTATAATGTGTTGCTGGCGTCCCAGGTTGGCAGTGTGGGCTTTCACTATCTCAATTTCCTTGAACGTACCAAGGACTGGCGCTATCTTGACAGGGCGACCTGCTGTGCCGCGCTCGGTACGCGTCTCTGCGGACTGCTGCCGCAGCTTCTGTACACCTGTACCCCACAGGATGTTTATGTGGATATGTATGCTCCGAGTGAAGCAGAGCTTCAAAACGGCGTGACCATACGCTGTGAGACTGATATACCCGACGGAGGACAAGTCAGGATAACCGTTTTGAAGGCCGATAAGCCCTTCACTCTGCATGTCCGTATACCACGCTGGTCTACGGATGACAGAACATCGCGCTATGATGTGTACGAGAACGTGGAGGCCGGGGCGGTATTTGAGCTTGAACTTCCCAGAAAATTTCACGTTACAAAATACACGGGTGGCGAGCGTTTGCCGGATAACGACAGGTATGCACTGGAGTACGGCCCGCTGCTGTACGCCGCAATGGGTGCTCCCGGCCCGGTGGATGTAGCATGGAATGCCGATGAGCCTGAGAGATGGTTCGTCGAGGACGGCAAAAGGCTGCTGCTCAGGGAGGATAACTGTCACGAATATTGGCCGTATTGCGATATACACGATGAGCCATTCAGCGTTTATCCGATAGTCAGAAGCAAATAGCATTACTGAATATAAAAGCTCTGTCGACGCCTAAAGAACGTCGACAGAGCTTTTTCGCTGCTGATTTGATTATTTTATCATGAAGACATTGCTCCAGGCGGATTTGCCATCGGCATCATGCACCTCTACGCGTACCCATTTTTCCCAGGGCTTTATCTCGTATTCGGCGTGTGTAAGGTCGCTGCCGCGTGTTATTCTGCCGTCAGCCCATGCTGAGTTTGAAAGAAAATCTATCATCACGCACGATGAGCAATCGACTATCATGCGGTTTCCGTCGTGGCGCACATGTAGCTCCGGCCCCTGCGTTGCATAGAAATCTCCGGCCTTTATCGCACGGAGCAGCTCCTTTGTGTCCGGGCTGTCCGCCTTGACCATTATATATGACAGCGTTTCGTCGCTGCCGTCATAATAATGGGCATCGTCCGTTGCTATAAGAGGATAGGCAACGCCCTCGTTTGCGAGCAGATCTACGAACGCGCCGGAATACGGACGGCTGCTCTGGTGTGCGTTTGATACAGAATTGTATATTTCGGTGGCCGCAAAGCCGGAAAGCTCCGTGGCGTCCGAGGGCTTGTTGAGTGACCAAGCTGGGTGTGCAAGGACGGCGAGACCACCGCTTGCGTTTATTTTATCTATGACCTCCTGCCGTGTGGCAGTGGCCCTGACGATCTTCGGGTCATATTCCATGCCAAAGCCCACGATATGCATTACGCCATCTATGGTATCGGTAGCGCCGAGATTGTACTCGCAGCCGGAGATTATCGGCATACCGTCAAGCTCTCCGCCTTCGGTGAAATACCAATGATCCGTGAGAGCGATGGCATCAAAGCCGGCTGAGCGGTATATCCTTGCTGCATCCTCGGGTGAAACATGTCCGTCGGAGCAGGTTGTATGTATATGAAGCCCCACCTTGTAGCGTTCGTTTCCGAACATATCCTTTATCATAAGTTACACCTCATAGAAAATATTTGAGCTAAGCTGTTAGCTCAGGCTAATACTACACCTTTTTGATTTGCTTGTCAATAAATGGAAAATTCCGTGGAAATTGTTATTTCACCGTGAAAAATGCGGCATTGTTGAAGTGACTGTAGAAAAGTTATTGTCTAAATTCACAAAAACCGAGTCTCGAATTTGTTTGAAACAATGAAAATGAAAGAACGCCGATATTCTTAATTGACATTTGCGTACGGTTGTGATAATATCAATTTGTAAGTTTTGGAATGTTACCGGTAATGCGGGCTTGACCAACTCGTCCATGTAATTCTGTTCGCAGATGGTATAGGGGACGTGTTGGTTATTTTTTTTTGAAAAGGAGCGGTAACGTGCGTATCAAGAAGGTCATCAACAACAGCATCGTCAGTGCAGTTGATGAAAAGGGATGCGAGCTGATCGTCACAGGTAAGGGCATAGGCTTCCAGCGACATCGCGGAGAGTACATTGACCCCGCTATGATAGAAAGAACTTACAGAATGGAAGCGGAGACCGAGCAGAAAAAGCTGCGCGACCTTGTGGAGCAGATCCCGCTTGAGCATTTGGATATTACCGAAGCACTCATAGCCCATTTCAGAGAGCAGCTTCCTCAGCCGCTCAATGAATCCATTTTGATTACACTTGCTGACCATATAAGCTTTGCTATAAAGAGAAAGGCCGATGGTCTGGAGTTTACAAATCCGCTTAAGGACGCAATAATGTGCTACTATCCCACTGAGTACCGCCTTGGGCAGTACAGCCTGGATATGATAGAGGGAAAGCTGAATGTGCGTCTTCATGAGGATGAGGCGGCGTTTATCGCACTGCATATAGTGAATGCGGAGCTGAACACCACAATGACCGAAATGGTGGAGATAACTAAGCTTATCGAGGGCAGTATCTCGGTGGTGGAATACTTCTATCAAAAGCAATTTGACAGAAGCTGCCTGGATTTCAACAGATTTGTCGTTCACCTGAGATATTTCGCACAGCGCCTGTTTCGCGGTGAGACCGCGGATGACAGCGAGAGCACACAGGATGAGGCTTTCAGACAGCTTATAATCAAGAGTTGTAAGGAGCATTTCAAGTGTGCCGAGTGTATTGCCGAATATATCAAAAATGCCTATCAAAAGGATATTTCCGAGGATGAGCTCGTCTATCTGACGATCCACCTCAAAAGGATTAATTTGAGTTCCAAGTAATTATAATTGAATTATACCGGCTGCTGACAGTGCAGCATGGGATAGTTACCGTTCGTCGGGCTAAACCCATATCCGGTGCGCAAGTAACGTGCTGCGCATCGGGTATGGGTTTTTATATTTCGGATAAACTGTTTTCAGATACGCGGCTGAGGGCAGAGCATTCCACAATAGCAACGAACCAATATTCAGGAGGTAAAACAAAATGAAAGACAAGATTTTCGGCGTGCTGCAGCGTGTTGGTCGTTCCTTCATGCTTCCTATAGCGCTTCTCCCTGTGGCAGGACTGCTGTTGGGAGTGGGCAGCTCGTTCACAAACCAGACAATGCTGGAGGCATATAACCTCACCGGCATTATTTATCCGGGCAGCATTCTTTACACAATACTCGACATAATGAACCAGTGCGGCAGTGCTGTTTTTAACAACCTTGCACTTCTCTTTGCAATGGGCGTTGCAATCGGCATGGCTAAAAAGGAAAAAGAGGTAGCGGCGCTCTCCGGTGCTATAGCTTACCTTGTTATGAATACCGCTATCAGCGCAATGATAAGCGCAGCGGGCGGTGTTGAGGCAATGGCTCCCAACTCCACAACCTCCACACTCGGCATCACCACCCTGCAGATGGGTGTTTTCGGCGGCATAATCGTCGGTCTCGGCACCGCTGCACTGCACAATAAGTTCTACAAGACTCAGCTTCCGCAGGTTCTCTCCTTCTTCGGCGGCACAAGATTCGTTCCGATCGTCTGCACAGCGGTATATCTCGTCGTCGGCGTGGCAATGTTCTACGTATGGCCGATCATTCAGAACGGCATCGCACTTCTGGGCAACCTTGTTATCAATTCCGGATATGCCGGAACATGGATCTACGGCATTCTCGAGCGCGCGCTCATCCCGTTCGGTCTGCACCATGTTTTCTACATGCCTTTCTGGCAGACGGCTCTCGGCGGAACCGCTGTTATCGACGGCACAGTCGTTCAGGGCGCACAGAACATCTTCTTCGCAGAGCTTGCTTCCAAGAATGTTGAAGTCTTCTCCGTATCCGCTACACGCTTTATGAGCGGTAAATTCCCATTCATGATCTTCGGCCTTGTCGGTGCAGCTCTTGCAATGTATCGCTGTGCAAAGCCCGAAAAGAGAAAGGTAGCAGGCGGTCTACTCATCTCAGCCGCACTCACCTCAATGCTCACAGGCATCACAGAGCCGCTTGAGTTCACATTCCTCTTCATTGCACCGGCAATGTATGCCGTACACTGTGTCTATGCCGGCCTTTCCTACATGCTCATGCACATTCTGAATGTCGGCGTTGGCATGACTTTCTCCGGCGGTCTCATCGACCTTGTTCTGTTCGGTGTGCTCCAGGGTAATGAAAAGACACATTGGATATGGATAGTCGTTGTAGGCATCATATATTTCCTCCTCTATTATTTCACCTTCTCCATCATGATCCGCAAGATGAACCTCAAGACACCCGGTCGTGAGGATGATGACGAAGAGACAAAGCTTTACACACGTGCTGATTTTAAAGCAAAGACCGGCGTTGGCCCGGACGGTGCAGCAGCACCGGCAGTTTCCGATATGACCTCCGCTCTGATACTCAAGGGTCTTGGTGGCAAGAAGAATCTCTCCGACGTTGACTGCTGTGCAACACGTCTCCGTGTTACGGTCATCAATGCAGAGCTCGTTTCCGATACGGTTCTCAAGCAGTCCGGCGCATCCGGCGTTATCCACAAGGGCAACGGTGTTCAGGTGGTTTACGGCCCGCAGGTAGCCGTTATCAAGTCCAGACTGGTCGATTTCATGGAGTCCCCGGAATCCGACATCGAGGTTGCAGCGGAAGCAGCTCCGACAGCAGCTCCCGTAAAGGAAGAAAAGACAGAAAAGAGCACAAAGAGCATCAGCCTTGCAGCTCATATGAACGGTAAGGTAGTTAAGCTCTCTGATATGGACGATGAGGCCTTTGCATCCGGTGCACTCGGCGACGGTGCAGCGATAGAGCCGACAGAGGGCAAGCTTTTTGCTCCGGCTGACGGCATTATAGAGGCTGTGTTCGATTCTAAGCACGCAGTAAGCCTTACGACCAAGGATGGTGCAGAGCTTCTGCTGCACATCGGCATCGACACAATAAAGCTCGGCGGACAGTTCTTTGAGCCCTGCGTATCTGAGGGTCAGGAGGTCAAGAAGGGCGACCTGCTCGTAAGCTTCGATCTTGACGCTATCCGCGCAGCCGGCTACCAGCTCACAACACCGCTTGCAGTTTGCAATACGGATGATTATGCTGAGGTTCAGCTTACGGCATCCGGTGACATCAAGGCCGGCGAAGAGCTTCTGAAGCTCAACGGCTGATAAAATAAAAGCTATAAACTAAAATATATTAAATCTACGGAGGAAACAATCATGAAACAGTTCACTTATACAATCAACGATCCGCTCGGCATCCACGCACGTCCCGCAGGCCTCCTTGCAAAGGAAGCTAAGAAGTTCACATCCGTCTGCACGATCACTAAGGACGGCCAGACAAAGAAGCTCACCCAGCTCATGATGCTGATGTCCATGAGCATCAAGAACGGCGACACAGTTACCGTTACAGCAGAGGGTGAGGACGAAGAGGCAGCTATCACAGCACTGAAGAGCTTTTTCGAGAGCAATCTGTAATTTTTGAGGGGAGTGCGCCATGATAACAATCCAGGGTAAGGGCGTTTCGAAAGGAATCGCCAAAGGGCCGCTGTTTTTCTTTCACCGCCAGTCTGCGTTGATAGAAAAGCGCACAGTAGCAAATATAGAAGCAGAAAAGGAGCGCCTCGCAAAGGCACAGGCAGAGTCCGTACAGCAGCTTGAGGCACTTGCGGAGAAATGCCGTGAGGAGGCCGAGGAAGCGGTTGTGCTCTTTGAGACACATGCGATGTTCGTAGAGGATGAGGACTTCACAGCCTGCATCACAGAGCTCCTCGAGGAGGAGAGCTGCAATGCCGAATATGCGGTTGAGCAGGCAGGAGAGCAGTTTGCGGCAATGCTTGCCGGTATGGATGATCCGTACATGCAGGCACGCTCAGCGGACATCAAGGATGTTGCCAAGAGGATACTCGATAACCTCATGGGCATATCCGATACCGGCCTTGAGATGACCGAACCCGTTATTCTCTGCGCAGACGATCTTGCTCCGTCAGAGACACTCCAGCTTGACAAATCCAAGATATTGGCATTCGCCACACAGAAGGGCTCAGGAAATTCCCACACAGCCATACTCGCCAGAACAATGGGTATTCCGGCGGTGTGCGGAGCAGGCGATGCTTTGCAGGAAAGCTATTCCGGCCGTATGAGCTATATCGACGGCGAGACGGGCGAGCTGATAATCGATCCCGATGCAATAACACTTGCTGCACTCAAGGAGAAGCACGAGAGACATCTTGAGAACAAGAAGCTGCTTGAGGCCATGAAGGGCCAGGAGGATATCACACTGGACGGCCGCAGGATGATGGTATATTGCAACATCGGCTCTCCCGAGGATGTGACCTCCGTGCAGAATAATGACGGTCAGGGAATCGGCCTTTTCCGCTCGGAATTCCTGTATTTGCAGTCCAATGATTACCCGACGGAGGAAGAGCAGTTCACAGCATATCGCAATGTTGCGGCTGCCATGAACGGAAAGCGTGTTATCATTCGTACCCTGGATATCGGCGCTGACAAGCAGGTCGGATATTTCAACATGGAAAAAGAGGAGAACCCGGCACTGGGCGTACGCGCTATCAGAATCTGCCTTAACCGCCCGGAGGTCTTCCGCACACAGCTTCGTGCGCTGTACAGAGCCTCCGCTTACGGCAAGATTGCCATAATGTTCCCGATGATAACATCCGTATGGGAGGTAAAGGAATGCAAGCGTGCATGCCGCTGCGTTATGGCTGAGCTTGAGGCAGAGGGCATCCCCTATGACAAGGATACCGAGATCGGCATAATGATAGAAACTCCGGCATCTGTCTTTGTTGCAGATGCGCTTGCCAAGGAGGTCGACTTCTTCTCGGTTGGCACAAATGACCTTATCCAGTACACTCTGGCATGTGACAGGCAGTCAAATGACCTCGGAAAGTTCTTTGATCCGCATCACCCGGCTGTTATGCGTGCACTGAAAATGGCTGCGGATGCAGCACATGCCGCCGGTATTTGGATCGGCATCTGCGGTGAGCTTGCAGCGGATCTCAGCCTGCTGCCTACATTCCTTGCAATCGGCATTGATGAGCTCTCCGTTTCCCCGGCTTCCGTACTGCCACTCCGTGCAGCAATACGCAAGAGTATTGCCAAGACCTGCACACTCGAAATGCTCGAGTCCTGATTAAGAGTTTGTCTTCATAATATATACGCGAAGGGCCGCACCCATTAATTTGGATGCGGCCCTTCGCTATGCAAAAATAATATCAGTTTATATTACAGCGCAAAATCGCCGTTGTCGAATACGACTACCTCGCGGCCATCCTCAGTTGTGCCGACGATGTGCATATCCGGTGTGCCAACCATGAAGTCGATGTGGATCTGAGAATCGTTGAAGGTCCACTCGCTGTCTTTGGGCAACGGAGAACCCAGTGCACGTCCGAGTGCCAGGTGGCAGGATGCGTTCTCATCGATAAGAGTTGTGTAATAGACAACATTGGACATGGAGATCGGAGAGTGATACTCAACGAGAGCGACCTCGCCGAGATAGCCTGCGTTCTCATCCATTGAAACAAGTGCCTCGAGCATTTCCTTACCCTCGTTTGCAATGACCTCAACGACCTTGCCGTTTTCAAAGCGGAAGCCGAAATTCTCTATGCTCTTGCCGCCGAGAACCAGGGGCTTGGAAGCGTAGATAACACCCTCTGCGCCGTACTTTTCAGGTGAGGTGCAGATCTCCTCGGAGGGGATATTCGGGTGGTAGGAGATGAAATTCTCCGGTCTGGGGCCGTCATAGCAGAACTTTGAGAACGGAGTGAGCGGAACTGTGAAGTCCGTGCCGTTGGAGGCTGTGTAGTGCAGCTTAGTAAACTTGTACTCATCGATCTTTCTGCCGCGCTCGGAATTCTTGCGGGACTTTTCCTCCCAGGCTTCAACCGGGTCGTTTGTCTCATCGATGTAGCAGAGCTTGAGCAGCAGCTCCCAGAGAGCGTCGAGGGCATTCTCCTTGGGCACATCCTTGAGGATGTATTCTGCCCACTGCTGGGTGGGTATCATGGCGATGAGCCACTGGCAGTGCTTTTCGCGGCTTGCCTTTCTCATGATATTGCGCACAGCATCGGTATGTGCGAAAATAGCGTTTGCCTGTGCCTCCGGAACATCCTCCATGAGCTTGGGGTTAACTCCCTCAAGACGCACGTAGCACGCACCCTCATCGAGGTACTGCTGGCACTGAAGCTCCTCCCATGTCTCGACCTTGCGCATATCGGCATCACTGCGATACTTTGCGGCAATTTTCATGTTCGGCTCGTCAAGATAATGCACGATGACATTGGATGCGCCGAGCTTGTAGCATTCTTCTGCGAATATCGGTGTGAAATCTGCGCCCTCGATAGCAGCCTCAACGAGCACCGGCTGTCCCGGCTGAACGTTCAGACCGACGCGAGCCAGTGTGTACGCATATTTTCTTTTCATTTGTTCAAGATTCATTTTGCAACCTCTTTTCTCATGTAGGTTCATGTTACGGCTATGCGGAGCTTTTCCGAAAGCCATGTTGCTCCTAAAAACTACAACATATGCTAATACTATACTCCTTTAAAGCGCGATAGTCAATTCGTATTTTGCAATTTTTCGAAAAAAACTTGCATTTTTACTTATTTTGAGTCTGCCATGGCTGTTTTTGAAGTGAGGGCAAGGTCTTCATCGGAGCATGCCCGAACTTTAATTACGATGATCCGGTCATAGGACATCAGTCGTTCGCTCTCGACTGTCAGGCTTTCCGGAGAAAATGTGTGCACTCCGTTTCCGACATCGAAGGCCAGTGCGGCGATGACCATGCTGTCCCCGGGGGCGATTTCATACATTTTTTCCTCTTCAAAGGATGCGAATGACCAGCCGAGGATGTCCTGCGCATCCGGGGAAGCAAAGTAGGTCAGAAGGCTTCCGCCGGATTCGTCCGTATCAATTTGAATATCCACGCCCGTATAGACTTCATTTTCCTTGCGAAGCTGTACTTTCAGGCCGAGCCTTTTTGTCTCCTTTGCGGCAGTGACGATTGAACTTTTAGAGCAGGTTCCGTTTATCCACTGTTCCGCCCATATTTCACAGCCGTTTACGGCGTTGCTGAAATCCAGAGCATACTCGGCCGCAAATCCGTTGCCGGGAGTGGAATGCTCGATAAGCTTGACACTGTCGGTGGGGGAGAGCGGCTCGGTCAGGAAGCATACAGCGAGCACGACGCACAATACGACTGCGACAACTGCACCGAGCAGAGCCGGCTTGCGGTACTTGAGTATCGCCCGTACACGCCTTGAGATATCATTTTCGCTGAAGGCTGTGGGGCAGACGGATATGCTGAAATTGCCGCTGCTGTAGGTGAGCAGAGCCTGTGCGTAATCGGCGCGCTGTTCGTTATCAAGCTGTGAGATAGCCCGTTCGTCACATGCAAGCTCGATATCCCTGCAAAAGAGAATGTATGCCAGCCATATCAAAGGGTTGAACCAATGAACGGAAAGCAGAATATAGGCGATGAGCTTTCGGATATGGTCTTTTCGGGCCAGGTGGGCGTTCTCATGCAGAATGGCATACTCGCAGGCCTTGTCATCGGAGCCGAACGGGATATAGATCCTCGGTCGGAATACTCCGAGTATGAACGGTGAACGTACAAGGTCTGAACGGTATATATTGTCAGTATATCGTACCGAGAAAGCCAATTTGTGCGCCAACAGCGCATAGCTAATCGCGGCATACAGGAGCATAGCGGCCATGCCGATAAGCCAGACGGCGATGAGCACCGGGGTGAGTATTTGCAGCGGGTTTGCACTGTCCCCGATGCCTGGTGAAAGGGAATCGGCCAACAGGTTATTTATCGGCTCGTTTATAAACTCAATGCCCGTATCAACGCTCGGTGTCGTATCTGAAAGGATCGATGAACTGACGATTTCGGCACTCGGTATCAGACTGAACGCACTCTGTATGGAAAAGGGAAAAACCAGACGAAGAGCCACTATCATCCAGAGAAGTGTGGCGGCCGATTTTGAAGCCCTTTTCAGAAACAGCCTGACAAGCAGCACGGCAAGCACAGTCCATGCGGCGGATATGCTCGTGTTTATTATGTCGAAGAACAGGTCTGTCATGTCAGCCCCCCCTTCTGATATCGTCTATCATTTTCTGTATTTCGGAAAGCTCCCCGTCGGAGAGCTTTCTCTGCTTTGTAAAAGCGGCAAGAAATTCCGGTATTGAGCCGGAGAACCTGCTTTCGACAAAGGTTTCTATTTCGCCGGCCTGTGCCTCCTCCTTGGATATCACCGAGGTTACTGTACCGTCCCGATTCATTACCACGCCGCGGTCGCTGAGACGCTTTATGACGGTGTAGGTGGTAGTACGCTTCCAGCCGAGCTTATCAAGGCATATTTTTGAAAGCTCCGCTGCGGTCACCGGTTCATTTTCCCAGAGTATAAGGCAGAAGCGGTATTCACTTTCGTTGATTTTCGGTTTATTCATTGTACAGCCTCCTTGTCTACAGTTGTAGAACTCACGCCTATATTCTACAATAGTAGACAGCATATGTCAAGCATCATTTCCGTCAAATACCGCAAACGCAAAAAGAGAGCTGCTCTGCCGTAGCAGAACCGCTCTCTTTGATCGTGAAATGATTCAAAGCATATTGTTATCAGAATTAAAATTTACAGTACAGCAAATGATGCCGTATCATAAAAGACATGAAATGCACGACACAATGCCGCACGAATACTTTTCAATAACAACTGCACAGGGTAAACCACACTTTCAGTGTGTGATCCGACCGCCGCCTATTAGCGTTCGAATATATGCGTTAGCTCCTCCAAATTTCACCGACTCTGCTATAGCGACCCGAAAATGTTGTCGTTATGCAAGCCGTTTTGACCGATTGAACACCCTGAAAGCGTTACTCGGCTTCAACTACCGGTGACCCGTTTGCAATATCGGTAAGAGAAGCAATCAACTCTTCCACATCCTTTTTATCGGAATTACATAGCTCCGATACTGCAAGCTGTACAAAGCGCTTCTTGTCCACACCGCGCTTGAAAGCGAGCTGAATATAATACTGCTCCTTACTGAGTGCCGGCTTCAACAAACGTGCATACTGTGTGTTGTACTGCACACGTCCGCAAATCTTAATAGCACCCTTCTTCTCGAGAGAGCGCAACATAATAAGCAGGTAGCTGTCCCTCCAGGTGCGTTTTTTGCAAAGCTCAAGAATATCGTTGCTGGTGACGGGTTTACCGTATTCCCACATAAAATTCATGACCTCTTCTTCACGCTCTGTTAACTTGATAACATCCATCCATTCTTCACCTCCCGCCAACGATTATTTCATCCCATTAATAAAGTCTAACATCAATTTTAACGTATGTCAACATCATTGAGGGCCGAAATCGGGGGTGATAATAAATGTTTGTTGAAAAAAATGAACCATTTGAAATTCTCATTCCAAATGGCTCGTTTACTGGTTTATTCTGTTGTGTGCGGTTCTACCGAACCGGTGCCGTCAGCGCCGGGTGCCGGTGTTGTACCGGGTGTGCCGATGACGGAGCCATCCGCCTTAATTGCATTTTCACTGTAGAGTGTCGCAAGTGTTACCGCGTCCGCCTCGCCCGTGCTGTCGAGCTGGTTTGCGGTCTGGAAGGCCCTGACAGCCTCCGCTGTAACATTGCCGTAATAGCCGTCGTATTCCTCTGTGAGGTATCCGAGCTCGGAGAGTCTCTGTTGCATATAATATACGTTTTCGCCCTGCTCGCCACTCGGTATCGGATCGAAGCTCGGCATCGGTGTGGGTTCCGTGGAGGGCTCGGGAGTGGGCTCCGGAGTCGGTGTGGGAATCTCCATCGTGACGGAAGCCTCGCTCGATTCCGTAAGCTCGGGATATGCAAGCCCCATCATTTCGATTGCAGCCTCATAAACTGTGCGTCCCTGCCATACCATATAGCTGTCGTCGATAAAATATACGCGTCTGTTGATGACCGCGGAGAGCTCCGCGTATTCCGAAGCGGAGAGAAGCTCATCCTTGACAGCTTCTGTGCAGAAGATCATAGTGGGGTCACTGAGCAGCAGATCCTGTACATCGAATTCGCCGCCGGTGCGTCCCTTGAATACATTTGTAAGGCCCATATAGGACATCATAACGCTTCCGAGTTGGTCGCCGGTAACGGCCTTGCCGGAAAGATCGGATATATAGCAGGCGGTAACTACCGTGGAGCTGTCGGGAACGAGGCGGGCAAGGTCATCGAGTGAAGAGAAAATCTTCTGTGCTGCCTTTATGCCTGCATTGTAGCCGGTCGTGGAGCCGTTCAAAACGGTACCAACCTGGCCGTAGAGACGTTCAAAATCCTCGCGGTTAACAGCGCTGCTGAGCTCGATCACCTGCACACCGGCCTCGGTAAAGGAGGCGGCTGTCGCCTCGTCGATATCATCCGTCAGAACAATGTCAGGGTCTGCCGCAAGTATCGCAGCGGTATCGTTTGCCGCAGCTTTTTTGAGTACCTGAAGCTCGGGCTGTGTGCAGTCCTCGCTGCCGATGACAAGGCTTGTTTCATAGCCCATTGCAAGAATAACATCGGCCAGACTGCCGGAAAGCACTGCAACGCGCTGAGGTCTCTGGTCTATGGTCATCTCGTTTACGGTCACAGGATATTCGTTGCTTGCCACAAGCGTCTCAACATTTCTCGGCTGAGAGCAGCCTGCAACGGAAAGTGCTATCAGAATGCATAGCACAACGGCAAGCGCACGGCGCATATTTCCAATAGTTATCATGATATCATTTGCCGACACAATATCGGCGCTCCTCGCTTTCTGATTATCCCCGTGCAGCGAGCATACGTGCACAAGTTATAAATATTTTAACCGCAAACTACCCTTTGTGTCAACCTTTTCATCATAAAACGCTTGACTTTTTATATAAAAACCTATAAAATATGTGTTACCGTAGGTGGTTTCCGCAATTTTGGTCGCATACGGCTGATAACATAATATGGAGATGTACCCAAGTGGTTGAAGGGTCCGCACTCGAAATGCGGTAGGTCGGGAGTTCCCCGGCGCAAGAGTTCAAATCTCTTCATCTCCGCCAGAAAAAGGCATCTGCTGAATGCAGATGCCTTTTTAAACTGTATCCTATTTCCATGAGTGTAATAGCTTCGTTATGCTATACGTTTGAAAGCACAAAAGCTCCCTGAGGTCAGTCATCAAGGAGCTTTTTACTTGCGGCGTCCGTTTTACCGTCAAGAATATCCTGTAGTGTTACGGAATCGAGGTATTCGTTTATTATTCGGTCAAGCTCATACCACAGGGGAAGTGTCAGACAGGTGTCCCTGCGTGTGCAATCGGCCGCATTGTTTGTAAGGCAGGCTACCGGGGCCATATTGCCCTCGGTTACGCGCAGTACAGAGCCGACAGTGCATTTGTCGGGAGCTACCGCAAGCCGATAACCGCCCTGAAAGCCACGGCTCGTAAGCAGAATATTGGCCTTGCTGAGTGCCGGTACAATCTGTTCCAGATATTTTTTTGAGATTCCCTGTCGCTGTGCGATATCCTTAAGGCAAACGCAGCCCTGCTGCTGATTTATTGCCAGATCCAGCAGCATGCGGAGCGCATAGCGCCCTTTGGTTGAGATCTTCATTGCAAGTCCTCTCTTTACGGTTAGTACAAGCTTATCATAACATGCTTTAACCGCTTTTGCAAGCCAAATAACAGAGGTATATTACGCTTGCATCCTAAATTGTGTTGCAGTATAATGACGTTGGATAATATCTGCACGTGTTATTGCGCAGATAAATAACGGAGGGATATCAAATGCCGCACACAATGCTTCAGGCACACAGGGGGGTGTCCACTGAGTATCCGGAAAATACCCTTGTGGCCTTTAAAGCAGCCATTACACAGGGCTATGAGTATATAGAGCTTGATCCTAACTACACAGCGGACAACAAAATAGTTTTGCTGCACGACAATACCCTTAATCGTACTGCTCGCGATATGAATGGCGAGCCGCTCGAAAATGAGGTCTTCATCAATTCGATAACGTATGCGGACGCGCTGAAATACGACCTTGGCATAGGCTTTTCGGTCAAGTTCAGGGGTGAGAGAATACCGCTGCTGGAGGATGTATTGAGGCTTGCCGCAGAGCACGGCACAAGAATAAAGCTCGACAGCAAGATAGAGGCCTTTTCCGCCGAGGCGGAGAAGAAGCTCTATGAGCTGATAGACGCTTATGAGGATATCATCGCGATAACTACGGCAAGAGTCGAGAAGCTACTCTTTTATGCAGAGCGCTTTCCGAAGGTCGAGCTGCACTATGACGGTGCGGTTTCCGAGGACGTCCTTGATAAAATGGCAGGATATAAAGATCGCCTTACGGTGTGGGTGCCGGATGCCTCTCCGCTTACCTCATGGGTCAGCGTTGCCTTTGTAAGTGCTGAGCTGTGTGCTCTCGTAAAGAGATATGCGAAGCTCGGCATATGGATAATCAAGGACTATGAGAGCTTTGAAAGGGTCGTGAGAGACTTTGAACCGGACGTGGTCGAGACCACCGGACGCATCAAGCCGGACATCAACAGGGGAAGGCTCTTCGACATGCATGTGCATTCGCATAATTCCCATGACAGCAAAAGCCCGATAAGGGCAACGGCGACGGCTGCCGAAGAGCGCGGCATATCGGCCTTTGCGATAACCGACCACTGTGACACGCAGTATTATATCTCCGGGGAGATCGCACTGCGCATAGCAGCCTCCGTCAACGAGGTGCATGAGGTTGCTGGAGAATTTAATGGTAGAGTGGATATCCTCTCCGGTGTTGAGATAGGTGAGCCGCTGTGGGATAAGCCCCATGTTGAGGAGCTGCTTGCAGCGCACGATTATGACGTAGTGATAGGCTCAGTACATGCTGTACGTTACAAGAAATGGTCGGATCCCTATTCCATGCTCGACCTCAGAGAACTCTCCCGGGACGATCTCGAAGCGTTCATGGATAAATATTTTGATGAGGTCTACGACATGCTGCACTGGCTGCCGTGCGACATAATGGCACATCTTACCTGTCCGCTGAGATATATTAACGGCAAATTTGGCCTGGCGCTCGATGTTCATCCGTATGAGAAAAAGATAGAGAAAATTCTTTCGTATATCATAGAGCACGGTATCGCCATGGAAGTGAACACCTCCGGCAAGGACGGTGACGGCGGATATTATATGCCGGACGAATGGATAATACAGAAGTACTATGACATGGGCGGATACCTCATCACGCTCGGCTCGGATGCACACGTATCGGAGAACATAGGCAAGTCCTTTGACGACGCACTTTCCCTGCTGCGCGGCATGGGCTTCAGGCATTATTATTACTTCAGAGAGCATATAAATATCCAGTGTGCGCTCTAAGCTGAATATTATGCGATTAGCGGCCTGTGATGTGCAATTTCATCTTGACTTTACAGGCGAAATACAGTACAATATACTCGAATATTTTTCTGGAGGTTGCTATCATGGAACACATTAAGACGATTGAGACTCGCAATCTGTGTGAAAGTGCGAAGAATGGCGGCTGCGGCGAGTGCCAGACTTCCTGCCAGTCTGCTTGCAAGACCAGCTGCGGCATTGCAAATCAGCAGTGCGAAAGCACCAAAGAGAGCAAGTAATTGCAAATAGTGAAATGCCGCCGATACAGGCGGCATTTTTTCGTGCTCTAATATACAAAATAACACGAGGAGACTTGTTTATATGATACATCAATACAAGCTTGGCGGCTACAACATAGTGCTGGATGTATGTTCCGGTGCGGTTCATGTTGTTGATGAGGTCGCCTATGATATCATCTCCATGTTTGAGGAGAGCGAAAAGGAAGCTATTCTCAAGGCGATGAGAGAGAAGTACGGCGACAGAGAGGATATATCCGATAAGGATATCGAGGAGTGCTACGAGCAGGTGGTAGGCCTTAAGGAAAGCGGCAAGCTTTTTGCGCCGGACACCTTCGCGCCGATGGCAGGTGAGCTCAAGAGTCGCTCTGCGGGCGTTGTAAAGGCTCTTTGTCTGCACATTGCGCATACCTGTAACCTCAACTGCTCATACTGCTTTGCAAGCCAGGGTAAGTACCATGGTGAGCGCGCACTCATGAGCTTTGAAACCGGCAAACGCGCTCTGGATTTCCTCATTGAGAATTCCGGTACACGCCGTAACCTTGAGGTGGACTTCTTCGGCGGCGAGCCGCTCATGAATTTCGATGTTGTAAAGCAGCTTGTGGCCTATGCACGCAGCATTGAAAAGGAACATAACAAGAATTTCCGCTTCACGCTTACAACAAACGGCGTTCTGATAGATGATGACGTTATTGAATTCGCAAATCGCGAATGCCACAATGTCGTACTCAGCCTTGACGGACGCAAGGAGATACATGACCGCTTCCGCGTTGACTATGCAGGCAACGGAAGCTGGGAGAAGATCGTGCCGAAGTTCCAGAAGCTGGTTGAGGCACGTGAGGGCAAGGGCTATTACATGCGCGGTACCTTCACACATGCCAACCCCGATTTCCTCAAGGATATAGAGCAGATGCTCGATCTCGGTTTCTCCGAGCTCAGCATGGAGCCTGTGGTATGCGCTCCCGGTGATCCCTCCGAGCTGACAGAGGAGGATCTTCCGATCGTTATGGATCAGTATGAGAAGCTTGCAGAGCTCATGCTCAAGCGCGACAAGGAGGGCAATCCGTTCACATTCTATCACTATATGATAGACCTTACAGGCGGCCCGTGCATCTACAAGCGTATTTCCGGCTGTGGCTCCGGAACGGAATACATGGCTGTCACGCCCTGGGGCGATCTCTACCCGTGCCATCAGTTCGTCGGCGATGAGAAATTCAGACTCGGCGATATCTGGACGGGCGTTACAAATACCGGCATACAGCAGGAATTTGCAAATTGCAATGTTTATGCTCATCCGGAATGCCGCGATTGCTGGGCAAGACTGTACTGTTCCGGCGGATGTGCTGCAAATGCCTACCATTCCACGGGCTCTGTCACAGGTGTTTACGAATACGGCTGCAAGCTTTTCCGCAAACGTATGGAATGCGCGATCATGGTCGCAATACACCGCGCCCTTGGAGAATAATCAAGTTAAAAGCCCCTGTACCGTGTACTGCGGCAGGGGCTTTTTTGAACCGGAGGATGAAATGAACACGCCAATATGCGATTTTGTCAGAGAATATTCCGAGACCGGTGACATGCGGCTTCATATGCCGGGTCACAAGGGCAGGGGAATACTCGGCTTTGAGGAGCTTGATATAACGGAGATAACAGGTGCCGACAGCCTGTACGAGGCGGACGGAATAATACGGGAAAGTGAGAGGAATGCATCGGAGCTTTTCGGCTGCGATACCTTCTATTCTGCTGAGGGCTCATCCCTCTGTATACGTGCAATGCTGTACTTGGCGGTTGCCGGCCGCTCCGTAAAGGGGGAGAGGCCGCTGGTTCTGGCCGGAAGAAATGCGCACAAGACCTTTTTGAGCGCGGCGGCACTGTTGGATCTCGATATCATGTGGCTTGGGTCGGATTCGGAGGACTCATACCTATCGTGCAGATTCAGCGCAGAAACTCTTGAAAGGGAGTTGTCGGGGGCAGAGAGGTTTCCGACTGCGGTGTATGTCACCAGCCCGGATTACCTTGGAAATATCGCACCGATAGAGGAACTGGCCGCCGTGTGCAAAAGGCATGGGGTTTTGCTGCTGGTGGATAACGCTCACGGCGCTTATCTGCGCTTTTTGCAAAGCTCGGCTCATCCGATAGATCTCGGTGCCGACATGTGCTGCGACTCGGCACATAAAACATTGCCGGTGCTGACAGGCGGAGCGTATTTGCACATTTCGGACAGTGTGGCGCCGAAATATTCACCCATGGCAAAGAATGCCATGGCGCTTTTCGGTTCAACAAGCCCGTCCTACCTTATTTTGCAGTCGCTTGATGCTGCGAACAGGTATATGGCTGAGGGCTATGCCGAGCGCCTTAAGACCTTTTCCGGGAAGCTGATAAAGCTCAAAGCGGAGCTTGGCCGTCTCGGTTATTCTTTCTGCGGCGATGAGTGCATGAAGCTGACCTTTTTGGCAAAGCCCCATGGCTATACCGGAACGGAGCTTCAAAGCCTGCTTGAGGAAAAGGGAATAATGTGTGAATTTGCAGACCCAGATTTTCTTGTGCTGATGTTCACACCGGAAATATCGGATGATGAGCTCGCAAGACTTTACGCCGTTCTGGGCTCGATACCGAAAAGGGAGCCGATAATTGCTATGCCGCCGCGCTTTCATGCAACAGAGCGCGTGATGAGCGTGCGGGAAGCGGCGTTTTCAACCGGCGAAACGATTTCTGTTGAAAAAAGTGTTGGCAGGGTTTTGGCAGCGGCCTCGGTCGGCTGTCCTCCGGCTGTGCCGATAGTTATCTGCGGCGAAAGGATCGACAGCGACGCGGTGGAATGCTTTAAGTATTACGGGATAAGCTCCTGCACCGTTGTCAAAGAAAGCTTGATATAAGTAAAAAAGAATCGGCAGTCCGATGTGGGCTGCCGATTTTGCTATGTATATGTCAGATGAGCCACTGTGCGATGGATGCCTCGCCGTGGTTGATAAAGACCTCTACTGCCTTTTTGTCAAAGAGTGTCTCAACGGAGTTGATTTCATCAACACCGAGAATACGTGTATCGTATGCTGCAACAACTCGTTCACCGTCGCGGATGATGATCTCTGTGCCGTTCACCTCGACATGCTCGTCATTCTCTCTGAGCAGATGCTGAGCCTCTGCCACGGGATAATTCACGATACGTCCGTTTTTGATATGAAGCTCTCTCGGGATAACCAGTGCACCTGCGGTATCGGCGCCGTCTATAAGCTCCTTGCCCCAGTGGTGGTACCATGCGTGCATTATGCGGCGTCCCTTGTCGTCGAGAAGCGTCTGCGGAGCATAGAAATCGCGGCCTATCTCGCTGTAGCAGATGCTTTCCGGAGTAAAGCTTCTGCCGTCGAAAGAACCGATGAGGAATACGGACGGTGCGACTGTCGGTTTCATTGCGGAGAACATCAGCACCCATTTGCCGTCAAGCTCGAAGAGATCGGGGCATTCGAGTGTACCGCCGAAATCAGCGGTCTCGAAAAGGACATTTACAAATTCCCAGTGAAGGAGATCCTCGGAGGTGAAGAGAAGCACTCTGCCGACCTCGCCCTGTGCAGCACCCGTTACCATGTAATAGCGGTCGTTGTACTTAAGTACCTTCGGGTCTCTGAAATTGCCGTCGTCCCTTGCCTCGTCATGCGTGAGGACGGGATTGTTTTTATACTTTTCAAAGTGCAGGCCGTCCTCGCTGACAGCCACGCACTGGGTCTGCTTCAGTTCCTTGGAAGCGCCCGTATAGAAGACATACAGCTTGCCGTCCTTTTCGATAGCGGATCCGGAATAGCAGCCCTCGTTGTTCTCATAGTACATGTCCGGGTGCAGGGCGTTCACCGTCTGTGTCCAATGGATGAGGTCATCGGAAATCGCGTGACCCCAGTGCATTTTATCCCATTTCGGTGCAAAGGGATTGTGCTGGAAGAACACATGATACTGTCCGTTGAACTGTATAACTCCGTTGGGGTCGTTTATCCAGCCGTAGTTCGGCTCGAAATGATAATCAAATCTTTCCATTACAGTCTCCTTATCTTACTGAGAGGTTTTCACCGGTGAGGCCGACATACTGTCCGGGCTCAGCGGCATCGGGATGAGCGAGCAGCCACTTGTTTCTGGCAAAGAGCATTTCATCCTCGGCGCATTTGGGAGCACGCTTTTCGATGTCGGTGTTGGTTCCCTTGGGGAGTATTACAACGCACTTGAAGCCGCCGTCATTTGCATTGCATGGTGCATAGTGAAGTGTGGTTGAATATACCTCAATAACTGTGCCTGCCGGAACAAGGAAGGCTTCGACCTTGGAGGTATCGTACTTGCCGTTTTCGATATCCTGTTCGCTGCCGATGAGCAGTATGAGGTCGGTAACGGCGATGTTTATCTCGCTGTCCCTGTGGTACTCGAGTGCATTAAGCATGCAATTGTTGCCGTTGCAATAGCCGATCTGATAGGGCATACCACCGTACATGGAGTAGAATACGTCCTCTGCGCTTTTGCAGGCCTCAAGTGTATCGACGCTCGGTACATATACAACATTTTCGGGGCAGGGAGTGGGGCCCATTGCCTCTATAATATCGGAGCAATCGATATCGCTGATGACCTTGCCGTACTTTTTAAAGGAGCTATCCGTAACTTTCTGAATGTTCATAAAGATACCTCGTTTCGGTAATATTATAGCTTTATTATAGCAGCAGTGCCGACATATTTCAAGCAGGTAACGCACAGAATGCTCACGGCATCCTGCCTAATTTATCCACTATCTTTTTGTATACATTTTCCACTATCCATTTTTCGGAGGCCGCCTCAAGCGCTTCGTCGAAGGTGAACCAACGAACTCCACTGTTCTCGTCCTCTTTAATTCGGATACTGTCCGCCTCGTCGGCTTCGACAAGATAGCTGATATTCATGTGCAGGTGGCTCGGAACGTACTGACCTCTCTTTATGTGTCCGTTTACAGTCAGCGTTTCAAGGCTGAGTATTTCATCGTCCGCAAAGCGCGCATTCTTTATCCCGGTCTCCTCCTCAAGCTCGCGGAGAGCCACGGCGTGCAGATCCTCAATGCCGTCGGCATGACCGCCGACCCATGCCCATGATTTGTATATATTGTGATATATCATGAGCACCTTGGTTCTCTCGCGGTTTACAGTCCACAGTGACGTGCTGAAATGAGCCACGGTGTTGCTTCTCAGAAGATAGTCGTCGTTCCTTTCGATAAAGCCGAGCATTTGTGCTTTGTCGCGCTCCTCCTGCTCGTTATACGGGGTGTATCGGCTGATTTCATCGAAAAGTGTCATTACAGGTTCCTCCTAAAAGTAATGGACATTCCGAGGAATGTCCATTGTATAGATCGATTAACTTACATCATTTCGCGCTTTTTCTTCTGCTTTTTCCACACAATGATTGCAATGTAGATAAGGAAGAATACGAGTATGATAGCGATGAGCGTCATTGAATCGCCGGGGCCGCCCATCTTGACCTCCGCCCAGAGCATGTCCACCTGACTGCTGATCTCCGACGGCAGGTTCACAAATACCTCGGTGCGTTCAAGCGTCTCACTGTCCGGGTAGTATATCGGATTGTTCACAGCCTCCTCGGAGAGGTACTCCTTGGCGGCGGATATCGGCGTAGCGTAGCCGACATAATCCATGTTGGCGCCGGATATCTCCGGTGAGCAGAGGAAGTTGATGTACGTTTCGGCTTCGGTCTTGTGCTCGGATCCCTTCGGGATGCATATTGCATCTACGAAATAGTTTGTGCCCTCCTCCGGTATGATGAACTTGATGTTATCGTTGTTTTCAACCAGAACGCCGGCATCACCGGAGTAATACGGTGCGAGCCAGGCCTCACCGCTCTCCATTTTGTCGAATATCTGATCCATAACATAGGCCTGAACCAGAGGCTTCTGCTCTTTAAGCAGCATTGCGGCTTCGTTCCATTTGTCGGAATCGGTGGTGTTCAGAGAAAAGCCGAGACGCATCTGTGCTATGGCAAAGGCATCCCTCGGGTTATCGAACATCAATATCTTGCCGTTGTACTGCTCATCCCACAGTGCCGACCAGCTCGTGACCTCCTCGGTAACATAGTCGGTGTTATAGAACAGACCGACTGTGCCCCAGGTGTACGGCACGGAATACTTGCTGCCCGGGTCGTAATCGGAGTCGCGGAACTGCTCGTCGACGTATTGGAAATTCGGGATATTCGAGAAATCCAGCTCCTCAAGCATTCCCTCGTTTATCATCTTGGATACCATATAATCGGAGGGGATGATGATGTCGTAATTCGCGCCGCCGCCGGCAAGCTTGGAATACATGGATTCGTTGCTGTCGAAGGTGGTGTAATTGACCTTGATACCCGTGCGTCTGGTGAATTCCTCATTTACATCCAGCGAGCCGTTGGTGCCGTTAGAGATATATTCGCCCCAGTTGTATACGTTTATCGTAACGCCCGTAAGCTCTGCGGTGGGGTATTCGTTGGAAAAATCCCAGTCGGAGTCTTCGGCCTCTGCCGCGCTGACGGAGAAGGAGAGCATGCTGAGCATGAATATCAGCACAAGCAGCAGGGAGAAAAATCGTTTCATCATGATTTATACCCCTTTTCTGCCTTTTTTGCGCGGTGCTCATCACGTGCCTGGCGTACATTTATTACTATGAGCAGCACCATGATGCAGAGGAACAGCACGGTGGAAAGTGCGTTTATCTCGGGAGAAATGCGCTTTCTTGTCATGGAATATATGTATATGGGCAGTGTCTGAGTTGTACCGCTTGTAAAATAGCTGATGACAAAGTCGTCTATTGAAAGTGTAAAGGCCATTATCATTCCGGTGATGACACCCGGCATTATCTCCGGAAGAACCACCTTGAAGAAGGCCTTTACCGGGGGACATCCGAGGTCCTGTGCGGCTTCAAACAGATTAGGATTCATCTGGCGAAGCTTCGGAAGCACGGAGAGAATGACATAGGGGAGACAGAAGGTGACATGTGCTATGATGAGGGAGGCCATGCCGAGGTCACGTCCGCCAAAGGCCTTAACAGCCGCAACGAACAGAAGCATCATGGAAACGCCGGTAACGATATCCGGGTTCACCATCGGGAAGTTTGTCACATTCATCATAAGCTTTCTCGGCAGGCGCTTCATGCTGTTTATGCCGACAGCGGCCATTGTACCGAGAACCGTGGAGACCAAAGCCGCCACCACAGCGATTATCAGCGTGTTGAGCAGCGCCTCAAGAATGTATCTGTCCTGAAAAAGGCGCTCGTACCAACGCAGTGTGAAGCCGCTGAAAACGGTACGGCTGGAGGTTTCCGTATCGTTAAAGGAGAAGATTATCAGCACAATTATCGGAGCATAGAGGAAGATAAAGATAAGTGCCGTATAAATTTTGGATGCGATTTTCACAGCAGCATACCTCCTCCCATATTTTCCTCGTCGTCATCAAATTGGTTCATTATGCCCATGCAGATCATGATGATGACCATGAGCACCAGAGAAATGGCGGAGCCGAGGTTCGGGTTGTAGGCAGAGCCGAGGAACTGCATGTCGATGAGGTCACCGATTAGCAGGTTTCCGCCGCCGCCGAGCATTTTGGAGATAATAAAGGTGGAGACGGCCGGAACGAAGACCATGGTGATGCCGGAGATAACGCCGGACATGCTCATGGGCAGAACGACCTTCAAAAAGACCTTTACATCGTTTGCTCCGAGATCCTGTGCAGCCTCGATAACACTGTTATCGATTTTTGCCAGAACGGAATAAATCGGCAGGATCATATAGGGAATGTAGTTATAGACCATTCCGAGAACGACCGCACCGGGGGTGTTTATCATGTGTATGCGCGGAAGACCTATCGCGACGAGCATGTTGTTGATGAGGCCATTGTCCTCAAGCAGGGACATCCATGCGTAGGTGCGCAGCAAAAAGTTCATCCACATGGGCAGCATAACGAGCATTATCATGATGCTCTGTCTGCTTGCCTTTGATTTTGAGATGATATATGCCAGAGGATAACCCAGAAGCAGGGATATCACGGTGGCTATTGCACCGAGCCATATGGAGCGCAGAAAAACATTGGAATACTGACCCACATGGATAATATTATCCAGTGTGAATGCACCGCTCTTGTCGGTAAAGGCGAAAAAGCCGACCATGCCGACGGGAACGATGATGAAAAGTATCATCCATATCGTGTATGGAGCGGAGAACAGCTTAGTCTTCATCGGCTTCCGCCTCCTCACTCTCAAGCAGAGCCTCACCCATCTCGTCACTGAAGGTGCTGTAGTCGCCCATGGTGCCGGAGTAAACGGATTTTGCCATAACGTGAATGTCGTCCGGAGTGAGTGCCAGACCGATCCTGTCACCGACATTTGCGGAGTCCGTGGTCTGTATCATCCACTTGAAGCCGTCAACATCGACGATTATCTCATAGTGCACGCCCTTGAAGGTAACGCTTGTGACCTCGCCGTTGATATGCGCCGCAGCCGAGCCGGTGGGAACGATATCGATGTCCTCCGGGCGGATAACAACGTCAACGGGTGCCATTTTGCCAAAGCCGCTGTCAAGGGACTTGAAGCGCTGACCTGCAACCTCAACAAGATAGTCATCGATCATCACGCCGTCAAGAATATTACTTTCGCCGATAAAGTCAGCAACAAAGGCATTCTGGGGCTCGTTATAGATATCGATAGGAGAGCCTATCTGCTGAATTTCGCCTTTATCCATGACAACGACAGTGTCACTCATGGAAAGAGCCTCTTCCTGATCGTGTGTAACAAAAATAAATGTTATGCCGATAGCCTGCTGTATTTTCTTAAGCTCGCTCTGCATGTCCTTTCTCAATTTGAGGTCGAGTGCGGAGAGCGGCTCATCAAGAAGCAGTATCTTCGGCTCGTTTGCAAGCGCACGCGCTATGGCGACACGCTGCTGCTGGCCGCCGGAAAGCTGGCTTACACCGCGGTGAGCCATGCCGTTGAGATTCACCATATGCAGCATTTCCGTAACAGTCTTCTTTATTTCATCTTCCTTTTTGCCCTTTAATCTCATGCCGAAAGCAATGTTTTCGTAGACATTAAGGTGCGGGAAAAGCGCGTATTTCTGGAAAACAGTGTTAACTGCGCGCTTGTGCGGCGGTACGTCGTTGATTTTTTTGCCGCCAAAAAAGACATCGCCTGCATCGGGCTTGACAAAACCGCCTATCGTGCGCAAAACCGTGGTTTTACCGCATCCGGACGGGCCGAGCAGAGTTACAAATTCTCCGTCACCTATGGTGAGGTTAAAATTCTTCAGTACCTGCTCATCGTCAAAAGATACTGCAATGTCTTTCAAAGTAATAATGGGTTTTTTATTCATGGAAAGCATCCCCTTTGCGGTTTGGTAGGAATAATATTCCCCCGAAAGTTGCGTGGTCTTAGTGAATCACACACCCCGGCTTTGTTTATGCACGCTGCTTCCGCAAAGGATTTTACGCAGGCCGCAGGCAAATGCCTGCAATTTGGTCGCGGCAGCGGCACCCCGTACGCGCACAGGCGAAAATACGGCAGCCGATTTTATTTGGTTTTAGATGCAAACGCAATGAGTTTAGTTTACGGAAAAAGTCAGGGTTTGTCAACTCATTTTGAAGAAATTATATCGAAACCCTGAATTTTCTCCGAGGGGAACATTCAGAGGGTGCTTTTTTGGGGATTTTGCGCAAAAAAAGGCACTGCGAATTTGTGCTTCGCAATGCCGTAAATTTCCGAAAATGATAACCTGACTCAATCACATAAACATGTTATATGCAGGAAATGTCATGTCCGCCGCCAAAGTCAGGCTGTCGCGGCCTGCACCGAATATTTCATTTGCACTGACCTGTGCACTGCACGCAACGAGAAGTATGAGCACGACAAGCACAGTGAATATACGTCTGATAATACGCAAGTAAAGCTGTTTCTCCATAATAACCACCGCATTAAGCTAAAAATTACGAGGATGCAACGTAAAGGTTACGCTAAAATAACTTTTGTTACAATTCTGTTATATTTTACCATGAAAGCTTTGATTTTGCAATACTTTTTTACACTGAAATAAATTCTTGCAAAAATGACGGGCTATGCGTAAAGCACAGGCCCGTCAAAGAAAATGCAAGTCAATATTTCAAATTTACGGTGCAGAGCCGTTATCGGTACGTGCGAAGTCAATGACATAGCCGCAGTCCGTGGGAGCGGCGAGGTCACGGAGCTGCTCCGCGGTGAGCAGCAAGCAGCGGTATTCGTTGCCGTTATCATCCGTAAGCGTATGCATCTCGTAGCCGAGAGCGTCAAGTCCGTCAATGTATTTCGGATTGTCCGGCGGCAGCAGGGTCTTTTCGGAGTAAATGCATACCTGCACCGCAAGCAGCGGCTCGACACTGTTTTTCTCTGAGAGAACCATGTTCAGCGTGGCCTGAAGGCTGACAGAGAGGATCACGCTACCGTTTTCAGGGGCTTCTGTCGAAGAACCCACCGCTTCGCCGTCATACTCCACCGGAGGAGAGTATATTATCAGCTGTTCGGCGGTTTCCTGCCTGATTTCTTCCTCACAGGCATCTTCGTTGTCGTGAGCGATGCCTGCGCCGGTCGTTTCGTTTGTCTCCGGTGCCCCTTCGATACCAGCGGAGTCCATTGAGGCATTTTTACTTCTGCTGTCAAATAATCCCGTCTGTGCGACGACCGCCCAGCACACCAGCAGGCAGATACATGCGGCCAGAGTGCTGTACCAGCGCGCGGAATGCAGCTTCAAAATTTGCCGAGCCGAATATTCCTCAGCCTCTGCGACGATAGCCTCATCGACGCTGTTCATTGCAATGAGCAGATCCTTTCCCGTCATGAATAAATCTCCTTTATCAAATGCTTATTTCTTCTCTTTCAAGATATTCACGCAGCTTTTTGCGTGAGCGGAACAGGGAGGTCTTTACCTTGCTCTCCGTTATCCCGTATCTTTCGGCTATCTCGCTGACTGTATCCATGAACCAATATCTTCTCATAAAGATGACACGGTTCTCCGTGGAAAGACCTTTCAGAAAAGAGTTCAGAGCAGCTCCAAGCTCCCTTGAGTCCGCTTCGCGGTCAGCGGCGGTATCCGGAATGCACGCGGAAAGCTCATCGGTCAGGGGAGCGATATCGGCACTGCGCTTTGCGGCATTCAGCCAGTCGAGCCTGTTGCATGCCAGGTTGCGGCAGAGCCTTGCAAGATATGAGAAGAAATGCTCGGGACGTTGGGGCGGAACGGAGTTCCACGTGCCGAGGTAGGTGTCGTTCACGCACTCTTCCGAATCCTCCTGCACGCGCAGCATACGGGAGGCAAGACGCAGAAGCCGTGCGCCGTATTTAGTGCCTGTTTCCTGTATGGCGCTGTCGTCACGCGCCCAGTACAGATCAAGTATGCGTTCATCCTCAAGCATCGTATTACCCCCTGTCCTTTCAAATATTAAATAAGCATTTGCACGATAAAGGTTACACTTCGGAAAAATTATTTTTTATGGCAAATTTATCCACGGCCTCGGCAAAGCCGCAGTCACGGTAATCCGAAACAACGGCACGGCAGACGGCCTTTACCTGCGGCACGGCGTTATCGACTGCCACGGGGAAGCCGGCGGCGGTCAGCATTTCAAGGTCGTTTCCGTTGTCGCCGATGGCCATGACAGCGGAGGGAGAAATGCCGAGCACCTCACACAGTGCCAAGAGCCCCGAGCCCTTATTACAGTCCAGAGCATTGATCTCCATATTATCAACATTCGAATATGTAAAGGTAAGTCCGTCAACGGCGCGTATTTCGCGGAAAAAGTCTTCGCGCACGTCCTCGGGTATGTACATGAGATTTATCTTTTCGGGCCTGATGTTCTCGGCCTTGATGTATTTCGCAGGGTCATCGACGAAAAGGTAGTTCTTTTCGAGCAGGTGGAGCTTTTCCCTTGGAAAATCCGCCCTCTCGCGCATCCTTTGGGGTGCTCCGCGGCGCGTCACAGCCCTGCCGTTTACGTAGTATTCAACATAGATATCAAAGCGCTCGATTACCTCATGCGCCGCAAGTGCCGTGTCGGTGTCGATAAGCATTGCATGGAGCAGTTTGCTTTCGGAAAGCTCCCATATTGCTGCACCGTTGGAGGTCATGGCATAGCGGATGAAGGACAGCGAGGTAAGTGATTTCGGCAGGAATTCCATTGAACGCCCGGTGGCAGGTACCATGAGAATGCCCATTTCGGCGGCGCGCTCCATAGCGCGTCTGTTTTCCTCGGGTAGTATACCGCCGCTGAGTATCGTTGTGCCGTCCAGGTCGAAGGTGACGGCTTTTATATTTGGCAGCTTCTCCATAGTGCACCTCAGTTTTTCAAAAGCTCAAAGCCGGCAGAGGTTGTTTCTACCTCAAGGACGGAAGAACCATCGCCGAATATATGGGTTTTTCCGTCCTTTACGGTATCAAAGGCGCTTGAAAAATCGCCGGATACCGAGCTGAAGGTACATGTAAAGCCGCTTTCCGCTTCGGGCATGTGCATCGATATGTTTCCGCTGACGCTGTGCATTACAGCGCTGCTCGGCCAGCTTGAAGCCGTGATGTCAACAGAGCCGGAAACGCTTCTGCATGTGATATTATCCGCGGTACCGGAAAAGCTCATAGAGCCCGAGGTGGTGTCGAGCAGAAGCCTGTCGCCATATACCTCGATCAGCTCCACCGAGCCTGATGTGGTCGAGGCCGTAACAGCCTTGGTACAGGAGATGCTCTCGCAGCTTATGTCGCCGGAGACGGTCGAAGCGCGGAGCTCATTGCCGGAAATATTTCTGAGGCTTATTCTGCCGGAGGTCGTTTTGTACATTGAATTCAGCGCACTTATGCCGTCAATTGTTATATCTCCCGAAACCGTGCCTATCGAAAGGCTGTCGATTTGCTCGCTGAATGCCCTGGGTATCCATACCGCGAGTGTCTTCGGTCTGACTCTGCCTATGGTGAGGCTAACGGCTGAGCTGTCCCAGTCGATGGAAAGCTTGCTGCCGGATATCTCCATTTCGAGCCTTTCGGTTCCGCTCAGCTCCCTGTCCGAGGTCTCGGTGGTATAGACTGTGCTGCCGTCATAGTAATAGAGTGTTACCGGACCGCTGACCCAATCTATATCTATTTCGCGCAGTGAGCTAACCTCTTCCTCAAGGTCATAGCTGTAGCTGCCCTCGCTTACTGTATCCGTTGAATCGGTGTGCGCGATAAGGTCGGAAAGTCCAAAGCCGGTCTTAAATCCGTAAATAAGTACGCATACGGAGGTCACTGCTATGCATGCCAGTGCAAATATGCGCAGTGCTCTTGCGATTTTTCTGTTGTTCATGATCTGTCCTACCCCTTTTTCTGTATTGAAGCATGTGCTGAGCACCGGCTCCTTTACCTGATATAGTAGCATTTGCGTCCGTTCCTTGTCAATGCGAAGAGCGGCGTTTTGCAAAATCCGACCGCAAATCGAATTTATGCTTTTATTTTGTTGAAAGAAACTGACCGATATGGTATACTTTTAACATATTATGTCGTAATATGCTGTGAACCATACCATGTAAGTTGAGGAGTGTTAGTTATGATGGTTTTGCCCCTGGTGTTTTTGTGCAACACTGTGCTGTTTGCGCTTATCATGAATAATCGATTCAAGGCTGTAACCACAGCGGCGGTTTCCGCTGCGGCATACATACTGTCCATTATACTGAATGCAGTGCTCTCTCCTGCCTTTGATTCCGCGGACGGCTACGTCGGCATCATCCTGAATTCCGCCGTGCTGCTTGTGGCAGGTACGGTGCTATATACAAATAATCTCGTGCAAAAGCTTTTTGCTGCGCTGCTCATGTGCTGCAATTACACCTTTCTGTTCTCAGTGACGGAGCAGCTCTTCGGTGTGCTACCCTTTGGGAACCGTGGCTTTGGTGCTCTGCTGACCGGTATCATCGTCTATTTGCTGTTCTCGATACTGACGATAATAACTCTCGTCAGGCCGATGCAGTATTTTTCATCACGCGGTGTATCGACGCTGTCCGTGGGGCTGTGCGTGCTCACCCTGCTTTGCTGGGTCTCCGCCGCCGGAAAAATCACGGATATGCTCGGAGTGGATGTCTTTGCGCCGAGATTCTTCATTACACTGTTCATCTATGCCATAATGGTGTTTGCCATTCGTTCTGCATATAATGCGGCAAAATTCAAGGAGCGCGAATGCCGCAGAGACCACAGGGATGCGCTTTTGCAGGTTCAGGCCGATTATTTTAATTCCATGGTTGGCAATGTCACAAATGCAAAGACTGCACGCGAACACCACGATTATGTCATTAACGAAATAACGAATTATGCGCGCCAGGGCAATTGTGACGGAGTTCTGGATGCGGTGGCGGATCAGGCTGTTCTGCGTGACCCGTTCCTTGACCATTACAGCGATAATCCCTATATAAATGCAGTGATAGCTGCAAAAACTGCATACGCAAGGCATTGCGGAGTGCGCATGGAAAGCAATATCGAGCTTGGCAATGCAAATCTCAAAACGGTGGAGTTCTGCGTCATATTGAACGATATCCTGGCGCAGGCGATAGAAAATGCCGAGAAATCACACGCACAGGACAAGAGTGTTCGCATGACCGTTCTGCCCATGGACGGAAAAATAAGCTTTGAGGCGGTCTATTCAGCTTCTCCGAAGAGAAAGAAAAAGCTGCTGCTCAATAAGAATTCGTTCACCGATATAGTAAAATCACTGTTTGAGCCCGAGATTGCCGAAGGGCCGAAGCTGGAGGCAGTTAGGGGAATATTGGAGCGCAACAGCGGCACGATGAATATTTCATCCGCAGGCAGCTCCGAAATACTTAAAGTAGTCATCAACAATTAAAAGCTTGAAAGGAAAAATGAAAATGAGAAATGAGATATTGTATACCGATGTTGCCGCAGCATATCCGTTTTGGAATAAGATAGAGTCCATTACACCATACGGCGGCGGACATATCAACGACACCTTCCTCGTAAAGTGTCTTGACGGAGAGGAATATGTTTTGCAGCGCATTAACAGCTATGTTTTTAAGCATCCGGATGAGATAATGGAGAACATTATCGGCGTCACGGAATTTATCGCAGATAAGCTCAAGAAGAGCGGCAGGGATGCAGCCCGCGGCACACTGACAGTGGTTCAGACCAAAGACGGCATGGATTATTTCGTAGATAACCTCGGCGAGTTCTGGCGCGTTACCGTCAACATTCAGAATACCACCGCATTCGATTTTGCGGAGTCCACAGAAATGCTGAAAAAGTCCGGTGCTGCTTTCGGTGAGTTCCAGAGTATGCTGGCCGATTACCCGGCGGAAACTCTGCATGAGACAATACCGCATTTCCATGATACTCCCGACCGCTACAGACAGCTTGAACAGGCCATAAAGGATAACAAGTCCGGCAGACTCTGCAACGTTGCTGAGGAAATCGAGTTTGTTAAGGCGCGAAAGGCCGATTGTGCGGCGCTCATGGATCTCCTGCAGGAGGGCGAGCTTCCACTGAAGGTAACTCATAACGATACCAAGATGAGCAATGTTCTCATAGACAATACAACCGGAGAGGCCGTGTGCGTTATCGACCTCGATACCGTTATGCCGGGTCTCACCGCATTTGACTTCGGCGATTCCATCAGAGCCGGCGCTACGACCGCTGCCGAGGATGAGGCCGACCTCAGCAAGGTGCATTTCAGCATGGAGCTGTTTAAGGCGTATACCGAGGGCTTCCTCGGCGCTGCCGGAAAGGCATTGACCGAGACCGAGATACGTACGCTCCCCGTAGGTGCAAAGCTGATGACCCTTGAGGTCGGAATGCGCTTCCTTGCCGACTACATCAACGGCGACGTGTACTTTAAGACACAGTACCCCGAGCATAACCTCGTTCGTGCGCGCAATCAGTTCCACCTTGTCAAGGACATGGAGAGTCAGTGGGACGAAATGATGGCCGTGGTTGAGGCATATCTGTAAAATGAATCAAAGCCGTCGAAAACTGAATAGCTTCGGCGGCTTTTGCTTATGAGCTCGTTTTGTAAGCTATATCCTCAGGGATATCAGCTATAAATATCTTTTGGGAGGAACTGATATGGATTTTAAAACAATGATGAAAATGCCGCCCGTGATCGAGATAGCATATAAGACATATGCTATAAACGAGTATGGCCTTGATGCGATGTTCCTTTTGGTCGGCGATGAAAAGGCTCTGCTGATCGATACCGGAACCGGAGTTTTCGACCTGCCGATGCTTGTCTCGAGTCTGACGGATAAGCCGCTGACTGTTGCGCTGACGCATGGCCATCCCGACCACGCAGGTGCTATCGGCTGGTTTGACAGTGTTTACGCTCATAGCGATGATTTCGAAATGGCCTTGAACATTCCCTATGAGACCAGAAAGGGATATGCCGAGTCACTTCTCAAAATGAACCCGAATGCACCGGTTACGGCGGAGGACACGGTGAAATTTGAAAAGCTTCCCGAAATGCTGCCCCTTAAGGAGGGTGATGTCATCGACCTCGGTAACCGCAAGGTCATGGTGTACGAGACACCGGGTCACACACCGGGCGGACTCAGCTTCCTCGATGTTCGTGAGAGAATCATGATAACCGGAGATGCCTGCAACGGAAACACACTGCTGCTGGCTCTCGGCGGAAGCCCGGAGCTTCATCCCAAGCAGACGATCGGCTCGCTTAAGGCAACGGCGCAAAAGCTGATATCACTCGAGCCCCTGTATGACCGCAATTATAACGGTCATGTCGGCTATGGCGGTTCAGCCTCATGTATGCCGCAGCCCTATGGTATAAGCCGCGATGTGGAGGCGCTTTGCGAGGATATCCTGAGCGGTAAGGAGCAGGGGGAGCCCGAGTCGTTCGATATCGGCGGCGAGAGCAGCGGTATTAACCTCTTTGCACGCAGGGGCGCTGCCGGTATACGTTATATGAAAGAAGCAATAAAGTAAATAGCTGAAAACAAAGAATTCGCCGAATACTTCGGCGAATTTTTTTATGGCTCAGCGTGAGTAGGGAGCCGGAGGTGCACAGCTTTCGCGAATGATAAGCTCCGGTCTGTAATTCAGGACAACATCGTCGTTTACATTGTTGATAGCACCCAAAAGAGCATTTATGATGAACCGTCCGAACAGCTCGTTGTGCTGGTCAACGCTTGTCAGGCGCGGCACCTGATACTCGGCGGTATAGAACTGATCGCAGCTTATTACAGATACATCCTGGGGGATACGCAGACCGGCATCGGCCAGAGCGCGGTATGCGCCGAGTGCTATATTATCGTTTATGGCGAGCAGCGCCGTGAAGGAGCTCTTGCTGTTTATCAGCGCCCTTGTGGCCCGATATCCGTCCGGAGCATAATAATCTGACAGCATTATCAGCTCCGGTGATTTGGAAAGCTGAAGCGCTTCCAGAGCGTCCCGGTACGCGTTGAGTCTTGCATCAGTGATACCTACGCCGTCCTCACCGCCGACAAAGGCGATGCGCTTATGCCCTAAAGAGGCAAGATAGCTGACTGCCGAGAAAACGCCCTGACCGCGTTCGCGCTGTACAAATCGACAGTCAATGCCGTCAATGGGATTTCCGAGCACCACGACAGGAACATTTGAAGCCATGCTTTTCAGAGCGGCGCGGTATTTGCTGCTGACATCGAACAAATCTGCCTGACCGCCGACGACCAGAACACCGTCAACCTTCTTGTCAAGCATCATTTGGAAGTAATCCAGTTCCCTGATTTCCATGATCTCAGCGTCGGCAGAGCTGAAAAAGGTGTTGCAAAGTATCACGGAATACCCGGCCTCGTGAGCTGCTTTTTCGAATTCGCTGAACATGGCGGCAAAGTACGGATTGGAGATATCTGGCATGATGATGCCGATTGTCATGCTTTGACGGTTTATAAGACTGCGTGCAAAGGCGTTCGGTGTGTAATTGTAGCGCCGAATCACAGCGTTGACCCGGTTGCGTGTGGCTTCGGAGACGGGCGCTGTTCCATTCATGACACGGGAAACAGTGGCAATGGAGACTCCGCTTTCCTTTGCTATCTGCACGATGGTAATGGGTCTGTCCATAATGATCGCTCCTCTTTCAATATTCGATAGCAATAAAATATCAGATAATGAAAAAGTTTTCAATGATATCAATGAAAACGCCGGAAAAACCGTCGATACGCCGAAATTGACCTTTGAAAAATCGTCAATAGTGACAATTGAAATGAAAAGGTTTTCATATTAGAATGGAAAACAGATACCGATATGGATTCAATACAGCAGAATTTGGGGGACTATGAGCATGAATAAACAGTTTCAGCAGCAATTAGAGGATAGTTTGTACATTCATCGTCCGCTGCCCCTGCATGAGGAGAACTCGAGGGAGGCGGCCTTCTCCGCAAAGCAGGTGCAGGAGAAGCGCTCTCTGTACGGCGGCGACAGTTGTGTCAGCCCACGAGCCGAGGGAATAGCTGAGCTGGAGCGTACTGAGGAGTACTTGCGTATCACTGCGCCCCTGCGCACCGAGCAGTGGCCCGAGGGAGCCACGCCGGATGGGGATTATTCCAATTTCGGAACGGCAAAGCTTCTTTTCTCCTTTGACAGGGAGGACTGGCAGGCATATAACAGACTTCGCTTTTGGGTGAGACCCCAGATTCGCGGAGCACGTATTCTGCATCTGAACGTTTCGGTGATAAATGACGGTGAGGTTAAGGTGCCGGATCCGTATTACCGCGAGGGTGCTACGGTCTTTGACCTTAAGAACGAGCAATGGAATGAGTGTATATGGGAGTTTTCAGAGATGCCGAGGGACTGCATCACTCAGCTTTGCTTCTATGTGTTCTCCAGTGGGCATGATATCGGAGCCGCGGATGTACTTGCCTATGATTTCCGAGATATAGCCATTGAGAGAGTAGCGGAGCCCGAGCATGAGCACGGCTGGTGCAATCCGCAGCCCTGTATAAATCTGTCCACGGTCGGCTATTGGCCCGAGGGTCGGAAGACCGCCGTGGGAACGATAGCTGCTGACAGATTCGAGCTGATAGATTCGGACAGCGGAAAAACGGTTTTCTCCGGCCCGGTGAAATCGGAGAAAACCCCGAACGGCGAGTTCGACGTTATTGATTTTTCCGATTATACAGCTTGCGGCTCTTATTACCTTAAGGCCGGCAGCCTGAAAAGCTGTGTCTTTGAGATATCGGAGGAGCTTGCAAAGGAAAGCCTGTGGAAGGTGCTGAATTTCTTTTTCTGCGAGCGCTGCGGCTTCCCGGTGCCTGGTAAGCACGGAACCTGTCATCAGGACATCACGGCGACCCACAACGGAGTGACCATGTCCTTTGCCGGCGGCTGGCATGATGCGGGAGACGTGTCCCAGCAGGCGGCTCAGACCGGCGAAGTGGTTCAGGCGATGTTTGAAAACGCACGTCGATGCAAAAATGACAAAATGCTGTATTTGCGATTGATGGAGGAGGCTCAGTGGGGTCTTGATTTCATTATGCGCACACGCTTTGGTGACGGATACCGTGCGACAAGTGCAGGAGCCACACGAATCACGGACAACCTGATAGGAAATTTTGATGATATTAAGACCCGAGTGCACAACCATTCCTACGAGAATTTCCTGTTCTCCGGAATTGAAGCATATGCCGCGAAAACTCTTGAGGAATACGACAAAGAACTGGCTTCGAATGCTCTGGCGACCGCAAAGGAGGATTTTGCATTCGCCGAGGAGGTTTTCGCGCAGACTGGAGTTCATCCGGCGCATATGTTTGAGCACACCTATAACAGCGGCTTGTCCCAATACTATGCGGTTATAGTTTGGGCCGCAAGCTGTCTCTATGAGGCGTCGGGGGAGATGAAATACGCCGATACGGCGAGAAAATATGCAAATAAGCTCATAGCCTGTCAGGAGCAGGGGGATGCAGCACCGCTGAAGGGATTTTTCTATAGGGATGAGACACACAGCACCATCGTGCATTTCAATCATCAGGCACGTGAGCACCAGTTCATGCAGGCGTTGGAGTCCCTGTGCCGTTCACAGCCGGAAGCCGAGGAGCGTCCTTGCTGGGAGAACTCGATGCAGCTTTACGGAGATTATATTAAGGCGATAGCAGGTAATACAGCACCCTATGGAATGCTTCCGGCGGGCATTCACAAGCTTGATGAGATAGAAAATGCGGAGCTGTTCCCGTATCTTCACGTAACATGCAGCTATGAGAAGGAGAGGGAGAATTACCGTGAGCAGCTTATGCAGGGAAGGGACTTGGGAGACGGTTATATTCTCCGCAATTTCCCGGTGTGGTTTTCTTTCCGCGGAAACACTGCGGTCATGCTGTCAATGGGCAAGGCAGCCGCGCTTCTCGGACGTTACTTTGAGGACAAGGAGCTTTTACAGATAGCCCGGGAGCAGATGTACTGGATGTGGGGCAAGAACCCCTTCGGTCAGTCCCTGATTTACGGAGCAGGCTCGGATTATTGCCGACAGTATGCCGTGCTCTGCGGAGAATGCGTAGGCGAGATACCGGTGGGAGTTGAGACGCGTGATAACGAGGATGTACCCTACTGGCCGCAGAACAATAACGCGACCTTCCGCGAGGTTTGGGTAGGTGCAGCGTGCCGCTGGCTCCAACTCTGTGCGGATTGCTTTCCGGCAGAGTCCGAGAGGGAGTGACGTGTATGAACAGATTGGATTATCATGAGCTTCTGGATGAAATAGAGAGGGAGCTGAAAATGCCGGGTGGCAATTTCGATGAGCTCTATGGTCTCGACGAAAAAACGCTTGAGCAGGCTCGATATGTGGCCGCTGTGGCACTTGTGGCGGCCGACCGACTCTATTCTCGCTTGACACGGCAGGAATTCGAGCTGCGTGAAAGGGATGATCATCCGAATGGATGCAGTACGAGGTGAATGAATTTGACTGAACAGCTTAAGAACACATATATCGGTGTGGATTTGGGCGGCACCAAGCTGCTTATAGGAGAAATGGACAGGCAGGGAAACCTGCTTCGAAGCAAAAAATACCCCTCCGGCACTTTGAGCCACTTTGAGGCGCAGGAGCTCATCCAACGGGGGCTGGATGAGTTCCTGTCCCATAGTACTCCCGGGTGTCGGGTACAGGCTATCGGCATTGGCATGATAGGCAGAATAGACAGTGATAACGGCGTATGGCATGAAATATCTTCGGTGCGTACGGGCAAGATAGAAATCGCAAAAATACTGAGCGAGCGTTACGGATTGCCGTGCTTTGTGGATAATGATGTGCGCAGTGCAACAAAGGCGGAGATGCTGTTCGGCTATGGCCGAAGCTCGGAGCACTTTATCTATATCAATATCGGAACTGGCATAGCTGCCGGTGTGGTCAGCGACGGAAGACTGATAAGGGGAGCTCATTACAATGCAGGTGAGGTGGGACATACCACGTCCGGCGTTGATCAGCTTGTTCCCTGTGAGTGTGAAAGACTCAATTGCGTGGAGTCCGTTGCATCGGGCATGGGTCTTGACATCTGTGCACGTATGCTGGCTGCACAATATCCCGACAGCAGGCTGACTATCCCGGAGGACGGCAGCAGGGTCAGCGTAGAGGAGATATTTTCACTGTACGAAACGGACGCACTTTGCAGGCGGCTGACGGATAATGCGGCGGAGGGCATCGCAAATCTCATTATGAACCTGGTTCGCTTCAGCGACCCGGATACGGTGGTTTTGGGCGGCGGTGTCGTGTCGGACGGCTTCCTGCTTGAAAAAATCAAGGAACGCCTGACAGCCAAAACGATTCGGTATGTAACACAGGGCATTGTGGTTACAAAGCTGGATCCGCGATACATAGGTCTGTTGGGTGCATGCAGCAATGCGATAAAAGGATTGGAGAGGGCTATATGAAGATCACGATTGCAAAGGATGAAAGAGAATTTGACATTCTGGCCGCCTGGCGTATTATTGGACAGATCATGAAGAAGCCGGATTCGGTGATCGGCTTGTCCACAGGTCAGACCACAAAAAATATGCACGCCATAGTCAGTGATATCTATCGTCAGTATCCGTTTGATACCGGCAGTGTGACGCTTTTCAATGTGGATGAGCTTACAAATCTTCCCAGAAGCTATGCGGGCTGCTGCTACACGATGATAAAGGAGCAGATCGCCGACCCGTTACAGATACCCGAGGAGCGCTTCATAATGCCGAAGACTATATCGGAGGATTATGAGGCCGAATGCCGCGAGTTCCAGCAGAGGCTTGAGGAGCGCGGCGGAATCGACCTGCAAATGCTCGGCCTCGGCTATAACGGACATATCGGTATTAACCAGCCCGGAACACCCTTTGGCAGTGAAACATGGATGTCTCCCATGGATCCTGTTTTTGAGGCACGAGTTCGCAAGGAGACAGGAGTCGGGCCGGAGCATGAGCTGGGTGGATTAACACTGGGTGTGCGCACAATAATGCACTCCAGAAAAATAATTTTGGTAGCTAAGGGCTCTCACAAGGCTGAAATGGTGCGCCAAATGCTGAAGGGCCCTGTAACAGAGGATATTCCGGCCTCCGTTTTGCAGCTCCATCCAAACTGTGAATTCCTGTTGGATGCGGACGCGGCACGCTACGTGAACGATATGGCTTGATGAAACGGCAGGGAACAAAATGCTGAAAATCGGATTTGCGGATTATTATTTGGATAATTGGCACGCCAACCATTATCCGGGCTTTCTCCGTGATGTGATCGCTGACTGCGGATATGACGCTCAGGTGACACACGCCTTTGGAATTCATAATGCACCGCCACACGGAGGCTTGACCACTGCTCAGTGGTGTGAGGAGCGGAGCATTACTCCGACTGCGAGCATGGAGGAGCTTGTGGAATCCGTCGACGCTGTTATGGTGATCGCGGCGGACAATTCAGCGTGGCACGAGGAGGTGTGCCGTCTTCCTCTGCGTAGCGGCAAGCCTGTTTTTGTGGATAAGACCTTCGCGCCGGATCTGGAAACGGGGAAAAGACTGTTCGAGCTGGCGGAGCGCAACGGAACACCGGTGTTTTCCTCATCGGCGCAGCGCTATTGTCAGAGTATACTTGATTATCAGGCGGCGCATCAGCAGCGGCCAAACTTTGTTTCCACGGTTGGGCCGCATTCTCTGGATAGCTATGCGGTGCATCAGCTCGAGCCGATAGTGGCGCTTATGGGAACGGGCGTAAAGCGCATCAAGGGCTTTGCGGTTGGAAGTGCCGTAACCCAGCTTGTGCTCGACTACGGAGAGGGGCGAATGGCAAGCTTTGTACAGAGTCCTCAGCCGTGGGCGGAGTTCAATTTTATGGTTTCCGACGGTGAAACCGGACAGCGCCTGATAAGCGATGATCGTGACTTCTACCATAACCTTGCAAAGGCGATAATGGAGTTTTTCGTTCACAGGATATGCCCGGTTCGAAAGGAAGAAACATTGGAGATATTGGCTATCATCGATGCGGCCCGCATTGCACGTGTACAGCAGGATGTATGGATGGATATCCGTTACTGAGGAGGCTCTTGTGAAGAAGATAAAGCTGCACTATTTGATCGGAGATGTTCATCTTGGTGGGCATGATGTTCACCGGGTGGCGAGGAATAACAAAATATTGCTGGATAATTCGGGCGCTTTTGACCTAACGATGGTCTGCGACGGGCCGGGGTTGGGTGATATCGGCTTTGATGAGTATTTCGCCGATAATATGATCGAAGACTGTGACGCGATAATTTTTAACTGCGGCAACTATCGCTTTAATACTCCGCAGGAGCAGAGAATATTGGAAAATGCGGTCAGCTCCGGCAAGGGCTTTGTCTTTCTGCATGGGGATCATCCGTGTTACTGGGTGGAGGCCGGAATGGAGCCGTGGCCGGAGATAGAAAAAATGGCCATGCTGATGTGGCGTGAGCCTACCACCCATGGCGACTTCGGAAACCACCATGTTACGATCAAGGACAGTGAACATCCCATTACACGTGGCTTGGAGGATTTCGACACACGGGATGAGGTTTTCTGTACCATGAAGAATATCCACAATGTACCGTATCAGGTGCTGGCAGCGGCGTATTCCGACCCGACTGTGATAAGCAGGCACGGTCAGCCCGGAACAGGCTGCGATGAGCCGATAGCGCTCGTGGGACAATACGGAAAGGGCCGAACTTTCAATCAGGTGCTCGGCCATGTGTGGCCCTACTATACCGGACACGGACTTGGCGAAAACACCATGGTGAGCTTTGCTCCGCGTCAGTTCAGACAGATGTTCGTGCGCGGCTGTGAGTGGGTTGCGACAGGCAGTGTGGAGCTGACAAAGAATTTTGACGGAAACGCCGTCCTGTATTGATATATCGAAGAAGCAAAAAGCCTCTTTGTCCATATGGACAAAGAGGCTTCTGTGTTGAGGGGGACTGCTCTGTCCCTCCTGTATTTTGCTTTATTCCGTCAGCATCCAAACAGCCATTTTACTTTCCTCTGTCCAGAGCTTTCCGGCGGAGGAATAATCCGTGACGGTCATCAGCTTGCCGTCACTCAGCGGAATCTGAAGCTCGATAAAGTGCGGATAAGGCGCAGTGTCGTTTTCCGGCACTACTGTATCCACATAGCCGTCCTCGCGGATAACCGGAGAGATCGGCTCATCCACGCTGTAGCCGAGTCTGTTCTCCTGAGCCAGCATCAGCGGGCCGCGGCGCATGGCAATGTGTCTGTGTGCTATCGGGTCTTCGCGGTCAAAGGTGGGGATCATGTAGTCCAGTGCGTCAACTCTGGTGGTCATAATGAGCTCCTGACCGTAGGCGATGGGCTTTATAGCGACTGTGCGCATGTCGAGGGTAATCTCAACAGAATCCCCACTGCTCCAGGTGCGGTCAATAGCTGTATAGCCCTCGCAGGCGGGTATGTCCTCGCCGTTTATCTTGAGTTCAGTTGTCTTGCTCCAGGACGGATTTCTCAGGTACAGCGTGAATTTCTCGGGAGCATCAAGCTCTGCTTCAATGCGGACACTGCCGCTCTTCGGGTAATCGGTGGTAGTTTTCAGGGTGAGCCTTTGCCCGGAGGGAGAGGTCGCCGTAGCGGTGCCGCCGATGAACAGGTTCAGCGCGATACCATCCCTTGCGTTCAAAAGCTGCATTTTCGGAACAAGTCCGATTCCGGCGGAGCCGATGCAGGCGCAGCAGCCGTAGTAATGCATATCACTCATGAGCTTCAGGCCGCCGATGCCGTTGCCGCGTGTTCCTGCGGTCAGCGGACTGTAGCTGTCAAACGGAAGCGGCTCGGCTATCCAGTCGGGATGCTCACGTTTTATCAGCGGCTCTATGACCTTTTCGGTGTTTATCGCGCCGAGATACGCGTTATAGAGGGATATTTCAAATGCGTCGGCGTATTTCGGGTCGCCCGTGAGCAGATGCACCTGATAGAAGAATTTCATCAGAGTAACGGTCACGCAGGTTTCCTGCATTATTTTGCCGTTGTCCGTGTTGGCCTGGCGCACGGTAGAGTGGTCAAAAAGCTCATGTGTGCAGCCGCAGCTTCCTATAACGGTGAAGTCGCTTTCGAGTATTCTGTTTGCGAAATTGATAACGGCGGTTTTCCAGTGCTCATTGCCGGTGATCCTGTAGTATTCAAGGAGTCCCTCGAAGCAGGAGGTCATCTCATACGCCTTTGTAACGGGGTACTGATAGGGCAGGAAGTTATCCTTGTACGCGTATTCGAATATATTTGCCGCGTCCGTGCCGCCGTTTCTGACGATATGCTCGGCAAAATCAAGGTATTTCTGTTCATTTGTGAGTGTGTAAAGACGGACTATCGGCTCAAGTATTGAGGAGGAGTTCAGGCCTCTCCAATAGTTGCTGGCCTTGGTTACTGGCATTTTTCCGTCACCGAGATGCTCCATGATGTGTCCGACCTGGCGGCACATGGAGTCGATGACCTCGTCATGCAGCTTTTCATCCGTGCATATTTCGAGGAAGTACTGCATACCGAGAAGCACGTATTTCCTGCACCACATGTCCCAGCCATTGAATTCCATGCTTTCCGGATATGAGCTTATGCGGCCGTTCGGCTCGATTGCTCCCATCATGTCACGAACAGTGTCGCTGAGCACAGCATACAGCTCTGCATTTTTTGTATAGGAATATACAAAGCACGCGCCTCGCATCATCTTGCCCCAGTATTCGCCGCGCCAGCCGAGATCCGTATCCGGGTGCTCGATGAACTGCTGCACAAAGCGCTTCCAGAGCTCCGGACGAAGAAGCTGAAAATCCTCTATGTAGCGGAAGGTATCGTCAAAATACTTTGTGTACTGATAATCGTTGGAGTAATTTGCGAAGAAGGTATCGGTTTTCATTCGCGGGAAATTTGCGGAATCCTGTGCGTATAACGGTAACATGTGTTATCAGCCTCCGAGCTTATTAAATTGACCTCATTATAGCGTGCCGCACTGTAAAAGTAAACCACCGAAAGAGAATTTGCTGTGAAAATTTTTCAGGGTCTTGTAGTATATCATTTTTTGAAATATAATGAAATCAGTGAATAGTGACAGGAAAGGATGTATATACGGTGAGCAGAATAATAGTCAATGCACTCGATAAAAAGAGCCGGATCAATCGAAATATATACGGAAATTTTTCGGAGCATCTCGGGCGCTGCATTTATAATGGCATCTATGTTGGCGAAAACAGTGACATACCGAATGTTAACGGTATGCGCACCGATGTTGTTGAGGCGCTTAAGAATATCAAGCTGCCCGTACTGCGCTGGCCTGGTGGATGCTTTGCCGATGAATATCACTGGAAGGACGGCATAGGCCCTAAGGAAAGCCGCAAAAAGATGATAAATACGCATTGGGGCGGAGTGGTGGAGGATAATTCCTTCGGCACACACGAGTTTCTTGAATTCTGCCGTCAGGTCGGCTGCGAGCCGTATATAAACGGAAATCTCGGCTCTGGCACCGTGCAGGAGATGAGCGAGTGGATGGAGTACATGACCTTTGACGGTGTGTCTCCCATGGCGACACTGCGTGCCGAAAACGGACATGCGGAGCCGTGGAAGGTGAAGTACTTCGGTGTCGGCAATGAAAACTGGGGCTGCGGCGGCAATATGCGTCCGTCGTTCTATGCGGATCAGTACAGAAGATACCAGACCTATGTGCGTAATTACGGCGAAAATAAGGTTTTCAAGATAGCCTGTGGCCCGAATACCGACGATTATGCATGGACGGATGAGGTCATGAAGATAGCCGGAGCGTATATGGATGGTCTTAGCCTGCACTATTATACCGTTACACATACATGGGAGCATAAGGGCTCTGCTACCTGCTTCACAAACGAGGAATACTATAAAACTCTGAAAAAAGCCCTCTATATGGATGAGCTTATAAACAAGCATTCTGCGATAATGGAGCGTTATGACCCCGAGCACCGCGTCGGACTTATTGTGGATGAATGGGGCACCTGGTATGATGTGGAGCCGGGTACGAATCCGGGCTTCCTGTACCAGCAGAACACAATGCGTGACGCAATGGTGGCAGCATTGACGCTCAATATTTTCAACCTGCACAGTGACCGCGTGGTCATGGCGAATATTGCGCAGATGGTAAACGTTCTCCAGGCCGTGATACTTACCGAGGGCGAAAAGCTGCTTCTTACCCCGACATATCATGTGTTCGACCTTTACAAGCATCACCACGATGCCACTCTGCTCGGCACCTATGTGCAGGCGGAGGAGATCGGTGTTGGCGAGGATATTGTGCAGAAGCTCTCCGTGTCTGCCTCCGAGGACGAAAGCGGCGTTATCCATGTAACGGCGGCAAATCTTTCCGCGTCGGATAGCTGCGAGGTACAGCTTGATGTACTCGGCAGGGAGCTCAAAGAGGTGTCCGGAAGGATTCTCTCCGGTAGTATTTCGGACTATAACGATTTCGATCATCCCGAGGCTGTTGGCATAAAGGCTCTTGAGGGCATCACTGTGAGCGGTGGAGTGCTCTCCTTTACCATGCCGTGCTGTTCCGTTGTTGAAATAACTGTCAAATAATATATGAAGATCGAAGCTGTGCGGAGAGCATGGCTTCGATCTTCTGCTTTTTGATAGCTGCACTCGTTCACAAATTGTTTACAATTTAAAAATAAAAATGATAACTATTCCTATTTACAAATTAAAAAGGATGTGCTATAATCAAGTCAACAAATGAGAGAGATGAATATCTCTTGAGTTCAGGAGGTGACGAATGGCAACGAGAGAGAATTTCAGCCGTAAGCGTGAGGCCATTTATGAGGCGGTGCGCGGAACAAAGGTGCATCCAACAGCCGAGTGGGTGTATCAGAAGCTGAAGCCCGAATATCCGGATCTCAGCCTTGGCACAGTCTACAGGAATATCAAAAAGTTCTGTGACAGTGGCAGAATACGGAGTGTCGGCGTTATAAAAGGGCAGGAGCATTTCGATGGTGATATTTCAAGACACAGTCATTTCGTCTGCTCCGACTGCGGCAGGGTGCTCGATATTTTCGAACCCGTCGTTGATGACAATGCACTGATGAATATAGAAAAGACCCATGCCTTCACGATAAGCCATGAGGATATTCTTTTCAGCGGTACATGTCAGGAATGCAAAGGCGCGAAGACGGCAGAATAAAGCCGTTAATCATTTTAAATTATTAAATTTTTTGGAGGAAATTATTATGGCAAAGTTTGTATGCACAGTATGTGGTTATGTTTATGAAGGCGATGCAGCTCCGGAGCAGTGCCCCGTATGTAAGGTTCCGGCTGAGAAGTTCAAGAAGCAGGAAGAGGAAATGACATGGGCTGCCGAGCATATTGTCGGCGTTGCAAAGGGCGTAAGCGAGGATATCCTGGCTGACCTCCGTGCAAACTTCGAGGGTGAGTGCTCCGAGGTTGGTATGTATCTTGCAATGGCAAGAGTTGCACACCGTGAGGGCTATCCGGAAATCGGTCTCTACTGGGAGAAGGCAGCTTATGAGGAAGCAGAGCATGCCGCAAAGTTTGCAGAGCTTCTCGGTGAGGTCGTAACAGACAGCACACAGAAGAACCTCGAGATGAGAGTTGCTGCCGAGAACGGCGCAACAGCGGGCAAGTTCGACCTCGCAAAGCGCGCAAAGGAAGCAAACCTCGACGCTATCCATGACACAGTTCATGAAATGGCAAAGGACGAAGCAAGACACGGCAAGGCATTTGAAGGTCTGCTGAAGCGTTATTTTAAGTAAACCGCAACCAAATCAGAGGTGCCGACTTATGGTCACTTGCAGATGTGGGGCGAAATTTGAAAATTCCTGCTGGGATTCCCATGCAATGTGCCCCAAGTGCAAACGTATCTATCCCAATTCTGCACCGGATATGTTCCATCCGAAATCTATTGATGAACTTGCGTGGAAGTGTCCGAAATGCGGAGAATTCAACAGCGAGTCCTATGGCGGCGCTCCCCGGAGTCACTGCGCAAAATGCGGCGCAAACCGCCCGGGTGATCCGAAAGACTGGTATGGGATCTAACGGATATGTGGAGGAACTCCCATATATCAAATCCTTATTGAAACTTTTAGTAAGAAATCCCAATAATCAGGGGGTAGCGGCCAGTTCCGCTACCCCCGTTGCATATCTATTTTACCATATTTTGTCGCCAAATAACAGTCTTGTATTTCCCCCATCTTTCTTTTATCATATAACACAAGGAAGGTGATTCATATGAAGCTCTATCACGGAAGTGCAACCCCCGATATAGCGATTCTTCGCCCTTTTACATCCAACCATGACAACCCCTACGTCTATTTGACCCACAGTGAGATTTTGGCCACGATTTACGCCCACAATCCCCTGACCCGTCCCAATGGCTTTTTCTCCTATTGGTGGCGAAAAGATGGAATCTTGTGCTATGATGAATACTTCAAAAATCAGTTAGAGGAAATCTACGCCGGGCAGACCGGCTATATTTATGAATGTGAGGGTACCTATCCAACGTTGGAAAAGATGCCTTGGGTCTATCTTTCCCAGCAGGAAGTTCCCGTACTTCGGTGCCGGAAAATCCCGGATCTGTACCAGCAATTGCTTCAATACGAAAAAGAGGGGCTTCTTTTCATTCAGCGGTATGACCAGGTTTCCGAAAAGCAACGGGAAATTTGGGCGAATGTGGTTCGGCGCAGCCTCCGGCAGACGGACCTTTCCACCCCGGAGGGGATGGAATACGCCGCCTACGTCCGGGCACATTTTTCGTTCGAGGTATAATATCCGTCACGGCAAGGCTCCGAAGGGTCTGCTGGAGCGTTATTTCGGCTAATATAAAGCACTTCCAAGAGGGTGGGATGAAAGTCCTGCCCTCTTTTTTTCGGAAAGAAAAGTGTAATTTCATCACTTCCTCTCCAAGAGTGGAAAAAGATAGCGCGGACTTGCGCCCGCGCCATCTGTCTTAAATCATAGATTTTCTTTTCATTACCAAAACAATCAACGCACTACCGCTAATTAAAAGTGTTGCAAACATAAGCCAAATATTACTTGTATCGCCTGTCTTAGGAGATGTAACATCTGACGGTGTATTTGTCGGTGTATCTGTTGGTGTATCTGTTGGTGTATCTGACGGTGTATCTGTTGGTGTATCTGTCGGTGTAT
>CAZHDW010000004.1:0-126571 GCA_964531265.1 uncultured Ruminococcus sp.
CATTTTGCGAGCATTACAGAGCAGACACAAGAAAAGGCGTATCGGTTGAATATCTGCCGAAACCGCTGTCTGCTTAACAAAAAAGAGCAAGGTCAAAACCTTGCTCAGTACATAACGAATAAGTTGAAATGAAAGACAAAACAGTGCGAAAACAAAAAATCGAGTATTCATAAAGTCAAATCCCTTAAGAATACTCGATATGGTGCGGGTAACAGGACTTGAACCTGCACACCGAGGTACCAGAACCTAAATCTGGCGCGTCTGCCAATTCCGCCATACCCGCTTATAACGACCAGTGTATTATACCTTGTTTGGAGCAAAAAATCAAGTCAAATAATCGATATAATTCACCGGTCATAGTTGATATCAATTATTCAACAGCCTTCTTGATCTCATCAAGTACTGTGTCATAATCTGCCTCTGTGACCAGAAGCGATATCTCCACCTCTGAGGTGGTAATAAGTCTTATATCTGCATCACTTGAAGCAATGGCCGAGAAAACTCGAGCAGCCATGCCCGGAGTGTTTTTCATTGACTGGTCATAAACAGATATCTTGTGGTTCACACTGCTTACTATAACCTTAATGCCTGTTTCTTCCTTGAGAGTTTTGGTAATAGATAAAACAGGGAAGAGGTCATCATCACTTATCGTGAAGGAAAGACCTGCATTTGCTCCGTGGTTTGGCGGCATTGAAATCATATCAATGTTGATGCCGCATTCGGATATTTTTTCAAATACATCAGCCATAAACCCTGTGGAAGCCGGACTACCCTGCAAGGTAACGAGGGTTATGTTGCTGACTGTGCTGATCGTTGTGCTCATAGATTGATTTTCCTTTCCGAATTAAAACGGGTGGGTGATCGATTATATCATATCGGACATATCGTAGAGACCGGGTGCTTTTCCGGACATGTAAAGAACAGCACTTATCGCACCGGTAGCAAACAGCTCTCTTGACTGTGCGGAGTGAGACAGTGTGATCACCTCGTGGTTACCGGCAAATACGACCTCATGCTCTCCGACGATTGTGCCGCCTCTGACAGAATGAATACCGATCTCGGCCTTATCACGCTTTTTCCTCTGCGAATGCCTGTCATACATATACTCGGATTCTCCGTCTCGTACAGAGGCTATCGCATCCGCCAGCATAAGAGCTGTTCCGCTGGGAGCGTCTATCTTTTGGTTATGATGCTTTTCAATGATCTCTATATCAAAGCCGTCGCCCAGCACCTTCGCCGCTTTTTTGGAAAGCTCAATGAGCAAATTGATGCCGAGGGACATGTTTCTTGAATAGAATATCGGCTGTATCTTCGAAGCCTCCTTGAGCGCAGAAACCTGCTCGGCACTGTATCCGGTAGCACACAGAACAAGGGGGAGAGCACCGTGAGCTGCTGAATATCCAAGGGCATCCGTCAACAATGTGGGATGTGAAAAATCGAGTATCACATCAGCTTCTTCCTCAACATCGGCAATTGATGTATATGTCGGATAGCTCGCCACATCGGACTTCAGGTCAACGCCTGCAACAATAGCGCAGTCATCACGCCCTGAGACTAAATCTGTTATTACACGACCCATTCTTCCAAAGCATCCGCAAAGAATGATCTTTGTCATTTTCATCGTCCTTTCTTTACTCTCAAGCTAATGTCATAAGCTTAGAGAGCTCAACACGGAGCTTTTCTACCATGTCCGGTGTCATATCCACAAGCGGAAGTCTGCAATGGCCGCAATCAAAGCCCATAAGATTCAAAGCAGCCTTTACCGGGATCGGGTTGACATCCATGAAAAGAGCATTCATAACGTCGGCATACTTAAACATAAGCCTGCGCGCATCTTCTGTACGATTCTCAAGGGCCGCAGTGGTGAGTTCGTGCATTTCTCGCGGCATTATATTGGAGAACACGGATATTACGCCCTTGCCGCCCATAGCCATAATGGGGTAGGTAAGAATATCCTCTCCGGAATAAACAGGAAGATCATCACCGCACAGCTCCATTGTCTTTACAAGAGAAGCTATGTTCCCGTTTGCCTCCTTAACGCCTACAATATAGGGGTTCTTAGAAAGCACTCCGTAGGTTTCCGGCTGGATATTGACACCGGTACGGGACGGGACATTATAAAGGATACAGGGCATTTTAACACTGTCTGCGATAAGGTTAAAGCTCTGAATAAGTCCCCTCTGAGAAGTCTTATTATAGTACGGTGTTACAAGCAGAAGGCCATCAGCGCCAAGCTCCTTAGCCTCATTAGAAAGCTCAATAGCGTACCTTGTGTCATTGCTGCCAGTGCCGGCGATTACCGGTATGCGTCCATTAACCTTCTTTATAGTGAAATCGATAACGGCGGTGTGTTCTTCACTTGTGAGTGTTTTAGCTTCACCGGTGGTGCCACATGTAATAATCGCGTCAGTACCGTTTTCTATTTGAAATTCTATCAATCTTTCAAGTTCGTCATAATTCACGGACAGGTCTTCCTTAAACGGCGTTACAAGTGCTACGCCTGCGCCGGTAAACAAAACTTGCTTCATGCAATTACCTCCATGAGATCAGTGTATCAATCAAAATAGCCCTTCTTAGCAAGAAGCTCTGCCATCAGAACACCGCCACCGGCTGCACCGCGAAGAGTGTTATGGGAAAGGCATACAAATTTATAGTCGTACTGAGTATCGGGGCGGAGTCTGCCGATAGAAACTGCCATACCGTTTTCAAGATTTCTATCCAGCTTTGCCTGCGGACGATCTGCCTCGTCAAAATAGTGCAGGAACTGCTTCGGTGCGCTCGGAAGTTCCAGCTCCTGTGCCGGGCCGCGGAACTCCTTCCAACGACGGATGATTTCCTCCTCAGATACCTTCTTATCCAAAGACATAAAGACAGCAGCGGTGTGTCCGTCAGACACCGGAACACGGAAGCACTGTGCTGTTATGGACGGCTCAGTTGCATTGACGATCTTGCCGTCTTCAATGTGACCCCATATCTTCATCGGCTCCTGCTCGGACTTTTCTTCCTCTCCGCCGATATAGGGGATGACATTATCAACGATATCCGGGTAGGTTTCAAAGGTCTTTCCTGCGCCTGAAATAGCCTGGTAGGTGCAAGCCAGAACCTTTGTAACACCGAGATCCATAAGGGGATGTATTGCCGGAACATAGCTCTGCAGTGAGCAATTGGACTTAACGGCAATAAATCCGCGCTTAGTGCCAAGTCTTTCACGCTGAGCGGCAATTACCTCTGCATGATCTGCATTGATTTCGGGAATGATCATCGGAACATCCGGAGTTGAACGGTGTGCACTGTTATTGGAGATAACCGGGCACTCTTTCTTGGCATAAGCCTCTTCAAGAGCGCGGATCTCATCCTTTTTCATATCAACTGCGCAGAAAACAAAATCCACAAGGGAAACGATCTTATCAATATCAGCGGTCGCATCCATGATTATCATGTCAGCCATATCAGCCGGAATAGGATTTTTCATTGCCCAACGTTTTTCAACAACGCTCTTATATGTTTTTCCTGCGGAACGGGGAGATGCAGCAAGTGCTGTAACTTTAAACCACGGATGGTTTTCAAGCAGTGTAGCAAAGCGCTGACCGACCATTCCGGTGCATCCTATAATACCAACATTGTATTTTTTCATTTGATTCACCCGGCCTGAAAACAGGCCACCCTTTCACTAAAATGAAATTAATCCGCCTAAATATTGCTCTTAGCGAAAAAATTGGTTGAAATCCGGCGGCTCATACAATATAATAGTAGGTAAGTATGAGCAAAAGCAGATATCCTTAGCCGCTGCCTGTATGGTAAACGACTTTCTTCGATAATGCATTTTCTTTTACACCTATCCTTATTATAATACATTGAATTGAATTTGTTGTCAATTTTTTTGACCAATATTCTTTTGATAATATTCTTACTTTGACAGATTGGACTGAATATTTTGACTGCTGAAACGATGAAAACCAAGGATTTTGATTTTTATTTACCCGAAGAGCTGATAGCTCAAACCCCGATAGAGCCTCGTGATGCTTCGCGCCTGATGATACTTGATAAGCAGTCAGGCAGTATTAAGCACAGACATTTCAGAGATATTGTCGATTACCTGAAGCCCGGTGATTGCCTTGTGCTGAACAATTCTCGCGTTCTCCCGGCAAGAATATACGGTACCAAAAAGGAGACCGGTGCCCATGTGGAATTCCTTCTTCTCAAGAACTGCGGCGATGATGTTTGGGAAACCTTAGCAGGTCCCGGAAAAAGGGCCAAGGTGGGTTCTGAATTCACTTTTGAAGGAAGCAATATGACCTGTGAGGTCGTGGATGTCAAGCCCGACGGAAACCGCCTGATTCACTTTAGCTATGACAATCCAGGTGGATTTTTCACCGAGCTCGATAAGATAGGCCAAATGCCGCTGCCCCCATATATAAAGGAAAAGCTCAAGGATAAAGAGCGCTATCAGACAGTTTATTCAAAAGAAGAGGGCTCCGCCGCTGCACCGACTGCCGGATTGCATTTCACTCCGGAGCTTCTTGAGAGAATAAGGCAAAAGGGCGTGAACGTGGCTTTTGTCACGCTCCATGTAGGTCTCGGTACCTTCAGACCGGTAAGCGCAGATAATATACTGGATCACAAAATGCATTCTGAGCATTACTTTATGCCGAAGGAAACGGCGGATGCAATAAACAATACTAAGCAAAACGGTGGCAGAGTTATTGCAGTCGGTACTACAAGCTGCAGAACTATAGAATCCGTAGCCTCCAAGAACGGTAAAATATGCGAGGATGAGGGTTGGACGGATATATTCATTTACCCGGGTTATTCCTTCAAGGGCATTGACGGACTTATTACAAACTTTCATTTGCCCGAGAGTACGCTTATCATGTTGGTGTCCGCTTTGGCAGGCAGGGAAAACATACTGAACGCCTATAATACGGCTGTTGCCGAGAAATACCGCTTTTTCAGTTTCGGAGATGCTATGTTTATCGGCGATGTGACAAACGAGGATGGAAAGGAAAATATAGAGCATGTATAAACTTATCAAGCAGGAAAACAGAGCGCGCCGCGGAGAGTTTCAAACGGTTCATGGCACGGTTCAGACTCCGGCATTTATGAATGTTGCTACGGCGGCAGCTATTAAGGGTGGATTGTCCGCATACGACCTTAAGGATATCAAATGCCAGGTTATGCTTTCAAATACATATCATCTTCACCTGCGTCCGGGTGATGAAACCGTTCGTCAAATGGGCGGCATACGCAAATTCACCGGTTGGGACGGTCCCGTGCTCACGGACAGCGGCGGATTTCAGGTCTTTTCGCTCGCTAAGCTGCGAAATATCAAGGAAGAGGGCGTAACGTTTGCATCCCATATAGACGGACACCGCATCTTTATGGGACCAGAGGAAAGCATGAGAATCCAGTCAAACCTTGGCTCCACCATTGCAATGGCATTTGATGAGTGTATTGAGAATCCTGCGGAGTATAAGTATGTTAAAAACTCCTGCGACCGTACAGTTCGTTGGCTAAAGCGCTGTAAAGCTGAAATAGCTCGTCTGAACAGCCTGAGTGATACAATAAACCCAAACCAGCTTCTCTTTGGCATAAATCAGGGCTCTACATATGAAGACATCCGTGTGAATCATATGAAGGAGATCGCCGAGCTTGACCTCGACGGCTACGCCATAGGCGGTCTGGCCGTTGGCGAATCCACGGAAGAAATGTATAAAATCATTGATGCCGTTGAACCGCATATGCCAAAGAATAAAATACGCTATCTGATGGGCGTCGGTACTCCGGCCAATATTCTGGAGGCGGTGCATCTTGGCGTAGACCTTTTTGACTGCGTTATGCCGAGCAGAAATGCACGCCACGGACACGCATTTACGAATGAAGGCTGTAGAAATCTCTTTAACGCAAAGTACACCCTGGATGATCAGCCCATTGATCCGGAGTGTGACTGCCCGGTGTGCAGACGTCATTCCAGAGCTTATATACATCATCTGTTCAAAGCAGGTGAGATGCTGGCTATGCGCCTTACGGTAATGCATAACCTGTATTTCTATAATAATCTCATGGAGCGCATACGTAACGCCCTGGATGAAGGCACCTTCGAGGAGTTCTACCAGACTTATTCTCAAAAAATTAACAAAAGAATATAGAAATCACTTGCAAGATTACACTGTTCTTGATATAATCGTTAGAGTGAATTTTGTGCGCAGATAATTCTGCTCCACAAACAGAAAGGAAAGATATATAAAATGAATTTTAGCCTGATGACTACAGCGGATGCAACCGGCGGCGCAAGCACAATGTCCACGATCATTATGATCGCTATCTATGCTCTGTTCTTCGCCCTTATGTATTTTATCTTCTTCCGTCCGCAGAGCAAGAAGAAGAAGAAGGAATCCGAAATGAGAAAGAACGCTCAGGTCGGCGACGAGATCACAACTATTGGCGGTATTTGTGGCAGAATCATTGCTGTTAAGGATGACACAGACAGTGTTGTTATCGAGACAGGCAGCGACCGTGCCAGAATACGTGTTAAGCGTTGGGCAATCGGCAGCGTTGAGACAATCCACGAAGACGACGCTTAATTTATTTTAGGAATATTGTTTTACCCCTCAGAATAAGTATTAACAAACTTATTCTGAGGGGTTTTTCTATGCAGAGAATTATTAAGATAATCATTACAAGTATATGTTCGCTGACTTTAAGTACATTGATGATTGCTGCCGCGTCGCTCATAATAACAAAACTACGGGCACTTCCGAGTCAGGCCATGGCAAACACAATTGTAATGATTGCAATTGCTATCAGCATACTTATCTCATCAATGCTACTTTCAAAAGCAGTGGGGGAGAGAGGTCTTCTCAATGGAGCAGCAGTAGCCACGGTCTGCTGCTTTATCTATCTGTGTGTCAGCTATATCATAACTGCAAGCAATATACGTTTGAATCTGTTGCTGCTACGGTGCGGCACATTTATTCTTGCCGGAATGATTGGTGGAATAATCGGAGTGAGCGAAAAAAAGGAAATCAGTTTTTAGTTTGAAATGCAGAGTCAGATTAATTGACTCTGCATTTTTATACATATGTGATTTACATAAAGTGGGTAGTTCAATATACATTGGTTTACATAATCTAATCAACATATTTTGGAACAGTAGACTGGCAAAACGAAAAAATATTCATCATTCTCTTGCAAAATCTTAAAAAATGGTATATAGTATACTATTAGATAGAGTGTCTTTTCAGGATACTTGCACCTTCAAGTGATTATAAGGTATATATCTAAAGCCTCGGACATATCTATGATCAAATCTTTTTTGGATGTGATTGTATAATGACCGGCAAAGGGGCTATCGGTAAAAGCAACGAGATTAGTTTTTGTGTTCTGGTTTTTCTTTTCTTAGTCGGTGTTGCAGCAGGTTGCTCTGCTAAGCTGTTTTTTGAACATCATAATCACGATGCTTATTGGTTCTCCACTCCACCGCAAAGCAGTAACGCTTCTACTCTGTACTCCTCATTTTTATTCGATGAGATCATTTACCTTGCCGCCGTATTCCTGTTCGGCTTAACCTTCATCGGAATCGTTGTAATTCCTTTTGTTGTGACCTTGCGCGGCTTTATCATCGGTGTGCTGTTCTCCTGCTTTAACGTAACAGGGATCAACTCGGAATACATTGTTAATTGTTTTCGTTGGCTGCCGTCGGTCATGTGCTGTGCTGCATTAATGTTGTTTTCTGCATACGCCGTGCATGTATCATCTCGCCTTTGTATTTTCCTAAAACACAGGGAAGCATGCTCGGTATCGCTGAAAAATTATTCTCTGGTCTTTTTATTCACATTCGCAGTGTTTGCAGTCCTTACTGCAATATACTGTGGCGTAGATCGATTACTTATTAAAATTTTTTAAGGAGTGAAAAGAATGGATACGTTGATCTCAGCGTTTCGGGATTATTTGACAAACCAAAAATCCAATTCCGCAAATACAATAGATTCCTATCTGCGCGATGTATCCTTCTTTTTAGAATACCTGAACAAACAGGATATCTTCTCTCCTAACCGCGCAACCGAGACCGACATTCAGAACTATGTGGATCATTTGCGCAATTTGAATAAGTCAGCTACAACGATCTCGCGCAGCTTAGCCTCAATTCGATGCTTTTATAAGTTTTTGATTTTCACCGGCAATGCTGATTCTAATCCTGCCAAGGGGATCAAGGTTGAGAAGTCCGAGAAGAAGCTTCCTCAGGTGTTATCCGGTGAGGAGATCAACGTACTGCTTTCCCAGCCACGCGTGACCGACGCCAAGGGCTGTCGAGACAAGGCTATGCTGGAGCTTCTGTACGCTACGGGTATTCGAGTCAGTGAATTGATCAGTCTGAACGTTGGTGATATCAATTTGCAAACAGGCACATTGAGCTGCCGAGGTCAGAAGGGTACACGCATCATACCGGTATACCCGGCCGCAATTGTAGCAGTTTCGGATTATATTTATCGAATGAGAGGGCTGCTGACCGATCAGAACAGCGGCGATTCAGCTCTTTTTGTTAATCTTAATGGTTCACGGCTTACGCGCCAGGGCTTTTGGAAAATCGTTAAGAGCTATGCTGTCGAAGCAGGAATAACAAAAGAGATAACTCCGCACACACTACGCCATTCATTTGCTATGCACCTTTTACAGAACGGCGCATCCGTTAAGGATATACAAGCTATGATGGGACACGCGGATATTTCTTCCACTCAGGTATATGTTCAATTATTAGACCTTGATAATCACATGAAATCGGTGTATAATGATTGTCATCCTCGAGCAAAATCGAGCTAATAATTATTCTGGAGTTGATCACGTGTCTTTATTTGGACTATTTAACAACTACGATAAGCCCGGACCGGGCGTAAGTAAGGATGAGCCGAGAAAGTCGGCTCCCGTCAGGTTTTTTGAGATCCTTTTGCGAAAATTCTCGAAATTGGTTCAGCTTAATCTGATTTATATGATTCCTATGGCAATTGCCGCCATAATCATGTATGGTATTTCCACCTTGCCCATTCAGCACATTGCATACAGCTCTGAAACATTCGGAACCATCGACCTGTACAGTGTATACTTTATGCCGTTGCCGCTTGCTTTTATGGGCCCGTTTAACTGCGGAATGGCTTTTATCACTCGTAATTTCGCGAGAGAAGAGCATGCGTTTGTATGGTCGGATTTCTGGGATGCCGTAAAAGATAACTGGAAAGTAGGTTTGCTCAACAGCATAATTACATATGTAGCTGTTGTGGTTCTCAGCTTTGGATTTATGTTTTATTGGAATCAGTGGAAAACTCAGGGCTTCTTCTATGTTATCCCGTTGATATTCATCGGTTTGATTTTTGCTATCATGCTGTTTTCTCAGTATTATATTCCGGTCATGATAGTTACCTTTAATCTTAAGCTACGTCACATATACAGAAATGCTGTTATCTTCTCTATTATGGGCGTTGTCAGAAACATTCTCATCACTTTTGTGTTCGTTGCCATGCTCATTGCACTTTGGTTCTGCCCCGGAAAGCTCCTGTTCGTACCGCTTTTCCTGTTCGTCATTATATTGTGCTCGTTCATCAGCTATCTTTGCAGCTTTGCAACATATTCTCTGATCGATGGCTTTATGATCCAGCCATACTATAAGCAAGAGGCTGCCGCAAATGCACCCGTGCAGACTGAGGACGACATCGACATTGATCTTGGCTCCGATGACACGGACGATGAGGAAGATGACGAACCTCAGTACGTATATGTGAACGGCCGCCTCATCGAAAAGAGCAAGCTTAACAACGACGATTAATTGAAATCAATATTATTAAAGGAGTCGTTCAGTCGTGTGAACAACTCCTTCTTTGACTAACAAAACACCTCTAACGCAGGCAATCAACTGCATTAGAGGTGTTTATTATTAAATATCTCTGCTTTCATCCTTTAACGGTTGAACTCAATATCGTCAAAATCGGCTCTGTACGAAAGCACCGGTGACTGACCAAAGCCATTCCAATACACATTCTAGCCGGGCTGATTTATCCTCCACTTATTCTTCGCTATCATCTTCACCGACATTATCGGATGTAATTCTCGATAGGGGATTGGAGTTTATTGCATTTTCCATCTGTGAACTGGAGGTATGGGTATATATTTCGGTAGTACCCAAATTCTCATGACCGAGAATATCCTGCAATACGCGTATATCAACATTTCCATGCTGATACATAAGTGTTGCAGCCGTATGCCGAAGCTTATGTACTGAATAGCCTGCGCCGCCTAAACCGATTTTGGTAAGATACTTATTGACCATGGCCTGCACCGTCTTGGGGCTGATTCTTGTACCACGGTTACTTATAAACAAAGCTTCACGGTCTTTTACATCATCCTTCGGTCGGACTCGAATATAGGCATTTATTGCGGAAATACAGGCGTCATTTAAATAAACAATCCGTTCCTTACTGCCTTTACCGAATATACGCAGGGACGAATTATTATGAATGACATCACGTATATTGATCCCGACAAGCTCGGAAAGGCGCATTCCACAATTTAAAAAGAGCGTCAGGATGCAATAATCACGCTCTTTATCGGGGCCATCGACAGCCGTCAACAGATCGACACTTTGTTCGAGTGAGAGGTAGCGCGGCAGTTTTTTAGCTTTTTTCGGCGGAGTGAGATTCTCGGTCGGATTTGTATCCAGCAAGCCTTCATGCACAGAAAGATATCCGAAAAAGCTCTTAAGACTCGATGACTTTCGCTGTCTTGTTGAACTCATATTACTACGCTCATCAGCTACGAAGTTCATAAACTCAAATATATCTATTGTGGTTATCGTTTTGATAAACTCAAGATCGATATCTGAAACGGCAATTTCTTCAAGCGGAGTATCCTTTGGAACGATTCCGTGAAAACGCTTCATAAACCTGAAAAAGGTTCTCAGATCCATGCAGTATTCATCGACAGTTTTTGGTGATCGGCCTTTAATATTTCTATAATATAACGCATATTGTCTGACAATATCCGGCATTTCGGTAATATCAAAGCTCATAATGGCGTTTGCACCCTCCCGAATTATACAAAATAATCATTTTGTATAATTTTAAGTTTTGTTTTCCAAGGCCCTATCACTCAACCTTCAGCGGTAAAATTCCGCCTATATCGATCATTGGCCCCTGTGTCAATTCCACTGCCTGCACATTATGCTCGGACAAAAAATCAATTATCGGCTTTTCAAAATCCAAGGAATCCAAGCGTCCTGTAAATGCAAGCACATCCTTATCGATCAATCCACAGCAGCCGCCGATAAATCCGTAATCATATCCATCAAGAACGATTCGGCGTTCAGGAATGATCATTATATCAAGTCCCATAAATTTTGCAGCAGCACCCATACCTGCATCCATCGTAATTATTGATCCTGAATCAACAACGGCCGCTGAGCATCTTGTATAGCCCTGGTTGACATGTATCGTTCTCAGGCCCATGCTTTCTGCAACTGAAAAAATACTCGGATCAACCGCTCCTACGCTTGCAAAGAATTTATCTCCTATCTGCAATGCGTTGCACAGTACATCGCCGGGATAAGCCGCTACGGGTATATTGGATGTCTCTGCAACCTCAAAGCCAACTTCTTCAAGCTTTGATTTCAGCGACTGTTCCCCTCTTAATACAAATGTTCGATTTCCACCGAGGTGAAACATCTGCATATCGGCATGGCTGGAAACCGGAGCCTGAAGCCTTGTGTCCGGCTCAGTTGTGATGCATTGAATACCACGTGCCTCAAGAGCACTTACTATTTCCGGATGAGCTCCGGATACCGCCGCAAGCGTTACTCTTCCCTGCGGCAGATTTGCTTTTTCTACAAAGCTCGAATTTAATTTACACATGCGTCAAACGCCTCCCTAACATTTCTAACACCTAATAATTCCATACCGTCAAATCTCTTAAAGTCTATTCCCTTTATGCTGTGGTACGGCAAAACACAGCGTGTGAAGCCAAGACGATATGCTTCCGATACGCGTGCCTCTATATGGCTTACAGAACGGAGCTCACCGGCCAGACCTATCTCACCGAAAACCACTGTATCGTCGCGTATCGGCGTATCCTTAAGACTGGAAACCAAGGACATAGCTACTGCTAAATCTACCGCAGGCTCATCTATTCTTAAACCACCGACAACATTAAGGTATGCGTCAAGATTAGAAAAATAGAATCCAGCTCTTTTTTCCAAAACAGCCAGTATCAAGGCCATTCTGCCATAATCAAAGCCCGTTGACATACGTCGCGGCGTTCCAAATCCGGAAGTAGTCGCAAGGCCCTGTATTTCTGCCAGAAGCGGCCTGGTGCCCTCCATAACAGCGGTTACGCAGGTACCCGATGAATTCTTCGGTCTTCCGGAAAGCATCGCCTGTGACGGATTTTCGATCTGTCGCAGGCCGGTCTCGCCCATATCAAAGACGCCTATCTCATTAGTGGAGCCATAGCGATTCTTAACAGCTCTGAGAATACGATATGTCATCTGCCTGTCGCCTTCAAAGTACAAAACAGCATCAACAATGTGTTCCAAAACCTTTGGGCCGGCAATCGCTCCATCCTTATTGACATGTCCAACGAGTATCGCCGGAATATCCATGGATTTCGAACAGCGGAGTATCGCGTTAGTGCACTCTCTAACCTGAGTCACACTGCCGGGTGAAGAATTGAGATCTGTGAAATTCATTGTCTGTATCGAGTCGATCATGACAATATCCGGCTTTTCATTGCGGATATGTTCAATTACAAGCTGAACATCTGTTTCGGAGAGTATACGAAGATTCGGGCTCGAAACTCCCAGTCTACCGGCTCTCAGCTTGATCTGTCGCGCCGATTCCTCACCGGAAACATATAAAATGCGCAGATTCTGACCGAGATATTCGCATATTTGCAAAAGAATCGTAGACTTGCCGATACCCGGATCACCACTGATCAGTATCAACGAGCCCTTAACAAGACCTCCGCCGAGCACACGATCCAATTCCGATAATCCTGTGTGATATCTAAGCTCATCATCAGTATTGATTTCATGTATCGCCAACGGTTTATTGAAGGATGCAGACGCGGCAATATGAGCGGACGCAGACGCCTTAGTTGGAGACGACGCCGCTTTAACACTTTCCTCCATCGTGTTCCATTCTCCGCAATCCGGGCATTTTCCGGCCCATTTTGCGGTTTCAAAGCCACAATTAGAGCATACATATACTATTTTACTTTTTGCTGCCATAATGTTTCCTCACTCACTGTAAAGTGATAGCTTCAAGTAAAGCCTATAAGTAAATTGTACCACTGAACGGATGTTTTGTAAAGTCGTTCGATTTAAGCCGATGTAAGCTCCATGGCTCTCTCAATAATTGTCACAAGCTCTTGTGCCGCGAGCGGTATTTTAAAATCCTGAATTGCCGAATAGCTTATGACGAATTCAGGCGTTCTGATCGTCCCAGCATTATGATAGTAATCCGAAATGCAGCTCAGCCTTATTTTTTCTTTGCAAGCCTCACGCTTGATAATCTCCGGATCTATCCACTTTTTCATCCTTATCAGGAAATGTAGGCCCGAATCCTCATGACATATTTCCGCGTAATTCAGCAGGCCACTGTTCTTCATTTCGGCCAGCAGTATGTCCTTTTTCAGCTTATATCTTGTTCTCATGCGATTGATATGCTTCTCAAAATAGCCGTCAGATATGAATTTAGCCAAAGTGTATTGCTCTAAATTTGATACCGTACAGGAATAAAAGCCCAATCTGTCATAGAATTCCTTTGCAAGGGATGGTGGCAACACCATATAGCTGATTCTGATAGTGGAGGCCAAACTTTTCGTGAAGGTATTCATATATATAACGCTGCCGGAAGTATCCATGCTTTGCAGCGTTGGTATCGGCTTACCGAAAAATCTGAATTCCGAGTCATAATCATCTTCTATTATATATCTGTCCGGCGCGCTTGAAGCCCAGTGGAGCAGCGCATATCTTCTGGCTGCCGGAGTATTGATACCTGTCGGGAAATGATGCGACGGCGATATATGGAGAACGTCTGCCCCGCTCTTCTCCAATTTATCCGGGTCTACTCCATCACTGTCCATTGATATATATTCGCAACGGACGCCATGTATCTCGAAGGTTTGACTTACCTTTTTGTGTCCCGGATCCTCCATTGCATAAACCTTGTCAAAGCCGATCAGCTGAATGAGTAGATTATACAGGTATTCCGTACCTGCACCGATGACAATGTGATTAGGATCGGCCTCAATGCCTCTGAATTCTCTAAGATGCTCCGATATGGCCTGTCTCAGCTCCGGAATTCCACCGCTTGGCGCATTCACCATAAGCTCATTGCTCTTCTGTGAGATTATCTCTCTCATGAGCTTTGCCCACGTAGCAAACGGGAAATTTGCGGGATCAGTTCTGTTGCCGGAGAAATCAACAAAATAGCTTTCTATATCAGGAGGTGTAACTATTACAGGATTCTTCTTTTCTGACTGTATTCTTCTTTCGATTTCAGCGGCAAAGAAACCCTTTTTCGGGACAGAATATATATATCCCTCCGACATAAGCTGCGCATAGGCGTTTTCGACAGTCACAACGCTTACACCAATGTTTTTGGCAAAACCTCTTTTTGAAGGCAGCTTAGTGCCTGCGAGAATATCGCCCGAAACTATATCGTCTCGAATCAGCTTATACAAATGCATATACAGACTGTCTGTTCCTATATCAGTTAATGAATATGTAAGCGTAGCTACCACCTCTGATCATATAAATGTTGAGTAATTCTGTGAAATCTATAATACCAGATAAATTATAGCACCAAGAAGAATATTTGTAAACCCAGCGTTCATGCAGCAAAAAAAGGCCATATACGCTATGTATATGACCTTACTGAGATTATGGTATTTACTTCGTATTTTGACCGTAATATGCGTTTTTTCCGTGCTTTCGGAGATAATGCTTGTCAAGAAGCTCCTGCTGCATCGGAGCAAGATTCGGATTCATCATAAGATTGTGCCATGCCATAAATGCAAGTTCTTCAAGAACGACCGCGTTATGTACCGCATTCATCGGATCAGTACCCCACGCGAATGGGCCATGACTATGAACAAGAACAGCCGGGATGTCATCCGGAGACTTATCGGCAAAGGTTTCTATTATCACTGAGCCTGTTTCCTTTTCGTACTCGCCGGATATTTCTGCCAGTGTCATCATTCGAGTGCACGGTATTTCGCCATAGAAATAATCGCCATGTGTTGTTCCGAGTGCCGGTATTCCCGAACCGGATTGACTGAAAACAGTGGCCCATCTGCTGTGTGTATGAACTATTCCGCCGATATTTCCGAAGGCCTTATAAAGCTCCACATGTGTGGCTGTATCCGATGACGGATTTAAACGTCCCTCAACCTTTTTGCCTGTATTTATATCCACCAGCACTATATCGTCGGGTGTAAGCACATCGTATTCAACGCCGCTTGGCTTTATAGCCATAATACCGCTTTCTCTGTCAATACCGCTTACATTACCCCAAGTAAATGTTACGAGCTTATGAGCCGGTAACTGCATATTAGCTAAATAAACCTTCTTTTTGATTTCTTCCAACATAGCTTTTCCTCCTGCAATACGATACCCTTGAAACACAGATACTAATAAAATTATAGCGTATCATATCAACCTTGTCAAACACTGGATGACTCCTTATGCATACCGCAATATTGAATAATTCCATGAGTTATCGCCGCGGCCATAAGCCTTTGATATTCTGAATCTGCAAGCATTGCCGCCTCATCCGGATTTGAGATAAACCCACATTCGACTATTACTGCCGGTACGGAAACATGTTCCAACAGATAGATGCCATCGGCCGTCTTATTCTCTCTGTGGTTCTCCGGCTGCAGCTCGGACTGAATGCATTTTCGGATGCTCTCAGCCAAAAATTGACTGTTTGAATCATTATCCGAATAAAACATCTGCGCGCCGTTATATTGACTCTCGGCGAAATAATTCTGGTGAATGCTGATAAGAATGCAGTTTTCCGTTTCATTCACAATGCTCACCCGTTTATGAATATCCGATCTCTTTCTTTCAGCCACCGAGTTTAAGGAGCTGTCACCAACGGAAACATCACTGTCGCGTATCATTTTTACCACACAGCCCGCATCGGTCAGCATATCGCGAATATTCAGTGCGATTGATAGATTGATATCCTTCTCAAGCCTTCCCTCAACACCCACAGCCCCTCCGTCCTCTCCGCCGTGACCCGCATCCAACACTATCGTCATAGTCTGCGGCGCAGCCGATGCGGCTGTGGCAGCGTGCATTGCTCCGAATATACAGCACACCGCAAAAAGTGATATTCCCAATGATGAAAACAATAAAACATATGATACCTTAAAAGAATAGAAGAGCTTCATGCACAGATCACCCATTCAGTACTATGCGCTAAAGCTTAAAGCTATGAAAAAAGGAGCACATGTAGTTCATGTGCTCCTGAGATAAACAGCAGAAAATTATTTGAAGAAGAGCGGAAGCGGCTCAAGGAAGATGATATCGGTACGGTCCGCAGCATCACCCTCAGCAAGAACAGCAGCCTTACCAACTACTTCACCGCCGACCTCGCCGACAAGCTTCTCAAGCGCGGTAAGGGACTCACCGGTGCTGATAACATCATCGAGGATGAGAATACGCTTTCCTCTGAGGGACTCAACGTCCTCCTCGGAAAGATAGAGTGTCTGAACATGATCGGTCGTAATCGACTTTACATCCACCTTGATCGGATTTGTCATGTAAGCCTTAATGCCTTTACGGGCAACGACATACTTTCTGCAACCGATTCTTGCCATCTCATAGGCCAGCGGAATGCCCTTTGACTCCGCAGTTATGATTATGTCATGCTCGGGGCACTTTTTCATAAGAGCTTCAGCCGCTTTTTCAGTGATCTCAACATCACCGAACATAACAAATCCGGCAATATCCAGAGTATCGCTGATAGGGCAAATCGGAAGCTCTCTCTCGCAACCGGCTATAGTCATCTTATAAACATTTTTCATCTGTAAACGTCCTTTCCTTTACACATATACGACATATACAATCTGTGAACAGAAAATCAGCCCAGAGGCAACTTCAAGGATCTTCCTCCGAGAAGATGAAAGTGAAGATGCTTTACAGTCTGACCACCATCTTCTCCGCAGTTGTTTACGATTCTATAGCCGTTCTCAAGGCCCTCGGTAGCGGCGATCTTCTTGGCCATACAGAAGATATGTGCCACCACGTCGGCATTCTCTTCCGTTATCTCGTCCGCGGATGCAATGTGCTCCTTGGGAATCATCAGGATATGTACAGGAGCTTGCGGATCCGTGTCGCGGAACGCAAGCATAGTGTCATCCTCATAGACCTTGGTGGTCGGTATCGTACCGTTTGCTATTTTACAAAAAATGCATTCCATAGTTTATATCTGGCACTGAGCAAGCACTCAGCCTGCTCAGAACCTACTCCTTTACTTAAAAATCAACGCAGAATCAGAGCTGAGCACTGAGAATCTCTTCAACAGCAGCAAGAGCTTCATCTATCTTAGTCTGATCCTTTACACCGGCCATAGCAAAGTCGGGCTTACCGCCGCCATTACCACCGGTTATCTGTGCAACAGCCTTAACTATAACGCCGGCCTTTGCTCCCTTAGCCTGAGCAGCCTTGTTAACAGTTGCAGCCAGTGTTGCCTTGCCATCCATTACACCTGCGATGACAGCCACAACCGGATCTGTTGCATGCTCTCTGATAGCATCACACATAGTTCTGAGAGAATCGCTGCCGGTTCCGGAGAACATTGCAGTTGCAACCTTTATGCCCTTTACCTCAACAGCATTGTCGAGTATAGCACCAAGATTCATTGTGGCTATCTTTGCTCTCAGTGAATCGATTTCTCTGTCCTTATCCTTTATCTCCTGGAGAAGAGCAGCTGCCTTTGTGGGCAGATCAAGTGCATTGCCAACCTTCATAGCCACAGCAGTCTCTCTCAGCATGTTATTTGTTGAATAGATCATATTGAGAAGATTCATGCCAGTTACACCCTCGATTCTGCGAACACCCGCAGCAACAGAGGACTCGCTGACTATCTTGAAGAGGCCAAGCTTTGCTGTGCAATCTGCGTGTGTACCACCGCAGAACTCTCTTGAGAAATCACCTGCTGAAACAACACGTACAACATCGCCGTATTTCTCTCCGAACAATGCCATTGCACCGAGCTTCTTAGCTTCTTCAATTGGCATTTCGCGGCATTCAACCGCAATATTCTGGAGTATCTTCTCGTTAACCAGCTTTTCAACCGCAAGAAGCTCATCATCTGTGAGTGCGGAGAAATGCGTAAAGTCAAAACGAACATTGTGTTCATTTACAAGCTGTCCTGCCTGTTCAACATGATTGCCGAGAACTGTACGCAGCGCTGCCTGCAGGAGATGTGCAGCCGTGTGGTTGCGTGTGATAGCATTTCTGCGTTCAACATCCACCTGTGCAAGGACAGACTCGCCGTCCTTTACAAAGCCTTCTTCCACAACAACCTTGTGGATAAACACTCCGGAAGCATTCTTTGTGGTATCCACGACACGGAGCTTGCACGCATCCGCAGTGATCACACCACTGTCGCCAACCTGTCCGCCGCTTTCTGCATAGAACGGTGTTCTATCGAGAACCAAAAGGACATCATCGCCGCTCTCTGCGCTTTCAACACGTGCGCCTTCGTTGACAATTGCAAGTATCTTTGCATCAGCTTCTGTGCATGTATAGCCGACAAATTCGGTTTTTGCAACATCATCAAGAGCATTTCCTTCGCCAGCCCATGCATCTGCGCCGGCATTCTTGCGGCCTGCTCTTGCTGTTTCACGCTGCTTGAGTACCAAAGCTCTGAATTTATCCTCATCAACGGACATACCCTTTTCAGCAAGTATCTCCTTTGTAAGGTCGATCGGGAATCCAAAGGTATCGCTCAGCAGGAATGCATCCTCGCCGGAAAGAATCTTTGCATCGGACTTGTCGAGAATAGAGTTCAACAGCGCAAAGCCCTTATCTATTGTCTTATAGAAGCTCTCCTCTTCAAAGGAAATGACCTTCTTAATCATAGCGCTCTTTTCGCGAAGCTCCGGATAAGCCTTCTCGTTCTCGCAGATGACAGTCTCAACAACCTCAGCCAGGAAGGGATGATCGATACCGAGGAGTCTGCCGTGTCTTGCTGCTCGACGGAGCAGACGGCGCAGAACATAGCCTCTGCCCTCATTGGACGGCATAACTCCGTCACTGATCATAAAGGATGTGCTTCTAATATGGTCTGTGATAACACGAAGAGAAATATCCGTCTTCTCGCTTGCACCATACTCGATTCCTGCGATTTTGGATATATGCTTCATAATATTCTGCACAGTATCAACCAGGAAGAGGTTATCAACACCCTGCATGATGCATGCAAGTCTCTCAAGACCCATACCTGTATCTATATTGGGATGCTCAAGAGGAGTATAGTTATTGTTGCCGTCATTTTCAAACTGAGTAAATACGTTGTTCCAGAACTCCATGTATCTGTCGCAATCGCATCCGGGCTTGCAATCCGGCTTACCGCAGCCGTACTCGGGGCCTCTGTCAAAATGTATCTCAGAGCAGGGGCCACACGGGCCGGAGCCATGCTCCCAGAAATTGTCCTCCTTGCCAAGGCGAACAACTCTGGATGGATCAAGTCCGATTTCCTTTGTCCAGATATCGTATGCCTCATCGTCGTCCTCATAGATAGTTGCCCACAGCTTGTCTTCCGGCATCTCGAGAACCTTTGTTATAAACTCCCAGCTCCATGCGATAGCTTCATGCTTGAAGTAATCACCGAACGAGAAGTTGCCGAGCATTTCGAAATAAGTGCCGTGACGAGCTGTAATACCAACACGCTCAATATCCGGTGTGCGGATACACTTCTGGCATGTTGTTACGCGCTTTCTCGGCGGAGTTACCTCGCCTGTAAAAAATTTCTTCATCGGTGCCATGCCGGAGTTGATAAGAAGAAGGCTGTTGTCATCCTTCGGTATCAACGGGAAGCTCGGCATACGAAGATGTCCTTTGGACTCAAAGAAAGAAAGGTACTTTTCTCTGAGCTCATTCAAACCTGTCCACTGCATATGATCTCACCATTCCTTAATATTGTTGCAAGTTTTAAATTACATAGTATAAGCTTCTAGAAGCTTCAATGTGTTTGTCACGCCATCGATATGAGAACGCTCATATCCGTGGGATGCATAAACACCTGCGCCGATCAGTCCGTGCTTCACATCATAGCCGGCACGCAGAGAGGCTTCTACATCAGAGCCGTAATGAGGATATACATCAACAGCGTATTTCACACCTGCGGCCTCAGCAGCCTTGACCAGTGCCGTCGTGACACTGTAATCATAGGGACCACCGGAATCCTTAGCGCAAATGGAAACCTCGCGCTCGGTACACTTCAAACCGTCTCCGACACAGCCCATATCAACACTTATGGCTTCAACAACGTCCGCAGGTACTGATGCCGATGCACCATGACCAACCTCTTCATAAACCGTGAAGTGCAGATATATCTTACGCTTCGGAGTTTTTCCTGTATCATGAAGCTCCTTGGCATATGTCAAAAGCATAGCCGCACTGAGCTTGTCATCTAGGAATCTGCTCTTGATATAGCCGGACTCGGTGATAGTAGTACGCGGATCGAAGCAAACAAAATCTCCGGCCTCGATACCCAACTCTCTGACACCGGTTGCATCGCTTACATTCTCATCTATAACGACCTCTGTAGTGCTGAAGCTGCGCTTAGCGTCATCATAGCCGCCGTTAACATGCACGGAAGCATTGCAAAGCTGTAATGTACCGGAATACACCTTACCGCCTCGTGTGTATATTTTACAATTCTCCGCCTCACAGTTTTCGGCGCGCAAACCGCCAATGGGCGTAATAGTCAATCTGCCATTACCCTTAACAGTTGAAACCATACCGCCAAGTGTATCAACATGCGCCATGAGGATGAGAGCCTCGCCCTCTCCTCCAAGGCAGCACACAACGCCGCCCTTGCGTGTCTTTTCGGGAGCGTAGCCGAGCTTTGCAAGTGCGTTCATCAAATAATCAGATGCGCCATCCGTAAAGCCGGAAGGAGAATCTATCGCTAAAAGCTCCTGAAGTGTTTCAAAACAATACTTCATGTCCATAACAGAAATACCTCCAAAAAAATAAGAGCTATCATCCCTAAGGGACGGACAGCTCCGTGGTACCACCCAAATTATACGTAAAAACGTATCACTTTGACATCCTTAACGCGGATAAACGATGCGACTCATCGCCGCATAGTGCATAATAAAGAGTTGGCCCATACGCAATGCTTACCGAGGATCTTACAGCCTATGAATCCCTTCTCTGGACGGTACATTAGCGCACATCTGCTCTGCACAACTAATATCAAATTCAGATATATTATAAATCCTATCAGATGAATTGTCAAACAAAATCGATAAGTTTCTCCGCGATTTTTTTAAACGCCTCCGGTACAAAAGCGGTTTTCGCTGTTTCTTCCATAATCACTATGGTGTATGCCGGTTTTTCATTCTCATCACATATATATCCCGCATACCAGTAATTCTGTATTTCGCTGCCGTTGTCGTCAGAAACACCGGTTTGAGCTGTTCCCGTCTTGATTCCGGACACGCAATTTGTCGGCGCACCCTTTCTTGCAGTGCCGAACCTCGCTGTGCTTTCCATATAGGCACGCAGTCTGTTTGAGGTGGTCGGCTCCATTACCTTTACCGACTCCGGAATTGTCAAATCACTCACTTCAAGCTCATCTGTGACAGTCCCTCGGAATATCTGCGGAGAAAGATACTCCCCGCCATTTGCGATCGCGTTGACCATAGCCGCTACATGCAGCGGTGTTACGGTTATATCTCCCTGACCGAAGGAAAAATTGGCCAACGCTCTAGCATTGCTCAAAGAATTACTGTCCGGCAATATCCCCGAAGCAGCCACCAGTCCGTCCGCAAGCTCTATCTCCTGACCAAGCTTCATTCTTTCCGACATTTTGAGAATCGGTGAAGCACCGATCTTAGACGCAGTATCGATAAAATAACAATTGCAGGATTTTCTAAGCGCGGTGTGCATATTCACATCACCGTGTGCCACGCTGTCAAAGCATTCAAAATCGAGACCGTTCACGTCTATCTTACCCGTACACTCATATATTCCCCTATAATCAGTACCGACCTCCAACGCAGCCGCTGCTGTTACAAGCTTAAAAACCGAGCCCGGTGAATATGCGCACAGAGCCCGATTAAGATATGGTGAATCAGGATCGTTCATCGCCGCTGCCAGATTATTAGGATCAAGTGACGGAAAGCTTGCCATTGCCAATATTTCGCCCGTACCGCATTCAAGTATGACCGCCGCGCCCTTATCTATTTCCACACAAGCCTTCTCAAGCTCAACCTGGATATCCCTGTCAAGTGTGAGCATGATTCCCCTGCTCATCTTTTCGTACGTATTTGTTACGTTTATCGATTCTCCGCGTATGGCTCTGCCAACGGCATCGACCGTAAAGGTAGCGGTAATGCTTCCATTGCCGGATGAAAGAACACTGTCATAGCTCTTTTCAATTCCGCTGACACCGCTTCTGCCACCCTGCAGATATCCGATTATATTCGATGCTGGCTGCTTCGCACTGTACCGTTTTGAGACCGTAAATGTGCTTATGCCATCCGTACTGACCGGAGAATTTACCTCAAAAATAAAGGGCTTACCTGCTTCTAAATAAGAAAATACCTGCTCACGGTCATTCTCATCGACAATCAAGCTCAATCTGGAAACCGTCTCCAAGCTCGGGACAACTGCCGATATATATGTTTCGCCTGCATTTGTCAGAGGCTGTAGATTTCTGTCATATATAGTTCCCCTCGAAGACGCAACATGCAATGTGTATGCACTTTGACTGCCGACAGCTTCAATGTATGTTGGATTCCCCATTGCCGCCGATGCAGTTCCAAGCGTCGCTATAACCAGCATAAGCATTACTAATGAATATACGCCAATGATCCTTCGAGTCATATCAATCACCCCATATGGGCATTATGACTCTTTATATTGAATATATTCACCTTTTCTCTATCAGCAGAGATATTTCCTAAAAAGCAAAGAGTGAGTTCAACATAATGTCGCACTCACTCCAAGTTGATTGAATATTTATCTTATAAGACTCATTAACAGCATCTATTATCCAACCCAGATGCCGGAAGCATCAAAGGTGTATGATGCGCCGTCGATGATTATTGTATCACCGTAAGCCATTCTGCCGTCCTCGAACAGATAGTACCATGTTCCGTTAAGGTCGAGCCAGCCCGTTACCATTGCGCCGGACTCGTCCATGTAGTACCAGTCGTATCCGACACGCTGCCAACCCGTCAGCATTTTTCCGTCATCATCGAAGAGATACCAGCTGCTGCCGATTGTCTTCCAGCCGGTTACCATTGCGTTGTTCTCATAATAGTACCAGAAACCGTTCTCGGACTCCCAGCCGGACTTCGCTGTTTCCTCCACCCATATACCGGAGGCATCGAAGGTGTATTCCACGCCGCCAATGGTGAGCGTCTCGTTGCAGGCCATTCTGCCGTCGGAATAGAAGTAATACCATGTGCCGTTGAGATCGATCCAGCCTGTTGACATAATTCCGGAGGCATCCATGTAGTACCAGTAGCCGCCGATCTGCTGCCAGCCGGTGAGCATTCTTCCGTCGGTATTCAGCAGATACCATGCGCCGCCAACGGACTTCCAACCTGTAACCATGGCGTCATTTTCATAATAGTACCAGTTGCCATTTTCAAGCACCCAGCCGTCCTTGGCAACCTCATCGTGTTCGCCGCACTCGGTGCAAATACCGTCTTCAAAGTTATGGTCGGATGCCGCGATTACTTCGTCAAAGCTGAAATTACCATATGTTGTTGTTTTCCATGTATAGCGGCCTGATCCCTCTTTTGAGCATGTAGCCGGCTCGATTACAGTGTAGGTATAATCCGTTTCATTTAACACAGGTAATGCTATATTTGTATTAGCAGAGCAGCGTGAACAGCTTTCTGTCAACCTACCCGACTCCAATGCTGTCGGCGTTTTAGTAACTGCATAGGAATAATCGTGTCCTAAAGCATTCGTATGATTATTGGTATAACTATACGAGCAATTCTTGCAATAACCTGTTGTGTAACCACCCTTTGTGCATGTCGGCGGTACAGTAGTTTCCGTACAATCGTGCTCTGTCTTTGCAATAGTCACATCAAAGCTGAAAGCACCATATGTTGTTGTTTTCCATGTATAGCGGCCTGTTCCCTCTTTTGAGCATGTAGCAGGCTCGATTACGGTGTAGGTATAATCAGCCGTGTTCAGCTTCGGCAAGGTAACAGAAGACGTCGTAGCAGAACATCTTGTGCAAGTTCTTGTCAGTTCACCCGACGCCGAAACGGTAGGCGTTGACGTGACCTTATAGGAATAGCTATGACCCAAGGCATTTGTATGATTGTTGGTATAACTATACGAGCAATTCTTGCAATAACCTGTTGTGTAACCACCCTTTGTGCATGTCGGCGGTACAGTAGTTTCCGTACAATCGTGCTCTGTCTTTGCAATAGTCACATCAAAGCTGAAAGCACCATATGTTGTTGTTTTCCATGTGTAACGGCCTGTTCCCTTTTTAACGCACGTAGCAGGGTCGATTACGGTGTAGGTATAATTAACTTCATTCAGTGTCGGCAAGTCTATTGATGTATTATTATAGCATCGAGAACAAACCCCTGTCAGCTTGCCGGACGTTGAAGCGGTAGGCTCTGTAGAGACAGTATACGAAGAATAGTCGTGTCCCAAAGCGCCAACATAGTCATCATCACAGTTCTGACCGCATTCACTACATTTATACTGGGTATATCCTTGGTTTAGACAATTCGGCTGTATTACTTTCACCACTATATAGTTATGAGGATGTATGTAGTTGCGTTTTGCTTTAGCCAGCGGACCTTCGCCGAGCTTCCAATCACTCGGTGTACCGTAAAAATTCACCAGTTTAATGTTGTCGCACCCATAGAAAGCAGAGTTTCCGAGTACTCTTGTATTCTTATAAGCAGTAACTGTGGTCAAGCCTTTGCAATACTTGAACACCTCGTCGCGAATCAGGTTCACGCTTTCCGGAATCGTAACACTACTCAGGCTGCTGCAATATCTGAACACACCATCATTAAGCTCCTTAATGCTATTAGAAATCTGAACACTGCCGAGGCTACTGCAACCATCAAATGCATATTCGCCGATAGTTTTCACACTGTCGGGAATAGTTATAGCAGTCAAGCTTGTGCATTCTTTAAAGGCTTTCGCACCAATACTTGTTACAGTGTTTCTGATAGTAACGTTATCCAAGCTGCTGCATCTGAAAAACAAGCCGTCAGCAATCTCAAGCATGCTTGCCGGAAGAGTGACACTGCTTAATCCGGTACAGCCACGGAACGCATATTCACCAATGTCGGTGATGCCGTCCGGTATAACGACATTGTCCAATGAAGTACAGCCATCAAATAGAAAATCGCCGACATCAGTCAAATTATTTGTAAGAGTAACGCTGCTCAAGCTGCTGCAATTGGTAAATACACCGACGCCAAGGTTGGTAACACTGTATGGAATCTCAATGCTGCCGAGGCTGCTACAGCCGTAAAACGCATAGTCTTGAATATCTGTAACCTTATCGGGAATGTTAATACTGTCAAGGCTTGTGCAATTCATAAAGGCTTTATCGCCAATGATAGTCACGCCATGCGGAATAGTAATACGGCTCAGAGCTGTGCAATCTGCGAATGCCTCAGCTTCAATTCCCATCACGCTACCCGGCAGATTAATTTCGACCAGGCTGCTACATCCCGAAAACGTTTGTACACTAAGATAGGATATACCATACGGAAGATTGATTTCGCTCAGGTTGCTGCACCCTTTAAACGCACGACTATTAATGTAGCTCACGCTATTCGGTATACTTATGCTTTTCAATGAAGTGCATCCTGAGAATGCATTTGTTTCAATGCGATTTACGCTATCGGGGATTGTTACACTGACCAGATTTTCACAATTGCTGAATGCCCCGAACCCAATGCAGACAACCGGCCTCCCCTCATAGGAAGAAGGTATTACTACGCCGGTAATACTGCGGTCGCTGACATATACCTCATAGCCGTCAGTGGTTTCTTTAAAAGTCAAGCCATCGCTTGTTTCTGCGAAAGCATTACTGAACGGCAGAGCGGCGCAGACCAACAGCAGGGTCAGCACCATAATTGTTATTTTAGATATCCGCTTCATTATACCACCTCATATAATTACTTAATTTCATGATACTCCGTTGAAATAATAATGTCAAGTGCTGTAACGGTATGCAGGAATGGAAAACCGCTGTAGGGCGAACCCACAGCGGTCATACTTCTGTTATGCCACCCAGATGCCGGAAGCATCAAAGGTGTATGCTGCGCCGTCGATGATTATTGTATCACCGTAAGCCATTCTGCCGTCCTCGAACAGATAGTACCATGTTCCGTTAAGGTCGAGCCAGCCCGTTACCATTGCGCCGGACTCGTCCATGTAGTACCAGTTGCCATTTTCAAGCACCCAGCCGTCCTTGACAACCTCATCGTGTCCGCCGCACTCGGTGCAAATACCGTTTTCGAAGTTATGATCGGACGGAAAGATCATTTCGTAAAAGCTATAAAAGCCATATGAAATCTAACATCAAGCCCTCAGGCACATTCAAGGCAAAGAGAGTATACCTGCTCTCTGGTAAACTTTACTGCGGTCACTGCGGATATAAAATGAACGCAAGCTGCAATACCAATGGCTACACTTACTATGAGTGTTATGGTAAGAAAAGCCTGAAAGCAGATTGTAATAAGAAGAACTTGAAAAAAGAACAGATTGAGGACGTGGTGGTTAAAGACGCTCTTTCGCTTCTCACCCCGGAACGAATTGAGGAAATTGCCAACATAGCCGTCCTGACCAACACAAAGGACGTAGAAACCACCACGGACATTCCTGCTATCCGCAGCAGACTTCACGAAACCAAACTCTCCCTTGAGAATATCACCAAGTCTATTGAAACTGGGGCTGCTCCTGAAACTCTTGTAATGCGTATGGTAGAACTTGAGAAAGAAAAGAAACTCCTTGAAGGTGAACTCTGTCACTATCTGGGACGAACCTGACAATTTCTATAAGATCACCATTGCCTATAATCTTACCTATTTACAGCAAAAAACGTACCGCCTACCTAAAGGCGGTACGCTGTTGGATTTAGACTCCAATACACCTATTCATTTATACTCCTTTCATACATATTTGTCAATATCATATCAATATTGTATATCCATATTGTTACGATATGATAAATTTCGCCTTATAAGCCAAAGGACGAGGTGCGTTTTGACACCCCGTCCTGATAAAGACAACTGTTTATTTTCTTTGATTTTTACTGTCAAGCTCATTACGATACGCTTTAGCATCCTTAAGGAAGCTGACGGCTATCATGACTATTACTGCACCTATCGGGAAAGCGGCGATTATGCTGACCGACTGGAGGCTGTTCATTGAGCTCTCGGCAAAGAGCAGTGCAATCGGAAGCAGTATCAGCAAGATACACCACATGAGCTGTATAGCTTTGTGCGGCTGCTCATCGTCCTTGAGTCTGTGATAGCTATAGCAGGAAGCCGTATAAGCGATAGAGTCAAACGACGTAGCGTAAAACGCTACCATTGTCAACAGAACCAGCACCATTACAGCGGATGAACACGGCAGTGTATCTATTATTGAAACTATCAGCTTATACAGATCGCCATTTTCAACGTACTGAGAGATAAAGTCGGCACGATTTGTCATCTGCATACCCATTGAATAGTTGCCCAGAACGATAAAACTGACCAATGTTGAGCCAACACCAAAAATATAACCTCCGATTATTGTCTGTCTCACCGTTCTGCCGCGTGAAATATTGCCGATAAAGAACGGAGCAGCTACGCACCAGACCATCCAGTAGGCCCAATAATAAATCGTCCAATTCTGTGGAAAATTCGATGTGCGCAGAGGATCTGAGAATGTTGAAAGATCGATAAAGTTTTGCAGCATTCTGCCAAGCGAGGAGAAGCCTGACTCGAGAATGTACTGTATGTCTCCGCCAAACAGCAAAACAATGGCGATGAGACCAAAGAACATATAGATGCAGATATTAGCCAGAAGACTGATCCCCTTGAAGCCATGCAGCAACGAATATGTATAAACAACGCAGGTTATAATCAATATTATGATATTGATCGTGGTTCTGCTTACTTCAAAATGGAACAGCTCGCCGATTATCTCAGCCATGAGCGGAGTAGCCACGCTGAAGGTAGTGGCCGTTCCGGCAAGGAGCGCGAAAACCGCCAGCAGATCAACTATTCTTCCTGCCCAACCGTCGGTATGCTTGCCGAGTATCGGACGGCAGGCTTCGGAATACTTCTGCCTGCTGCGCTTTCTCACGTGTAGCATAAAGCCAAAAGCAACTGCAAGAACAAGGTAAAAGCCCCACGGGATGAAGCTCCAGTGGAACAGCGGATAAACACCTGCCCATTCCTGAATTCCGCCCATTTCTTCTATGTGCGGATCGGTAGCATAAAGTATCCACTCGGAGAAGGAATAAAACAGTATATCTGCTGCAAGGCCGCATGTGAACATCATGGAGCCCCATGCAAAGAAAGAATACTTTGGCTTTTCATTCGGCTCGCCGAGCACTATATCTCCGTATTTGGACGCCGCTATGAAAATGGAGAGGATGAAAATACCTAGACCTATGATAAGATAGTATATTCCGAAGGTATCACCAAAGAAAAAGCGTATCTGACTCAAAACAACATTCGATTGCTCCGGCAAGAAAAAGAACAGTGCGCACAATGCGATAACTATACCAAGCGGCAAAAGTGTTATCATCCAATCGATTTTTCCTTTAGAAGCCTTTCTGTTCATTGTTTGTCCTCCGCATAATCAGCATAGCTACTGTCAATCTCAACCAATTCAGAGAAATTATCTATCTCAATAACGTCTCCGGCACTCATCGGAAATACCCCTAACTCAAAATCATCCGGATGGCAGAACATTGCAATATCATCCCAATATATCTGACGGTTATTGTTCTGTTCAAATTCGAGTTCAAGATACTTTTTAAGCTTCGCGCCATCATCATGTGACCAACGAGAAACACTGTAAAGCTGCCACCCCATCTTTCCGCCGGTTCTGCTGCACGATGTTACGATGCCATTCTCAACGGTTTGCAGCCATTCATCAGTATCGCTTTCCACCCAAACGCTGTTGTAACCGGAACGCTCAAATTCCGGAGAAAGAATAGCTTTGTTATATATGATCTGGTCTCCGTCGAGTATCATCGTGTTGTCGATATGCTCGCGTGCAACATAGAGAGAGGCTATGTTGTTGCAGGTATCATAATAGGGATTATTTATGAGCTTGAGCCCCGGATACTTTGCCTCAAGAAAGGCAAACTGCTCTTTGAGATAGCCAACCACGACATATATTTCAAAGATACCGTTCTGATGCAATGCCTCTATCACAGAATCTATCATCCTCTTGCCGTTCACCTTAACAAGCGGCTTTGGTGTGGTATCGGTGACCGGACGCATGCGGCTGCCTATTCCGGCCGCCATAATTATTGCTCTTTCAACTCTATACATTTTTTGACCTCCATAGATGTCAGTGCTGTTCAGATTCATTTATAATCCTTTTGGCCAGCTTGCAGTACTCCTTTGCATATCTGTACTGACGAAGCGAATACTCTCCGAATTCAACACCGAGATTATGCTTATACTCGCACCAATTGCTCCACAAAAGACCGCAAGCGGCGATATAGCAATATATCTTTATGCGCGTTGCGTCCTTGCAGCCCTCTGTGAAGTACAGATCTATCAGATGATCTATCTGTTCCCTGTTATACATCGCATATATGCAGAACATCGCTATGTCAACATGCGGATCCTGCATTCCGGCGTATTCCCAGTCCGTAAGCTGAACCTTTCCCGTGGGATCAAAGAGAAAGTTATCCGGCACGGCATCAATATGTGTCAGCACCTTGCTCTCTGCATGTGCGGCAATATATTCTCTCAGCTCGTAAACATTCTTTTTGGTCACAGAATAATCCTTGTACAGCGACGGTGCACCGCCCCACAGCGATTCGTAAAACTCGATTCGCTCAAAAATATCAAACTCATGTTCCACCGTAAGCTTCATATCATGGAACTGTCTGAGCTTTGTCATGCAAACCCTGAGGTCGTCTTCATTCTCCGGATCGCAGGTTCGCACATTTTCGATATATTCGGTGATCTTATAGCCATTATCGGGATTGATATATACGGGATCATCGCAGAGCTCTTTGCCTGCTATTTCACGGTATACAGCAGCCTCCTGAGGACGATTTATAAGCTGATTCGTACCCTCACCCGGTATTCTCATGATATACTTGCGGCCTTTGCACATAAAGAGGAACGAGCGATTCGTCATACCCTTTTTAAGTACATCGATCTGCTGTATCTGCTCCTCATCGACCTTGAAAATATCAGATATCAGCTCTATGGCATCCGATCTCAAATGCTTGGAATTACTGTCGATCTCACGAAGCTGCTCATAAGTGTTGATCTCGGATACTCGCTCGTTCGGCACTATTCTGGCATTGACTATCATGCGGTCGCCGTTTATCAACGCCTCTTCCCAGAAAGCATTATCATAACGTTCGTCCTTAGCCATATGCTCAACACGAGCGCGAACAGTCTCGGCAGCATCTCCGGTCAGATACGAAATGCCTATCATAGCATTTCCGCCGGAATGCTGAGCGACCTGAACGAGTTCCATCTTCCTGTTGACACGTACTGTACTCTCTTCGTTTTCGTTATCCCCCACCATATACCACGAATATAGCTCCGTATCGGAGAAGGGATTATCCGCACACCAGATATCACACGGCACTATATAGCAGTTATCCATGTGTTTTCTCGCTCTGTAAAGGGAATGCAGATTGTTTTTCGCTGAGTACTCCGGATTTACTATCAGCTCCACTCCGTACTCATCGATAAGATATTCGAATCTCTCCTTCATAAAGCCGACAACAATATATATCTCATTTACTCCGGCATCATGCAATTGGCGTATTTGACGCTCTATAAGCGGCTCTCCGTTGATCTCCAAAAACGCCTTGGAGGACTCCATATTTATCGGAACCATTCGCATTCCATAACCCGCAGCAAGTATAATCGCTCGTTTTGGAGCTCTTTTCGCCAAAACCGATGCGGCTTTTTCGGTTAGTCTCATATCGCCCGAGAGATAGCCATTCTGACACAGAAGCTTCAGGCTTCTGTTGACAGCACCCACGGAATAACCTGTTCTGTCCGCCAAATCGCGCTGATTATCATATGATACCTTGGATAATGTTTTTAATATTTCACATTCGCACATGTTCATGAACGTATCTGTTTGCATTTTCGTGAACCTTTCGCTAAAAAAATAAGACCGATTGATCTTGAATCATGATACCACTTATCCACCCGCTTGTCAATCATCACCTACGAAAAAAAGGAAGCATATGTAAATGCTTCCCTTGAATTCCTGTTTCTTGTCAGATTATTTGCCGGCGAAGTAGTTGATAGCAAAATCAACTATACCGGTATATCTGCCGGGATTGGACGGAGAATCTGTTACAGTAACTGTACCGGCAAGTGTATCGCCGCTCTTTGTCAGATTGCCCTCAGCCAGAGTATTTGTGAATGCCAGCTCGTCAGAACCATTAGAGAGCTTGCCGCTTCCGGATGTAGTAACTGTTACATACATTTCAGAAAACAGATGATCAATATACTCCTTTGAGCGTATTACAAAGCAACGCCTGTCCCTGCAAAGCCGACGTGCAATCAGACGCGGCTGAACATCAACATCCTTTAATAAGCAGGAAAAGCATTTCGGAGCTATATCTGTATTAATGCTGATAGTAATGCCATGGTAATGACGAAGTGGGAATTCGAACTCCTGCGTATCCCGTTCCACTATCTCAACAGCCAGATCTCCCGGTGTAAGATACAAATGTCCGTTTTCATAGGAGCATTCGATTCTCCCCTCCAGGCAATGATGAATCTCGATCACATTGCCTTTTTTAGCGGCTCCGAGATATGATCTGTCAATGTGCACGGAGTGGTGTATCAAATTAATTCCCGGCAGCAGACTATAGACCTTCATCTGAGAATCGCCGCTGTCGTCCACAAATGAATAGAGTGTACTGCCATCCTCGCAGTGCTGCTTGCGTAGGGTACACTGTCTTCCGCCGAAGCTGAGCCTTGATAGCGGCTTTTCGTCTATCACTCCTGTCCTCTGCCCGTGACCTCTTCGACAGGCTTACAGGTCTTTACGCTAAAAATGAAATATATGATATGGAATGCCCACACGCAGCCGAGTATCGCACAGGGAATGTACAGAGCCTTACGGAACATCATAAAGAAGCCGAAGGACATAAGCAGTGTTACCGTCACCATAATCCGTATCTTAGTAGACCATGTCATTCCGCGCCCTGCAACATAGCTTTCCAAATTGTTTTTGTACAGCTTTGTATTAATGAACCAATTATGTAGTCTCTCGGAGCTTTTGCCGAAGCTGAATGCCGCCACCAGCAGGAACGGGAACGCCGGAAGCATTGGCAAAACAGCGCCAACGGCACCTACTGCAAGCCCAACAAAACCAAGTGTTATCCATAATATTTTTTTAATTTTCATTTTCTCTCTCCAATCGTCTCTTTTCCCTCTTGCTTTCAATCACATGGCTGATTGCCATAATCGGGTGGCTGAACACCATACGTGGCCCTGAAAACCGCATAACCTCGCGTATTTTGGCCCTCATATCGGGCTTATAGCAATGCACCTTACAGTTAGAGCAAAAGGTTTTTGTCTCCATGAATGGGCATTTATCGCTTCTCTGCATAGCATACTGTGTCAGTTTCATGCATTCCCTGCAAAGCTAACCTTCTGTTCCATGCTTTTTCCGGCAATAGATGCGTATCATCAGGGCAACCGTTTGCTTTTCGCGCTCCCGTTTTGATTCAACACGTCTGCTGCTCATACATTCTGCCTCCACTCACTCGGTATATGCGATCCGCTATCGCCATGGTGGATTCACGATGCGATACAAGAATGATACTGCGCTTATTCTTTTGATCTCTGAGAGCCTTTAGGATAATACCCTCGTTAATACTGTCCACATTGCTTGTCGGCTCATCCAGCAGGATAAGCTCGCTGCCACGCAAAAAGGCACGGGCAAGCCCTATACGTTGCTTTTCACCGGCGGAAAGATTATCGCCCAGCGCACCAACACGTGTCTGATAGCCGTCCGGTAATGTCAGGATGAAATCATGTATGGATGCGAGCTTGCAAGCCTCTTCAATATTCTTCATTGTTGCATTCGGCTTTGCGATACGCAGATTATCCTCAATAGTCTCATCAAACAGGTATGTGACCTGGCTGACCATTGTTACATTATCAAGCAGGCTGTCAGTGTCAACAGCATCTATATCAATGTCATTATACTCAATGCTTCCCCTGCTCTTTTGCCAGAAGCGAAGCAGCAGCTTCAAGAATGTGGATTTACCGCATCCGCTTTCGCCGACAACGCCTATGATCTCGCCCTTTTCGGCATGCATACAAATATCCGTCAGCACTTCATTCTCTCCGTCATAGGAAAACGAAAGATCAGTTACCTTGAGTTTGTTATAATCGATGGCGGAGCCGTTTTCGACCAGCTTTACTGCCGGCTCCTCCGAAAGAAGGTCAAGCACTCTGTCGCCGCTGGCAAAGGTCTGCGTAAGGTTTCCCGGCAGAGCAGATATCGCGATGACCGGCCCAAATGAGCCAAATACAGCAACCACGCCTATTATCATCCTGCCAATCGACAGCATATCATTAGCTGTAAGTGCAATTCCGACTGCCAATGCGATAAATATGAACAATGACACACACAGCTCTGTGGCTGCACTCGCCCCAGTGATATCATGCTTCATAGCCTTGGTCTCACGAAGTAAAACATTCGAACGGTTATTGACTTCGTTTTCCCGTTCCTTACCGGCACTATTCAAAACTATATCCTTGATACCCTTGATGCTGTCCAGGAAATAGGCATTGAAGCTTGCAAATTCCGCACGATATTTTACACCCGAGGCTTTGAGCTTACCTGAGGATATTATCGGAATTACGATACCTATCGAAATATATCCTATCAGTGCGATAAATGCCAAATACCAGCTTGACACTGCTCCGACAAAGATAAACACACAGCTTGAAACTATAACGGCAATGCAGATCGGTGAAATCGTATGCGCATAGAACACCTCTAAGGTCTCAATATCGGAGGTTATCATGGCTATAATGCTGCCCTTTTGCTTACTTTCCAGCTTTGCCGGACAAAGAATTCTCAGCGCGCCGAATATCTTATCGCGAAGCATCGCAAGCAGGCGAAACGCAATATAGTGATTGCTGTATTGCTCCAAATACCTGAGCAAGCCACGCAGGACGCCACATCCAACCGCAACACAGATTATCATTTGATATGACAGCGCGATCGTCTCCCCAAGTGCCTTTGCCACCGCAATAGCACCCATCAGAGTAACCCCCATAGCACATATAAAGCCCACTGAGCCGTTAATAACGGCAAGCACCATAATATAGGCCAGACCACCGAGCAAAGTAATAAGGCTCGCCATTATTTTCGCTCCGCTCCTGCGAAGTTTTTTGTTATTGTTCATTTAAGCACCTCTGTATAGCCCTCTTCAAGGCTCTTCTGCATGTTATACAGCTTTGCATAACCGCCGTCTCTTTCTATCAACTCCGCGTGTGTTCCCTTTTCCTTAATCTCTCCGGCTTCCATGTAATAGATGAGATCGGATGGCACTACATTCGCCAAACGGTGAGAAATAACTATGACGGACTTCGTCGCGGATAGTGCCTTGATATTTGCCATAATAATGGCTTCACTCTCGATGTCTATATTACTTGTTGCCTCATCAAAAACATAGATGCCCTTATCGGCCACAAGATTCACAGCAAGCGCCAGTCTTTGCTTCTGTCCGCCGGAGATATTTGACGCGTCCTCCGTTATGACCTTATCAAGCCCGCCATTCTCATGAACGAAATCAGCGAGATTGACCCTTTCGAGTGCCTCATATATATCCTCATCCGTTACATTTCTGTTGGCAAGCATGAAGTTTTCGCGTACCGTTTCATTAAAGATATATGTATTATAGCTGACTACAGAAAGGTGCGAATAATACGCTTCACGAGAAAGAGCTTCCATCGCCTTACCGCCAACCGTTACATTGCCTTTATTTGGTCTGAGAGCTCCGAACAGCATATTTACTACTGTGGATTTTCCACAACCGGATTCGCCTACAATGGCAGTCATACCGATTTTTGGGAATTCCATGGTTACATTCTTCAATACATCTCTTTTACCGTCATACGAGAATGTCACATTATTGAGACTGATCCGTGTGTCTTCAACAATGTCCTCACCCCAGACAGGATCCGGCTGCTCAAGCAGGGACAGTATTTTCTTACCGGCGCTGGCACCATTCATGGCAATATGAAAGGCTGAGCCAAAGGCTCTCAGCGGCAGGAAGAAATCCACTGCAACAAGAATCAGGAACAGTGCCGATATCGGCGCTAAGCCCCGGTACAATACAGACAATATGGCCATTGTAACGCCGAGAGCTGCTCCTCCATAGGCCACCAAGTCCATGATAGTGGTGCTGGCAAGCTGCATCACCAGAACCTTCATTGTTATCCTGCGAAAATCTTCGCTTGTTTCATTCATTCTGATATGCTGTGCCTCGTCAGACTTGAATATTTTAAGCTCCTTAAGTCCCTGAACGCTATCCAAAAAGGAATCGCTCATGGAGGTATACTTTCCCCAATACTTGGCGAATATCTTCTTCGAGTATTTTGACACCGCCACTATGGATATCGGTATCAGCGGCACACAGCAGAGCAGAACTACAGCCACACGCCATTCTATCCATACGGTGATTCCGAATAGCATCAGCGGCGCCAGCATTGCATAGAAAAACTGCGGAATATAGGATGAGTAGTAAAGATCGAGCTGCTCAACACCCTCCATTGACACCTGCGTTAAGCCGGCCATACTCATTCCGTCCGTAGAACGGACACCGAGCTTGACGATCTTATTGTAAACGCGTTCACGAAGCTCCTTCTTTGCCCTTCTGCCAAGAAGATCTTTGATATCTCCCACAAGGCGTGACGTGATATATCTGACGGCGATACCGAGAAGACCGCTAACCGCAGGCCACAGAAACACAGCGGCATCACCGGAGCTCATGTCATATTGTACAGCTAAGCTGACTGCCCAACAAATAGAGGCGGTAATTCCGACATTTGCGAACAATCCCAACACCATCAATGCTACAGCATAATAAATATACTTTTTGTTTTCTCCAAGCAGCCGGAGAAGGCTTTTATCGATCATCTGCATGCTCCTTATAGCTTATATTTCTGTTAGTGATGCCTAACCCACAAACTTAAATACAGCAGCGACTTAAACCGCTGCCATATTTATATATTGCTTATTGCTTTGACATTCATACGTTTTTAGGTTAGTGTTTCCTAACTTGCAATCATTTAAAAAGCTGCTCAATGCAGCCAAAAACACACGAACAAGCATGTACGCGTGTTATCGATATAATAATACCCGATTCAAGCGCATCTGTCAATATGTTTTAAAAGTAAAAAAGAGAGAAGCCGAAGCCTCTCTCTTCCCTATTGCTGAAATATAATTCACATCGTAAGCTCGTCGAATACTCGAAGCGATATGGAATCATGCAAAATATCAGAGCTTCTCGACAAGAGCCTTAGTATCACGTGCGATAACAAGCTCTTCGTTTGTCGGGATAACATATACGGATACCTTGCTGTTCGGTGTGGAAATCTTTCTCTCAACGCCACGAGCTGTGCTGTTAGCCTCTGCATCGAATTCGATTCCGAGGTACTCCATATCCTTGCAGATACGCTCACGCAGAGAGGTCTGGTTCTCACCGAGGCCTGCTGTGAAGACGATAGCGTCAACACCGTTCAGAGCTGCTGCATAGCTGCCGATGAACTTCTTGATCTGGTAAACGAGCATATCATGAGCCAGAATAGCACGCGGATTGCCCTCTTCCTCAGCCTTGCTGACATCACGGTCGTCACTGGATACGCCGGAGATACCGAGCAGACCGGACTTCTTATTAAAGAGGTCGGAGAGCTCTGACGGAGAAAGGTTCTCCTTCTCAGCGATATATGTAACAACGGACGGATCGAGAGTACCTGTACGTGTACCCATCATGAAGCCGTCAAGCGGAGTAAGGCCCATGCTTGTATCGATGACCTTGCCATCCTGAATAGCTGTGATGGAGGAGCCGTTGCCGATATGGCATGTGATGACCTTCATGTCCTTAAGTTCCTTACCCTCGAGCTCGGCAAGACGAGCGCTTACATAGCGATGGGATGTACCGTGGAAGCCGTAGCGACGGATCTGGTACTTCTCATAATACTCGTACGGAACTGCGAACATATATGCCTTCTGCGGCATTGTGGAATGGAAGGCTGTATCAAATACAACAACCTCCGGAACATCCTTACCGAAAACGCTCATGCAAGCACGAATGCCCTGAACATGTGCGCTGTTATGAAGCGGTGCGAGCGGAATGAGGCTTTCAATGCCGTCGATAACTTCATCGGTGACGATAACGGACTCGCTGAACAGAGCGCCGCCCTGAACTATACGATGACCGATAGCGGATACCTCTGAGAGCTCCTTGATAACGCCGACTTCCTCATCGAGAAGAGCATTCTTAACCTGCTCAAAAGCCTCTGTGTGGTTCTTCATGCAGATGTCGATCTTCTTCTCTCTGCCGTCAGCAGTCTTATGGCCGAAGATACCCATTTCAAGGCCGATCTTCTCACAGTTGCCCTTACAGAGCATCTGCTCACTTTCCATATCGATGAGCTGATACTTCAGTGAAGAACTGCCCGCATTGATGACCAAAATTTTCATTTTGTTGTTCCCCCTATGATTAATTATATAAACTGCAAAATGCAAAAAATAACCATGCAGCTTTTTAAAACTTGACTTGTAAGTTAATCTGCATTGCTGTATTATATAATAGTACAAATCCAGTCGAATTTCAAGGGAGTTTCAAGCAAAAATGGGAACAAAAAGCAAGATTTCGGGTATTATCTGCGAATTTAATCCTTTGCACAACGGTCATGCCGCTTTACTGCGCCACGTGAGGCATGAAACGGACGGTGCAGTGGTCTGCGTGATGAGCGGAAACTTTGTACAGCGCGGAGAAGCCGCCGTGTTGGACAAGTGGTCACGAACCCGTCTTGCTCTTCAAAACGGTGCCGATCTGGTCATCGAGCTGCCACTGCCATGGGCTATGTCCGGCGCTGAGCATTTCGCCTATGGCGGGGTTTTTCTTCTTGATGCCCTGAGCTGCATCGACGAATTGTGGTTCGGAAGTGAATGCGGTGACGAAAGCAAATTAAAAGATACCGCTGAATTCCTGCTGTCCAAGGACTTCTCTCCCCGAGTAAAGCCGTTTCTTGCGAGTGGAATGCCATTTGCGGCTGCACGCAGCGCGGCTTTGAAGGCAGCTCTCGGAGACGAGCTTTCTACCATAAACGAACAGCCGAATAATATTCTCGGTGTGGAATACTGTAAGGCTTTGCGCCGCCTTGATTCCGGGATTTCTCCGCGTACAATTAAGAGATTTGAGGTAGAGCACGATTCACAGCATGCCGTAAACAGCTTTGCTTCCGCAAGCCTTATTCGCTTAATGAGCTTGGATAATGCCGATATATCGGAGCTTGTACCGACAGAAACGTTTGACAGAATCAAAGAACTGATTGAAAGCAGACAGTACCCTGCCGATATTCGTTATCTTGAGCGCGGTATTCTTGCACATATTTCAACCTGCCCGGTCGATATACTGAAGAACACAGCGGATGTATCCGAGGGCATTGAGAACCGTATTCGCGCAGCCGCAGGCACGGTCTCCAGCCTTGAAGGACTGTATGACGCTGTAAAGACTAAGCGTTACAGTCATGCGCGTATAAGAAGAATTGTTTTGAGCGCATATCTTCAATTGACAAAGGCACTACCGGAAGCTCCGCCGTACATTCGCATACTCGGTATGACAAATACCGGTGCCGATATACTGCGTCGTGCCGAACCGAAGCTGCCGTATGTGACACGCCCTGCGGATGTTAAAACGCTTGATGCGCACGCAAGGTATATTTTCGAGCTTGAAGCCGGAGCGGATGACATCTACGCTCTATGCACTGAAAATCGCCGCCCTGCCGGAATGGACTACACAGAAAAAATGATCCGCATGTAATGCCTACATGCGGATCTTTCTTTATAAAGTATTTTAGTTTACCTGAACAGTCCAGCCGAGGGTATCCTCTACCTTACCAGTCTGAATGCCTGTTACGGTGTCGTACAGCTTCTGGCTAATCTCGCCGATACCGCCGTCAGCTATCTGCATGACCTCATCCTCAAAGCGCAGATGACCGACCGGAGAAATAACCGCTGCTGTGCCACTGCCCCAGCACTCCTCAAGAGCACCTGTACGAGCAGCCTCAACAAGCTCATCAACGGATATCTTTCTCTCCTCAACCGGCAGACCCCACTTCTTGCAGAGATCTATGCAGGAAGCACGTGTAACACCCGGAAGAATGCTGCCGTTCAGCATCGGAGTGACGACTGTACCGTTAATCTTAAAGAAGATATTCATAGCGCCGACTTCTTCAATGTACTTACGCTCAACACCGTCAAGCCAGAGCACCTGAGAATAGCCCTCGTCATGTGCCTTCATCTGTGCAGCAAGGCTTGCAACATAGTTGCCGCCTGTCTTTGCCTCACCGATACCGCCGCGAACCGCACGCACATAATCGTCCTCGATCCAGATCTTGACCGGATCAAGTCCGCTTGCATAATATGCGCCAACCGGTGAAAGGATGATTATAAACTTATATGTATCGGACGGACGAACGCCAAGGAACGGGTCTGTTGCAATAACAAACGGACGAATGTAGAGGGATGTACCCGGTCTTGTCGGTATCCAATCAGCATCCACAGCTACCAGCGTCTTTATCGCATTGAGGAAATCATCCTCGGGAATTTGCGGAATGCAGAGTCTGCGATTTGAATTATTTGCACGCTCGATATTCTTATTGGGGCGGAACAGAAGTATTCTGCCGTCCTCTGTTTTATATGCCTTCATACCCTCAAACATTTCCTGACCGTAATGGAAAACCATTGATGACGGCTCAAGAGAAATGCTCTGGTACGGCATGATCTTCGGATCGTGCCAGCCCTGCTGAGGATTATATTCCATAACATACATATGGTCGGTAAATATCTTTCCAAAGCCGAGCTTGCTCTCATCAGTAGGTTTATTTTTCGGAGCTTTTGTACGCTCGATCTTAATTTCCTGCATAGATAACACTTCTTTCCAAATGGATTTGATTCTATTGTAGCACCTTATATTGATTTTTGCAAGTTTATCTGATCAAAATTGCATATTAAAACCGCTGATAATACTCCTCAACTGTACGGAGCGTATCGCTCATATCCAACAAAAGTCTCAATGTATCCTTAAGCCCTTGGGATATTTGTTCTTTAATGTGCCTCCCGAAGCCTTGCCAAAGCCGAGGGTTACGCCGTCAACCGTAACTGCGGTATAGCCCTTGCAGCCCTCTGCCGATATCTCTTCTCCATGCAGAAAAGCACGAACTCTGTCATCGGAATGGTTCAGGGACAACATGCTTCTGCACTCACTGCCCGAGTGTGCCATGAATATGCCATGGGAGGGCTCTATTCTGTTCTTCTTAACCTCACCGAATTCAACACCGGCGCGTATCACTCCGAGGCCGGAGAAATCGGGCACATCATTCGGCAGCATGATTATTCTGTCCTTCACCCGCATGAACTCTCCCGGCTCATCGGAAAACAGTTCATTGTACAACGCCCTTGAGTCCGCTTGAAGCTTTATGTCAGCCTTAAATGTAAAGAGCTTTACATCGCATCCATTTGCACCTATTCGTCTGAGCTTCGCTACGAAATGGCCCTCTCCACCGTCCATTGGAAAAATGCGGATGGCATCCATGCCAAAGGCCGGTCTGCCAAAGGTAACACCGGGATTTTCAAGTACAAAATCCGTATGCTTTGAGAGAAAGGTGCTTATCACTCCCTCGTTCTCTTCCGGTGAAAACGTGCATGTTGAGTAAACCAGTACGCCGTTCTCCTTAAGACATTTTGAAGCATCCTCCAAAATAGCCAGCTGTCGTGCAGCGCAGGTCTTTACATGCTCGACGCTCCAGTCCTGTACGGCAACCTCATCGCGGCGGAACATGCCCTCTCCGGAGCAAGGCGCATCGACCAGAACCTTATCAAAATATCCCTCGAGCTTCTCTGCCAGCTGCTCCGGATATGACGAAGAAACAACAACATTTCTGACGCCCATTCTCTCGAGATTTGAGGACAATATGGTGGCACGGCTCTTAACGACCTCATTACTCCACAGAAGCCCCTTATCCCCTGTCAACGCTGCGATCTGCGTGGACTTTCCACCGGGAGCGGCACACATATCAAGTACCTTATCGCCAGGCTTTGGGTCAAGAACGGTAACTGCCGAGGATGCGGATGGCTCCTGTGAATAGAAAGCACCTGCGTGATACAACGGGAACGAGGCCATTTTAAGATCATTCGGTGCATAGAAGGACAGCGGTGAAAACTGTGTATTTATCAATTCAAAATCAAAGCTTTCCTGTAATGCCTCAAAGGTGCATTTCAAGGTATTCAGACGGATTCCTCTGTGAAATGGTTCGTCATATGAGGCTCTGAATGCATCATATTCCTCTGACAGCATATCCCTCATTCTGTTTTCAAAATCAATCGGCAAATTCATTTTATCCCTCTTTCGTACTTCTCAAGGTATATATGGACGCTTTCTGCAAAATATAAGCATGGAAAGTGTGGTGAGCATTTTGAACAACGCTAAAAACAAGAAATCACAGGACAGCGCCAAAAGTCAAAAGGGCACTTCTCTGAAGACAACCGAGCAGAGCTCAAATCGTTCTTCAAAGCAGAACGCGGAGAACAAATCCGAACTCCGTGGTGAATCCTGCAAATAAGTTTATTCTATGGAACAGGTATGATTTCGGTCACGCCTGTTCCGCTTTTATTCAAGCATCGATTGCTTTTTCCATTCATCCTTCGTCAGACCTTAGCAGTACAGCTCGGTACAATTACCGTGACTGTCTTTCATCCCATTCGGGCAAATGTCTTCCATGCGCATTCCGAGCTTTTTCATTAGTCCTACAGATTTCTCGGGGTCGATCGTTTCAGCAAAAATTCTATGGGCTTCCCGCTCTTCAAAAGCATGACGAATCAGAGCCTTACACGATTCGTATGCATAGCCATGCCGCCAAAAGCTTCGGTTAAAAGACCAGCCCATCTCATACACTCCCTTATTCTGTTCGCTAAACAGAATATATCCGATCAGCTTGTCGCTTTTCTTATGTACGGCGGTCACTGCACCATGACGAGTGATGCAAAAGGAAGCTGAAATGCCTTCATCCTGTCAAAGCTGTATGCCGGTTCGGAGTATTTCATGGTTTCATCATCACTGAGAATCTCATATAAATCTAAGGCATCCTTCGGTGTGAAATCACAGATCGTCATTCTTGGGGTTTCTATGCGCATATTTGTAAATCCGACCTCTTATATTCTATACACGATAGTATGTAACGAATTATAGCATAGTATTGCTGTTCTTTTCAAGACACAGATGCTTTTGAATTCATTGACGCCGAAAAAAGAACAGACGACATCCAACGGTCGTAGAATGTCGTCTGTGTTTCATTTGTTAATTATTTTTATCTGAATTCTTATTCTTAATAGCTGACAGAATATCGCCAAGCGTCCTATCATCCGATTTAGTGGACTTAAAGCCCTCTCCGGTGATCTCACCCGCATCGCCGACTATGACAAATGCATCTGGATCCGTTGTGCGGATAATCTCGCTTATGTGATAAACCTCGAATCTGCGCACGGCGCACAGGAGCATCTCGCCCTCCTGCTGCATATATGCACCACGGGACTTAATGAAAGTTGCTCCTCGCTCAAGCTCCGTCATGATACGCTCTGCTATCTTCTCACTTTCCTTGGAGAAGATGAAGAACATCTTGCCGTTACCGATATCCGTACCGTACATTATTGTATCAATAAGCTGAGTGGACACGAAAATGACCACACAGGCGTAAACAGCACTCTCGATACTGTGATAAACAAATGCAGAAACGACAACGATGCAGCCGTCGAGCATCAGCATAAGCTTACCCATGGACATGTGACGCAGTCTGTGATTCAGCAGACGAGCTACCATGTCCGTACCGCCGGTAGTTGCACCACGGAAAAAGACCAGGGACAGACCCACGCCCTCGCAGACACCGCCGATAAGAGTGATGATGAGAGGATCTCCGTGATAAACCGGAATAATCGGTGCAAGGATATCAATTGCGAGAGAGTTCAGAATGATACAGATTATAGTTTTGGTAACAAGCTTATAGCCGATCTCAACAACAGCCCAAATAACTATAGGGATATTGATAATAAAGACAACGACACCGATCGGTGTACCGATAGCATAGTTCAGCATTGTTGCTACACCGGTAACTCCGCCCGGTGCAATGTTATTTGGAGCGGTAAAGCCATTGATAGCTATCGCATAAATAATGGCGCCGGCCGTCATAAAAAGTATATCCAAAGCCATTTCTTTAGCATGGTTCAGCTTCTTTTCATGCATAGAAGAACTCCTTACTCTATATATTCAATTATTTTTTGGAAGAAAAATCTAAGCCTCTCAAGCTGCCCAGAGAGGTAAAGATAGCCGAAAACACACTCAAAGGCAGTAGCCCCGTGATAATCGGCAACGCTGGCATTTTTAGGCACATGCGAGACATGCGCATTGCGTCCGCGCATGCACACGTCATTTTCATCCTGCGTAAACAGCGGCGAAAGTACCTCGGACAGAGCCTTTGCCTGAAATTCACACCGCACAAGCTCCACTGATCTGCTGTGCAGCTTTTTCACCGGGCAATTTCCCTTTGAAACAATGTATTCCCTTACAAACAGCTCGTAGACACCGTCTCCGACATATGCCAGGGTCAAGGGGCTGAGCTGCTTTGGGTCATCTCCGCTAATATTCAACAATCGCTCCAAGGAATGCACCTCTTAGTTTACAAACTCAAATTCCAGGTCATACATGCTTACGGTATCGCCCTCGTTGATGCCTGCATCACGAAGTGCATCTATGACGCCCGTATTTATAAGCACGCGCTGGAAGTATTGCAGGGACTCATAATCATCGAAATTGACACTGTTGATAAGCTGGAGCAGCCATTCACCCTCGACGAAGTATACATCATCCTCTGCATGTATCTTAACATCCGTCTTACCGAATTCCTCTGCCGGCTTGACAACCGGTGCTTCCGGCTCAAATCTTGCAACCGGCGGAAGAGTTGAAAGCATCTCCGCAACCTTATTCATAAGTGGATCAACATCATAGCGGATCGCAGCCATGATCGGGAAGAACGCGTAGCCCTGCTCCTCAACGAATTTTCTGAAATCTTCCACCTGCTCATCATCACAGAGGTCACACTTATTACCCGCAACCACCATGGGACGCTCTGCAAGCTCGGGATTGAACTTTCTGAGCTCCTCATTGATTATTCTGAAATCCTCCTTGGGATCTCTGCCCTCACTGCCGGAAACATCAACAATGTGTATGAGCATACGGCAGCGCTCTACATGGCGAAGGAACTGATGACCGAGGCCAACGCCCTCCCATGCGCCCTCAATGAGGCCCGGGATATCCGCCATAACAAAGGACATGCCCTGCGGCATACGAACAACGCCAAGCACCGGCGTGATGGTCGTAAAGTGATAGTTCGCGATATTCGGCTTCGCTTCACTGACAACGGAGACAAGAGTTGACTTGCCGACATTCGGGAAGCCAACCAGACCGACATCGGCCAACAGCTTAAGCTCAAGCTGAAGCTCAAAGGCCTCTCCGGGTGTGCCGGGCTTCGCAAATCGAGGCGTCTGCCTTGTCGGAGTAGCAAAATGAACATTGCCCCAGCCTCCGCGGCCGCCCTTAGCGATGACAACATCCTCATCCGTCGACATATCTGCCATTATTCTGCCCGTTTCAGCCTCGCGTATTAGTGTTCCTCGCGGAACTGATATTACAAGCGGAGCTGCACTTTTTCCTGAGCAGCGCTTTCCCCTGCCATTTTCACCGCGTTCCGCAACATATTTTCTCTTATATCTGAAATCGGCCAAAGTGGAAAGGCTTTCGTCCACTCTGAATACTATATCGCCGCCGCGACCGCCATCGCCGCCATCCGGGCCTCCGGATGCGATATATTTTTCGCGGTGAAAGGCAACTGCACCGTCGCCGCCATCGCCGGCCTTAACTTTAATTTTTGCAACATCTATAAACATGACCGTATACCTTCCTTTCTTAGGTTTGCATGCGGTAAGAAAAAGGGCCTCTCCGTAAAATCGAAGAAGCCCGTTTTCATCGAAGTATTTAGGGCATATTCGAGCCCCTGAGGTCAATAATTACTGCTCGATAGCGTAAACGCTGACCTTCTTGCGATCACGGCCCATACGCTCGAAACGAACCTGGCCGTCGATGAGTGCGAACAGAGAGTCGTCAGAGCCTCTGCCTACGTTCTCACCCGGATGAATGTGGGTACCGCGCTGCTTAACAAGAATGTTGCCAGCCAGAACATACTGACCGTCAGCACGCTTTACGCCGAGTCTCTTGGATTCGGAGTCACGGCCGTTCTTTGTGGAACCCATACCTTTTTTATGAGCAAACAACTGAATGTTGATCTTAAGCATTATCGTAGCCTTCCTTTCATTTGATGTCAGACTTCTGTGTAACATACACGCAGATTCTCCTGATACTGTTCTTCCAAGCCTGTAAGATGAAGCTTAAAGCCTCTCAAAACATCCGAGCACAGGCGTGCATCCTTCGATGATATGCGAAACAACATATCGCCGTCGTCAACACGGAGTGTTACCGGTGTTACATGCAGGATTTCCAGTATGGTATTGGCTGTCATGTATGTTGCTGAGGAAACCGCTGCGCAGAGTATATCACTGCCCTGCTCCGCCAGACCTGAGTGTCCGGATACGGAGAAGCCCAATATACTTCCCTCTGCATCAGCAAAGAATTCCGCTCGAATCATTCAAATCAGCCCTGAACGGCCTCAATCTGAATCTTGGTGTAGGGCTGTCTGTGGCCCATCTTACGCTTTTCACTTTTCTTAGCCTTGTAAGTGAAAACTGTGACCTTCTTAGCCTTACCGTTCTTCAGAACCTTACCGGTAACGGAAGCACCCTCAACATACGGTGCACCGACCTTGGTGCCGTTCTCGTCGCTCAGTGCGATAACGGGAAACTGAACTGTCTCGTCCTCGCCAGCTGTAAGCTTCTCAACGTAAATAACGTCGCCGTACTGAACCTTGTACTGCTTACCGCCTGTTTCAATAACTGCAAACATGTTTTTCTGCCTGCCTTTTCTATAGACTCGCTATCGTAGGTGAACTTAAAAGCTTCTTTTAAACCCACAATAAGCGGCTTTAACATAATAACATAATCCCCGCGCGAAGTCAAGCAAAATTACAGAGTTTTTGTAGTCTTTTTGCCTTTATAAAGCACAGAGAGCTCATCATCGTTCTGTATGGCGGAAATGGCCAGTTTTCTGTCCGAAACACGTATTGCGATCGACAGAAGCAGGTTAAGGAATGTTATAATACCAAACAGCAGCAAATGCCTGTCATCTCCATTGCGTGCCCTTCTGCCGCGTCCTGTCATATCCCCTTGTACTCCTGCTCGCAGTACATGCAACGATATCTGTGTGTCTTCTCATCGCACAGAACAAAAACCTGATCTACATTATCCTCAGTGCTTGTAATGCATCTCGGATTCTTGCACTTGATTATATTCTTCAGTCTCTTCGGCAGGACGATATTTTTCTTCTCAACAAGCTCGCCGTTACGTATGGTGCAAACCGTGATATTGTTATCGATAAAGCCAAGTGCATCAAGGTTCACATCAATGTCGCCCTCGATCTTGATTATATCCTTGCAGCCCATTTTGGTGCTTCGGGCATTTTTGATAATGGCAACGCAACAATCGAGCTTATCGAGCTCAAGAAGCTCATATATGCGCATTCCCTTTCCGGCTTCAATATGATCCAGTACGATACCGTTCTGTATGCTGTCTATATTCAACATTATTCTTCCTCCTTAAAAAGGCCGGGCTCAATGCCAAGCAGCATGAGTATAAGTGCCATACGAACATAAACTCCATTCTGAGCCTGAACAAAATACTTGGCACGCGGATCATCATCAACCTCGACCGCGATCTCGTTTACACGCGGAAGCGGATGAAGAATTATCAACTCCTTGGAAGCCAGCTTCATCTTATCCTCATCGAGAATGAAGCTGTCCTTAAGTCTGACATAATCCTCCTCGTTGAAAAAGCGCTCCCTCTGAACACGAGTCATATAGAGCACATCAAGCTCGGGAAGAACGTCATCCATTGTTCTGACCTCTTTGTACTCGCAGCCGGAGGGCTTGACTACCTCATCGATGATATAACCGGGCACACGAAGCTCTTCCGGCGAAATGAACACGAACTTAATGCCATCACAGCGGATGAGTGACTTTATGAGTGAATGCACGGTACGGCCGAACTTCAAGTCACCGCAGAGACCTATGGTCAGATTATTCAATCTTTTCTTCTCTCTGCGTATGGTCAGCATATCCGTCAAAGTCTGTGTGGGGTGCTGGTGTCCACCGTCTCCTGCGTTTATGACCGGTATGGATGCATACATAGAAGCCACACGGGGTGCACCCTCTTTATTATGTCTCATGGCAATTATATCCGCATAGCAGGAGATCATACGTGCTGTGTCGGCAACGCTCTCACCCTTTGAGGCTGAGCTGCTTGCTGCACTGGAAAATCCGAGAACCTTGCCGCCGAGTCGCATCATTGCAGATTCAAAGCTAAGGCGTGTTCTCGTGCTCGGCTCGTAAAAAAGCGTTGCAAGTATCTTTCCGTCACATTTATGCGCATATGCCTCTCTGTTATCAGCGATATCATCGGCCAAATCGAGAAGCTTCATAGTCTCTTCAAGCGAAAGATCAAGAGGATCCACCAGATGTCTCAAATTATTACCCATAATTAAGGTCACCCTTTCATGAATTTTTTCATAAAAAACCTCCCCGGATTGCCCGGAGAGGTTTAAATCAATCTTCGTCTTCTTCCTCGGGCTCGTTCCAGTTATGCCATACCTGCTGGACATCGTCATTGTCCTCAAGTGCATCAATGAGCTTCTGCATCTTTGTAACCTGATCCGGATCGGTAAGATCTGTATATGTATCCGGAACCATTTCAACCTCTGCAGAAACGAAGGTATAGCCCTTAGCTTCAAGATCGTCACGTACACCGCCGAAATCGGACGGCTCTGTGTATATTTCAAATACGTCCTCGTCTGCCTGGAAATCGGAAGCACCTGCTTCAAGTGCATTTTCCATTACCTCATCCTCATCGAGGCCTTCGCGCTCGATAACGATAACGCCCTTTTCGCTGAACATAAAGGAAACGCATCCGCTTGTACCGAGATTGCCGCCGAACTTATCGAAATAGTGGCGAACATCACCGGCGGTACGGTTGCGGTTATCTGTCAGGCATTCAACGATGAGCGCAACGCCTGCCGGACCGTAACCCTCATAGGTGATTGCCTCGTAATCATTGCTGTTTCCCTCACCGGCTGCCTTCTTGATGATACGCTCGATGTTATCGTTCGGAACGTTGTTAGCCTTAGCCTTGGCAATTACGTCCTTAAGCTTGGAGTTGGAAGCAGGATCGGCACTTCCGCCCTCTTTAACGGCAACGGCCAATTCACGACCGATTTTTGTAAATATCTTAGCTTTTGCGCCGTCAGTCTTTTCTTTCTTTCTCTTAATATTATTCCACTTGGAATGTCCTGACATGATAAGACCTCTTTTCTTGTATTCGCTGACTGTAAAAAAACAGTCCAATAAACGCATATTCGCACAGTTCACGTTATTATATCACAGTTTGTTCTCGATTTCAATAGCAAGTTGACGTGCTTTTTCAAAAATCATATCCGCTCCCGGTGAAGCCATATCGGTATCCGGCAGACAAAGCGTGTGGGTCAGCCTGATATTCATTACGGAAAAGCTCTGCTTCAACGCCTTCTCGCATACTGTTGTGGCCAGCTCGTCATTCTTACCCATTGTAAAAAGCAATACCGCCTGTCTTCTCTTTTCTATCGGCTGTCTGCGGTTATTGAAGAAATATGCTTCAAAGTATCTCTGAAATCTATCCATAACAGCCTTCAAGGGTGCGGGAAATGACAAATTGTACACGGGAGACGCGACTATGACAAGATCGCATTTTCTAAGCAATGCATCAAGCTCATCCATATCCTCGTATATGCACTGCGCATCCGTTCGACATCGGCCACATGCTATGCATGGTCTGATCGAATGCTTATACGCATCAAAGAAATCGACATTCCAGTGTTTCTCGGATAAACCTGAGAGAAATTCTTGCAGTAGCCTGCGGGTATATCCGTTTTCATGCGGAGAAGCAAACAAAACCAAAGCTTTTTTCATGCTGTGTGCTCCTTTTTAGCTATGACAAAGCAATGGGCGCTGCCGCAAAAAGCAGCAGTGCCCAAAACATTAACCCTTAACAACAATGTTCACAAGCTTGCCCGGAACATAAATTTCTTTAACAATGGTCTTGCCCTCTATGGCAGCAACGATTTTCGCATCGGCCTTTACAGCGGCAATTGCGTCATTCTTGCTGATATCAGCGGCAACTTGTATCTTCGCACGGAGCTTGCCATTGACCTGTGCAACGATTTCTATGCTGTCTTCCTTGCACTTGCTCTCGTCGTACTTCGGCCAGGACTGCTCTGCTACCATGCCCTTACCGAGTACCTGTGCTTCCCAGACCTCCTCAGTAACATGCGGAGCAAACGGATTCATCAGAACAGTAAAGACGCGAAGCTCTTCTCTGTTGATAGAGCCGTTATCTGAGATAGTATTCATAAGAGCCATCAACGCAGCGATAGCTGTATTGAACTTCAGGTTCTCAATATCGGAGGTTACCTTCATGATTGTCTTATGGAATGCACTCTCCATCTCCGGACGGATTTCCTCACCGGGAACAAGGATGTTCTGGAGATTCCAATATCTGTCGATGAAGCGGCGGCAGCCCTTGATACCGGCATTGCTCCACGGAGCAGCCTTCTCAAAATCGCCGATGAACATCTCATAGAGTCTGAGTGTGTCCGCACCGAATTCATTTACAACATCGTCAGGGTTGACAACGTTTCCGCGGGACTTGCTCATCTTTTCGCCGTTTTCGCCGAGGATCATGCCATGGCTTGTACGCTTTGCATACGGCTCAGCGGTCGGAACCTGACCTATATCATAGAGGAACTTATGCCAGAAGCGGCTGTAGAGCAGGTGGAGCGTTGTGTGCTCCATACCGCCGTTGTACCAGTCAACCTGATGCCAGTAATCAAGTGCCTCCTTGGAAGCAAAGGCATCATTATTGTGCGGATCCATATAGCGCAGGAAATACCAAGAAGATCCGGCCCACTGCGGCATTGTATCGGTCTCGCGGAGAGCCTTGCCACCACAATGCGGACAGGTTGTTTCCACCCAATCTGTGATCTTGGAAAGCGGAGATTCGCCGTTATCGGTCGGCTCGTAGGAATCGACCTGCGGCAGAACGAGCGGCAGCTCGCTCTCATCGATCGGCACATAGCCGCACTTCTCGCAATGAACGATCGGTATCGGCTCGCCCCAATAGCGCTGACGTGCGAACACCCAGTCACGGAGCTTATAGTTTACCTTTCTGTGACCGATGCCCGTCTCCTCAAGATAATCCTTTATACGAACCTTTGCTTCCTCAACGGTCATGCCGTCAAGAATGCCGGAATTTACCATAATGCCTGTATCGCAGTCAGTAAAGGCTTCCTTCTCTACCTCTCCGCCCTTAACGACCTCGATGATCGGCAGATCGAACTTCTTTGCGAACTCCCAGTCACGTGTATCATGTGCCGGAACAGCCATGATAGCACCTGTGCCGTAAGAAACGAGAACATAGTCGGAGATAAAGATCGGTATCTCGGTACCGGTCAGGGGGTTGATAGCCTTAACGCCATCGAGCATAACGCCGGTCTTATCCTTTGCGACCTCTGTTCTTTCGAAGTCGGACTTCTTTGCAGCCTCTGCCTGATAAGCGCGTATCTCATCCATGTTTTTCAGGATACCGGACCACTTTTCAATGTTGGGGTGCTCCGGAGAGACAACCATGTAGGTTGCGCCATACAGTGTATCGGGTCTTGTGGTATATACTGTCAGTGTATCGCCGGAAGTGGTTTTGAAGTCAACCTCAGCACCCTCGGAGCGTCCTATCCAGTTTCTCTGCTGAGCCTTTACACGCTCGGGATAATCAACAAGGTCGAGGTCATCTATGAGGCGCTGTGCATAGGCTGTGATCTTGAGCATCCACTGAGATTTTACCTTGTGGACTACCTCACTGCCGCAGCGCTCACAAACGCCGTTTACGACCTCTTCGTTAGCCAGAACACATTTACAGGATGTGCACCAGTTAACAGCCATTTCCTTCTTATAGGCCAGACCCTTCTTGAAGAGCTGGAGGAAAATCCACTGAGTCCACTTGTAGTAGTTGGGGTCGGTCGTGCTTATCTCTCGGCTCCAGTCAAAGGAAATGCCGAGGGACTGTATCTGCTTTTTGAAGCGTGCTATGTTCTTTGCTGTTATCTCAGCCGGATGAACATGGTTCTTTATCGCATAGTTCTCCGCCGGAAGACCGAAAGCATCCCAGCCGATCGGATACAGCACATTGTAGCCCTCAAGACGACGCTTTCTGGAAACAACATCAAGTGCTGTGTACGGACGCGGATGGCCTACATGGAGTCCCTGGCCGGACGGGTAAGGAAACTCTATCAGAGCGTAGAACTTCGGCTTTGAGGACTCTGTAGATGCGTGGAAAACACCGGTCTCTTCCCATTTATTCTGCCATTTAGCTTCTATGTCCGCCGGATTATATCTATTTACCATAATAACTCACTTAACCTTTCTATGGGCTTTATTCTTTGCCGTGTCAGTTTGGTTGAACTTCGATCTGTAGCTTTTCTCCATCAGCCCATAGTCGATCCAGATCGTAAAATTCGCGTGCTTCCGGTGTAAACAGATGCACGACCACAGCATCGTAATCCAGGATGATCCAGGAATTGGAACGATATCCCTCCACACGGGACGGAGCTGTTCCGAGTTCCTTCAGCTTCTCCTCCAGCTCATCAGCCAACGCATGCACATGCGTGTTGCTTGTACCGCTGGCTATCACAAAATAATCTCCCAAGGAAGATATCCCGGTGATCCGGATCACATTTATGTGATCGGCCTTCTTTGCATCAAGAATGCCCGCCGCTGTCTTTGCAAGCGTTAATGATTCCATGCTGTTTCCTTTCCACGCAGTGTTATTCGCCGTGACGCACGGCTAAAACCGCGTCATTATATGCGTCAATCGTATCGGGAACTATCGGCTCACGTCTTTCGACTAGATCGCTTATCGTGAACGCAAGCCCCTCTACGATAGCTTTATCAAGACTTTCATACGCAATTCTGCGCATTTCATCCACACCGGGATAATCCCTGTCCTCCGAGATATAATCCGCAATAAAGACTATTTTCTCGAGCAATGACATGTCCTTTCGCCCGGTAGTATGATATCTTACAGCGTCGAAAATATCCCGGTCGTCTGTTTTCAGAACGATTTTAATATATATCGCGCCGCTTACCGCATGCCAAAAGCGTGTGGCAGTTAATTCGGTATCAGACATGATTATACCAAAGTCTGAAATAATTTTCAACTGTTTATCCGAAGGAGTATCCTTCAAAATATCATGCAACAGACCTGCTGTCTCGGCTTTTGTTACATCGGCACCGTATTTTTCAGCTAATTTCACCGCTTCGCGCGCGACATTCAGCGAATGGACAAAGCGCTTTGGCGTCAGCATCGGCTGAATAATACCGATATAAGCCTCTTTCTGTTCTTTACTCAGCACCGTACAGACCCCTTTCAAGTATATACTGATGAACACAGTCCGGCACCATACCGGAATCATCAGTGCCGTTTCCGAGAGTATCCCTAACGTCAGTAGAGGAGATCGGCATATAAGAAATATTCTGAACGGTAAAGCTGAGCTGTGGGTATCTCAGCTTCATATCGTTGCCGTGAGCTATCAGCCTTTTGAAGCTTCCGTAGTCACGAGGTGCTCCGCATATAGTAGCTGCATCAAATATATCCTTTGGATGATACCATTTATCCACCGTCATGAACATATCCTCACCCATAAGCAGAAACAGCTCGTCCTGCGGATATAACAGCTTCAGCGTTTTCAGGGTATCCGCCGTATAGCTCTTTCCCTCACGCTTCAATTCTATATCGGATATTTCCACGGGGCACTCTGTTATATCCTTTGCCGCAAGGCGCAACATGGCTGCACGATCCTCATTGGAGGCCAGTTGCTTTGCCTCCTTATGAGGCGGTCTGCCGGTAGGAATGAGAATAACTTTATCAAGCATCAGTCTATCGGCAAATTCTCTGACAAGATGTATATGTGCAAGATGAACGGGATTAAACGTTCCTCCGTATATGCCTATTCTCACTCCCGGTCACTCCTTACGCGCGCTTAGCCTTGGGCAGAACTATCTTCGGATCCTTCGGCTGACGCTTATAGAGAACAAATTTACTGCCTATTACCTGAACCACTTCGCTCTCAGTAGCCTCGGCCAGGGCTTCAGCGGCTTCACGCGAAGAAACCGGCGCTGTTTCCAGTACCTTTCCCTTTATAAGCTCTCTCTTGAAAATAGCGTCATCAGCCTGCTTTATAACATCCTGATCTATTCCGCCCTTGCCTATCATAAGTATTGTGTCCTCAGCGACCGCAAGAGATCTGAGGTACGCTCTCTGTTTACTTGTAAGCATATTAACCTTCCTTTTTATTCATATAGTCTTCAAGCTTTTCTGCAAATATCTTTAGTGCCCTGCCTCTGTGACTGACGATATCCTTGTCCTCGTCAGCCATTTCCGCAAAGGTTTTTCCTTCAAAGCCTGGCTCGGTGCACATGAAAATCGGGTCATATCCGAATCCACCCTCTCCGCGGAATTCATGCGTAATCATACCATGGCATTTTCCCTCGGCTTCTATAACATCTCCATTCGGGAATACACACACAATGTCACATACAAACTGTGCACCGCGCTGCTCATCGGGAACGCCGTCGAGCATTTCAAGCAGGGTCAGCTTGCGCTTTCCGGGCTCCGCAAAACGTGCGGAATACACACCCGGTGCACCATTGAGGTGATCGACACACAAACCGGAATCATCTGCAATGCACGGCAGGCCGGTTTCTTCACATGCGGCCTTTGCCTTTATAAGTGCATTTTCGGAGAATGTCTTTCCGTTTTCCTCCACCTCGGTCAGCTCAGCAGTACACACGTCTATACCAAGCGGGGACAGCACGCGCACTATCTCCCTTATCTTACCCTTATTATGTGTTGCGATAACTATCTTCATCTCTGTTGAGCCTCCCATTTATATCACTCCAAGCTGACGGGCAGCCTGTAAAATGTAATCGTTATCAACAGTATTTCCATCGGCCAGTCTCTCAGCAAGAGAAAGGCAATTCAGCGGATAATTAACACCGGTTTTCAATGCCTTTATGATACACTTCGCCCACACCAGTGTGGATTCGGGCAACCCAGCATCACAGATATCCCTGATCTCCTCGTCGATATCATATTCGACGCGAACCATTTCTGGATGCCAATCGCGTCCGTCGGACTCAACAAAGGCCATTTCAGCCCCGGTAAGTCCGGAGGTCGGAACACCGACAGCGCCAGGGTTTATATACAGCTTTCCGCCGTGTACCTCACTGAAAGGCTTATGACTGTGACCGCTCATCATAACCGATTCCTCTATTCCGGAAAGGACTCGCGGAACGGATTCCCTGCCCGGCTCAAGCAGCACACGGGTTTTATACGGAGCACCGTGGCATATCAGGATCGGCTCTTTCCCGGCGACTCGAATCACATCGGTCATGGGCAGTGAATCGATGAAAGCCATATCTCGCTCCGTCATGTTCTCATATGTATAGAGCAGGGAGCCTGTTGTATTTCCATACTTCCAATCACCGCCATTTTGACGATAATTCAGCAGGTATTCCTCACGATTGCCCTTTACAAATCGGCAGTCATGCTCCTTCTGTGCTCTGTACAGCAGTTCCATAGTTCTGTGCGGAAAGGCACAGTCCGATACATAATCTCCCAGAAAGATCCACATATCCGCACGACGCCTCTCGGCCTCACAAAAGCAGGCCTCAAGCGCAACCCGATTGCTGTGAACATCCGAAAACACCGCTAATTTCATCAGTCGTTCCTCTCAAAAAGAGCTCTTGCAAAATCGTCTGCGTCAAACGGCTGGAGATCATCCATCTGCTCACCGACGCCAATGAACTTGACCGGCAATTCAAGCTCCTCACGTATGGGAAGCACCACACCGCCCTTTGCGGTGCCGTCAAGCTTTGTCAGTATTATACCGGTAAGACCGGCAGCCTCCTTGAATTCCCTTGCCTGATTAACGGCATTCTGTCCGGTGGTGGCATCCAGAACAAGGAGCACCTCCTTGCTGCAGCCCGGCAAGCCCTTATCGATTATTCTGGATATCTTGGCAAGCTCGTCCATCAGATTCTTCTTGTTGTGCAGACGACCGGCAGTATCGCAGATGACAACATCGGCATGACGTGCCTTTGCCGCCGCAATCGTATCGAAAACCACTGCGGCAGGGTCTGCGCCCTCCGAATGCTTTATCATCGGGACACCTGCACGGTTTGCCCAGACCTCAAGCTGGTCTATTGCAGCCGCACGGAAGGTATCCGCCGCACCGAGTATAACGGACTTGCCCTCACTATTAAAGCGATTGGCAAGCTTGCCGATAGTGGTGGTTTTGCCCACACCGTTAACGCCTATAACAAGTATGACGGACGGCTGAGTATCAAGGTGAAGCTGATTGTCACCGCTGATCATTTCGGCTACGATCTCCCGAATCAGACCCATGATCTCATTTGGATCGGTAATACCGCGCTCTTTAACGAGACTACGAAGTCTGTCGCAGATCTTCTCGGCCGTATATATGCCGACATCGGCCATAACGAGCAGCTCTTCAAGCTCTTCAAAAAGGTCCTCATCGATCTTTGTAAAGGCATGCAGCATTGTATTTATCTGGTTGCTGATGCTTTCTCGTGTTTTTTTTAGTCCTGCCTTGATCTTATCAAATAAGCCCATAAATACACCTCTTATATTGGATTATGATCCCAGTTTTTCGATCTCTTCATGAGTTTTTATTGAGAGAAGCCTGGAAATGCCCTGATCCTGCATTGTAACACCATAGAGCATGTCCGCCTCCTCCATTGTTCCGCGACGATGAGTAATCGTGATAAACTGAGTGCGTTCATTCATACGACGCAGATAATTTGCAAAGCGAACCACATTGACCTCGTCAAGTGCCGCTTCAATCTCATCAAGCATGCAGAACGGCGGCGGACTCACCCTCATTATGGCAAAGTATATTGCAATTGCGACCAGTGCCTTTTCTCCGCCTGACAGCAGCTCAATATGAGAAACTATCTTACCGGGCGGATGCACACGTATCTCTATGCCGGAATTGAGTATATCCGCCGGATCAGAGAATTCAAGCACTGCCTCTCCGCCACCGAAAAGATCCTTGAATATCTGGCTAAAGCACCTGTTGATATCCGAGAAGCGCTCGGTGAACTGCGACTGCATGTTCTTTGTGAGATCATCGATAAGCCTGAGAAGCTCTGCCTTGGATTTCTCAACATCCTCGGTCTGCTCTTTCATAAATGTATAGCGTTCGGACACTTCCTTGTATTCGACCACCGCGCCAACATTTACCGCACCGAGAGCGCGTATCTTGTTTTTGATATCGGCGAGCCGTCTCTGAGCCGAGGCGATGTCATCTATCTTGAAAGCGAATTCCTCGGCCTCGCGGCGGGTCAATTCATATTCCTCCCACAGCTTTGCAAGGATACTTTCCTGCTCATTATTCAGTGTATCGAGACGCTCGCGCAGACGGACAAGCTCCTGACCCATTGCCTCACGAACGGAGTTGGTATCCCTTTCGTCCGTGCGCAGCTTTACAGCCTGCTTTTCAAGCTCAGCCCTCTGTAATGCTTTTGCCTCTACAAAGGCTCTTTTTTCCGATGACAGCTCGTGCATTTTCTGCTTATCTGCTTTTAACTGCTCTATATGCAGCTTATGCCTCTCTATTTCTTCATTGCTGACTGCTATCTGCTCGGAAAGCGTCCTCAGACGTTCGGTTCTGTCGGTTTTACGTGTCACCAGGGCCTCGATAGCATCGGAAAGGCTTTCTCTGTCCTTCTGAACTGTAAGTCCTGCTATACGCAGCTCCTGGAGCTTATGCACCATCTCATCGCACTGACGCGTTTTTTCGTCACGGCTTTGCTCCATCTCCGACATTTTTAATCGAATGACCTCTGTACTCCTGTCTATTTTAAGGATGCTTTCATCAGCACGGGCAATTACGCCGTTGAGCTCATCAAGTCTTTCGGATGCACCGTTTTTCTCAGCGAAAAGGCTTTCTGTCTGCTTCTCCTGGGCCGCAATATCGCGCTCTATTCGCAGCTTTTCCGAATCAAAGCGTATCATATCACCGCGCAGTGTATCAAGCTCTCCGCGTATCACATCGAGCTGTGCCTGCTCAAGAGCAGTTTCCTCCTGCGCCCTTTTAAGCACTGCCTCCGCTTTTTCGGCGGCAACTGTCAGTTCACGGGCTCTTTTCTTTATGCGCTCGATCTCTCCTGCACGGCTTAAAAGTCCTGAATTACGTGATGCGGAGCCACCTGTAAATGAACCGCCGGCATTTACAAGCTGACCGTCCAAGCTGACGATTCTGTAGCGGTGGTTCATCTTCCTTGCAATCTCCGCCGCGTCATCAAGAGTTTCCGCCACTATTGTGCGTCCGAGCAGGTCATTTTTAACATTGACATACTGCGGCGCGCAATCACAAAGCTCTGATGCAACCCCGATGAAGCCCGACATACCGGACACGCTTCGTGCATCTATTACCGAACCGCGCATTGTTGAAAGCGGCAGGAAGGTAGCACGTCCGGCATCCCGCTGCTTAAGGAATCTGATAGCCGATTTGGCGGCGTCATCATTTTCAACAACTATGTTCTGCATTGCCATGCCGAGCGCCGTCTCAAGCGCCGTAGCATACTGGGGCGGCACCCTGAGAAGTCTGGTGACGGGGCCGTGTATGCCGTTCAGCACACCGTTACCGCTCGCACGCATAACGGTTTTTACGCTTTTTGTAAAGCCCTCAAGATTTCTCTCAAGATCCTCAAGCAGCTTCGCATTTCTAAGCTGCTCACCGGCATCCAATCTCAGCTTATCCGCATCTGCCTTTGCGCTTTCAGTCTGTTTTCTTTTGGCAGACAGCTTTATTTCATGCCCATGCAGACGATTTTCAGCTTCCTCGGTTTGATTTTGAGTATCCGAAATCATCCTGTTAATCTCCGAAAGCTCAAGCGCAAGCGACTTAATAAGCGTCTCGCAGTCAGCTATCGCGCCGTCTATCGATTCGGAACGCAACCTTATCTCCTGCACAGATGATTCTGCCTCCGCCTTGCGCAGTCTCTGCTCATAAAGCTCGGCATTATTTTCGGCAAGCTCAGCCGCCGCTGCTGTGAGCTCCGCGGCGGTATTATCCATTCCGCTTCTCAACTCCTCAAGCTCACGGCTGACAGCTATGAGTGCGGCGTTGTTTTCGGCGATCTGTACGTCCTTTTCACGAACAGCCGCCTCTTTTGCCTCGATCTCATCGGCTATCTCCTGCTCGGATTTTGAGGCATCCTCTATATCCGCATTAAGATTTCCGATACGTTCATTTATATGGTGTATATCATTTTCAGCAACCGAAATCTCACCGTCGATACGGGCGGCATTCTCATCCGCCTGTGAAGCGGCGCTTTTAGCTTCCTCCATTAGGACGGTACAACTATTCGTGTCCGAATAATTCTTCTCTATGCTTTCTGCAACGGCTTTCAGCTTTTCCTCTGCTTCATTATAGCTGACCGACGCCGCTGTTATCTTTTCTTCGGCCTCACGGATACTTTTTCCCGACTTGCCCAGAGTCTCCATCCATATGCCGATTTCCAGATTTTTCTTGTCGGAGTCAAGTGCTATGAATTTTTCAGCCTTTTCCGACTGAATGCGGAGTGGCTCTATTCTGCCTTCGAGCTCCTGAAGAATATCACGCAGACGAACGAGGTTTTCCTCAGCACGTTCAAGACGGCGTTCGGCCTCTTCTTTTCTGTATCTGTAGCGTGATATTCCGGCGGCTTCCTCGAAGATTTCCCGTCTGTCCTCACTTTTAGCCGAAACAATACTGTCTATCTTACCCTGACCGATAATGGAGTATCCGTCACGGCCGAGTCCCGTATCCATAAAGAGCTCATGCACATCCTTAAGACGCACCATGGTTTTATTGATTCGGTACTCACTCTCACCCGACCTGTAAAAGCGTCTGGTTATCGCCACGGTATCGCCGTCAAAGTTCAACTGACGATCCGTATTATCTATTGTAAGGGTAACCTCAGCAAAGCCCTGAGCCTTGCGTCCCGGTGTACCGCTAAATATGACATCTTCCATTTTTGTGCAGCGCAAAGCACGGGTGGACTGCTCACCAAGCACCCACCTCATCGCATCGGATATATTGCTCTTTCCGCTGCCATTTGGCCCAACAACCGCCGTTATACCTTCCTCAAAGCTGAGAAGTGTTTTATCCGGAAATGTCTTGAAGCCCTGCAGTTCCAGCGATTTTAAAAGCATCGATTCACCTGCCAGATCATTCTATTCTGTATATCTTGCCGGTAAGAGAGTTATCCGGCTTTATTTCTACCCTGTATCCCATATTCAGAAGCTTTTCGATATTGCATCTCTTCTGTCCAAGTGCTATGGAGAGCATCTGAGGCGCAGCATATACCGTCGCTTCTCTTATGTTTTTTGCACTGAGCTTCGCTGTAAGCTCCCCGAGGAATATCTTACTGCGGCAAAGCTCCATAAACGCAGGATGATACGGGCCTGCGACTCTGTTATCGAGCGCTTCGCTTGCATGAAGCCCTACTCGTATCAGCCTTACACCCGCCCCCTCAATCTCGGGGATGAGCCCGGAGCAAAGCTCCACTGCCTCATCAAGTGTCTGAGGGCGATAAACTCCGCTCTTATACCAGTCACACAGCAGAGTATTCTCCAACACGATGGTCGGATATATCCTCATGGTATCCGGCTTCAGGGAAATCAGCCTTCGCATGGTTACCATAGCTTCGGCATCGGTATCCCCGGGCAATCCGGTCATCATCTGGAGGCCGAGCTCAATGCCGTATTCACGTATAAGCCTTGAAGCCCACTCTACATCCGCGGAAGTATGGCCTCTACGGTTCAGTCTGAGCACGTCATCATTCATGGACTGCGCACCGAGCTCAATGGCCGTTACCCCGTACTTTTTGAGAATATCCAGAGTCTCCCCGTCTATTGCATCGGGACGCGTTGAGCATCTTATGCCCATGAAGCCGTACCTGCTGACGGCATCCACCGCGACCTCTAACAGCTCTGTCATATATGAACGCTCTATCGCGGTAAAGCTTCCGCCAAAAAAGGCTATCTGCGCTCCGTGAGCTCTTTCGCCCATTTGTGCTGCGGCATCGGCAAGAAGCTGCTTCACAGCCTCGGCCTTCGGCTGTGTGGTCTCGCCTGTTATTCTGTTTTGATTACAGAAGCTGCACTGCTGAGGGCAACCGTTATGAGGAATGAATATAGAAATATTTGAGTGCTTAATAACCCATCAGCTCCAATGCTTCACGAGCGGCCTGCTGCTCCGCTTCCTTCTTGCTGCGTCCGCCGCCCTTGCCTATAACATTGCTGTTAAGATGAACCTCTACCGAGAAATGCTTGTCGTGGTCGGGGCCATGCTCGCCGATAAGCACGTATTCAAGCTTTTCTCCCGGATTCTGCTGGATTATTTCCTGCAGCATGGTTTTATAATCCTTGAACGGACGCTCTCCGGCGGATTTTGCGGCGGGAATAATGTACCTCAGCACAAAGCTCTTGGCCTTTTCAAGATCCTTTGAGTCAAGATAAATTGCCGCCGTAATGGATTCGAATACGTCTGCCAAAATACTCGGGCGCTCTCTGCCGCCGGAATGCTGCTCGCCGTGGCTGAGTCGGAGCAGCTCACCGGCTCCGAGACTGCGTGTAAAGCCGCAAAGGGACTTCTCGCATACAAGATCTGCTCGCTTTTTCGTCAACTTGCCCTCCGGCAAATCCGGATAAGCGGCATAGAGATACTCCGCCGTAACGAATCCGAGGATAGAATCTCCGAGGAATTCAAGACGCTCATAGCTCTGCACTCTGCCACGACTTTCATTTGCATATGAAGAGTGTGTAAGTGCGGTCAGCAGATAATCCCTGTTCTGAAATTTATAGCCTATTTTCTTTTCAAACTCATTTAGTGATTCATTGAAAGATTTCATACGCACATCCTATGGAATGTAAAGGGTTGATACTTATTTGCTCTGTACTGCTGCGGAAATTTCATCCACGATATTTGTATCGGCATATTTGACACAGAGGGCTATAGCGCTTTTCAGCGTCTTAGCCTTTGCACTTCCGTGCACCTTGAAAACCGGCTTTGAACAGCCGAGGATCGGCGCACCGCCGTACTCATTGTAGTCAAATTCCTTCTTCATGGTTTTAAGGTCATTATATACAGCCGCAGCCGCTATCTTATTCTTAAGGCTCTTATTGAACACACCCTTAATCTTGTCCATAAGCGCCATCGCAACGCCCTCATAGGTTTTCAGGAATATATTGCCGCTAAAGCCGTCGCAAACGGCCACATCGGCAGCCCCGAGAGGAATATCGCGGCCCTCAAGATTGCCTATAAATTTGATATCATTTCTTTCAGAAAGCAGTGCATGTGCATCACGATGTATCTGTGTGCCCTTATGTACCTCTGTTCCGTTGCTGAGCAGGCACACGCGCGGCTCCTCAATATTCATGACCTTTCTCATGTATACCGAGCCCATAAGCCCGAACTGCTCCAGCATCGGCGCTGTGACCTCGACATTCGCGCCGCTGTCACAAAGCATAAATGCGCCCGACACATGCGGAAGCACCGGAGCAAAGGCAACACGCTTCACGCCCTTTATACGCTTTACTATCAGAGTAGCACCGGCTACCATAGCACCGCTGTTTCCGGCAGAAGCGAAGGCATCTCCCTTGCCCTCTGCCAGGGCGCGCAGTCCGACGGACATTGAGCTGTTCTTAAGGCGGCGTGCAACGTCCGTGGCCTCGTCATCCATTGTTATAACATCGGGACAATCAATGATCTCAAAATCGGAAATATCGATATTCTGCTTTGCGGCAGACTCCTTTATTGCATCCTCGCGTCCTGTAAGGACAATGGTTATATCCAGCTCATCGGCAGCCATTCGGCAACCCTTTATTATTTCATCGGGAGCATTATCGCCACCGAAGGCATCTATTATTATTCTTTTCTTAGCCATACAAACACTTCCTTTTGGCTTATCGATCCATATTTTCAATGTAGCTCTCGAGATCCCTCAATGCACGCTGAGCAAAAGCCATGTATCTCTCGCGCTTATCACGTATATGCGGCTCTATCGACGGAAAAATGCCAAAATTCGCACCCATGGGCTGAAAATCCTTGGACTGACTGTTTGCCACATGCTCCGCCAGTGCGCCCATCATAGTGGTTACCGGCAAAACAAACGGTGCTTTGCCCTCTATCCTGCGCACAGCATTGATACCTGCCAGCATTCCCGAGGCGGCGGATTCCATATATCCCTCAACGCCCGTCATCTGTCCGGCAAAGAAGAGCTCCGGACGCTCACGCATTGAAAAATCGGCATTGAGTATTTTCGGGGAATTCAAAAATGTATTTCTGTGCATTACTCCGTATCGGACGAAATCGGCGTTTTTGAGGCCGGGTATCATACCGAAAACACGTTTCTGCTCGGGAAATTTCAGGTTTGTCTGAAAGCCGACAAGATTGAACAGGGATTTTTCCGCATTTTCTGTTCTGAGCTGCACGACCGCCCACGGACGGTGCCCCGTCCTCGGGTCTCTGAGGCCGACAGGCTTCAAGGGGCCGAAGCGTATTGTGTCGTGTCCGCGCTGAGCCATGACCTCTATCGGCATACATCCCTCGTACACCTTGGGATTCATCACATCGAAATCATGCACAGGTGCTCTTTCAGCGGAGACCAGAGCCTCATAGAACGCCTCATATTCATCACGATTCATTGGGCAATTGATATAATCATCGTCACCGTTATCGTATCTGGATGCGGAGAAACAATGCTCCATATCAAGGCTTTCCCGCGTGACTATCGGTGCGGCCGCATCAAAGAAGCTCAACGCACCGCCGCAGAGCCCGGCTATTTTTTCAGCCAGAGTATCGCTTGTCAGCGGACCGCTCGCAATGACAGTGATGCCGTCATTCGGGATATCCGTGACCTCATCCGTGATGATTTCTATATTTTCGTGCGCACGTATTCTCTCGGTAGCCAATGCGGAAAACTGATCTCTGTCGACTGCCAGTGCTCCGCCGGCAGGCACCTTTGATATCTCCGCACACTCGGTAAGCAGGGAGCCAAGGCGGCGCATTTCCTCCTTGAGCAGACCTGCCGAGCTGTCGATACGGGCGGATTTCAGAGAATTCGAGCAAATAAGCTCCGCAAAGCCCTCGCTTTTATGCGCCGGCGAAAACTTCACGGGCTTCATTTCGTACAGTCTTACGCCATATCCTGCATTTGCTATCTGCCACGCGGCTTCAACTCCGGCAAGACCGGCGCCGATGACCGTTACAACCTTATCATTCTTCATCTTTTTTCTCAAACTTATATTCACAATCCGGCGTTACGCAGTAGAGCGTCTTCGCCTTATCTTTTTTCTGAAGCAGCACCTTGCCGCAGATCGGGCAATTCTGCTTTGACGGTGCATCCCATGAGACAAAATCGCACTTCGGATACTGATCGCATCCATAGAAAATTCTTCCGCGCTTAGATTTCTTCTCGATGATCTTTCCACCGCATTTCGGACAGACAGCACCGGTATCATTCACTATCTTTTTGATCGTCTTACATTCCGGATAGCCGGAGCATGCTATGAACTTGCCGTAGCGACCGACCTTGACCACCATGGGCTTGCCGCAATTCGGGCATATAAAATCAGTCTGATCCTCTTTGAGCTGGATCTTTACGCCGTCCATTTCCTTCTTGACCTTTTTTAGCTTCTTGTCAAAATCATCATAGAAGCTGTGCAGTGTCTCTATCCAGTCGACGTTGCCGTTCTGCACCTCGTCAAGATCCTTTTCGACCGCAGCGGTGAAGCGAATATTAACGATTTCGGGAAATTTCTCCTTCATAAGCTGAGTGATGACCTCGCCGAGCTCGGTCGGCTTAAAGGACTTTCCTTCGCGTGTCACATATTCCCTGCTCGTCAGTGTGGTTATCGTCGCTGCATATGTTGACGGTCTGCCTATGCCATTTTCTTCAAGAGTTTTGATGAGCGAAGCTTCAGTAAAGCGTGCCGGCGGCTGAGTGAAATGCTGTGAGCCCTTGAGCCCTCTAACCTTCAGGTGCATACCCGTCTCAAGCTTCGGCAGATCCTTTCCTGCCTCCTCCTCAACATCGCGACCCTCTTCATAGAGCACCGTGTAACCGTCAAAGGCCACGTTATATCCGGAGGCCCTGAAAAGGTAGTCTCCGGCGGAAATAACCGCCTGAGTTGTATTGAGCACACAATTTGCCATCTGGCAGGCGACAAAACGCTCCCATATCAACTTATAGAGCTTGTACTGATCCTTTGTAAGGGATGCTTCAACATCCTTCGGTGTGAGCGCTACGGATGTGGGACGTATTGCCTCATGGCCGTCCTGAGCATTGGCACGCGTTTTGAAATGACGCGGCTTTGTGGGAAGATAATTCTTGCCCCAGCGATTTTCGATATAGTTCACAGCTTCAGATATGGCATCCTCGGATATGCGCAGAGAGTCGGTTCTCATATATGTGATAAGACCGACGGCACCCATGCCCTGAATATCAATACCCTCATAGAGCTCCTGTGCGGCCTTCATGGTGCGCTTTGCCTGGAAGCCGAGCTTTCTGGAGGCCTCCTGCTGGAGCGTGGAGGTTATAAACGGCGGAGCGGGCTGCTTATTCTTCTTGCTCTTCTTTACGGAATCCACCATGAACTGTGCGGATTCAAGCTCGGCAAGTATCGCATTCGCCTGTTCCTCATTCTGTATCTTGATTTCGCCGTCCTTATTGCCGTAGAAGAATGCGCCGAAGATGCTGCGCGAACCCTCCGCTGTAAGTCTGGCATCGATCGTCCAGTACTCCTCCGGCTTGAATGCACGTATCTCCATTTCGCGGTCAACGATTATTCTGAGAGCCACCGACTGAACTCTGCCTGCCGAAAGCCCCCTGCGAATGGTTTTTGCAAGGAACGGACTGAGCGAATAGCCGACGAGGCGGTCAAGGATTCTTCTCGCCTGCTGTGCATTGACCAGATCGATATCTATAGCGCGTGGATTAGCCATGCCCTCCGTAACGCCTGTTTTGGTAATCTCATTAAAGGTAACTCTGTTCATCTCGCTCGGATCAAGGCCGAGTATATATGCCAGATGCCAGGATATTGCCTCTCCCTCGCGGTCGGGGTCAGTTGCAAGATACACTGTATCCGACTCGCTTGCAGCCTCTTTAAGCTCCGAAACGAGCTTCTCCTTGCCCTTTATGATAGCATATTTCGGTGCAAAATCATTTTTTACGTCAACGCACAGACGAGCCTTCGGAAGATCGCGTACATGACCCATGGAGGCGACGACCTCATAACCGCTTCCGAGGTACTTCTTTATGGTTTTCGCCTTGGCCGGCGACTCAACGATAACCAGCTTGGACATTCTTTTTCACCATGTCTCTGCCACAACAGAGAACTATCCTTCCTTTCAAAATAAATAATCAACAATGCAATAATATCAAATATCGAAATAAAAATCGAGCATTCATTCTCAAATTTACATGAGTATAATGGAACCGAATTGTTTAAGTATACAACAATTTCAATTTTTTGTAAACCTCTGACCCGGCAAAACCGTTATCATGCCAAAGAGTTCAAGCTCGGTCAGGGCCGCAAGAATATCCCCGGTGGGCAGTGCGGTTTTAAGCTCTATCTCAGAGGCATGCAATGGCTCTGCACCGAGTATATCCAGAACGCTTTTTGCAGCCTCGGAAACACCGGAGGTATCCACTGAGCTGCTCTTTTGCGAGTCCGCAAACGTGCTTACCGGCTTCATTGCCTGCTTCCTTACGGCCGTAACGGTCACAGGCTTTACAGGTATCTGCGATTTATTTTCCGACTCTTTAAGATATTCGTAGTTTTTTAAAACATCTCCTGCCGTCCTTACTCTCACGGCTCCGTCGGCAACAAGCCCGGCACATCCCGCAAAGGCCGCTTCATCCGAGCCGACAAAGGCGAAAACGTCCCTGTCCTGCTCAAGAGCATACTTCGCAGTTATCAGAGCTCCGCTACGTTTCGGTGCTTCTGCAACGAAAACTCCGTTCGATATGCCCGATATCAGCCTGTTTCTGATCTGAAACGAGCCGCGCTGAACAGGAGTATTTATGGGAAACTCGGACATGAGCGCACCGCCCATATCGAGTATTTCACGACGCAGAAGTGCATTGTCCATAAGATACGGATAATCCAACGCACACGGCAGGAGTGCCACTGTTTTTCCACCGGCACTTATCGCCGCACGGTGTGCCTGGGAGTCCACTCCGAGTGCTCCGCCGCTGACAATAACCACATCATGCCTTGCAAGCTGGTTGCATATATCCCAAGTGGCATTCATTCCGACCTCTCCGGCCTTTCGGGTACCGACCGCACCTATCCAGAGCGAATCCGAAAAATCCGGGATTTCGCCGCGAACGTACAGCACGGCGGGCGGATTATATATTTCCTTCAACAAAGTCGGATAAAGGCTGCTGTCCGGGGTTATCACCTTTTGTCCGAGGCGCAGACAATAATCCAGCGCAGCCGCTGCCTGTTCCGGACCATAGGTATTGAGTGCGGTAAGCTCCTTATCGGAAATAAAAGAAAAGCTGCTCCAAAGACCGATTCCGCCGCGATAGAACTCCTTCGGGTCATGAACTCTGTCAACGATCTGCTTCGGCTTTGAGCTTCCCGGGCCGAAAGCATTTTGCAGCCATATCCAGAACACGCGCTTATCCATTGTGCTTTCTATCCTTTCCCATATCGCGCATCATTTCCCACATGACTATTGCAGCCGCCGTGGACGCATTAAACGATTCCGCTCTGCCGAGCATAGGAATTGTGACACGCTCCTCACAAAGCTTTTTAGCGGTCTCCGTAAGCCCATTTCCCTCATTACCTATCCACACAGCCCACTTGCCCCTTGCAAAATCGAATGAGGTTATCGGTGCTGCCGAGCTGTCCGGGACGGATGCCAAAGAGGTCACGCCGCGACAATTCAGAGCCTCGAAGCAGGTCTGTGCGTCTGGATATCTTTCAACACTCAGTCTGAACACCGCGCCCATGCTTCCGCGCAGAACCTTTGGGGCATATATATCACAGCAGGCATCCACCATTACAAGCTTATTTATGCCGAGCGCCTCGGCTGTACGGAGTACATTGCCCATATTTGACGGGTCCTGCACATTTTCGAGCACGAGGATATGGTCGTCTTCGTGCAAAGTCATACTGCGAATTTCCGGCATCTTGCAGACGCAGAATATTCCCTGCGGATTTCGCGTGTCGGAGAGCAATGCAGCCACATGCTCCTCCACGCAAAAGGCTCTACTGCACTTAGTCAGTATCTGTTCCAGATAATTTGCGTATTTTTTTCTTGCAGCTTCGGTAAAAAAGCAGGTATCGATGCAGATATCACTTCTTGCGGCATCGGCACAGAGCCGTGCGCCCTCTGCTATGAAAAGTCCCGCCTCGCTTCTTTTTTCCGCTTTCTGCAAAAGCGACGCGGCATCCCTCACCACAGGGTTCTTCCTACTCGATATCATCTCTATTTTCAAAGCCAAAACCACCCTTCATACAGCAAAACGTGCGTCCGGATCATTTCCGGACGCACGGATAGCTTTTTATACTGCTGCGTTAGCCTTTTCTACAAGAGCCTTGAATGCAGCCTCATCAGCGATTGCGATCTCAGAAAGCATCTTTCTGTTGAGTGTGATGCCAGCCTTCTTAAGGCCGTTCATAAATACGGAATATGTTGTACCGTTTGCACGGCAAGCTGCGTTGATTCGAGCAATCCACAGACGGCGGAAATCTCTCTTCTTCTGCTTTCTGCCGATGTATGCGTAGTTGCCGGACTTCATGACAGCCTGCTTAGCCATCTTAAAATGTCTGCTCTTGGAACCCCAGTAGCCCTTAGCAAGCTTCAGGATCTTCTTTCTTCTCTTGCGCGTTGCAAGCGCACCCTTAACTCTAGCCATTTATAATAACCTCCGATAATGCGTTTTAACTCTCGTTCTTTTACTGTCAGCTCAAATTAGAAGCTGTACGGCATCATTTTCTTAACTGCCTGTACGCTGGTCTTATCTGTGACAGTCGTACCGCGAGCATGGCGCTTAGTCTTTGCGTTCTTGCCATGGCCGTTCAGCAGGTGGCTCATGTATGCATGGCCACGAATGACCTTGCCCTTCTTGGAAATCTTCAGACGCTTCTTAGCGCCGCTGTGTGTCTTAAGCTTCGGCATATTTATGTCCTCCTTGAATTTGTTATTTAACGGGTTTTGGGGCGAGGAACATCAGCATGTTTCTACCCTCGAGCTTCGCGGGCTTCTCGACATTTGCAATATCTACAAGTGCCTCAGCAAAGCGCTTCATGATGTCCGCACCCAATTCCGGATGACCCATCTCTCTGCCGCGGAAACGGATAGAAACCTTGACCTTGTTGCCCTCACCAAGGAAACGGGTCGCATGGTTCTGCTTCGTCTCAAAGTCGTGGGTGTCAATGTTGAGTGATAAACGGATTTCCTTTGTCTCCACAACACGCTGGTTCTTTTTGGCTTCCTTTTCGCGCTTTGTCTGCTCAAAACGATACTTGCCGTAATCGATTATCTTACAGACCGGCGGCTGAGCCTGCGGAGCTATCTTGACAAGATCAAGATTCTTTTCCGCTGCGAGGTTCAGGGCATCACGAGCTGACATGATACCGAGCTGAGCTCCGTCGGAGCCAATCACGCGAACTTCCTTGTCGCGGATCTCTTCGTTTATCTGAAGTTCCTGTTTGCTAATGGTTAAGCACCTCCATCACACGTGCGATAACTGTATTCGCGGTTCTATACAACAAAAAAGCGGACAGATCAAATCTGTCCGCAAATCAAACCAAATGAGAGCGCAAGAACGCCTTTCATCGATATTGACCTGTGTCAGACGATACTGCACGGGTGTGAGCGTATAGCTCCGCTTTGTTTTCCTAAGAGATTATACTACACGGCAATCGGTTTGTCAACAGCTAAATGAGACTTTTTTAATCTTTCGGCCTCGTTATCGGACGATCGAGCCAGAAGGAATAAAGCATGCATTCCCGGATAGTCTTTCCCGTCACGCGCTCCATGGCCTCACTGTAAAGAATAAGCTGAGTGCCGTAGCGATCCCACAATTCCGTGTCATCATAACACCTGTCGGTCTTAAAGTCAACTATTATCAGTTGTCCGTTTTCCTCAAACATGCAGTCCACCGCGCCCTGAATTATAAGCTGCTGCTCGGCATCCTCACCTGTCAGACTCTCATTGATGAGCCTTGCCGGAACGGATGCAATAAATCGCTGCTCCTTATAAACCTCATTTGAATTCAATATTCTCTTTCCGAGCGCACCCTCAAAGAATCTTTCAACCTTTTTCCTGTTGACGACGCTCGCCTGCTCGGGTGTTAGGTATTTGTCACGCACAAGGCGCTCAAGCTCGGAATCAACGCATTTTTCAGCCGCTCTAAAGTCTGCAAACTGCATGAAATCATGCATTGCCGTGCCGCGCTCGGCGGGAGTCATACCCTTGGCACCGAGGAAGGCCGGACGCGACAGTGTCAGCTCCTCTGCGCGTTTAGCTTTTACGGCAGCTAAGCCCGAAGCGGACACTTTAGTCGGCATTTCGGTTTGCCGCTTATACGGGTACTCATACTGTATGGCAGTCTTTATGCGCTCAACCATGGTCTCATCCGCCTGTGCTGCGATTTCGGACTCGGCTTCCACATTTCTTGCAGACGTCCCATAGTAGCGCGAGACTATATTCCAAGGAGTGAAGAACTCCCTGTAAATGAGGTCGCTGTCCATGCCGATGCGCTTGCGGAGCTTTTCACCGTCCGGATGCCGCAAAGAGCACAGCATCAGCCACTGGGCAATGCTCTTTACGTTATTTACCGCATATGGAGCTATACGCGCCTCCTGAGTTATCTGCGACGAGAGCTTTTGCAGGTCTCCGTCAAGATTCTTGACCGTCGACAGCATTATCAGCTTCTCTTTTGCTCTCGTCATGGCCACATAGAAGACTCTTAGCTCCTCCGCAGCATCACTGTCCGACAGCGCAAGAGATATTGCTTCTCTCGGAAGTGTCGTTCTGCGAGCGCCCGTTACGGGATCGGTCAGTCTTATGCCGAGGCCGAGCGTCGGATGCAGTCTCATATCGTCACGGTCTACCACAAACTGCCTTGCACAGCCGCCGATGATGCACACAGGGAACTCCAGACCCTTTGATTTATGTATGCTCATAACACGAACAACATTCGCATTTTCGGATACAATATTTGCAGACTCCATATCCGAGCGATTCTTCTTCAGCCGCTCCACAAAACGGACAAAGCCCGAAACTCCGTTGTAGCCATACGCTTCATATTCCGCGGCGTATTTTTCAAGCAGGCGTATGTTTGCAAGCCTGTTTTCCCCACCCGGCATTGAACGTACAAGATTCTCAAAGCCCGTTTCCGTACAGAGAGTGTTAATAAACCTATCCGACGGCATGGTAGCTGCCAGTATTCTGTATCGTGCTATTTCCTCCCTGACCCTTGCAAATCTCGGATCCTCCGATCTTAGCATGGAGACATACAGACTTTCCGAAGCATGGCCGCTTCGGAGTATTGCCATATCATTTGCCGTAAAGCCGTAGATTGGGCTCATCAGGACGGACAGCAGCGGAATATCCTGGTTCGGGTTGTCTATCACATTCAGGAACGACAGCATCACCGCCACCTCACCGGCCGCAAAGAAGCCGCCGCTCACAGCCGCCCACGCAGGTATCCCATATGTCCTGAGATTCTCCGCATATATCGGCCCGTGCTGATTGGCACTTCTCAGCAGAACACAGAAATCCTTGTAGGTCACCGGTCTTTCACTGCCGTCCTCGGTAACAGTAAAGCCCGAAGCGATCATTTCGTTTATTATTTCCGCTATTCTTCTCGGCTCGAGCTCATCCGCCCCCTCGCCGTCAATATCCTCAAGGAATTCCACAACGGTCTCACAGCCGGCCTTTTCCGCATAAGCGGCACCTGCCACAAGCTTCTCCTCGTCATCATAGTCGATTCCGCCGGCTTCCCGGGACATCAATTGCGAAAATACAAAATTGACGCTCTCCGTTACCTCCTTGCGAGAACGGAAATTTCTGTCGAGAACTATTGTTGCCGGATAATTATCGCTTTCCCGGTCGTATTTTTCAAATTCATCCTTGTAGCCGATGAAGATATCCGGCATTGCCTGGCGAAAACTGTATATGCTCTGTTTGACATCGCCGACCATGAAGCGGTTGGAATTATTCTTAGACACAGCCCTGAACAGGTAATCCTGCGCATCGTTCGTATCCTGATATTCATCCGTCATGACCTCGTCAAAGCGCGCCGCGACCAGCTCTGCTGTCTCCGTTCTTTCATATCCGTTTGGAGTGTCACGCAGAAAGAGCTTCAGTGCATAGTGCTCAAGATCGCTGAAATCGACAAGATTCTTTGCGCGCTTCTTTTCGCTGTATACCTCATCGAACCTCAAGACAGCCCGACTGAGCGTTTCCGCAAGTGGCCTTATTCTTTCAACCTCCGCACGGCACTCCGCATCCGTGGATGCAAACAGTGTCTGGAGCGATCCGAGCTCCTTCTTGACGGTGTTTCTCATGTCTGTAACGCGCTCCTTGCGAGGGTCGCCTCCGCTGTATGAGCCCATACGCGCAAAGCTCAAACGGCCTATGGCACTTACAAACTCATCCCATCTGCCCGAGCCTACCACCTCAATGAAGCCGTTTATCATGCTGACATCGCTCAGAAGCGTGTCCCCATAGGACTTTAAGAGTCCCTCATCGTCCAATATCAAGTCATATGCGTCGCGAATGAGCCTCAGAGAATACTCCAGCACCTGTTCGGCACGCTTCAACGCCATTTTCCCCCATTCGGTCTCTTCGATCGGCTTTGATGCATCAAATGCTTCGGTCATCTCACGAAGCCATTTTTCCGGGAAGGGATGGCTTCGCGTATAGCCATACAGCTTCAACATCGCATCTATCAACCTCGAATCGTTCTTATCTCCGCTGATAGCATCCGCAAGGCTTCTGAAATCCGGCTGCTCATACAGTTCTCCGAGCACCTGAGAAACCGCCTCGCTCATCAGCTCCTCCTGCTGCTTATCGGAAACGACTGAAAAGTCCGGAGAAACGCCTATGAGATAGAAGAATTCCTTTACTACCGATGAACAAAAGCTGTCAACGGTGCATATCTGCGCCTGATGCAAGAGCAGCTGCTGACGCTTTAATCTCTCATTCTGCGGATTCTGCGCTATCATATCTATCAGCCTGCGCTCAATTCGTTCCTTCATTTCGGCTGCCGCCGCCTTTGTGAACGTAACAACGAGCATCCTGTCCGCATCCGTCGGGTGTTCATCATCCGTCAAGCGTTCAATAACGCGTTCAACCAGTACGGCGGTTTTGCCGGAGCCGGCTGCCGCGGAAACCAGTATGGTTCCGTTACGGGCCTTTATCGCATCCGTTTGAGCCTGAGTCCATTTTGCTGCCACCTATACCCCTCCTATCTCGCCCTTGAGCTTACTTATAATCTCATCATTGTCCATTCTGAAGCTTTCGGCAGGATCCGCCATTCTTTCCGAACCGCACACCGACGTATATGGACACCACGAGCATGAATTCGTATTATACATCAGGGGCTGAGCGGCCACATCGCCGTTTGCCAAGGTCTGTGCCATAGTAGCTATAAGGCTCTTCACATAGCTCATAACGATTCTCAGCGCAGGCTCATCTATCAGAGAGGCCGACTTTTTCAGCTCTCCGTTTTTCTTCATGGTGACAGGTATGTATTTACCGTTTATACCATCCTCCATGGCATTGGCTATCTCGATATCATTCAGCACCAGACCATTCATTCTCAGCTTCTTTTCCGCACTTTCCAAAAGCTTCTCCGTACTCTCCGTCTTATCGGAATTAACAGTCGTCAGGAACGAGGGCATGTAGAGAATACCTGCCGGTTTGAGCTGCGTATTCTCGGTCAGTGCCGTAAGATATATCAGCATTTGCAGGCTGAGTCCATAGAGCACATCGTAAAGCTTAAAATCCTTAATTCCGGTTTTATAGTCGATTATTCGGACATAATCGCCGTGCTCGGAATGGTACACATCAACTCTGTCTATAACACCGCCGACTGTAACAGAGCCGTTTTCCGTCGGAATTCTAAGCGGCGGAAATTCACTGCCGTATTGAAGTTGCAGCTCAAAATGCTCCGGCTTAAAGCGGCACACCTTAAGCTCTGCTGCGACATGAAGTATCAGCTTTTCGGCAGTCTGTGCCATACGTGTGAATCTGTACTGCTCCTTTGCGGAAAGCGAATCAAAGCCTCCCATATTCTCATCGACATATTCCCTGATGCAAGCCTCTATTCTCGCCAATAGCGTATCGGTCGCCATTTTTTCTATCGGAGTTGACTTGCTGCCGATTATCTCCTCGAAGAGATAATGCATCAGGGTACCGTATTCGAGCGCATCCAGCTCTGCTGCGCGGCGCTCCTTGGCTCCAAGTCCATATCTGCAAAAATATCTGAATCTGCACTGATGATAGACCTCTATCTGACTTGCGGAAAAGTACTTGTTTCCCCTGAATATCTGCTCGGAAACGTCTCTTTCAAGCTTTGCATGTGCCATGCGTTCTCCGCCGCCAAGCGCAGATATTCGTCCAGAGAATTCCGGGATATCTCCGAGAGCAGCCTTCAACGAAGCGGTTTCGACAGAGTTGCTCGTATACATTGACGCCAACTGCGAAAATGCCGCCTCCGGTGCATTAGCAAAGAAGATAGGATCATGCTTTTCTATGATTTTCTTGCCGGGAAAGACCGACATTACGGCTGTAACGAGCTCACTCGGTGTCTTGGCCTCCTTACCGTCAGTCGCAGGAAAGCTTAAATACAACCTTTCGGAAGCGGCGCACATAGCGGAATATGCCAGGAACTGCTCCTGTATCATGCAGTCCTCCGCCGTATCAGTCAGCGGCAGCTCAAGCGACAGCAGCTCACGGCGCTCTATATCGCTGAATATACCATTGGCTGTAGGTATCATCGGGAATTCGCCCTGAACGACTCCGACAAGAAAGACTACCTTGGGCTCGGATGAGCGAATTCTGTCCGCCGTACCGAAGGTTATACTGTCCATGCTCTGTGGGATGTCGTACACATCCTCTCCGCGCATTATTTCCCTTAAAAGCCTTGCATACTTTTCCGAGCTTATCGGCTGAGTACCGAGAACTCCGACCATCTGATCGAGCACGCTCATGAGCAGCTCCCAGATGCGGAGCTGAGCGTCCTTTAGCTCCGGATGCCCTGCATACTCAAGGGAAGCGCACAGCTGCGGCAGAGTGGTCTCCAATTCATAATCCGAAAGCAAAGTGTATATCGCCTCGGATATGGTCTCACTGTTCGCGTCGGTAATCGAATCGGAAAAACGTCGCAGCGGCTCAATAACACGCAGCCGTATAGAGTTAAGAGCTTCAAGTGTGCCGGCAGCGGCCTCATCCATCGGCTTTCCGTAGCCCTCCGGATGCTTCTCGAAAGGACTTTGCCACGCCCTTTTGCCATTTAGCTTCCATGTAAAGATATAGTTTTCGAGTAGGGATATCTCCTCGATAGTCAATGCGGTCAAGCCGGTTTTCAGCATATTGAGAATGTCATCCGACTGCCAGCCGCTGTTGACAATATCGAACGCGGAGACCACGAACCTCATGAGAGGCTCGGAATCTATTGCGCGCGCCTCGGACATAAAGGCCGGGATATCCCAGCGGCGAAATGCAGCCGACAAAAGCCTTGTGTATCTGTCGGGATTTCTGCAAATGACTGAAATATCCCTGTACCGATAATCCCCGCTGATGACCAGTTCTCTGATCTTTGCGGCTATAATCTCAGCCTCTTCATACGGAGAAGCGGCCTTGAACACCTCGACCATATCGCCGTCATCGGCTGTAAAGCTGTTCTCCAGCATAGCAGACTCAACCGCCACAAGCTGCTTGTTTGTAAAGCGAAACTGCTTGTCGAAAGATTTCGGTGCCGCGACCTTTATGTTGTTCTCCCTTGCTATACGTATAAGCTTTGAAGCAGTCTTTCGCACGGACGAAAAAATGTCCTGCTTTTCGGTATTGAGATCATCACAGCAAAGTGCAATTGAGAGCTTGCGGCTGTGCTGCATCATATGCTTCAGGATGCGGTACTCCTGCTCCGTAAAACCATCAAAGGCATCGACTGCAATGACGGTATCCTCAAAAAAGTCAGGATGCTCCGCAAAAAGCGCATCAAGCTTCGTAAGGTCGTCCATCGGATCGAGCCAGCTCTGCTCCACAAGAGCGTTGTACGTACCGAAAATAATGGCCAATTCTCTGACCTTTTGCGATAACCCCTTCTCCGATATTCTATCCGCAGTCTCCGAAAGAGCATCCGGAGTGATGCCGCAAAGCTTCATCTCGCCCACTGCGTTCAGCATAGCATCCGTCATATGACCGGTAGCCGCACTTTTTTCAAAAATCGTCAGATTGTCAACACAGGCTTCTATAGCAAGCGTCATCAATATTCTTCGGCCGCCATCGGAAAGCCTTTTTCCGGCACCGCCGCCGTATTTGAGAAATGCAGCATCCGCCAACCTCGTAAAGCTGTACACCTTTGTACTGTTAGCGGCCTTTACGCCATATTTCTCCAGTATTGCTCTTTCCGTCTCAAATGAATATTGCTCAGGGACAAGTAGTATAGCTTTACAGTCTTTTTCGCTATTCAGCATGCTTCTGAGATACTCTGTTTTGCCCGTACCGGCTCTTCCAAGGATGAGCTCAAGCATTTTTTCGACCCCCTTTTCCTTTTTACCTATTCTATCACATATCATGTCCTGCGTCAAAAAATTCGAGCAGTTTATTGAACAATTCAACACATCTAAGCTTTATTATAAGTCCATTCTCATCACTGACGCAGTCAAATTCTTCCACATGACTTGAGCCCGATAAGCAAACTGTGGGGTATATGACACACCACCAGTTTTTACCCTCTGCTTCACCGATATCGACTCTCAGGGTTCTGTATTTGCCCGCCGGAAGCTTACCGAAATCATAAGAGCGAGTCGGAAAATACTCGTCATGTATTGTTACGCTTGCAGTTTGCCCGGTAATGTGTGTTGCCAGCACGCGGTTAGCCGCCGCCTCAAGGCTTTCCATATGCGTACAAATAACTCCGACCGCCGAATCAAAATCATCACTCTCGAAAAATAATTTTTCTGCTTCTCTTAGAATTGAATCCCTAACAGCCAATTTTATGTTCTGATCCGCTTCGCTGTCCGAATTTGCCCGTACATGCAGTCTTACCACATTTTGTTCCGCCTTAACGCATTCCGCCGAAAAGCCTGTCAGGCTGACCAGCATAGAAAGTATAAAGCCACACGCCAATGCTCTGAGTATTCTGCCTGTTTTACATGCTTTTGTCACAATCATTGCCTCTTTTCTACAAAATAGCTAAATATCGAATTGAATTTTCGTATAGAATATTGGCAGATTTTTCTGATTTTATACTTTCACTTTTCGAAACTTTGGACTATAATGTAACTACAAATCGGAGGGAGTTGTTTTAGATGAAAAAAGCATGGGAAATGAACATACCGTCGGATGCCGAGCTCATCAAGCGATTGCAAAAGCCGAGCGGTCAAATAGACGTCGTTTTGGATACCGACACCTATAATGAAATCGACGATCAATACGCATTGTCATATATGATAAAGAATCCTGAGCGTCTAAACGTTAAGGCAATCTATGCCGCACCGTATTTTAATGATAAATCCACATCCCCTAAGGACGGCATGGAAAGGAGCTATGCTGAGATATTGAAGTTGCTCGAGCTGCTCGGTAGAACCGATCTTAACGACTGTGTTTTCAAGGGCTCCGAGACCTATTTGCCCGACGAAGAGACACCTGTGGCTTCAAATGCCGCCGAGGATCTCGTAAAGCGCGCTATGAAATATTCTGCCGAGTCCCCTCTCTACGTGGTCGCAATAGGTGCTATAACAAATATCGCTTCTGCAATACTTATTGAGCCTGCTATACGCGACCGCATTGTCGTGGTATGGCTTGGTGGTCATGCTATTAACTGGCCCAATAATGCCGAGTTCAATCTGATGCAGGATGTAGCTGCCGCCAGAATCATATTCGGCTGTGGCGTACCCCTGGTGCAGCTTCCCTGCAACGGAGTTGTCTCTTCGTTTGCTATCAGCGAGCCTGAATTCAAAGAGTATTTTCACGGCAAAAACGAGCTTTGCACATATCTTGCGGAATACTCCATTGCCGAGGGCAGACGCTGCTCCAAGATAAAAACCTGGTCACGCGTCATCTGGGATGTTACGGCCGTTGCATGGCTGCTCGGCGATGATTTTATGTCGGACACCATCATTCACAGCCCGATACCGCAGTATGACAACAGCCTTGCATTCTCCGAAACCAGACATTTTATCCGATATGTGTATTCGATAAATCGTGACAAGCTCCTTGAGGATCTTGTGGACAAGCTTACAAACTGACAAATGCGATGAGTTGTACATAAATTGCAATTATGAAAGGTCTGCTGTATCATGAAAAAAATGATTTTTGTGGCTTCCCCACCGGCTTGCGGTAAAACCCGGCTTTCAAAACGTTTAGCTTCGGCCTTAAAGCACGTGGTCTATCTCGATAAAGACACCTTGATTCCGCTTTCGCATCAAATTTTCAAGGTCGTCGGCGAGCCCTGCGACCGCAGCTCACAGTTTTTCGAGGAGAATATCCGCGATTACGAATATGAGGCAATCCTTGCCCTCGGCTTTGAGGCATTGCGTTATGCCGATACCGTGCTTATAAATGCGCCGTTTACAAAGGAAATACGCGACCCCGAATACATAGCCGGTCTGAGAGAACGTCTGGCCGAATATGATGCAAAGCTCTGTGCAATATGGATAGTCACCGATATAGATGTATGCAAGGCACGAATGATGAAGCGAAAATCAGATCGTGACACCTGGAAAATGGAGCACTGGGATGAGTATGTGAAGCGTCTTGATTTCAGCATACCGGAGGCTCTTCGCCTTGAAGGTCAGCCCGACAGCCTGCTTCTCTATTATAATTCAAATGACGAGCTTGCCGATGCATCCTTTGCGCGTATTCTTCCTATTTTGGATAACTGACAGCCTTTCTCACCAATAATACAAATACAAGCTAAATGGACATGGTCTTTAATCAAAAGGCCATGTCCATTTTTTACGGATATTTGAAAAACGCAACTCTTATTTATCGGTTGCTTTGAATCAGTATTTCTTCAGCGCATCTTATTCCGTCAACGGCTGCACTGGTTATTCCGCCGGCATAGCCAGCGCCCTCTCCACAGGGGAACAGGCCCTTAACGGTCGGACATTCACGTGTTTCGCCACGCAAAATCCTAACCGGCGATGACGAACGCGTCTCAGGCGCAGTCAACAGAGCATCGGGAGAATCAAAGCCCGAAAGCTGCATCCCCATTCTTCTTATGCCCTCTGCCATGGAATCCGCAATGACTGCCGGAAGCACGTCCCGGATATTTGCCGGAGTGACCCCCGGTGCATAAGTTGGCAGCACCTCACCGCTGAGAGTCTTTGACGCTCTGCCGTTCAGGAAATCCCCAACCTTCTGGCACGGCGCATTGTAGCTTTCGCCGCCGCAGATATATGCCGAATGTTCTATCCTTCTCTGGAAGTCAATTCCGGCAAGCGGGTGCTCGGAGCCGAAATCCTGCGGAGTCACACCGACAAGCAGTGCGGAATTGCTGTTCTCCCCGTCTCTTGCATATACGCTCATGCCGTTTGTCACGACCCTATCGGCCTCCGAAGCGGCTCCGACAACGGTTCCGCCCGGACACATACAGAAGGTATAAACGCCCCTGCCATTTTCAAGGTGAACACTGAGCTTATAGTCGGCTGTACCGAGATTGGGGTCACCGGCAAAAGGCCCATACTGTGCGCGATTTACAGCCTCTGCTCTGTGCTCTATTCGTGCGCCGATTGAAAAAGGCTTAGCCTCCATCGGAACCACACTCTTCTCGTAGAGCATACTAAAGGTATCTCTTGCGCTATGTCCAACAGCGAGTATAACATGCGCCGTTTCTACAGTTTCTACGGAATTGCCGCTTTGAACCACGACCGCACTGACAGCTCCGGAATCGATCTTAATATCTATCAGCTTTGTATTGAATCTGACCTCTCCGCCGAGTTCTATTATCTCCTTGCGGATATTTTTGACGGTCTCCGGCAGCCTGTCCGTGCCGATATGCGGCTTAGCGTCGAACAGAATATCCTCCGGTGCGCCGTGCTCGCAAAAGGTCTTCAAAACAAAATGTATGCGCTCATCCTTAGTACCGGTATTAAGCTTTCCGTCCGAAAATGTACCTGCACCGCCCTCGCCGAACTGAACATTGCACTCGGTATTGAGCTGTCGTCCGTTCCAGAATGCACCCACGGCGGCTCTGCGCTCATCGACCGAGCCGCCACGCTCGAAGATTATCGGGCACATCCCGGCACGTGCAAGCAGCAGCCCTGCAAACATTCCTGCCGGGCCAAAACCGACCACCACCGGACGCTGTGAAAGTGTTCCGTGCTTTGGCATTGAATAGCTGCGGTCGGGGGTTGTTCTTATCTTGCTGTCCCTTATCTTTCTGAGCACACGCTCTTCGTCCTTATCGAGCTGCACATCGACTGTCACTATATACTTAATATCGGACTTTTTTCTCGCATCCACCGAGCGCTTGACAAGCGAAAGTGAAGTCAACCTCTGAGGCTCGACTCTGAGTCTCTTGGCGGCAGCACGACGAAGCTCATCCGCTGTATAGCCCAGCGCCATTGAAATATCAGCTATTCTTATCATTGGCTACTTCCTTCCGTTTCAAAAAATCACCTGCTGCGGCTTTTCCGGCCACCGCACCGCTTGCCCACGCAAAATGCAGATTATACCCTCCGCAGTCACCGTGAATATTGAGCATCTCTCCTGCCAAAAACAGCCCCCTGCATTTTTTAGAACCCATTGTTTTTGTGTCAAGCTCGGAGAGCGGTATTCCACCGGCTGTGACCTGAGCCTCGTTCCAGCCCTTAGTGCCTGAAATATCAAGCCTCCACGCCTTTATAAGCGATGCTATTCGCCTAATCTGAGACGGGGCTAAGCTGCCGATATCGGCCGAAGCATCTGCATTTGCTTCGGCTATCAGCGCCGTACCGAGCTTTGCAGGCAGCAGTCCTATCAAAAGCTCAGACATACAGCGCTTTGGAAATTTACACTTAATATCTTCAATATAGTTCACTATATCCGAGAAGCTCATATCCGGCAGCATATCCAAAACACACTGAACGGATTTATACTTCGCGTTTCCGATACGGCCCAGCGCAAAGAATTCCGATGCATATATGGAAACTCCGAAAATACAGATTCCTGATAGACCGGAATCCGTAAACTGAACCTCACCGCTTTCGGAATAGATGACCTGCTTGTCCGCTACAAGGTCGATATTTGCAGCACAACGCGTTCCCGAAAGTGATTTCAGGCGCTTATTCTTGCATATGAGCTGTGTAAGCGCCGGGTAAAGCGCCGTTACGCTGTGACCAAGGCTTTTTGCAAGCTCATAGCCGTTTCCGGCGCAGGAATGCTTTGGAGAAGCCGCGCCTCCGCATGCGAGAATGCATTTTTCGGTAGTCAGCTTATCACCGTCCGCAAGGCTCACGGTGAATGAAACTCCGCGCTTTTCGACGGAATCCACTCCGATTCCGGACAAAAACTCTACACCGAGCTCTTCGGCATAATTGCGAAGCGTTGTCAGAACTGCGGCAGCCTGAAGATTTCTTGGATAGACTCTTCCCTCGGGATCGGCCTTTGTCACAAGCCCCATTTCTCTGAATATACCCATAACGCTCTGCGGCGAATACTCTGCCAGCAGGCCGACTATTTTATCGCTGTCCCCGTGATAATGCTCGGCTGATACATTCAGATTTGTAAGATTGCATCGGCCGTTTCCGGTGGCAAGAAGCTTTCTGCCGAGCTTCTGATTGCCCTCTATCACCGTAACAGAGCCTTTTCTGTTTAAGCATTTAGCGGCAGAGCAGGCGGCCATAAGACCGGCTGCACCACCGCCAATAATAACAACATTTGTTTTTTTCATCCGCAAATCACTCCAGAATCAAAAGAACAGACCCAGAAGGCCATATGAGAATATCGCCATGAGGATATCCGCAAGAAGTGAACCGCCAATTATGGAAATAAGGGCATTCTTAAAGGGCATTTTCATCAGGGATGCCGCAAGTGAACCCGTCCATGCGCCGGTGCCCGGCAGCGGTATGCCGACGAAAACCAGCAGTCCGAAGGTCTTGTATTTCTCTATTTCGGCGATCTTGCTCTTTCCCTTGGCCTCAAGCTTATCCACCAGTTTAACAAGCTTCGTATTGCGCAGCCAATCAAATATCTTTCTGATAAACAGAAGCACAAACGGCATTGGCAAAACAGTGCCTATAAGGGCTATTATCATAGCCGGAATGAGCTCCACACCCAAAACCTTAGCTGCAATAAGACCTCCGCGCAGTTCAAGAACCGGCAGGAGGGATATGACGAAAACCGTCAGCTCCGGCGGTATGATATCACTGAAAAAATGTGCGAGAGTTTCTGCCATGTTTATTTCCGTCCTTTCAACATCCTTTTTCGACATGTGCTATATCAGTATACTAAATGTTAAAAGCTTTATTTTTCCCTACAGGAATTATTCCTTTCATTTTGTTGACAATTTACAATTACTTCAACTATCCTGACGCATAGCACTGCAATAGGCTTCAAGGTCTCCGAAGGTATAGCCCATATTCTCCCATTCAGTGAGAAGCTCATCCAGGATCAGTGCATTTGTGGACGATGTACTGTGCAGCAGTACCACTGCGCCCGAGTGCACCCTTGGCAGAAGCTTTGAAAAAGCCTGTTCCCGTGTTGGCTGATCCTCCGTATACCAATCAACATAGGCAAGGCTCCAGAAAACCGTTGAATATCCCAGTGAATCAGCCATTTTCAGGTTTTCCTCCGCGAATTTCCCCTGCGGCGGCCTGTAAAGCTTAGACATTTCTCTGCCCGTTATTTTCCGAAAGAGCTCCTCGTTTTTCACCAACTGACTCGAAAAATCGGCCTCATTGGAGATTGCCGACATATCCGGGTGTGAATACGTATGGTTTCCCACGGTATGTCCCTCATCTATCATCCTGTTCACAAGCTCTGGCTGTGTTTCGAGAAAGTTACCCACGAGAAAGAACGTGGCCTTTACATTGTGCTTCTTAAGCGCATCGAGTATCATGCCCGTATTTCCGTTTTCAAAGCCCGCATCAAAGGTAATGTATATTTCCTTTTTGCTCTGATCTCCCACATACAGTGCATTGAAGCCCTTCAGATATTCCTCGGTGGCATTTGCAAGCGGAGCTTTGCCCTCATTTTGAAAACTGAGTCCCCAGTCCGTAACGGCAGCCTCTACCGCCGCATCATCCTCTCCCCGATAGCACAGCACGCATATACAGATGATTGCCACGCTGCTCAGCATAAGCGTTAACAGCCCCCTTGTTATTCTTTTCTTTATCAATTTGCTTCGCCTCCTTCTGTTTGAGCTTATGAAAATAACTTTTCCGATATGATTGAAGTTTGTGCTGCTATGGGTTAAAATGATACCGTTGAATATATGAAAATTAAGTTTTTTGTAAGCAATTTGATTTTTGCTTTGTAAGAGTTACGGATTATAATCAACACAGTATATTTTAGGAGGTCTGTATATGGCTGATAACGAAAACAAAACCATACTCGTTGTTGACGATGACCATGAAATAGTGAATGCTATATCCATTACACTGGAGCGTGAGGGTTACCAGGTCTTACGGGCATACGACGGTCTTGAGGCTCTCGATTACGCGATAGCCCGTGAAATCCACCTGATAATTATCGATATCATGATGCCGAAGCTTGACGGCCTTTCGGCTATCATGAAAATTCGCGAAAAGAAAAATCTGCCGATCATCATCCTTTCGGCCAAGGGTGAGGACAGTGACAAAATTCTCGGGCTTTCGATGGGTGCGGATGACTATATCGCAAAGCCCTTCAACCCGATGGAGCTTGTTGCACGCGTTAAGTCCCATCTGCGTCGCTACACAAGCCTTGGAGATATCAATGCTCGCACTGACAACTGTATAGTGAACGGCCGCCTTATGTTCAATCTTGACGAGCATGTTCTCTATGCCGACGGAGACCCGGTTAAGCTGACTGCGACCGAAACAAAGATCGTGGAGCTGTTTATGCGTCATCCCGGCCGTATATTCCCGGCGGACGAGATATACAGCAGAATATGGAACGAGCCGGCATACTCGGCAGAAAATACCGTTATGGTTCATATCAGAAGGATACGAGAGAAAATCGAGATCAATCCGAGTGAGCCCGAATATTTAAAGGTGGTGTGGGGTCTTGGATACGAAATCGAAAAGCACTAATCTTTTTCGCGGTATTCTCGCATGGCTGAGCTGCCTGTTCATCTTCTTCTCCATTGTAACCTTTGTCATATATGCAATCGGGTCATATGATGATATCGGCTCCGAGCTGATAAGCTCCGCAGAGCAGACCCTGAAAACATATGGAAATGCACTTAGCGGAGAGCTGAGAGAGCTTGACATATATAAGGATAATGCATCAAGCTTCTTCGAAAGACTGTATTACAGCACAAGAGAGGATATTCGCCCCGAGCCGCCGGCCGCTGCTGAGGATACCGCCGAGGAAGTGGAATTCAGCGTTGAGCGAGCCCTTAACAGCCGCGAAAATTATGTCGAGAGCATTTCCAAGGATAATCTGTACAGCATTACAGATTACCGCTTTGACCCCGACGGAGTGACGGTGACAAATTCGCCGAACTGGTCCACGGATACGATACCCAACGGCTTCAATTATCTGTTTTCATTTAAAGATGGTGTTGCAACCATCACATATCTGTATCCGGAGGACGATGTCTCAGTCATTGTCTTTTCAAGTGATGAGCCCGGCGCCTTCTACACAAACACTCTGTCCTACACTCTTTCGACCATGGTTGCCGACGAATATCCGGATATCTTCTTTGCCGTACGCTCCGAGCCCACAAGCTACTATTCCGCTAACGAAATTGTAAGCTCTGCCCATACCTATGCGAACCAGTTGATATTCCAGTCCTCCCTGATAGGTGTAGTCATACTGCTGTACCTCTTTGTACTGATTTTCGGCATTGTTTTCAGACGCGACAGACTGCAATTTATCGAATTTCTCGCAAGCGCCCTAAGGCATGTTTGGATAGAGATCAAGCTAATAATCCTGCTTTTCGGCTCTCTGATGGTATTCGAGATGCTCACATGGCTGCCGATACTTTCAAAATCCGGACTTTTGGCTATCTTCGTAGCATTCATGATGCTTGATCTGCTGTTCATCGACATTTCCCACAACAGGTGCATATGGCACCACAATATTATCAGGTCTGCGCTCAATTTCTTCGCAGGCCCCAAAACCGGCAAGCCCTTCGAAAAGATAGTCTACAGAAAATATATTTCGCTTGTCATTGTGCTGCTCTGCATCGGTGCATTGGCCGTATTACTCACGGTAATAGGTCTGATGGATATCTGGGATTTCCATATATGTGTATTGGTATATTGTGCACTGGCTGTAGCTGTATTGGGTGCGCTGTTCTGGTTCTCCGTTATATTGAAGGATGAAATGCGCGATTACGGCACACTGGTGGAGCAGATATCGCAGATGTACAACGGCAATCTTTCCGCAGTGAATCATCTTCCGCCCACCTCCCCGCTCTACAGCTCCGCCATGGAGCTCAACATGATTCGCGACGGCATAAAGCTTGCCGTTGAGGATGGCGTAAAATCAGAACGCACCAAGGTCGAGCTTATCACCAACGTGTCCCACGATATCAAGACACCGCTCACGTCGATAATCAGCTATGTCGAGCTTTTGAAAGCTGAACCGAACCTACCAAAGCATGTTATGGATTATATTGAGGTCATATCACAGAAATCCAACAGACTTCGCTATATGATACAGGATATATTCGATGTATCCAAGGCTGCAACGGGAAATATAACGCTTCACTGCGAATATCTGAACCTCAGGGTGTTGCTGCAGCAGACTCTCGCCGATATGAGCAGCCTTGTGGACAGCAGTGCAATACATTGGCGAACGCAGATACCGGAAAATGAATACCCGGTGTATGTTGACGGCCAACACATCTATCGTGTTTTCCAGAACCTCATAAAAAATGCCGCACAGTATGCCCTTGAGGGTTCACGAGTATACATCGCTCTTGTCAAGCTGAACGGCTCAGCTATTTTCTCCATGCAGAACATTTCAAAATATGAGCTGAATGTCGACGGTGACACCCTTACAAGCAGATTTGTGCGCGGAGACGACAGCAGAACCACCACCGGCAGCGGACTTGGGCTTTCAATTGCAAAGAGCTTTACCGAGGCCTGCGGCGGAACCTTTAAGGTTGACGTAAGCGGTGATCTGTTCACGATTGAGATCACATTTCCGCTTGTTGAAGCTCCTGCAAAGGCAGCGGACGAGACCACGGAAAGCGACGAAAACGACACTACCGCAGTCGAACAGACTGATGAAGCCGACACAAAAGATACACAAGAATAAGCAAAGCCGCAGGTCATCAATGCAACCTGCGGCTTTTGACATGAAAAGGCGTGGCAACCTGAGTTCATCAAGCTGCCACGCCCTATTATTTTACATTAATGCTGTTTATCAGTCATCCAGAACAGCTTCCTGGCCTGTGATACCGGCAGCGATAGTTGTTGCCAGCGGAGCCGGACGCTCAAACGGAGATGTCATAACATATGTCATGCCTGTCTTCTGGGACTCGATGGAGCCATGGATAACCTCCATAGCATGATAGCCGATCTGTGCATCAGCGCGCGGCTTACGGCCGTTGCGGAGAGCATATGCCATATCAGCCAGACCGACACCGCGGCAGGAGCCGTCATTGAAACCATGGAGCATCGGCAGAACGACTTCCTCGGGCATTGCGAACTCGCCAAGCTGAGAAGCTGCTACCTGTGCACCATTCTGACCCTGACCCGGAGCACCGAATCTCATCGGTTTCTCCTTCATGTTCGGACGCTTAAGGATCATGGAGCCGTCAAAGTTATTCGGGTTGCCGAGGATAAGTGAGCCCTTGGTACCTGTGATCTCAAAATGCTCGGAGTTATAAGACTCGGAGGTGAGATGGAAGGTGCCGTGTACGCCGCTCTCAAACTCAAGAGCTGCGAAAATAGATGTCGGAGTATCAACAAAGAAGTTCTCGCCGTACTTCGGATGTGCCGGGTGAGAATACTTCATGTTCGGCTCATAGTTACCGCCGAAGCCTGCAACCTTTGTAACACGGCCGAGGATGTTCAGCATTGTGTGCAGATAATATCCGCCCCAATCAAACGGGAGTCCTCCGCCCGGATGAAGCGGGAAGAAGAAGCTGTCCGGAGAAAGGTCAAATACCGGGTTAGCCGGACGATAAGAGCATGTATGCTGTGCATGTACGGAAACAGGTGTGCCGATGATTCCTGCATCGATATAATAACGTGCGGACTGCTCCCAAGCGCCGAGGAATGTATCCGGTGCTGTGATGAACATGACGTTGTTTTCCTTAGCCAGACGCATAAGCTCTGTAGCCTCGGAGAAGTCAACTGCCATCATCTTCTCGCAATAAACATGCTTGCCATGCTTCATAGCCTCGGAAGAAACCTCAAAATGAGACTCGGGATATGTAAGGTTGCAAACTACCTCGATCTCCGGATCATTGTAGATCTCTTCGTTTGTCATCTGCTTGATGCCGTACTGCTCAGCCATAGCCTTGGAGCGCTCCGGGATCTTATCTGCACAGCCAACAACCTCAAGAATATTGAACTTGTTTACCATGTTGGGCATATAGGTCATACGGCAAATAGTACCGCAGCCGATAACGCCGACTTTTACCTTCTTGTGATTCATAATACTGTCCTCCCAAATATTACATAGAATCAAATAAGCGTTTATCTGATTTCAGAGACATTATATCACAGCGATTCAGAAAAATCAATAAATAAACATCCATGTATTGGAAAATAATATACAAATCTTCTTATAGAAGGCTATCTCTTTTATTCTGCAATTATCATTTTCATCTCGTCATACACCCTTGCCGCGATCTCATCCGGATCCTCACTGTTGCAGCTCGAGCGTGCTGCATTTAGCAGAACCGTATCGATATCGGAGCAGAAGCGCACCGCACTTGTCCTATCAACCAAACCTGCAAGAAAGATATTCTCCTCCTCGGAACACGCATTCTTCCCCGTCGCCACGCCGCTGACAGAGTCCAATAAGGTAGTGGACGGTCTGCATCCGTTGCCGTAGCTGTATGTAATGCCCATGCTGTCCTCGCATATACCGATATCACTCTGAACCTCATCGCTTAGCATAAGCTCAATGAACCTGAATGCATCCCCGACATACTCGCTGTTACGATTTATGGCGGCATATGCTGTAATATATGCTGTAAGTCCTCCGCTTGTATTCGGCAGAGGAAGCACCATTGCCGAATCGGGACAGCTTACATACTCGGCAAGTGCAAACTCATCCATGGTCTTTCTCATTGCTATTTCAAATGTGCTGCTTTCATCGGTGGTGAGCGGCTGTACATCGGAAAAGGCGTGCATATCCGTCGCAATTGCTTCCTCGGTCAGGAGAAGCTCTTCGTTTTTGTAATCAATAAATCTATCGTACTGAGCACCGTACCCGCGTATCATTCTGCCGCGCAGGAAGCTCATCAGCTTATCGTCACCGCAGCCTACCACTTCCTCCCAGCTTTCAAGCTGCATATCGGGCTGTTTTAGCTGCGACTTATCCAGAATGAATACATTGTACCTGAAAAGCAGCGGCAGCACGACCTGCCCCTCCTCCGTTTTGCCGGCATCCATAATAGCCTCATAATGCTCGTTCACATCATAGTACCGCTCTCTGCTATAAGGTCATCAAGCGGAAGAAAAATTCCTGCATACATCTGTCTTTCAACGTCCATGAACAGCTGCTCTCGCGGAGTGACACCATCATTCATAAACACGCCCGGCTCGTTTGTCGGCAGAATAAATGCATCGGGGCCGCAGCCGGACATTATCTCAAGGCGCAATCTGTACAGCTCCGTCTCGCGCTCTGTCGGATCCTCCGACAGCGTTCTCAGCTCCACATAATATGAATTCCAAACCGTACGCTTCTGAAGTGTGCCATTACCACACGAACACATTTGAGCACAAGGCTCAGCTACATCATCTTTAACAATTGCAGCCGAAACCGGAATAGTTGCAAGCATCAATACCAGCACCAATAATAATATAGTTGCACATTTATTTTAGTAGTAAACGTAAATTAGCACAATCCTATAACATATTTCAAATTCATTTTATCATGATTGATGTTCCACATTGGTATCTCCTCCTACTCTTATGCATCTTGGCTAAAGAATAGCACTTTATGATTTGGGCACTCTCTTGCCGTTTTGAGGGCAAAAAATCACCGAACAGGCGATTTCGCTTGTTCGGTGACATATAGCTATATTGAATTTTACTGTACAGCCTTCTGAATAGCCTGCTCGATATCGGCAAGGATATCATCGATATTCTCGATACCGACGGACAGTCTTATAAGGTCGGGCTTTACACCTGCATCCTCAAGCTGCTGATCGCTGAGCTGACGGTGTGTTGTGCTTGCCGGATGCAGCACGCAGGTGCGGAGGTCGGCAACATGCGTTACGACAGAAGCCAGCTCAAGGCTATCCATGAACTTTGTTGCAGCCTCTCTGCCGCCCTTGATACCGAAGGAAACAACGCCGCAGGTTCCATTGGGCATATACTTCTGAGCGAGGCCGTAGAATTCGCTGCTCTCAAGGCCCGGATAATTCACCCATGCGATGCGCTCGTCATTCTCGAGGAACTTTGCAATTGCGAGTGCATTGCTGCAATGACGCTCCATACGCAGAGCGAGGGTCTCCATGCCGAGGTTGAGCAGGAATGCATTCATCGGTGCTGCCTGAGCGCCGAGATCACGCATCAGGTGGCAGCGTGCCTTAGCGATATATGCGGCCTTGCCAAACTGCTGTGTATAAATTACGCCGTGGTAGGACTCATCCGGCTCTGTGAACTCCGGAAACTTGCCGTTATCCCAGTTAAAGTTGCCGCTGTCCACAATGGCGCCGCCGACCTGCACTGCATGGCCGTCAAGGTACTTTGTAGTGGAGTGAACAACAATATCGACGCCGAACTCAAACGGGCGGCAATTGATAGGTGTCGGGAAGGTATTATCAACGATGATCGGTACACCGTGCTCATGAGCAATATTTGCAAACAGCTCAAGGTCTGTTACGACAAGGGACGGGTTTGCAAGTGTCTCAGCGAAAACGCATCTTGTGTTCTCGCGGAAAGCGGCGCGGAGCTCATCAGCAGTTGAAGTGGGCGATACGAAGGTGAAATCGATGCCCATTTCCTTCATTGTCTTATAGAAAAGATTGAAGGTGCCGCCGTATATAGCGCTGGAGCATACAACATGGCCACCTGCACGGCAGATATTCAAAATGGAGATCATGGATGCAGACTGACCGGAGGCTGTAAGCATTGCGCCTACACCACCCTCAAGCGCTGCAAGCTTCTTCTCTACAGCATCAAGAGTGGGGTTGCCGAGACGAGTGTAGAAAAAGCCGTCGGCCTTAAGGTCGAACAGGTCGCCCATTTCCTGAGAGCTCTCATAGGTGTATGTTGTGCTCTGAACTATGGGCATAACACGCGGCTCACCGTTTCCGGGGGTATATCCGGCGTGGATACAAGTGGTATCCGGTTTATACTGTTTCATTTAAATTCCTCCATTCCATGCAGGGCATGAATTTTTTACATCAACAGATTCTTCAGCGCATTTGCAATGGGATTTGCCGCAAACACAAGAATCATTACAAACACCATGAAAGCGATAATAGCCAGTGACTGCATCACTATTCGCTTGGCACTTGGCGGCTCAGCCTCTTCCTCCGGCTCAACCTCTTCCCTTTCGGCAGCCAAAACCTCATTGGCACGCTCAAGATCCTGATATCTCACATAAATATTCTTATCGGACGGGAGATAGTCGGAGTCAAACATGCTTGTCGCAAAGCCGCTTGAAACAGGGTCTATACGACATCCGATCACGTTATTTTCGAAGATTTCCTCTATTTCGACAGCTTCAAGCTCTCTGACCTTCATAAAAAAGACCATATCCGAGCCCTTAATGGGTCTCAGGCCACGGCTTCGCTTGCAATTCGGACAGGAATGGGTGGAATCCTCGCATACAGTTTGACATTTGGTACAATACAGCATTTTTGCCTCCCAATTCGGCAATACGCCGATATGAGGCAAGTATAGCACAAATCTATAATAAATTCAACAAAAAATCTTACATAAACACCGGATGAAGCTGTTTTCCCGAAAAAGCGGACTCCAGCGTCTTTTCGAGCATATCAAAATGAGCCACAAGCGAATTTGGCTTTGTCGTCGGAGAATCCTGGGACATTGGTACAAAGTATATGTTTTTCGTATTCATAAGCAGACCTATATTTTTAAATGACGCTCCCAGAGCATCATTTGTTGCAAGTGCGAGTACTACCGGCATGGAGACCCTGAGTGCGGATTTTGCCGCCATGGTAACGGCTGTATCGGTCACGGCGTTTGCAAGCTTAGCTGCGGTATTTCCGGTGCACGGCATTATGACCACCGCATCCGCCAAGTGCTTCGGGCCCAACGGCTCGGCAGAAGCTATGCTGTGTATTATTTCTCTGCCGCATATGCCCTCCACCTTCCACCGAAAGCTCTCCGCTGTGCCGAAGCGCGTATTCGTGTCATAGGCATTCTCGCTCATCACCGGCAATATCTCATATGACTCGCGTAGCTTCTTCATCTGCTCCAGTGCATTTTCAAATGTGCAGAACGAACCACACATGGCAAAGGCTATTGTGCGCATATCATCACTACTCCTCCATCATATTATATATTGCTTCCTTAATGAACTCCGCCGCCGTTTTCGGTGCGGTTTTACCGGGCAGGGACGGAGCATCTATTACGCGGATACCGCATTTTTGCGCATATTCACGATCTATACCGCCCGGAACGGATGCAAGCTCTATTATCAGGGTTTCAGTATCCTGTCGGTTCAGTATCTGAGGCCCGATGACGACCGACGGCACTGTGTTGAAAATGATATCGAATTTCTGCGTTATTTCCCGATATCTGAGAGGCTGAACGCCAAAGGCACGCATCAACATCAGGTCTTCGTTCCTTCTTGCCGACGCATACACCTGTGCACCGAGACTTCTGAGAAGCATGGAAAGATTCTTTCCTATCCTGCCGAATCCAACAATCAGGCAGCGGGCACCGTTAACCGTAGCCGGGTATTCGTTTATGGCGATGCCAAGTGCGCCCTCCGCTGTCGGTATTGCGTTGCCGACTGCAAGCTCCTCCCTCATGTAATAATCCTCAGGCCCGACCTCTCTCCATATCGGTGAGGCCGCAATAAGCTTTTTCAGCATACCTCCGTATACTATTTTATTGGTCATCATTTTCGCTAAGCTGTCGTCAATAAAAATCGGACTTTTACTGTACGGAGCATTCAGCAGCTTACCGTCCCTTGTAACCGGGAGGGGCAGAATTATCACATCGCTCTCCTTTATCGCCTCTTCCACGGACAAATCGAATTCATCGTCAAACGCATTGAGCTCTTCCATACCCGAAACCACAACCCGATATCCGTCAGCCACTATGGACTCGGCCAGAAACCTCATGCGCGCGTCCCCACCTATCACTCCGAATACATTCCTTGTCGGCATATCACCACACCTTTCAACGCAAGCTATACCTGTTATATCTTATGAAAAACGGTGTTTTTTGTTACGCAAAGGCCTGAATTTTGATTTTTTTGAAATTTGGTATTTATTTTTAATAATAAACGCATTATAATATAGATAGTTATAAGCATTTCACATGCATTTGACATTGATGTTTTATAAGTATATATCCGCTTTTTTCGAAAGGAAGCTTCACTATGGCAGACAAGAGAAATAATCTTCTTGATAATATCAAACGCATACATTTTGTTGGTATCGGCGGCTCCGGCATGTGTCCCATGGCCGAGATACTTTTTCATAACGGCTATACCGTGACCGGAAGTGACATAAACGAATCCGATACGCTCGCAAGAATCCGCACAAGCGGCATCACCATTCACATGGGTCACAGCGCCGAGAATATAGGCGACGCCGAGCTCGTCGTCTACACGGCGGCCGCAAAGCAGGATAACCCCGAGCTTGTTGCGGCCAGAGAAAAGAATATACCGACACTTGAGCGTTCCGTAGTGCTCGGTATGCTGACAGATCATTTTGCCAACACCATTGCGGTTTCCGGCACGCACGGCAAAACAAGCACCACCGCAATGCTTACACAGATACTCATGGAGGCCGGCGAAGACCCAACCGCTCTTATAGGCGGCAAGCTTCCCGTACTCGGCAGCAATGCCCGTGTGGGCAAAAGTGAAAACATGGTATGTGAGGCCTGCGAATATGTCGACACCTTCCTGCAGCTCCATCCGGCTGTCAGCGTTATTTTGAATGTGGACGCCGATCATCTTGATTATTTCGGCACTCTCGATAACATCGTAAAATCCTTCAGAAAATTCGCATTGCAAACCTCCTCCAGACTGGTGGTAAACGGTGACAACGCGGAGGCGATGAGGGCTGTTGAAGGTCTTACTCATGCACAGACAGTTACCTTTGGTCAGTCCCCCACATGTGATTATTACGTTACCGACCTCAACGAAGAGGATACCGTATGTGAGGTTTTCACCATAATGCATCACGGCGAGCCGATTTGCCGCGTGAATTTGCAGGTTCCCGGTGAATATAATATGATGAACGCTCTTGCCGCCGCTGCCGCAGCACACAGCATGGGCGTTTCCGGAGAGCCGATCAAAAGGGCTCTTGAAGCCTTCACGGGAGTTCACCGTCGCTTCGAAATACTCGGAGAGTTCGACGGCGTAACGGTTGCCGATGACTTTGCACATAACCCGACAGAGCTTACCTCCGTGCTTACGGCCGCCTCTAAAATGGGTTATCATGCGGTATGGGCTGTTTTCCAGCCGCACACCTATTCAAGAACGGCCATGCATATTGACGGCTTCGCAAAGGCTCTTTCAATACCCGAGCACGTTGTGATGACGGAGATACTCGCAGTTCGCGAAACAAACACCTATGACATTCATACCAGTGATCTTGCCGCAAAGATACCGGGAAGCTGCTGGTTTGAAACCTTTGAGGAAATCGCAGATTATGTGATGTCCCACGCCGAAAGCAACGACCTGATACTTACACTCGGCGGCGGAGACATATACAAATGTGCAAATCTCATTGTAGAAAAATATAAGAACAGATAATTATTTGGGACTGCGTGTGCATGCATATCGGCAGTCCCTTTCTGAAAGCTACCGGAGGATGAAATGAATATACGCGCACTGTTTTTTGATATTGACGGAACACTTGTCGACAGAAATCACCGACCGCCCGAATCCACCCTGCGCGCCTTGAAAGCCGCACACGAGAAGGGCCTTCTTGTCTTTGTCGCCACCGGCAGAACAAAGGCAATGGTGTTGCCGATGTTCGATATTTTCGATTTTGACGGAATCGTTGCCATGACCGGACAATACTGCTTTGATCGCAGCGGACAGCTTCTGCACACAATGCCGCTTGACAAAGACGATGTCCGCCTTATGATGAAGATTCAGGAAACCGACCCTTTCCCCTGCCTTGTGGTTGAGGGCGACGAATGCTTTACCACGATGCATGCGGATATCATTACTGAGCATTTTACCGCCTGCGGTCTTCCGATACCGGAGCTCTATGATATTTCTCGTATTGAAGAAAACGACGTATATCAGTTCATCACCTATTATCCGGAAACCTCGAATCCAAAGCTGGCTCCGCTGAAGAATATCAGGATCACCAACGCCGCAAGCTTTTGTCATGATGTGCTGCCGGCAAGCGGCGGCAAGCATGTCGGCATACTCAAGGTAGCTGAGCATTTCGGTATTTCCAAGGATGAGATAATGGCTTTCGGCGACGGTAAGAACGATGTTGACATGCTGACAAATGTAGGCTTCGGCGTAGCGATGGGAAATGCCTGCCCCGAAACCAAGGCCATCGCCGATTACATAACCGATGATGTCGATGAAGACGGTGTTTTCAATGCTTTGAAGCATTTCGGAATAATCTGATATATCGTAAATTTAACAGGAGGTTTTTATGCGTACTATCTGCAATTTGAATTCAAAATGGGCATTTACGAAAATGGCCGAATCCATTCCCGACACAATGCCCGAAAAATGGGATTGGGTCAATCTGCCACACACCTGGAACGCCCTTGACGGTCAGGACGGCGGTGCTGACTACTACCGCGGTGTCGGCTATTATGCAAAGGAGCTTTCCATGACCGAGGCTCCTAAGGCGGAGCGCTATTATCTTGAGATAAACGGTGCGAACTCTTCTGCCGATCTCTATGTTAACGGCACACACCTTGCACACCACGACGGCGGCTATTCGACCTGGCGTGCGGATATAACCGATGCGCTGAAAAATGAAAATCTCATCGTGATCACTGTTGACAACAGCCCAAATGAGCGTGTTTATCCGCAGATGGCCGATTTCACCTTTTACGGCGGACTCTACCGTGATGTCAACCTCATCTGTGTGAACAGCTCTCATTTTGACCTTGATTATTTCGGCGGCCCGGGCTTTACCGTAACTCCGGAGATCATTGAGGGCAATGCCCGGGTAAAAATAGAATCATATGTGACAAATCTCAAAAATGAGCAGTCTATATGCTACAGAATATTTGATGCGCAGGGACAGCTTACGGCGGCATGCGAATCCTCCGACACAAGTGCCGTACTCGATATCGAGAATGTACATCTCTGGCACGGCCGCAGAGACCCATATCTCTACACTGCCGAAATATCACTTGTTGAGGGTGATGCTGTGCTCGATACCGTTTCAACGCATTTCGGCTGCCGCACCTTTAGAGTAGACCCCGAAAACGGCTTCATTTTAAACGGCGAGGAGTATCCGCTTCGCGGTGTTGCGCGTCACCAGGACAGGCTCGGCATAGGCAACGCACTTCTTCCCGAGCATCACCGTGAGGATGCCGATCTGATATATGAAATGGGCGCAACCACAATACGTCTCGCACATTATCAGCATGACCGCTATTTCTATGACCTTTGTGATGAGTACGGCTTTATTGTTTGGGCTGAGATTCCCTATATCTCCAAGCACATGCCGACGGGCCGCGACAACACTGTTTCTCAGATGAAGGAACTCATCGTACAGAATTATAATCATCCGAGCATAATCTGCTGGGGACTCTCCAACGAGATATCCATAGGTGGAACGGATGATGACCTGCTGGAGAATCACAGAATACTGAACGATCTGGTTCATGAGATGGACGGCACCCGTCTGACCACCATGGCATTCCTCTCCCCGTTTGACATCAACGACCCGTTTGTAGAGCTGCCGGATATTGTATCCTATAACCATTATTTCGGCTGGTACGGCGGAGACGTATCCATGAACGGCCCGTGGTTTGACAAATTCCATGCGGAACATCCGGATATCCCGATAGGATGCAGCGAATATGGCTGTGAAGCCCTGAATTGGCATACTTCAAACCCCTTCCAGGGTGATTACACCGAGGAATATCAGGCATATTATCACGAGGAGCTCATCAAGCAGCTTTTCTCAAGGAAATATATCTGGGCAACGCATGTCTGGAACATGTTTGACTTCGGTGCGGATGCACGAAGCGAGGGCGGTGAAAACGGCCAGAACCACAAGGGACTTGTTACAATGGATCGCAAGTACAAAAAGGACTCCTTCTATGCTTACAAGGCTTGGCTCTCCGACGAGCCTTTTGTGCACATCTGCGGAAAGAGATACGTCGACCGTGTTGAAGACACAACTACCGTGACTGTCTATTCCAACCAGCCGAAGGTCGAGCTGTATGTCAACGGTGTAAAGCTCTGCGAAAAGGAGTGCCCCGACCACTTCTTCCATTTCGATGTGCCGAACTCCGGTACCACCTACCTTACAGCCGTATCCGGAATGCTGCGCGACGAAAGCCGCATCAGAAAGGTTGACGTGTTCAACGAGGATTACCGTTTCAAGGAAAAGGGCGCCGTTCTCAACTGGTTTGATATCAACACTGTGGACGGATATCTGTCACTCAACGACAAGATAAGCGACATTATGGCAACCGAGGACGGAGGCAAGCTCATAGCGGGCATCCTTTCAAATCCGGACAAGAAGGACGGCAGCGTCAAGGCCGCAGGCTTCAGCTTTGACGAAAACAGCCCGATGATGGATATGCTCGGCGGCTTCACCTTCCTGCGCTTCATCGGAATGATGGGAGCATCCGGCCCGAAGCTGACAAAAGAACAGCTGCTCGAAATCAACGACAAGCTTAATAAGATTGAAAAGAAATAAAACTATACAGGACAAAGGCCATGCGGCGAGCTGACACAGCTTAACGCATGGCCTTTTCAACATTTTGCACAAATCAAAAAATTTTTTCAATTAGCGCTTGACAGGTAGTTACTACCGCATGATATGCTATTATCAACGAAAAACAATGGAGGTATTGGAAATGGAAATCAATCTCGAAAATTTTGCTTCTGCAAAATACGATGTCTTTTCAATGTTTAATAATCAGTGGGCTCTTTGCACTGCGGGAACACCGGAGGAATACAACACCATGACGATCGGCTGGGGCACAATGGGTACTATCTGGGGGCCTGCAAATCACGGCAAGCAGATCATCACCGTTTTCCTGCGCGAAAGCCGCAAGACAAGTGAGATACTCCTTAAAAACGACAATTTTACCGTCTGCTTCTTCCCCGAGGAAAACAGAAAGGATCTTCTGGTGCTCGGCTCAAAATCCGGAAACGATGTTCCCGATAAGGTCAATCTGACCGCTCTGACACCAAAGGCTGCCGGAGACGGAGTCGGCTTTGAGCAGGCAAGTCTTACCTTCGTCTGCAAGAAGCTCCACACTCACCTCATGGGCAAGGACGAGCTCCCCGACTTCCTCAGCGATACGCTTTATAAGAACGGAGACTTCCACTACGCATTTATGGGTGAAGTAGTTGATGTTTTCGGAACTATCGATGAATGAATTCAATTAACAGGAGGCTATCATCATGAATTTCACACTCAGTAACGGACTTAATATGCCGGCAGTCGGCATAGGCACCTTCAAAATGACACCTGCTCAGGCCGAGGCTGCTGTTCTGTGCGCTCTCTCTAACGGCTACCGAATGATCGACACAGCTCAGGCATATATGAATGAGCGTGCAGTTGGCCGTGCAGTTAAAAAATCCGGTGTACCGCGTGAGGATATCTTTATCTCGACTAAGATATGGGCCAGCCAGTATAACACCGAGGGTACTGTGGAAAAGAGCCTCGAGCTTCTCGGTACCGACTATGTTGACCTCATGTTCATTCACCAGCCCTCCGGCGACTTCATGGCAGGCTACAGAAAGCTTGAGGAAGCATATAAGTCCGGCAAGATCAAATCCATCGGCATTTCAAACTTCAAGGGTGAAAAGCTTGAAAAGCTCCTCAACGAGTGCGAAATCAAGCCGCATGTGATACAGATGGAGGCTCACCCCTACTTCATGGATGACGCAACCATATCCCGTTTGTCCGAATGTGGCTGCCGCGTAATGGCATGGTATCCGCTTGGCCACGGCGACAAGGGTCTGCTTGAAGAGCCGGTCTTTACCGCTCTTGCCGAGAAACACGGCAAGTCCACAGCACAGATCATTCTGAGATGGCATGTTCAGGTCGGCAATCAGGTAATACCCGGCTCAAACAATCCCGACCACATCAAGGCAAACCACGATATTTTCGATTTCGAGCTCACAGCCGACGAGATGAACGAGATTGCCAAGCTCAACAAGAACACCAGATATTACAATGCTACCGATGAAATGGTAGAAAGATACGCAGGCTTTGTTATCGATCTTGACAGTCAGGAGTGATAAAATGAAGATCGTATTTCTGAACGGCAGTCCCAACAAGAACGGCAATACCGCAGCTCTTGCAGGCACTCTCCTGAAGGGTCATAAATTCGAAACAGTCAGCCTCACCGACTACAGGATAAACGCCTATGGTCAGGAGCTTGAGGGCGACCAATTTGATGAGGTTTTGGAGAAAGTGACCTCCGCCGATGTACTCGTTATCGGCTCTCCCCTCTATTGGCACAACATCTGCGGCTCTGTCAGAAACTTTCTTGACAGATGCTACGGCCCGGTCGAGGCAGGTTCTCTCAGCGGTAAGCTCTTCTTCGTTTTCCAGGGTGCTGCTCCTGAGAAATGGATGCTTGAGGCCGGCGAATACACTATCTCAAGATTTGCTTCCCTCTACGGAATGAGCTATCAGGGCATGGCAACAACAATCAAGGAAGCCGCTGTGCTTTCTTCAAAGCTTTAAGGAGAAATAAAAATGATTAATAATGTAATCGCTGCATCGGACAGATTCTGGAAAGCCATGGAGGATGCCAATGAAGCCGGTATGCGTGCCGGAGCTGATGCAAATTGCAATTTTGTGCACATCGGCATGACCTGCAAGCTTGAACAGGAAATAGAATGCTATACAAAGGGTCTTTTCAAGCCCACCGAGCTTGTATTCCATGACAAGAAGGCCGAAATATTCGGCGAGACAGCTATCGTTCTTACCGACTGTGATTATGGTCTCCTGCTTGGCGGAAATCCGGTAACACATCATTTTGCAGTCACTGAGGTTTACCAGTTGCGCGGCGAAGACTGGATACTCATCCAGTTCACCTTTACCGCACTTGTACATTGATTTAATGGCAAAGGAGTTAATAAAAATGGAATTCAAGACATTATCAAACGGAGTTAAAATGCCTCTCGAGGGCTTCGGTGTTTTTCAGGTACGCGACAAAGAGGAATGCAAGCACTCCGTGCTCGAGGCTATCAAGGCTGGCTATCGTCTGATAGACACAGCCGCCTCCTACACCAACGAGGATGCAGTCGGCGAAGCTGTAAGAGAAGCAATAGCAGAGGGTATCTGCACACGTGAAGAGCTGTTCATCACTTCAAAAATGTGGGTTCAGGATATGCAGAACTACGACATGGCAAAGGCAGCCATTGATGCATCACTGAACGCTATGGGACTTGAATATCTCGATCTCTACCTGCTGCACCAGGCTATGAAGGACTATTTCAGTGCCTGGCGTGCAATAGAGGATGCTTACCGCGAGGGCAAGCTCCGTGCAATCGGTGTTTCAAACTTCTATCCGCATGTTCTGACAAACTTCTGCGAGACTGTAGAAATAAAGCCAATGGTCAACCAGATCGAAACCCACCCGTTCTACACACAGGAGAAGGCTCTCGAAACCATGCAGGAGTACAATGTTCATCCTGAGGCTTGGGCTCCGCTCGGCGGTGGCAGATATGACCCGTTCGAAAACGAGATGCTCCAGTCCATTGCAGCAGCACACGGCAAGAATGTGGCTCAGGTCATTCTGCGTTGGAATGTTCAGCGCGGCGTAACGGTTATTCCGAAGTCAACACACAAGGAACGCATCGAGCAGAACTTCGACATCTGGGATTTCACGCTTACAGCGGAAGAAATGCAGCAGATAGCTTCCCTCGATATGGGATATCAGGGTACGGCTGTCAAGCATTTTGATCCGGAATTCGTAAAGATGTGCACCAGAAGAAACATTCACTAATTTGATTGGGTGATATTAATGAACAATTCTATTCTTCTTAACAACGGCGTAGAGATGCCCCAGCTCGGCTTCGGCACCATAATGCAGTTTGGTGAACAGGTATCCGACAATGTGGCCTTTGCTCTGAACAATGGCTACAAGCTCATAGATACCGCCAACCGCTACGGAAATGAGGTCGAGGTCGGCGTGGGCCTCAAGCGTTCGAGTCTCAGGCGCGAGGAATTCTTCCTCGAGACCAAGCTCGCCCCCACTCTCTATGAGAACGACAGTGCTATTGATGATACCTTGCTCCGCCTCGGTGTTGATTACATCGACCTCATGATACTTCATCATCCGGTCAACAACTACATCTATGCGTACAAGATGCTTGAGAAGGCTTATAAAGCAGGAAAGCTCAGGGCAATCGGCGTTTCAAACTTTCCGGTGGAAAAGCTTCAGGAGGTTCTGGATAGCTGCGAGGTTACTCCTGCCGTGATGCAGGTCGAATGCCACCCCTACTTCCCGGCCGAAAAGGTCAAGCCTTTCTGCGACGAAGCCGGAATAAAGCTGCAATCCTGGTATCCGCTCGGACATGGCAATGCCGACTTGATAAACGACCCGGTGTTCTCCGCACTTGCCGAAAAGTATGGCAAGACCGCTGTGCAGGTCATTCTCAGATGGCATATACAGATGGGCTTCAGCCTTGTACCCGGAAGCAAAACTCCGATCCATATCAAGGAGAATGCAGAGATCTTCGACTTCTCCCTCACCGATGAGGAAATGAGTCTTATAGCAACCCTCAACAAGCACGAGCCCTTCTATAAGGTAACTGCGGAATCGTTACAGAGGCTTGCTACAACAAAGTGCAATTTTGAAGAATAATGCATATATGTACCCCCACACTGCTGCGGCAGCGTGGGGGTATGAATTAATAATTTTGAAAGGAAATGATAATATGAGTAAGCTCGGTTTTGGTTTTATGCGTCTTCCGCTCACCGACCCCAAGGACGGCTCCGCTGTTGATATACCAACGCTGACAAAAATGGTCGATATGTATATGGCATCCGGCAACAACTATTTTGACACTGCATTCAGATATTGTGATTTTGCAAGTGAACCTGCCTTGAAGCAGACGCTTACAAGCCGCTATCCAAGAGAAGCATATGAGCTGACCGACAAAATAACCCTTGGCTTTGTAAAGACCGAGGACGAGCAGGAGCCCTATTTCAGAAATCAGCTTGAACGTTGCGGCGTCGAGTATTTTGACAATTACCTCATCCATAATATCAATTCTGATTTCTACAAAAAGGCACAGCAGCTTCACACCTTTGAATTCATACAGAGAATGAAAGAAATGGGTCTGTGCAAGAGAACCGGCGTGTCCTTCCACGGGACACCGGAGCTGCTTGAGGAGCTACTCAACAGCTATCCGGAGATCGACCTCGTTCAGCTTCAATTGAACTATGCCGACTGGGATGACGCCGGAGTTCAGTCACGTCGCTGCTATGAGATATGCGAAGCACATAACAAGACTGTGCTCGTAATGGAGCCTGTTAAGGGCGGCAACCTTGCAAACCTCCCGGATGAAGCCGCATCTCTGCTGAAAGCATGTCATCCCGATTGGAGCCAGGCTTCATGGGCAATACGCTTTGCAGCCAGTCAGCCGGCTGTATATCGAGTCCTCAGCGGCATGTCAACACTTGAGCAGGTAGAGGACAACACCGGATATATGAAGGATTTCACACCACTGACACAGGAGGAGTTTGAGCTCTGCCGCAGGGCAGCAGCCATTTTCAAGGCCAACACAGCCATTCCCTGTACCGGATGCGGATATTGTGAGGGGGACTGTCCGCAGAATATCGCAATACCGAACTATTTTGCCCTCTATAACGAAGAAAAGCGTTCGAGCGTCAACTATGTTCATGCGTCGGGCTTCTATTATAAGGCTCTCAGTGAATCTCGCGGCAAGGCCAGTGAATGCCTTGAATGCGGTCTGTGTGAAAAGAACTGCCCACAGAACATCAATATCCGTGAGCAGTTAAAGAACGTTGCGGCTGTATTTGAAAAGTAATAAGAGCTAAAACGAAATTATCTTACGGTAATTTTCGAGTCCATGGCCGTCGATTTCATCGTCATGATCACGATACTTCCATGTCGAGCGCAGTGCATACACAAACATATGAATCTTGTCCTTTTTATGCTTTGTCACCGCACACACCTGCGTACCGGAGTATCCATCCGCAGTGGTGCCGGAATCGAACGATGTCAGTATCACCGAATGATCCAGATCGTGCGGATCGAAATATAGCTGATGCTTCTCGGCCCACAGCTTATATGCAGCTTTCAGTTGTCCTTTTGTCATGGCTCAACCCCACCTTACTGTATTTTGACATAACAGTAGCTCGCTTAATAACTCCATTATAAGCACAACTTGCTAAATCGTCAAGCAGCAAAACCGAAACGAAAACAACCTTTGCTATCATCGCGTGTTTTCGCTTCGGTTTTTTGTCGTTTTTAAAGGCTAAATGTGATTATAGACAAAACAAATATATATATCCCGATAAAAAAAGACAAATTTACCATAGAAACACTGGAAATTACCCGCCCGTTGTGTTATAGTGTTATGGGTGCGAATTTAACCACACGATACACAAGGAGGAGTCTTATGAATTCCAACACTCTTTATTATAAACAACCGGCAGCTTATTGGATGGATGCCCTGCCGCTCGGAAACGGTTCTCTCGGTGCTATGTGCTACAGCGGCACCTTGAATGATAAATTGATTTTAAACCACGATACTCTCTGGACGGGCTGTCCGCGTGTACCTGAAAAGGAAACCGCCTACAGCGCCTATGTTAAGGCTCAGGAGCTTTCCGCCGAGGGCAAATATGAAGAGGCTCAGCGTGAGCTTGAGGAAAACTTCCTGTGCTGCTGGTCTCAGGCCTATATGCCGTTCGGCGAGATGCTGCTTGACTTCGACGAGACCGGAGCCTCCGAATATGAACGAAAGCTCGATCTCTCAAATGCCGTACTTACAAGTAAATTCAAGGGCGCTTCGACCGAATATATCAAAACTGCGTTTATATCCCATCCGCACAATGTGCTTGTCTACAGAATAGAATCCGGAAACGGTGTTCCGTTCTCATTCACGCTACGTCTGCGCTCCCCTCTTCGCTCAGTCGTATTCACTAAGGGCGAAACACTCATTGCCGACGGCGAATGCCCGGGTGATTCTGACCGCAACAGTAAAATTTATCCGTGCAACAGCCTTGTCTACTATGATAATGACAATGAGCGCGGCATACAATTCCGTGGTGCTGCAAAGCTGGACTGCAACGGTGAGGTTTTTGTCGGCGATGATTCACTGAGAATACAGGACGCCACCGATGTCACTGTTTATTTCTCTATCAGCACAAGCTATAATGGCTTTGACCATTCCCCGTTCCTTGACGGGCGCGAATACAAGGATGCATGCCTGAGCACGATTGAGGCCGCCGCTTCCCTGGGCTTTGATAACCTTATCCATGCACATATCGCCGACTATCGCGGGTATTACGACCGAGTTTCCCTGCATTTGCAGGATGACACCATTCTCTCTCCGACGGATGAGCGTCTGGCGGCATTTCATGATAATTCCTCGGATATGGCTCTCTATGAGCTGCTGTTCAACTTCGGCAGATATCTACTTATAGCCTCGTCAAGAGCCGGTACGCAGGCGACGAATCTACAGGGAATTTGGAACAACAGCACAAAGCCATCGTGGAACTCAAACTATACGATAAATATAAATACTGAGATGAATTACTGGCCGGTTCTGCGCTGCAACATGCCGGAGCTGATGCAGCCGATTATCGATCTGGTGGAAAAGCTGTCGGTAACCGGAGAGCAAACTGCCAGAGATTTTTACCACGCAGATGGCTTTGTCGCACACCACAACGCGGATATCTGGGGGCACTCGGTACCGGTTCCCGGAAATGCCTGCTGGGGCTACTGGGCCGGCGGCTCGGGCTGGCTGTGCCGTTCGGTTTACGAGGCATATGCCTTCTCCGGTGACAAGGAATATTTGAAAAACACTGCTCTGCCCCTTATGAAGAAGGCAGCTTTGTTCTACCTCTCGGTGCTTGTCAAGGATAATGACGGCTGCTATATTATAACCCCTGCGACCTCCCCGGAAAACACCTTCGGTTACGGTGAAGCCAAAGCAGCGGTTGCAAAGAGCACGGCCATGATGAACTCGATAGCGCTCGACCTCTTCATAAATTGCCGTACTGCCTGTGAAGCGCTCGACATAAATGATGATTTCTACGCACGCATATGCGACGCAATCGAACACATGAAGCCGCTAAGCATTAGCGAAAACGGCGCTATACTCGAATGGAACGAGCCGCTCGATGAGACAGAGATACACCACAGACATGTGTCCCATCTCTATGCGCTTCACCCGGCCTCCTTAATAACACCGGATGACACCGAGCTTTTCGAGGCCTGCCGTAAAACTCTTGAAATACGCGGCGACGACGGCACTGGCTGGAGCCTTGCATGGAAGATCAATTTCTGGGCAAGACTTCATGACGGCAACCATGCCCTGAAACTTGTAGATCGCCTGCTGACACTTGTTCCCTCCTGGAGCAGTGAAAAAGAGGGCTATCACGGCGGTGGCGGTGTCTATCCTAATATGTTTGATGCTCATCCCCCGTTCCAGATAGACGGCAATTTCGGCGCTGTCAGCGGCATTTGCGAGATGCTGCTGCAATCCGACGGCAAAAACATCTATCTGCTGCCGGCACTGCCCGAAAAATGGCAGAACGGCTCTGTTCGCGGACTTGCAGCCGAGGGCGGAATCACCGTGGATATGGCATGGCAGGGCGGCAAGCTGATAAGCTATGAGATTCATGGTGATCCATCTGCGTATAACGTCATAGACTGCCGCAGAGATAAATAACATTCAATACAGTTTTTAGGAGAGAGTGAAATGAAAAGCTCAGCATTTCCCTTTAAGCAAACTCATCTGGATTTCCACACTTCGCCGGATATACCCGGTATTGGCTCAAAGTTTTCCAAGGAAAACTTTCAGCGCGCTCTCAAGAAAGGACATCTTGACAGCATAACCGTGTTTGCAAAATGCCACCACGGAATGTGCTACTACCCGACTGAAGTGGGAACAATGCATCCTCACCTCGATTTCGACCTCACCGGAGCCATGGTGGAGGCTGCTCATGAAATCGGCGTTCGTGCACCTATTTACATTACGGCCGGCTGGTCGGAGCTTGATGCCGTTGCCCATCCGGAGTGGCGCGCTGTCAACGCTGACGGCACATTCCAGTGCACGGATGACTTTGAAGCCACTGCATCCCCGGGAAAGCCGAGAAGACAGACGGCATGGCAGACCATGTGTCTGAATGATGGCCCATACGCCGAGCATATCTATGCCACGGCAGAAGAGGTTTGCAAGCGCTACAAGGATGTCGACGGACTCTTTTTCGATATTTGCTTTATTGGCGATGTGTGCTACTGCGAAACCTGTAAAAATGGAATGCGCGACATGGGACTTGACCCCGATAATGAGCAGGATGCAAAGCACTATTACATAGTTAAGCGCCAAAGCTTTATGCAGAAATGCACCGATATACTGAATAAGTATCATCCCGGAGCCACTATTTTCTTCAACAGCGGTGGCGCCGACCAGTACAGGACTCCTCTCCACCCCTACCAGACACATTTTGAAATGGAGGATCTGCCCACCGCTTGGGGCGGCTATGATAAGCTGCCGCTGCGCGCCAAATTCTTTGCAAATACCGGCAAAAGCTATCTCGGCATGACGGGTAAATTTCACCTGGCCTGGGGAGAATTCGGCGGCTTTAAATCCGCAGAGGCTCTAAAATATGAGGTTTCCATGATGGCTCTTTACGGAGCCGGCTGTTCCATAGGCGACCACATGCATCCGGACGGTGAAATGGAAATACAGACCTATGAGAACATCGGCTACGCATATAAATATCTTGAGAAGATAGCTCCGTACTGCTATAACGGAGAATCCACCGCGAATATCGGCCTGTATCTCTCCCCATGTCCCGACGCAAACGAGGGCCTTTCCTCAATTTTGGTCGAAAATCAGCTTGACTACAGTGTTATCCATAACAACAACTTTGCAAAATACGATACCGTTATTATCCCGGAGAAAACAGTTCTTGACGACGAGGCTCTCTGTTTGCTAAACGAGTATCTGGCAAACGGCGGCAAGCTCGTCTTTATGGCCGATGCACTCGTGAAAAACGGCAAATTCCAGATAGACTGCGGCATCAAGTATCTCGGCACACCGGAATACGACTGTGACTACCTCGTTTCCTCCGAGGTTCATCCGTTCATTCCGAACGCTCCGATGCTTTGCGACATACCCGGCCACAGAATCGAAGCCGACAAAGGCACTGAGGTTCTGGCCGAGCTGCTGACCCCGTATTTCAGCCGCACATATGCGCATTTCTGTGGACATAAAAACACACCGCATGATAAGGCTTCAACACACTATCCGGCAATCGTAAAATCCGGCAATTTGGTTTACCTGTCCCACTCCCTGCCGCGCCAGTATTACACCTACGGCTCACCGTATCATAAGTCCTACTTCATGATTGCACTGAACACCATATATTCCGGCGGCGCATTACAGGTGACCGGAATGCACGCTCAGGGACGCTGCACCATGATACACCAGCCGGAAAACCACCGTTACTGTATCAACATGACCTATGCAAGCCCGATCAGACGCGGCTGTGCGGAGATAATCGAGGATATAGTGCCGATCTTCAACATCGGCGTTACCGTAAACACTCCGACTCTGGTAAAGAATGTCATGCTTCCGCTGACCGGCGAAGTCCTGCGCTTTACGGAGTGTGAGAACGGAATTCAGTTCACACTTCCCAAGCTGCAGTGCCACACGACCATTGTTGTTGAATACTGAATAAGCTAAAAGAAAACCGCTGCACTCGACCAAAAAATCAAGTGCAGCGGTTAAATTATTTATTGATAGTCAAAATCAATCAAGTGTGCGCAGGAAATCGATGCAGCGCTTGACCTCTTCGAGACCTGTCGGCTGAAGGCCCTCGGACTCAACAACGCAGAGAATGTTGTTCTTCTTTGCCCACTCACAAACAGCCTTAACCGGAGCTTCGCCGGAGCCGAGGGAGTAGCCTGTTACATTGTTATGTACGTTGTCGAAATTCTTGTCCTCCTTAGCGGACGGAACGCCATCCTTAAGGTGAACCATTCTGATTCTGTCCTTATACTCCTCAAGGAACTCGATGACATTCAGGCCGGCATTGAAGAGCCAGAAAGTATCAACCTCAACGTCTGCGGTTGTCTTCTCAAGAACCTCGTTCTCGAAAACGATACCGTCGGCAGTCGGGAAGAACTCTCTTGAATGGTTGTGGTAGCCGAGTCTGATGCCGTTCTCAGCAAGCTTCTTCTGTGCGTTATTGAGTGTCTCGATAACGGCAGCGGACTTCTCGGGTGTGGACCAGTCACAGCCGGGAACGATGAGGTTTGTGCAGCCGATAGCCTTGTGGTAAGCGATAGTCTCATCCAGCTTTTCCGGTGCGATGAGATCCATTCCGGTATGTGTGCCGGAGCAAATCAGGCCGTACTCGTCAAGCCATGCCTTTACATCCTCTGCGGCATTGCCGAAGAAGCCTGCAAACTCAATGTACTTGTAGCCCATTTCAGCTACCTTCTGAAGTGCATCCTTAAGGGATGTGCCTGTGATGTCTCTAACAGAGTACATCTGAAGTCCGTATTCTGTTCTCATGTTAATTTTCCTCCTCAAAAGCTTGCATCCTCAAGCCCCGTGCCTGAGAAATGACAGCTTTGCTTTATTTACTGCGGACAATGGTATTTTGCAGCAATCAAAGCAACGCCGCACTGCCCAAAGTCCACAATAATAATAGCACTGTTTTGGTTATTGTCAAGAGTTTTTAAGTTAAATAATTCCAAATTATATAAATAATGTTGCCCGGCATATACCGAGCAACACAATTTACATAATATTCTGTTTATAGCTTATACTTCCGTGTATGCTACAGTAAAACCGTCTTCACTCCTACATTATGCTACCGAAGCCAGCTTTTGAAAAACGCGGCTGTTTACCTCTAAGTAATAATTCAACTCTGCATCGTTCATCTCACCGTCATCCCATTCCTCAAAGGCTTCGTTCACATTGACCATCTCCGTCATCAGCTTGCCGTAATCTGCCAGCAGCTTCAAATCAGTCGGATCGTCATTATACTTCTTCATGAATTCGCAGTACTCATCGGAGAACGCTTCAAGACTGTCTCCGTAAGAGTTTTTAACATCCGCATCCTTACGCTTTCTGCTGAAATACATTAGCTGTACCCCCTAACAGGGAATGTGGATTTCGCGAACCTGCACAAGCGAAGTGCTCACCGCTTGATTTTCTCAAGTGGAGCGGTATAATAAGAAAAAAACTCAATGGAAGTGATAGAATGAACGCAGATATCGACATCGGTAATGTTGAGCTGAAAACCGAGCGCCTTATATTGCGCCCGTGGAAGCCGGACGATGTGTATGATTTTTATGAGTACGCCAGCGTTGACGGCGTGGGCCAAATGGCCGGCTGGCCGCCGCACAAGAGCATTGAAGACAGCAAAAGGATACTGGACATATTCATAAGCGGCAAAAAGACCTTTGCACTTGAGCACGACGGCAAGGTTATCGGCTCACTTGGGATTGAGAAATACGACGAAAAATTCTACCCCGAGATGTCCGAGCCCTCCGGCAGGGAGATCGGCTATGTTCTTTCGAAGGACTACTGGGGTCGCGGACTTATGCCTGAGGCTGCTATGGCCGTTATCAATTACCTTTTTGAAGTGGTAAGGCTTGATTTCATCATTGTCGGTCATTTTATCGACAACACCCAATCTGCACGAGTGATTGAAAAATGCGGCTTTAAATACAACAAAACGATACCCTTTGAGACAAGCCTCGGCACTGTTATGGATTCAATAGAATACATACTTTATCGCAGCGACAGAAGCTGAAAATAAACGTAAAAATGCCCTCCTTACCACAAAAGGTAAAGAGGGCATTCCCATATTCAATATTAATTCAGCGCCGTACTATCTCAAAAGCTTGATGACAGCGGGGTGTATGCGCCTGACGTACTGGACTATCAGGCCGTTCATGGTGTAATCGTAAAGGACAAAAACCACATTCAGCAGTACTGCCAAAATCGGTATGGATATCCAGCCGTACGGAAGCATCTCAGCGACCGGTATCGACAGCAAAAATATACTCAGTACCGTTTCCGCAACCATAGCGGCATTGAACGCCAACAGCTTCAACGTCCAACGCAATACCGAATTCTTGATGAAGCTGAGCTTGCCATAAAGTGCAGGATAATAGCCGAAAAACGCTATATAAAACAGCACCGCTTCGCGATCCGGCACGATGAGCACGGATATGACCGACACCACCGCATAAACCGCCAGGCCGTACCTGACACTTGTCTCCGCAACGACCGCTATCACAAAGCACCCTGCAATAGCAGGAAGCGCAAGCGTCGCAGCAGGAATAATCCCCGTCAGGAACATTATTACAACCGACAAGGCAGCTATCATTCCGCAAAGCGTGACCTTGGAGGCATTTGTTCGCATCTAAATCGCCTCCGTTTAGCAGCAGGGTATCAGATCTCCACCCATGCACTCACAGCAGCAGTCGGCGCAAATGAGCGAGTTACATATATCACAGGTATTGCAGCCACCGACATTATTCATGTGCATGTTCGGGTTGTATCCGCCGTAAAATCCGCTTCTCTGGTTCATGGCCTGATTCAGCGCCGACTGATACTCCGGATTGCCCGGATCCATCTGGCAGGCACGCGTAAAGTGCTCCTTAGCCTCTTCAAGCCAACCTCTGCGGTATAGCACGGTACCCTTGAGGAAATACCACTCCGCATTGCGGCTCTCCACAGGAACGCCGTTCAAAAGCTGCTCTGCATCGGCAATACGACCGGACATGATGTAATTTCTTACGTCGCTGAAGCTTGACGATGCATTGCTTCCGGCTGTGGAATAACCGCCATATGAATAATTGCTGCGTGAATATCCACCGGCAGCTCTGTTCTTGCGCTGAGCAATTATCGTATCGTAAGCCTCGTTTATCTCCTTCATCTTCTCCCCTGCAAGCTCTGCCAAGGGAGTATCCGAATACTGGTCGGGATGATATTTCTTAACCAGTGCTCTGTAAGCCTCTTTAATTTCTTCGTCAGTCGCTGTGGCGGAAACGCCAAGTACCTTGTACGGATCAGTCATTCTCAAATATTCCTTTCAATTTCATTAAGTCTATCCTTTTTCTTATCATTAACATGCAAAAAGAGTATCTCCCGCTGCATTTCGGGCAAACCTTTTTTTACTATATTATCAATAATACCAGAAAATCTTCCGTTCGGCAATAGGTTAACTGCCGGATACAGCCTTGAAAGTGAACCGTTCAGCACGGCATTGCACTCTGCATCCGCCGCTTTACGCTGCTCCTCCGACAGCTCACTGCCGCGCTGCCCGGATAGCTCCAGCTTATCTATGAACGGATTAAACCTGCTGTTTTTGAGATCCTTCGGCAGATCGTCGGCGGCATCCATTATATACACCCATCGGCCGAGAAAATAGCCTATCTGCCTCAGCACCGTCTTCTCAAGCTCGTTTTCTCCGAGCTCATCACAGATAGTCTCGAGCATTTCGGCTGTCGGGGCACTGCATGCATCTATCGACGGCTTATCCATGCTTTCTACCTCGCGCTGCCGATTCATCATTTTTTCAACTGCGTCATGTATGAAGGGATAGTCCGCCGAAGCCTTTTTAAACGACCTTTTCAGCATGAGATAAAGCATTTTCGCTCCTGTACGCCTCAAAAAGCCCTCATCCTCGTTATTATCTATCAGCTTGAATGCGGTGGTTATTACGCATAACGCCGCCGCTTTTCTAAAACATTCCTCAGAATAGCTGTCACCGTCAGCCGGGCATACATACTTGCATTTTTTGAGAGGGTTGCATGTACAGCATTTTTTGACCATTCTCAGCTTGGATTCACGCTGATTCAGAGCAAGTATCGCATAAAAGGTACAGTCATAGGTAAGTGCGAAGCGTGATATTATCCCGTAATTGTCACCAAGAGCCTTGCACACCTCGCAATAAACGCCCTTGTATGCATCATATTCCTTAACAAGCAATTCACCCTTGAACGGACGCACATATCCAAACATTTCCCACTCACCCCTCTTAAGCTTATTCTACTCGATTACAGCCGTAATGTGTTGAACAGTTTGTAAATTAAAGCAGCACACAGCCACATGGAAGCGACTGTGTGCCATTATTTTTACTGATTACGCAGCTTATCACGTTCCAGCATCTGCTTTACAAACTCACCTGTGTATGAGCCGGGTGTTTCCGCGATCTGCTCAGGAGTACCCTGAGCTATCACATATCCGCCCTTATCGCCACCCTCCGGGCCGAGGTCAATGATATGGTCGGCTGTTTTGATTAGATCGAGATTATGCTCGATGACAACAACGGTATTACCGGCATCAACAAGCTTTTGCAGCACCTCTATAAGTCGGTGAACATCGGCAATGTGCAGACCTGTGGTCGGCTCATCCAGAATGTACACCGTCTTCCCCGTTGGGCGTCTGCTGAGCTCCGTTGCAAGCTTAACGCGCTGCGCTTCGCCGCCGGAGAGAGTCGTTGCCGGCTGTCCTATTTTTATATAGCCAAGTCCGACATCATACAGAGTTCTGAGCTTACGCTCTATTTTCGGTATGTCCTTAAAGAACTCAAGTCCCTCATCGACCGTCATCTCAAGAACATCGTAGATACTCTTATCCTTGTATTTTACCTCAAGTGTCTCGCGATTATACCTCTTGCCCTTGCACACATCGCATGCAACATAGACATCGGGCAAAAAGTGCATCTCTATCTTGATAATACCGTCGCCCTGGCAGGCCTCACAGCGGCCGCCCTTGATATTGAATGAAAAGCGTCCGGAATTAAATCCGCGCATTTTGGACTCGGGAATGCTTGCAAACAGCTCTCTGATATCCGTAAATACTCCGGTGTAAGTCGCGGGATTCGACCTCGGAGTGCGGCCTATCGGTGACTGGTTTATCTGAATGACCTTGTCAAGGTTCTCCATTCCCCTTATTTCCTTATGCAGACCGGGAACCGTACGCGCGCCGTTGAGCTCGCCTGCAAGCTTTTTATAGAGAACCTCGTTGATGAGCGAGGATTTGCCCGAACCGGACACACCGGTCACACAGACAAATTTTCCGAGAGGTATATCGACCGTGACATTTTTCAGATTATTCTGAGCAGCTCCGACGATGGTCAGCTTCTTGCCGTTACCTTTTCTTCTGACGGACGGCACGGGTATGGTTCTCATACCGCTGAGGTACTGTCCCGTGATTGATTTCTCGCACTTGAGAATACCCGGAACATCACCGCTGTAAATAACATCTCCGCCATGCACACCTGCGCCCGGGCCGATATCCACGATATGATCCGCCGCAAGCATGGTATCCTCATCATGCTCGACCACGATAACGGTATTGCCAAGGTCACGCAGACGCTGTAGGGTGGCCAAAAGCTTGTGATTGTCCCTTTGGTGAAGTCCGATGCTCGGCTCATCCAAAATATACAGAACACCCATGAGCGCGGAGCCAATATTGGTAGCCAGTCTTATTCTCTGGCTCTCACCGCCGGAAAGCGTCGATGCAGACCTTGAAAGCGTAAGATACTCAAGACCGACATTTCTGAGGAAGCCGAGACGGGAGCATATCTCCTTAAGTATGGCATCGGCTATCTGATGCTCACGCGGAGTGAGCTCAAGGCCGTTCACGAAATCAAGTGCATCGACTATTGACATATCACAGAATTCGCTGATATTCTTTCCGCCAACAGTGACCGCGAGGCTTTCCGGAGAAAGCCTTTTGCCCTTACAGGCATCACACGGCACGGCGCTCATATATGACTCTATCTCGGCCTTTACCCATGATGACTGCGTGGCCGCAAATCTGCGCTCAAGATTGTTTATAATACCCTCAAACTCAACCTGGCTTTTGCCGCTGCCGTATTCGCCGCGGCGCCTGAGGGTGATCTTCTCACCCTTGGTGCCGTAAAGCAGGATATCCACTATTTCCGGCGGCAGGTCGCGTATCGGCACATCGAGTGAAAAGCCGTAATGCTCGGAAAGCGCCTGCATGTACATGGAGGCTATAGTGCTGCTCTCCATGGCCCAACCGCCTCCCTTGAGTCCGCCCTTTCTTATTGAAACGCGGTCATCGGGAATTATAAGTGCCGGGTCAATACGCATGAACACACCGAGACCCGTGCACTTAGGACAAGCTCCGGCCGGATTATTGAACGAAAACATGCGCGGCGAAAGCTCATCTATGCTGACCCCGTGCTCCGGACACGCATAATTCTGAGAAAACAACATGTCCTTATCATCCGCCGTGGTATTTATGATGACCAGGCCGTCCGAAAGGCCGGTGGCAGTCTCAATGGAATCCGCAAGTCGCGAGCCGATATCGGGCCTTATCACCAGTCTGTCCACAACGATCTCTATATTGTGCTTCTTATTCTTCTCAAGCTTCGGAAGCTCGGAAAGGTCATAGTTTATTCCATCCACTCTGACTCTTACAAATCCGCTTTTACGTGCAGCCTCGAACTCCTTCTGGTGCTCGCCCTTTCTGCCGCGCACTACGGGAGCCAGCACCTGTATTCTGGAGCGTTCCGGCAATGCCATGACCTGATCGACTATTTGGTCCACCGTCTGCTGGCGTATCTCTCTGCCGCATATCGGACAATGCGGAATTCCTATTCTGGCATACATCAGACGGAGATAATCATATATCTCCGTGACCGTTCCAACGGTGGAACGCGGATTCTTGGATGTTGTTTTCTGGTCTATGGATATTGCCGGTGAAAGTCCGTCAATATTATCGACATCGGGCTTTTCCATCTGTCCCAGGAACATTCTGGCGTAGCTTGAAAGGGACTCCATGTATCGCCTCTGTCCCTCCGCATAGATAGTATCAAACGCCAATGAGGATTTGCCGGAGCCGGACAAGCCCGTCAGCACTATTAGCTTATCTCTTGGCAGTTCAACGCTGATATTGCGCAGATTATGCTCCCTTGCACCGGAAACAACTATATTCTTTGAACCCATAATTAAATCATGCTCCTTATCTGAAACATCACAATTTATATGTTATAACCTCTGTCCACGCAGGATAGAATCCACAGCGGACTGCGATACTCTGTGAATGAATATTTGATACCGCCGCTCCATAGAAAGGAATGTGACCCTTTTCTTCGATTCTTCTGCATAAATTCGCAACTAAAGCAGCCCCCAGGCCGTGACTGCGATATTCCGGGAGAACATCTATGCCGACCTGCCACATTTTGGCAGTATCGGCGGATGCACCTGCGACAGCCGCGATTTTATCCCCGTCATATGCCGCAAGCGCGATAACGTCCGGCCTATCCGCATTGTACTCCTCGCTGAGAGCCATATAAAACTGTTTGTTGGGATAGAATTCGGATGCAATATCCGATTCGTTTTCAAACCATTTGTACTCAAAGCTTTCCGGAAGCTCGATATTGACTTCCTTATTGCCCGGCAGGTACATGTGCGATGTACCAAACAGTGCATAGCCGTACTCCTTGAGCAGCTCATTTATGCTATCGAGTGACTTAAATTCGAACAATCTGAACAGATGATCCTCTTTACCGGCGATAGCCTTGATTGGCTCATGCAAGCATTCATCGGCAGTTATCACAACGCTGTTGCCAGTGGTAGCCATTGCGAAAAACGGAACATCATGCGAATACAATCTGACGCCCTCGGGCTTAGCCGGAAGCGTAAAGGTCAGTCCCTCGACTGTAAAGTTCTCGGGCTTTGCGTTATATTCCAGCGCGAGCTGGTCAATTACATGTGTAAAGTACTTTTTCTTTCTGTCCGTCATTACTTTTCCAACTCCTTGATCCTGTCACGCAGATAGGCGGCATGTTCGAATTCCAAAAGCTTTGCAGCCGCTTTCATTTCCTTTGTCAGCTTTTCGATCATCATGCGCTTCTCCGCAGGTGTATACTTATGCTTCTTGGATTTTCTGTTGTCGGCCTTACTCGATATCTCAAATATCTCCGAGACATCCTTGATTATTGTCTTCGGAATGACTCCGTGTTCCTCGTTATAGCGCTCCTGTATGCTGCGGCGACGCTCCGTCTCCTTGATAGCATACTCCATGGACGGAGTAACCGAATCCGCATACATTATAACCGCACCGTTTGCGTTTCTTGCAGCACGGCCTATTGTCTGTATCAGGCTTCTTCCGCTTCTGAGGAAGCCCTCCTTATCTGCATCGAGGATGGCGACCAACGAGACCTCGGGTATATCAAGGCCCTCTCGAAGCAGGTTGATACCGACCAGAACATCAAATTCTCCGAGTCGAAGATCGCGAATTATCTCCATTCTTTCAACAGTATCGATGTCGTGGTGCATATAGCGAACCTTTATGCCGTAGTTTTCAAGATAGCCGGTGAGATCCTCGGCCATTTTCTTTGTCAGCGTCGTCACAAGCACGCGCTCCTTGCGATCCGTCCTTATATTTATCTCGGAAATCAGGTCATCTATCTGACCGTCGCTCGGCTTCACCGTTATTTCGGGATCAAGCAAACCTGTCGGCCTTATGACCTGCTCTGCGATCACCTTTGAGTTGTTCAGCTCGAGATCACCGGGAGTCGCGCTGACAAATACCGCCTGATTGACATGCTTATAAAACTCATCGAAATTCATTGGGCGATTGTCATAGGCGGACGGCAATCTGAAACCGTAATCGATGAGGCTTTCCTTCCTGGCACGATCCCCTGCATACATCGACCTTACCTGGGGCAGGGTGACATGGGACTCGTCAACAAACAGCAGGAAATCCTCTGGGAAATAGCTGAGAAGTGTGCACGGTTCACTGCCCGGCGCACGGCCGGACATTATTCTGGAATAGTTTTCAATGCCCTTGCACATGCCGATCTCGCTGAGCATTTCGATATCGTAGCGTGTGCGCTGTTCTATTCGCTGTGCCTCGATCAGCTTACCCTCATTTTGGAAAAACTTGACGCGCTCGTTCATTTCCTCCTCTATCTCACGGAGAGCGCGCGCCATTTTCTCTCGCGGTACGATATAATGTGATGCGGGATATATTGCAACGTGCTTCAAATCCGCGACTATTTCACCTGTCAAGGGAACGACCTCACTGATGCGGTCTATTTCATCCCCGAAGAATTCGACACGTATCGCCTTTTCACTCGATTCCGCCGGGAATATTTCCACAACATCCCCTCTTACACGGAACTTGTTACGCACAAAATTGATATCGTTACGTTCATACTGTATCTCAACAAGCTTTCTTATCAACTCATCGCGGCTCTTTTCCATACCGGGGCGAAGCGAAATGACCATGGTTCTGTAATCAATAGGGTCACCGAGGCTATATATGCACGACACCGACGCAACGATTATTACGTCCCGTCGTTCTGAAAGCGCACTTGTCGCACTGTGTCTGAGCTTATCAATTTCCTCGTTTATGGCGCTGTCCTTTTCTATATAGGTATCCGTCTGCGCTATATACGCCTCCGGCTGATAATAATCATAATAGGACACGAAGTATTCAACCGCGTTATTCGGAAAAAACTCTCGGAACTCGGAACAGAGCTGTGCCGCCAGAGTTTTATTATGTGCCAAAACCAATGTTGGCCTGTTAAGCTGTGCTATGACATTTGCCATTGTAAATGTTTTGCCAGAGCCTGTGACACCGAGCAGGGTCTGCTCCCTGTTGCCGGCATTTATCGATCTGACAAGCTCGGCTATCGCCTGCGGCTGATCTCCCGTAGGCTTATATTTTGATTGAAGCTGAAAATCCATTTATCCGCCCTCAACAATCATATATCAGAATTCTTTTACCGCCATCATGTACTTCATGCATACCTTATATCCGCTTCTTCCGTACATGTGCACGATTTCCGTATAGGTATACCCCAAAAATGCGCTCTTCAAGCCATATTCCTTAAGGAAGCGTGTGCCGAGCCTTACCATATTGGTAGCGATTCCCCTGCCCTGACACTGATCCCTTGTGGCGGTACAGCCGACGCTTCCGAGTCCGTCCTTTTCAACACCAAGGCAAACAATGAGAGCACCGCATATCCTGTTTCCTTCGGCTGCAACAAGCACTCTTTCGCGGCTGTCATTGCTATACATCTCGGGCTTATTGTAATATGGTGCAAATTCTTCTTCTGCGTGATTTACACAGTCGACGACCGCCGCCATCTCCTCAACGCGTCCCCAACGGTATTCTACTCCGTTTATTGTATCGCCAAGTGAATGCTCATTATAATCGAAGTCGGAAAGCTCCATGGACATGTCAACGCATTCGCTGTCCTCCCAGCTATGAGCATAGCCGCACTTCAGGAAAAACTCCCAGCTTCCCGGGTACATCGGTACGCCCGGTGTGATATACTCCGGCCCATCGCAGAATCTTATCTCGCTGTAGCCGTTTCTGCGCACAAGCTCCTCTGTCTCGCTCAGCAGCTCGGAGCCGATGCCGCGATTTCTAAACTCCGGCAGGACGCACAACATGAGAACAACATTACCGTTGACAACCGAGGCTGCCGCAAGCTTACCGTCCACTTCCCTTGTAATCACAGTATTCCCCTGCATATTCAGTATATTTCGCACCTTATCGTCCTCACGTACGATTCCGTAAAAGCACCTTGAATACAGCTCGAAAAGGTCATTACACATAGCATCTCCTCCACCCGGCCTGCACAAACAATTGTGCGTTATGAGTTTATTATATCAGATAAAAATGAAATTGTACAGAGCGTTTTGAACAATCGTTCGCCTAAATTTATGACTATAATTACAGCAAAAAAGGGCCCACAGCACATAAATGCTCAGAGCCCTTGCACACAAAATATTCAATTGTAATCAGAATTTCTTGCAGAGAGTATCTGCTTCTTTATGGCAGCTATCTCATTGCGAAGCGCTTTCAGTGCGCCAGCCTCGCGCATCGAGAGAAAATCCTCATTTGTGAAGATGAAATGATCCGCAAGTCCGACATCGATACTCGAAAGTGCCAACGCGACCTCCTTAGTCACGGAAATATCCGCCGCGGACGGTGTGCAACTGCCGCTGGGGTGATTGTGTGAAATATACACCGCGTCAGCCTCATATGCCAGACAAAGCCGCATTATCTCTCTCATATACAGCGGAACACTGTGCGTATTGCCCTCGGCAACTATTCCCATATATCTCAGATAACCACGGCTGTCGACTATTTGCAGCACCATGATTTCGCTTTTTCTGTTGATAAACTTACTTCGAACAAGCTGATACGCCGTGGCGGTATCCCAAATGCGCTGTCTGTTGCGATTTTTCGACTCCTGGTACTGGCGGAAAATCGCAGGTGCAGAGGTCAGAAGCTCCGCCGTTTTGCGTGTCACGCCGTCAACCCTCATCAGCAGCTCCGGCGACGCATCCATAACATCGCACAATCTGTCGAACTTTTCAAGCAGTGCCTCGGCTATAGCGTGAGCGTTGCAATTCGGCTCAACCCGCTCTATAACGTAGGTCAGGGCACTGAGATCGGATAAATCACCGGGGCCGGAAAGCTCTTCCGGGAAAGCTCCGCTCCTTCGACCGATGGCCATCACTCTACCTCCGTATCCGGCTCCGCACTCATGTGCTTATCTATGAACCTGCGTATCGAGCCCCAATAAAGCTCGGAGTCGGTCTCGGCACAGCGACAATGTCCGGCTTCGGGGAAGGTGACCATTTCCTTTTCCCCATTCATTGCAGCATAGAGCTTGAATACCATTGAATACGGCACCACATCATCACATTCGCCATGTAGGAACAGCATGGGTATCCTGCACCTGCGAAGCTGCTCAACAGCACTGGCATGCTTGAAGCTATGTCCGGTTCGAATGCGGCACAGCAGCGAGGTTACGTTCATCAGCGGAAATTTCGGAAGATTGTAGCGTTTTTTCATTTCATATGTGAGCTCTTCCTCAACATCTGTATATCCGCAGTCCTCAATGACCAGCTTGACGTTATCCGGAAGAACCTCTCCTGCCGTCATCATAACGGTGGCGGCACCCATGGATTCGCCAAAAAGGATGATCTCCGCATCCTTATCGAATTTAATGATATCATATATCCAGTCCACGATATCCCTGCGCTCCGGCCAGCCCATACCGATCATATCTCCGCTGCTGCCGCCATGAGCACGTGCATCCGGCAGCAGTATGCTGAAGCCCATATCGTAAAACACCTTTGCGCGGTGGCGCATGGATTTACCACAGCAGCCATAGCCATGGCATACTATAGCATAGCGGTGATTGCCCTCTCTGTGTATAAACCAGGCGCACAGACGATATTTATCATAGGTCGTACGCGTAACACGTTTGGCGTTTGAACAAAACCAATTGTCCAGCGCTCTGTTTTCCTCCGTGTCCGGCAAAGTCGTATCCGGCTGGGGCTTTCTCTTCAAAGCGGTATTGAGCATCCAATTGCCAACGGCAAGCATACCGCCAACCGCAGCAGCGGACGCAACAAGCAATTTCTTTCCCATAACAGCCTCCAAAAGTACATCGTAATTTTCTTGCAGACGATCTGCAAGCATTATACGGATCGTATCAGAACCGATCCTGACGACTGCGTTCGGTGTTCGTTTCCTTGACCGTTAAGAAAATTTTACCATTTCGATCAGTATTTGTAAATAGGTAATTTATTTTCTATACAAAAACAAACACTGCACAGAGTGTAAACCCTGTGCAGTGTGACTAATTGAGATTAGAAATTTCCGTTTGTGAGATCCTCAACATAGAGGCTCTTCGGGCCATTGTTAGCAGGAGCTGCCTTCGGTGCTGCAGGAGCTGCTTCAACCTTCGGCTCTTCCTTTGTCGGATTCTCGCGCCAGTCGAAGAACTTTGTAGCAACTGCCGGGAAGAGTGCATAGGAGAGAACGTCCTCTTCACTCTTTGCACGGTCACCGAGCTCTGCTCTGTACTTATCCATCTCCGGCTCGAGGAGGTCTGCCGGACGGCAGGAGATAACCTCTGCATCGCCGATGCACTTCTGACGAACCTCAGGATCGACCTCGCCGGGAAGCTTGCCATACTCGCCGCGGAGCATGCCCTTGCTTTCCTTTGTGACCATCTTGTAGCGCTCGCCGACAAGCACGTTCATAACAGCCTGTGTACCAACAATCTGGCTGGTCGGTGTTACGAGCGGCGGATAACCGAAGTCCTTACGTACACGCGGAACCTCAGCAAGCACCTCATAGTACTTATCCTCTGCATTAGCCTGCTTGAGCTGGGAAATCAGGTTGGAGAGCATTCCGCCCGGAACCTGATACAGCAGTGTGTTTGTGTCAACCTTAAGAACCTTCGGGTTGATCTCAAGCTTCTCTGCAACGCCGCGGAAATGAGTAGCAATATCGCTGAGCTTCTCAAGGTCAAGGCCTGTATCACGGCTTGTGCCCTGGAGAGTAGCAACAAGGCTCTCTGTAGCCGGCTGAGATGTGCCGTTAGCAAGCGGAGAAAGTGCACAGTCGACAATATCAACACCTGCCTGAGCAGCCATGAGGTTTGTCATGTCGCCTGTACCGGAGGTGTTATGTGTGTGCAAGTGAATCGGCACACCAACATTAGCCTTCAGCTTCTTTACGAGTGAATATGCATCATACGGGAGAAGCAGGTTAGCCATATCCTTGATACAAATTGTATCTGCGCCCATCTTCTCAAGCTGCATAGCAAGCTTTACGAAGTAGTCCTCGTTGTGAACCGGGCTCTGAGTATAGCTGATAGCTGCCTCTGCCTTGCCGCCGTATTCCTTAACGAACTTCATGGCAGCTTCCATATTACGCGGATCGTTCAATGCGTCGAAGATACGAACGACGTCGATACCGTTTTCAATGGACTTCTTGCAGAAGGATGCAACAACGTCATCTGCATAGTGCTTGTAGCCGAGAAGGTTCTGGCCACGGAGAAGCATCTGCAGCGGAGTTTTCGGCATAGCCTTTTTGAGAGCTCTGAGGCGCTCCCACGGATCTTCATTCAGGAAACGCATGCATACGTCAAATGTAGCGCCGCCCCAGCACTCGAGAGACCAATAGCCCATGTTATCCAGCTTTTCACAAGCCGGGAGCATGTCCTCAAGGCGCATACGGGTAGCTGCCTGTGACTGATGAGCGTCACGAAGAATGGTATCCGTAATCTTAAGTGGATTCTTAGCCATTATAAATTACTTCCTTTCCAGAGATTAGTGAGCGAACAGTGCAAGGAAGACACCGGCTGCAACAGCAGAACCGATAACACCTGCAACGTTCGGGCCCATTGCATGCATCAGCAGGAAGTTGCTCGGATTTTCCTTCTGGCCGACAACCTGAGAAACACGTGCAGCCATAGGAACAGCGGAAACACCTGCAGAACCGATCAACGGATTGATCTTTTCCTTGAGGAAGAGGTTCATGAACTTAGCAAGCAGGACACCGCCGGCTGTGCCAAGACCGAATGCAACGATACCGAGAGCAAGGATGGAGAGTGTCTGAACATTCAGGAAGTTAGCAGCGGTTGCTGTAGCACCAACGGACAGGCCGAGGAAGATAACAACGATGTTCATCAGCTCGTTCTGAGCAGTCTTGTTAAGACGGTCAACAACACCGCACTCACGGAACAGGTTACCGAGCATCAGGCATCCAACGAGGGAAGCTGCGGACGGAAGCATGAAGGAAACGAAGATTGTAACAACAATCGGGAACAGGATCTTCTCTGTCTTGCTAACCTGACGGAGCTGCTTCATCTTGATGAGGCGCTCTTCCTTAGTTGTGAGAAGCTTCATGATCGGCGGCTGAATAACCGGAACCAGAGCCATGTAGGAATATGCAGCAACAGCGATCGGGCCGAGGAGCTCGGGAGCGAGCTTGGATGTAACGAAGATAGCTGTCGGGCCGTCAGCGCCGCCTATGATACCGATGGAGCCTGCCTGTGCAGGTGTAAAGCCGAGCAGGATAGCGCCAACATATGTAACAAAGATACCAAGCTGTGCAGCAGCACCGAGGAGAAGTGTCTTCGGGTTAGCGATCAGCGGGCCAAAGTCTGTGCCGCAGCCAACGCCGATGAAGATGAGGCAGGGATATACGCCGAGCTTAACGCCGAGGTAGAGAACGTCCAGAAGACCGGCAGCCTCAGTGATTGTCTCGCCGAGCTCATTAACACCGATCGGGATACCGTCCTTGAACATCTCCCAGTGAACGTGGCCACCTTCGAAGAGCTCAGCATGATACATGCCTGCACCCGGAAGGTTTGTGAGAAGCATACCAAAGGCGATCGGCAGAAGGAGCAGCGGCTCAAACTTCTTTACGATAGCCAGATACAGAAGAACACAGGAAACTGCGAGCATAACCAGCTGAAGCGGGTTATCCATCAGCATGTAAACACCGGTGCTCTCCAGAAATTTAACAATAGCATCCATGGATATTACACTCCTTATTATAGTATAGGATCAAACCGATCAAAATCAGCCGATCACGCAGAGAAGTGTACCTGTCTCAACGGAAGCACCATTCTGAACAGCGACGCTTGTGACAGTGCCGGCCTTCGGAGCCATGATCTCGTTTTCCATCTTCATAGCCTCGAGAACCATGAGAACCTGACCCGCTGTAACTGTGTCGCCAGCCTTAACATTTACAGAAAGGATTGTGCCGGGCATCGGGCTTTCTACGGACTCGCCTGCGCCTGCTGCTACCGGAGCCGGAGCTGCAACGGGAGCCGGAGCTGCTGCCGGAGCGGGAGCTGCAACGGGAGCCGGAGCTGCGCCGCCGACAACTTCTTCTACTGTAACTTCGTACATTGTGCCGTTAACGTTAACATTATACTTTTTCATTTCAAACTTACCTCTCATCTGTTAATAAATCATTGTAGGTTTTTGACGGATCAGATTTTTTTGATGGAATGAATGCGAATGTGAGATACATCCGTGCCCATTTCCTCTGCGATCGCAACAGCAATAGCTGCTACCACCGGCTGCTTGTTAACAGCAGGAGCTGTTGCCTGTACCGGCGCTGCAGCAGGTGCTGCGGCTGTGGCTGCCTTGGGTGCATTTCCTGTAACCTTTACCATTATAGCGCCCATGATCTTGATGATAGCGATCAAGCAGATCAGAACAACGAAAACAGTAATGAGACCCATTGCAACGACCAGCAATACGCTGGGATTTTCCATATTCGTCCCTCCCTTCGACGAGCATTATGAAAATAAAAATTGAAACGGATGAACTTCTGGATAAAATACAAATTATCGCATTTTATCAGAATATGGTCTTATGATAACACAAAGGCAAAAGTTTCGCAATAATTTTTCAAAAAAAGATGTGTTAAAACTTCGTAACCATTCCAAAGCACAAAAAGCGGTTGCAAATGCAACATAAAAATAGTATAATTTAATTGTATATTCTGAAACGAGGCGAATTTATGTTTTCAAACAAAGCTCTACGCAATCTGATCATTCCGCTTATCATCGAGCAGCTACTCGCTGTTACCATCGGTGTTGCAGACACCGTTATGGTCTCATCCTGCGGTGAGGCGGCCGTCTCCGGCATCTCTCTGGTGGACTCGATAAATTTCCTACTCATCACCATTTTCTCCTCCCTTGCTACCGGCGGTGCGGTTATCTGCTCCCAGTACATAGGCCGCGGAGACAAAAAGAGCGCTAATCTCGCCGCGAAGCAGCTTTTCTACTCCATACTTGCAATGTCGGTTGTGATTTCCGTACTTGCTATAGTATTCCGAACTGCTTCACTGCACTGGATTTTCGGCTCAATAGAGGCCGATGTTATGGCGAATGCAAAGATATATTTCCTGCTTTCGGCTATCTCATATCCCTTCCTCGGCGTTTACAACGCCGGTGCAGCTCTGTTCCGCTCGATGGGTGATTCCAAGACCTCAATGTACATCTCGATCATGATGAACTGCATCAATCTGTGCGGCAATGCCATAACGATCTACGGCATGAAGATAGGTGTTCTGGGCGCTGCATCCGCAACACTACTTTCCAGAATCATCGGCGCTGTGCTCATTACGATACTGCTTCTCAACAAGAACCGTGTGCTCCACTACGATAACCTGAAGAATCCCGAAATCAACTTCGGTATGATAAAGAGCATACTTCAGATAGGCGTCCCGAACGGACTTGAGAACGGCATATTCCAGATAGGCAAAATACTCGTTTCCAGCATCGTTGCAGGCTTCGGCACAGCATCCATCACAGCTAATGCCGTCGCCGGTAACCTCGCCTCCATTCAGATAATCCCCGGCTCGGCTATAGGCATGGCGATGATTACGGTGGTCGGCCAGTGCGTCGGTGCAAAGAATTATGACGATGTTAAGAAGTATACCAAGAAGCTGATGCTTCTGGCATTTGCAGCTACATGGGTGATGACCATCTTCATGCTGCTGTTCAACCAGACGATACTTTCCTTCTATGCGCTTTCAGCAGAAACAGCAGAGCTGACAACCCAGATTTTCTTCGTACACGGTATATGTGCCATTATCATCTGGCCGTTTGCATTCACACTGCCCAATGCGCTCAGAGCGGCAAACGATGTACGCTTCACGATGCTCGTTTCCCTCTTCTCAATGTGGGTGTTCAGAATCGCATTCAGCTATGTTCTGGCGCTGCACTTTGACCTCGGCGTTCTCGGCATCTGGATCGCAATGTGCATTGACTGGCTGTGCAGGGCAATATTCTTCGCGGTTCGCTTCGCACGCGGCAAATGGAAAAACATCAGCTATATTTAACGGATATATCAAATATTTGAGAGGAGTTTTGTGTTATGGAATTTGATGCATTTACTGGCGGAGTTGCACCCGGCGGCCTCCGATCAAAAAGCGACATCCGAATCCTTATCTGCTACATTCTGAAAAGCGTACCCGCGCCGTTGTCCGGCGAGGATATCATCAGAATATTGCAGGAGAAATCGCTTGCTAACTACTTTGAGGCTAACGATGCACTTTCCGCACTTGAGGCACTCGGCAATATTCGCCGTGAAGAGGATGGAACTTATGTGCTTGAGCCGCAGGGAAAGAGCGTTGCCGACAGCCTTGACATGCTTCTTCCACTTTCCGTGCGTGATAAGGCGGTTGAAGCGGCCATGACGATGCTCTCTAATGCAAAAATGGAGCGTGAGAATGCAGTCACCACGCAGCGTCTGGACAACGGCTACAGCGTCACCTGCCATATTTCCGGCGGTGAAATGGAGCTGATGAACCTTTCGGTCTATGTTCCCGATCTGTACCAGGCAAGGGTAGTTAAGAAGAATTTCCACAAGGACCCACAACGAATATATAATATTTTGCTTGCGGCACTTACGGGCGATGATGAGCTGACAAGGGATATTTTGAATGGATAAAAAATCAGGGGTGAATGCTGAGAACAGTGTTCACCCTATTTTTTTATAATCAAGCCCAAAAACGCCAATATCATTACTTTATATATGCTCCGGAAGTGGAAAAAATTCACACGCATACTGGCCGATGTAGCACCCATATTATAATTT